>CAYNWA010000001.1:0-19987 GCA_964400795.1 uncultured Smithella sp.
AAGATCCTTGGGTTTTTTCTTTACCTCAATGGATTTGAATCCCTGGCGACGCAAGAGGCCGCGGACGGTAAGTTCATCAACCGCTTCCATCTCCCCTTTTTTAACTTCATCTTTTTTTGTTACCCCTTCCCAGATAAAAACAGGCATATTTTTTAATCCTTTCTTTTATTTTGGATTAATTTTTATTATTTTAAATCATTCGGCATATAAATTCAACAAGTTAAAATATATAAAATAGAGAGGTTTTTATTAATAAATTTTTTAATTTTAAATGACTCTTGTTGGAGTTCAATTACGCATTAAACTGATTTTTCAATATTTATTTATAACGTTGACGGAATACTTCATACATAATAATTCCCGCAGCCACGGAAACATTCAATGAATCAAAGTTTCCACACATGGGAATATTGATTAAAAAGTCACATTGTTTCTTTACCAGCGTTCTGATACCTTTTTTTTCTCCCCCCAATACCAAGGCAACAGAACAATTAAAATCTATATCTTTCAAACTTCTTCCATTATGAGCATCTGCGCCAAAAATCCAAAATCCCTTTTCTTTCAAATAGTTAATTGATTGCGCCAAATTAACGACTTTTGCCACGGGCATTTGCCCGACGCTCCCGGCGGAAACCTTATTGACAGCGGCCGTAATATGGGCAGCCCTGTCTTCCGGAATGATCACTCCATTCGCCCCCATACAATGAGCGGTTCGAATGATCGAACCCAGATTTTGCGGATCCATTACGCTATCCAGAATAATAATAAAATTAAAATCAAAGGACCTGTTGCGGTTTTGTATCAGGATATCTAGATCAGAATAAACAAAAGGCTTACGGAAAGCCACTATCCCTTGATGATCAGAAGTTCCGGCCAATTTATCCAGATATTTCCGCTCGTAAAATTCAATCGGAATTTTTTCCATCCGGACAATTCTTATTATGTCCTTCACGGACGTTCCGTTGCGTCCGGAAGCAATAATAATTTTTCCCCATCCTTTTTTATCATAGCGGAGGAGATCGCTGATGGAATTTATACCGTAAATAACCTCCATGATGTTCACACTTTTATTCGCGAATTATTTTGCCGCCAGTCCTTCGGCAATTTCCTGAACAATTTGCCGGCAGGCTACGAGCGGTTCATCAGCTGCGCGAATCGGCCGGCCCACGACAATATAGTCGGCGCCAGTCTTGATTGCCTCATATGCGCTGAGCGTTCTTTTTTGATCATCTTTTTTCATTTCGGAAGCACTGCGTATGCCCGGCGTTACGATGATAAAATCATTTCCGAAATTACTCCTCAACATGGCAATATCCTGTGGTGATGCGACAACGCCTGAAGCGCCCGCGTCTCTAGCCAGACCGGCCAGATGAAGAACGAGCGCCCGGGTGTTTTTTTGAAATCCAATTCTTTTAAGGTCATCGTCGTTTAAACTGGTCAGGACCGTAACAGCTAAAAAAACCGGCTTTGTTCGACCCAGCTTATCGGAACAAGTCTCGGCGGCCAAAATGGCTTCCTTGATCATCTGAGAACCGCCCGACGCATGAACATTGAACACATCCACGTTCAATCTGACTGCCGCTTCGGCAGCACGGGCGACTGTATGGGGAATGTCGTGAAATTTAAGATCCAGAAATACTTTCTGAGATCTTTCTTTGATGTCCCGGATTATTTTGGGCCCCACGGCGGTAAACAATTCCTTGCCTACTTTAAACATACCTACGTGACCCGAAAGAAGCTCAATCCAGGACAAAGCTTCTTTATAATCATTCGCATCAAGCGCAAAAATTAATTTATCCGTTGCGTCTTTATTCGATATATTCTTCATCGCCGATGAACTCAGTGCTATCCGGAATAGGCTTGAAATCTTCCTTGGTTCCGTTTAAATATTCAGGATTGGCATACACGACTTTTCCCGTGGCAATTTCGCGCAGAGCCTGCACAATTTCTCTGTTTTTGCTGACCACCAGCGGCTCCGATCCTTTCAGCAGCTGATGGGCGCGTTTTGATGCCAGCGTGACCAATCCAAATCTTGTCTTGGCAACGCGCAAAGAATCTTCAATTGTAATTCTAGCCATAAATTAAAATCTCCTTAAAATAATTTATTTTTAAATTTTCTAATTTCATTACCCAATCTTTTTCTTTTACACTTTTCGGCTGTATAAATTGAAATCAATTGATGAATAGCCTTGTTAAGATCCTTGTTGAATATGACGTAATCATACCAGGAAATTTCCTGTAATTCACTTTCTGCCTGATGAAGCCTTTTTCGAATGGCTTCATCATCTTCATAACCCCTTTTTTCCAGTCTTTTTAAAAGATCCTGGTGGGACGGCGGTAAAATAAAAACATAAATGCCGCCCTTAAGTTCCTTTTTAATCTTTTTAGCTCCCCGCGGTTCAATGTCGAGCAACAAATCCATGCCATTGCTTAAACAATCTTCAATAAATTTCCTGGAGGTTCCATAAAGATGACCGAAACTCTCGACCCATTCGATAAACTCACTTCGTTTGATTTTTTCACGAAACTCATCACGGGAAATAAAATAATAATCTTTTCCATCTGTCTCGTTGGGACGCGGGGATCTGGATGTATAAGAAACAGAAAATTGTATTCCCGGGCACGTCTTTAATAGCCCCTGACAGATGGTGCTTTTTCCGGCGCCCGATGGCGCGGAAACAACGATAAACAAACCTTTGGACATATAATCACTCTATATTTTGCGCCTGCTCGCGTAACTTTCCCAATTCACTTTTTACTTCAATGACATGTCTGGTTATTTCCACATCGCCCACTTTTGACCCGATGGTATTAATTTCCCGATTCATTTCCTGCAGAAGAAAATCAATTTTTCTGCCTTCCGCATCGTCGCTCCGCAAAAGGGCATCATACTGCCCGATATGACTTTGTATTCGTACAATCTCTTCTGTTATATCCGTTCTTTCCGCCATGATGGCAACTTCCTGAACCAGACGGCTTTCATCAAGCGCGCACCCTTCAAGTAATTCTCTGACTCTTTCCGATAGACGTTCCTGATATTCCGTCACAACTTGTGGTGCGCGCGATCGGATCTTATCCAGAATTCCCGAAATGATCCCGAGCCTCATCTGCATATCCTGATACAGGACAAGACCTTCTTCCTGCCTCATAGCAGCAAGTGTAGCCAACGCTTCCAGAAATGTTTTTTCCACTTCCCTTAGAAAATCAGAACTGAGTTCAGTTTCCGCAGGAGGCGTAAAAATATCACGAAAATAAGTCAACGTGTCCAGGGTTACGGGAGATTCAAGTTTTAATTCATCTCTAAGCTTATTTAAAACATGATAATAATCCCGGGCAACTTCCATATTCAGATTTACCTTGGATAATCCCGTTCCCTCTCCTTCGAACTTGATGAATACTTCGATGCGTCCTCTTTTGAATTTTTCAGTAATTTTCTTTTTATAATCCATCTCCAGCGGAAAAAGCGACGAAGGTGTGCGTAGTAATATTTCCAGAAAACGATGATTGACGGACTTCGCCTCAACAATGATATTTTTACCTTCACAGACGGTATCCGCCCGTCCATAGCCCGTCATGCTTTTTATCATTATCAACCTTCTTCTAATGATTAATTTTGTATTTTAACCATCTAACATTCTTAACTGCAATAAATACTTCTCTCTGATTTTGCCGAGCATCAAAAGCTGTTTTTCATCAGCGTAATCAGGATACGTCCAGGGCAGAGAGCAGAATTTCTTCCCCTGATAAATCAACGTCAAATCGGCATAAATCCCATTCCGCAAATAGGGACGATGTGCGTAACTTTTGCCGGTGGCCAGAATTAAATGAGCCTTGGATATATAACCAGGATCAATATTAATCGTCCGATGTGAATCAGAAACTGATTGTTCTTCAATTTCGTTGGTCGCCAGTTTTATATCAGTCAATTCTTCCGGTCTGATCAACTTTTCCATGGCTAAAAAGCGACGAACAAGATCCTGTCCCATTTCGTCACAGTAATAATCCGTGTAATCAAACGGCACTATCGCACTGATGAAATCCGGTTTGCCATATAAAGAAGACAATGTTTCTATTGTCTTGTTTATGATCGCGGCTTCTTTCGCAAAAAGGCTGAAGATTAATTTTACCGGTTCCGCATTCCTCGGTTTACTCATAACACATCTATCAGTTCTTTTTGTGAAACGGTGGCTGTGCCGATTTTCTCAACAACGATGCCTGCGGCCAGATTCGCCAGGCACGTCGCCTCCTTAAGATTCGCTTTCGCCGCCAGACTCAGCGCCAGCATTCCAATCACCGTGTCACCGGCTCCCGTCACATCATAGACTTCCCTGGCCTGAGCGGGAAAATGTGTATGAACTATTTTCCGGCCGTTTTCAAACAAACTCATGCCTTCTTCTCCCCGAGTCACCAAAAGAGCCGGGAACGCATATTTCTTCAAAAGCAATTCACTTAATTTCTCAATGTTGTTTTTCTGGTTTGTTTCCATGCCGACAGCGCGCTGTACTTCATAATGATTGGGAGTAATAACATGCACGCCTTTATAAACGGAAAAATTGTTCTGTTTGGGGTCAAGACAAATGAGGATATCCGAATCATCCACTATTTTTCTTATTCCCTGAATAAGTTCTTTGGAAACAACGCCTTTATTATAATCGGAAATAACAACAGCGCCTATTTTTTTGCGCAAAGATTTTACATATTCCAGAACTTTATTAAGACTGTCTTGAGAAATAGGCTCTCTGTTTTCCTTGTCAAATCTGACCATCTGCTGTCCGTGAGCGACTATTCGTGTTTTCAGAGTCGTCGGCCTGTCTTTTTTAACCACAATGCCTTTTGTTTCGATTTTTCGATCGCTGAGCTCCGCAAGCAGTTTTTTCCCGATGTTATCGGCCCCAATCACTCCGGCAACGTACACTTTGCCGCCGATAGCGTGAATATTATTGAGCACGTTTGCACAGCCGCCTAGCAAAATACTATCTTTTTGAACATCAACAACCGGCACGGGGGCCTCCGGTGAAATACGCGATACATTTCCCCAGATGAAATGGTCAACCATCACATCCCCCACGACGAGAACACCCGCCTGTGAGAAATTGGCAATGATTTCCAAGGCTCTTTTCTTTGTCAGGAATCTATGCACTTTGAAAGACAATTCCTTAAAAATTTGCTGAAAATTAAAAAAAGCGCTTATCGCGCCCCTTCTGCAAAAAAAGTTGAGCAATATTATTACTAAGACCTCAATTTGTCAAACTTTTTCTAAAAGGAATTTGAATACTATGCGGATTGTCTTGACATATTATTAATATCACTCTTATATTCATTTTAAAAAGTCGATTGATGGACTATCCAAGGATTATTTATGTTAAATATCAAACAGTTTCATTATGGAATGGATAATTTGGCTTATATTATTCACGGGCAAAAGCAGGCCCTGGTTATAGATGGAGGAGCCTTCAAAGAAATACTGTCTTTTCTTAAAAGCATGAATTTGACTCTGATTTATGTGACCAATACACACTCGCATTACGATCACACGTCAGGCAATGACCATTTACTCAAAGCAACAGGCGCTGATTTCCTGAAACCTTCCATATTCGTTGACAATCAGCAAATTATCGTCGATGGGCAAAAAATTTTAGTTTACCAAACGCCTGGACATTCAGACGATTCCGTCTGCTTCCATACCGGACATTCTCTCCTATCAGGAGACACTCTCTTTAATGGAACAATCGGCAATTGTTTTTCCGGAAATCATCATAATTTTTATTTATCGATCAAACGGCTTTTAACCCTGCCTGATGAAACAATTATTTACGCCGGACATGATTATGTAGCCGATTCCCTTGCATTTGCCAGCTATCTGGAACCGGGCAACAACAACATCGAATCTTTCCGCAAAAATTACAGTTCCGCAATCGCAATATTTTCGACGATGGCCCAAGAGCGCAAAATCAATCCCTATTTGCGCTTCAATGAAGAACCAATCGTTAATTTACTTAAAAAGAAAAATCTTCCTCATGCAACCGAATATGAACGCTGGACTTCTTTGATGTCCGTCGAATAGATCCCGTCTGTTTGAGACCCGCATACCTGACGTCGCCGATTTAGGGAAGCGATAGTGAATTCATTATTGACTTCAATTATGTTATCAAGTAAAAAATTATCGTAACACATCAAGTGCTTTAATAAAAAAGGGGCTTTTATGATCCATTCGGCACTTTTAGTCACATTAGGCGTTGCGATAACCGCTTTTATGTCTATCTGGGCCGTGGTTTTTTCAGTTTTACCGTCTGCCGATAATAAAATCCATAAAGTGGCCAATCTCTGGGCTAAAATATTGCTCCTGATATGCAACATCAAAATAAAAGTCATTGGGGAAGAAAATATATTGCAGGGGAAACCTCAAATTTTTATGGCCAATCATCAAAGCGATTTCGATATTTTAATTACTCTGGCATACATTCCTGCTCGGTTCCGTTGGATTGCCAAAAAAGAATTGTTCGCCATTCCCATATTCGGCGCCGCAATGCGAAGCGCCGGTTACATTGAAATTGACAGAAGTAATCACGAAAAAGCCTTGCAAAGCATTGACGAAGCCGCCTTGTGCATCCGCAATGGAAAATCAATCATGACTTTCCCGGAAGGCACAAGAAGCCAAGACGGAGAAATCAAATCCTTCAAGCAGGGTTCTTTTCATCTTGCCATTAAATCCGGAGTGCCAATTGTACCGGTATCCATTATCGGTAGTGGCAGAATAATGCCCAAAAAGTCATTGAGAATCAAGCCGGGACAGATAAAAATGATCATCGGAAAATCCATAGACGTTTTAAATTATGATCTTGAGAAACGGCACGAACTTGTTGAAAAAGTCAGAAATGAAATTATAAAGAATTACAATACATGGCAGGATTCCGAAAGCCTAAATATTAGAGATTTAGAAAGTGAGACTATTTGAATTTATCTTCAGCCATAATTTTAGGTGTCGTTCAGGGATTGACTGAACTTTTTCCCGTCAGCAGCTCTGCTCACTTGGTGATTCTGCAGAGTTTTTTACCGAATTTTAAACAGCCGGGGGTTGCCTTTGACGCCATGCTGCATTTAGGAACTCTGTTTGCGGTTGTTTTTTATTTTCGTGTTGATTTATTGAACATGCTCAAAGCTCTTGTGCCACAAGACAATAAGAGTGCAAATATTTCCCGGAACAATGATCCCGCAACGTTAAGAAAAATTTTCCTCTTTCTAATCATCGGCACGATTCCAGCAGCCCTTTTGGGTTCATTATTTCAAGATGATCTCCATAAGGTTTTTGAATCCGCCCGGTCGGCGGCATTTTTTTTAATCATCACCGGATTCCTGCTTTATTTTTCCGACAAGGTAACCGATGCCAGACGCGATGAAAAAGACATGAATTTCACCGACATTATATTAATCGGACTTGCCCAGGCTTTGGCTCTCCTGCCGGGAATTTCCCGCTCCGGAGCAACAATAACCACGGGTATTTTCCGCAAGATTAATCGCCAGACGGCTGCGCGTTTTTCTTTTCTGCTATCGCTGCCCGCCGTCTTCGGAGCGGTTTTACTGGAATCCGGCTACTTAAGAGAAATTTCTTACCAGCAAATGTGGCTGTATTTTGCCGGCTTTTTCTGTGCCGCGTTAGCCGGTTTTTTATCCCTGAAACTGTTTTTTTTGATTATTCGTCAGGCCCGTTTAAAATTTTTCGCATACTACTGCTGGATTTTGGGAACGATTACCATACTTGTCAAATCTGATTTTTTCTGAAATAATATTTGGCGAAAATTCATTTTCATCCTCGGCCATAGAATGGAAAAAAAACAGACCGATCATAAAAGAGCCAGAGAAATAAAGGGAGCTGTTTGTCTATCCCTTGCTTGTATTTTACTTTTGTGTCTTGTCTCCTATCATCCTCAGGACCCTTCCTTTACCCATTTTGTCTCCGGAGATCAGGCCATACATAATTGGATCGGCAAGGCAGGCTCTTATACAGCCGATTCTCTAATACGTCTTCTGGGTGCAGCATCCTTTCTGCTGCCCGCTATTCTTTTTGTTTGCTGTTTTAAATATTTTTTACGGCCTGAGTTCACTGTAAACACCAGCCGGGTCGTGGCATTTTTATTTTTTGTTCTTTCCTTTGCCGGCATTATGGCGCTTCTGATCAGCGGCAGCGTCAAGATTTATGGAGAATCCCTGACAAACGGCACCGGGGGGCTAATCGGTGTCTTCATCGTTGGTCTTCTCCGAAAATATTTTAATGTGGCCGGAACCTATATTATTTTATTTCTAATTTTTGTTGTGTCGTTGATTTTCATGGCTGAATTTTCCATCGTTTTCTTTTCCGGAAAATTATCTCAATTTTCCGCCGGTCTTTTCAATCTCTGCAAAAGCCGTATTTCCTCTTTTATCCGTTTTGTTCTCAACAGCGCAAAAATTGAAAAAAAATCTGAACCGGTTGTGATTGAAGAACCCCTGCCGGTTATCAAGAAGGCTCCTTCAAAAAAAATTGAACAAACCCATTTTGATTTTACCAAGGCAAAAGCGGATGAAAATTTCCAGCTGCCTCCCCTTACTCTACTGGAAGAAGCGCCCCAGAAAGATGCCCGGGTTAAAAGGGATTCTCTGGTCACCAACTCCCGCATCCTGGAAAAGAAGCTATCCGACTTCGGCGTTGAAGGGCGTGTGGTCGAAGTCATGCCCGGACCGGTCATTACAATGTATGAACTGGAACCGGCGCCGGGAGTCAAAATCAACAAGATCGTCAATCTCTCCGATGACCTGGCTCTGGCGTTGATGGCTCCCAGTATCCGCATTCTCGCCCCGATTCCCGGCAAATCGGTCATCGGCATTGAAATACCAAATTTAAAAAGAGAATCTGTCTTTCTCAAAGAAGTCATCGACAATCATTCCTTTTTAGAATCATCTTTTCGTCTGCCGATTGCTCTGGGCGTTAATTTTGTGGGCAAACCGGTTATTGCCGATTTGACAAAAATGCCTCATCTGCTTATTGCGGGAACCACCGGCTCCGGTAAAAGCGTCGCGCTGAACGCCATGATTTGCAGCATTCTTTTTAAAGCTCAGCCGGATGACGTTAAGTTTCTGATGATTGACCCCAAGAGGCTGGAATTATCCTCGTATGAAGGCATTCCGCACCTCATGCACCCGGTCGTGACCGATCCTAAAAAGGCCTCACAGGTTCTGCGTTGGACGGTGGAAGAAATGGAACGACGTTACAGGATTCTCAACGACCTGAAAGCAAAAAGCATTGATGCATATAATGAATTGCTTTTGAAAGGGTTGAAAAGCAAAACTATTTTGGCATTGCCCAAGCCAGTGGATCCCGATCTGGAAATCGAAGAATCCGCAAACAAACCGGCCGCTGAAAATGAAGAGAAGGAAATAAAACACACGAAGCTTCCCTATATTATTGTTGTGATCGACGAGCTGGCCGACTTGATGATGGTCGCGCCGCGAGACGTAGAAGAATCTCTCACAAGACTGGCTCAGATGGCTAGAGCCGCCGGTATCCATCTGATTATCGCCACACAGCGACCTTCTGTTGATGTTATCACCGGTCTGATTAAAGCGAACTTCCCAACGCGTATTTCATTCCAGGTGTCTTCCAAAATCGATTCCCGCACCATCATCGACCAGCAGGGCGCGGAAAAACTGCTCGGCGCCGGAGATATGCTTTTCATTCCACCCGGGACATCCAAGCTTTCCCGCATTCATGGCGCTTATGTTTCGGACAAAGAAATCACGCGCATTGTTGATTATATCAAGATGCAGGCGCAGCCGGCTTACGATTCGTCCATTGAAAAATACGCGCTGGCGGCCTCGCAGGCGCAGCATGAAGGTGACGATGACTTCGATGAAAAATATGACGAAGCAGTGGCGCTGGTTGGAGAACTCGGACAGGCATCCATTTCACTGGTCCAGCGTTACATGAAAATCGGTTACAACCGCGCCGCGCGCATAATCGAAAAGATGGAAGCGGAAGGCATTGTCGGTCCCTCCGACGGCGCAAAACCAAGAAAAGTCCTTATTAGAAAGCTCCCCAGTTGAAAAAAACAAATCGAATCAAAGTACGTATCATCAGCCTCGGCTGTCCGAAAAATCTGATTGATTCGGAAGTCATGGGAGGCCTTCTAAATCAATCAGGCCATACCCTGGTGGAAAAGCATGATGAAGCCGATATTGCCATCGTCAACACCTGTGCCTTCATCAATCCCGCCAAAGAAGAAGCCATCGAAACCATCCTGACACTGGCCAAAGAAAAAAAACATAACCATCCCAATCTGAAGATCGTCGTCGCCGGATGCCTGTCACAACGTTACGGCAGAGAGCTTTTCACTCATATGCCCGAGGTGGATTTATTCATCGGGACGGGTGAAGTCGGAAACATCGTCCACCACATCAATAAAATCAGTCGGCGGAAAAGACAAAGAGCCTCTGTAATAACCAAGCCGGATTTCTTGATGAACCATCAGCACCCGCGGATTTTATCTCCGGCCACCGCAAGCGCTTATTTAAAAATTTCCGAAGGATGTTCTAATCATTGCTCCTATTGTGTTATTCCATCCATCCGCGGAAAGGCGCGCAGCCGCCGGCCGGATGATATTTTACTCGAGGCTGAAATGCTGGCTCAAAGAGGAATAAAAGAAGTCATCATCACCGCTCAAGACATCACCAATTATGGTCAGGACTTAAAAGGCCGTCCACGCCTGTCTGGCCTGTTAAAAGACATGGCAAAAGTCAAAGACCTGCAATGGATTCGTCTGCTTTACGCTCATCCGGCGCGCATCAACGCTGATTTACTGGAAACCATTGCCGCCTGTGAAAGAATATGCCGCTACCTTGATCTGCCCATTCAGCATATTGACGACGATATTTTGAAAGCCATGAACCGTAAAATCACGGCCGCTAAAATAAAAAAAGCGATTTCTCAAGCCAGAGGAATCATTCCTGACATCGCATTGAGAACATCGCTTATCGTCGGATTCCCGGGAGAAACACCGACACGATTTAACAGGCTCCTTGATTTCGTCAACGAAACAAAATTCGACCATCTTGGCGTCTTTACCTATTCCAAAGAAGAAGGAACAAAAGCAGCGAATTTGAAACAGCAGGTTTCTGAAAAAGAAAAGCAGCGCCGTCGCGAAACAATCATGAGTGAACAGGCTTCCATTTCCGCAGCAATAAACAAGACATTAATCGGCTCGATCCAGAAAGTGCTGATTGAAGGCAAAAGCGAACGTAGTGATTATACATACATGGGAAGATGTCGCCGACAAGCGCCGGAAATAGACGGTGTGACCTACATCAAAGGATCAAACTCCTCAATCGGCAGCATTGTGAAATGCAAAATAACCACTGTTGATGAATACGACCTGTTCGGCGAAATAATTAACTAAATCAAAACACACCATCAACTATCCACTATCAACTATCCACTATCCACCATCCACCATCAACCATCAACCATCAACCATCAACCATCCACTATCAACTATCAACCATTTTCTCCCTTCCATTGCGGACAGAGCTCTGACGAACCGGGTTGATATTCTCGGCACACCCGGGGTCTTGTTTCATATATCGAACAGAGGAATGAATTACCTGAACTGTAAAGAAAAGGACATTCCCGGGGATAATCCCCCGTTTCCGAAGAAATCATCCTGTCACCTGCCCAGATGAGATGGCGGTGCTCAATCATCTCCAGAATGTCCTGCCGGTTTTCTTTACGCCAGCGATCAAAATCTTCCTGTTCGGCATAAGCGGTCATATCCACAAAACAACACTTGCCGCAACACAAACAGGAAAGCGGCTCTTTCATATTATTTTCCTCACTGTTTTGTAACGCACCTATGGTCGTCACTACTCTTATGCGGTGCAATCCCCGATTGCGTCGAATAATTTGCGGATTGATCAGGGGATCAATCCCTACATCTATGTCTGTAGGGTGCGATCCCCGATCGCGCCGTTTATTATTTGTTTGCGTCCTGTGCACACTGCGGGTTTTGCTGATGCGGTTCTACACCACGCGCCACACGGCTCGAAAATAAATTTACCTTTTCTTTTCTATTCACTAAAGATCCGTTTCCGCCCGAGCACATGATCCACCAGCCTCATGCCAAAGGCGATGATTGTGATCACCGTGGGACGGTCCAGCGCCTCGGGGAATACACTTGCATCGCAGACATAGAGACGATCAATGGCTGTTTTCAGATGATCATCCACCACAACGCCAATGCGGCATGTGCCACTCGGATGGGCGCCGCGTATCTCGCCGGCCACAATGCTGGACGGTTTGCATCCCGCTTCCATGAGAACCTCTCTGGCAATGGTAACCCCTTTGTTAATCTTTGCCATATCCTCGCCGGTCAGTGCCTTCGATACCTCTCCTTTAATATTTACACTGCCTCCCAGTTCATCCTTGATCTTAACCAGAATACCGATCATCTTCCTGTAGCTAAAGATTTTCGGAATATGACGAAGACCGGCTTTGGCCAGACCGATCATCGTCAACAACCACGGATCGATAAGTGTCCCTACCCGAATGCCGTCGCTGTCATACCATTTCCAACTGACCACACTCACCAGCGGATCCCGATACGCGCCTGCCCGCGGCGATATTCCGTACACAAGAATGGTTGGGTCAACCACGCACCCCTCACCTGCTTGTGCAATGCCTGCCTTTTTCAGAAGCACAGGCGTCGGGATGCCGCCCGCACAGATGACGACGGTATCCGAATAAAATTCGACAACGCCCCTTCCGGCGATGCGCGCCTTGACGCCTACGGCAACGCTGTTCTTCACAATGATTTCCAGACACTCGGCACGGATCATCAGCGTTGCGCCCGCCTCAACCGCCTGGCGTACAAAGTTGCGCGCTGTCCAAAGTTCACCGTAATTCAGCCCCAGCGAAGCACGTGCACCGCTGCTGCGGCTATTTTTGAACTTGGATACATCCAGGAATTTCGGCATGGGCTCCCATTGTTGACCGATGCGGTTGCCCGCTTCCATGATCGAGCGCGATGCCTCGCCCCGCAATCTTTCAGGAAGAACAGCCACTTTAAGTTCGCGGCATATTTCGTCAGCATAGCCGTCCAGATTAATCCCGTATTTCGTTTTCAGCCAGGGAGGCGGCATGGCCGCAGAACCGGAGTAAACCATGGTAGCGCCGCCAAGCGTGGTCGCCTTGAGCATCGTGAGTCCTTCCTGACTTTTGAAAAAGCCGAATCGGTCAAACATCAACAAGGCACCAAAATAGGTCCCAAGGAGTTTATGCTCCCTGCCCTTTTCCAGCAACAAAACCCGCTTTCCTGCCCGGGCGAATTCCCGGGTAACCGTCGCCCCACCCGGCCCCGATCCGACAACAATAACGTCATAACGTTCCGACATACTAACACCCCCGAAATTCTTTCATCACACCGGAATTTGTTTTTGATTCATCTCCTATTCAAGTTTATCAGAATCTCAATGTTAATAACAATAAATTTCCCCTTTGTCTGAAAGTGCGCGACGTGTTTGCCGTATTCAATAAATTTGCGTTTAATTTGTTTCAATCCACGCGCCCACGCGGGGCACGACTCCTGCCAACTTACCGGCATAACTGTTTATTGACCAAAAATATCAGAGGAATGTTTAGTCGTAAGGATGCTTTGATTAAGATATCTTTGCTAACATTCGGGAAAACATCCTCATCAACAAATATTTGTATAAAACCTCTGTTTAAATTTGTACATAACAAAGTATGTGTGTCATCTCTTATACCATTTTGATGATATCGCAGCGTGGAAAAGAATTGCCTATGCCATAATGTCACCCGCTGGCGTGGGGAGATTTTCAATACAACAAAAATGTTCATCCAAAGTATAAACCGAAAGTTATTTATCCACCTCCGTCCCTTTGGGACACCTCCGCCAGCGGAGGACATTAAGTTTCTATATTTATTATTTAGACGCGATCCTTTCGCTGGACTATGAAAAGACAAAGGCGGTGGAATTTAATCTTTGAAATACATAAATAATTGTTGTATGAATTTTCCAATAGTAAATCAGCCTGTTCCCACGGAGTTTGCGCCGAATGAAGACAACCAAAGAAAAAGATCCTGACAAAATGCGGCCGGAACTGGCCGAAATGATTAAACGACACTCTTTCGGTCTTGATGAAAATCGTCCAGACGCGGTGGCCAAACTGAAGCAGAAAGACAAAAGAACAGCCCGCGCCAATGTTGAGGATTTATGCGACGCCGGAAGTTTTATTGAATACGGCGCTCTGGCCATTGCCGCACAACGAGGCCGTCGTTCGGAAGAGGATTTAATCAGAAAAACGCCCGCCGACGGAATGATTGCGGGCATCGGTTCAGTCAACGGCTCTTTCTTCACCGAAGAGAAGGCTCGTTGTATGGTTATGGCTTACGATTACAGCGTTCTGGCGGGCACTCAGGGTTATTTTAATCATAAAAAAAAGGACAGAATGCTCAAACTCGCCCATGAACAGTGTCTGCCGCTGATATTGTTTGCGGAAGGCGGCGGCGGCAGACCCGGCGATGTGGACGCCATCGGCGTTATGACAGCCGGTCTGGATTTATCAACTTTCGCTGAGTTTGCCAACTTAAGCGGAAGAGTTCCTCTTATCGGAATTGTATCAGGCCCTTGTTTCGCCGGCAACGCGGCGCTTTTAGGATGTTGCGACATAATTATCGCGACAAAAAATTCCAATATCGGCATGGGCGGCCCGGTCATGATTGAAGGCGGCGGTCTGGGTATTTTCAAGCCTGAAGAAGTAGGCCCGATTGATGTGCAAAGTGCAAACGGCGTCGTCGATATCGAAGTTGCCGATGACGTGGAAGCGGTTGCCGCGGCAAAAAAATATCTTTCCTATTTTCAGGGAACAGTTTCCAAATGGGAAGCAGCCGACCAGCTTCGCCTGCGCGATCTGATTCCCGAAAACAACAAGCGCGCCTACAACGTACGCACATTGATAAAAGCTCTGGCCGACACGGATTCATTTTTGGAACTGCGTCCCAAATTCGGCCCCGGCATGATTACTGGATTCATTCGCATTGAAGGCCGTCCTTTCGGTTTGATTGCCAACAACTGCATGCATATGGCCGGAGCCATCGAACCCGAAGGCGCGGACAAGGCGGCGCGTCTTATGCAGATATGTCAGGCGCATGGTTTGCCGATTCTATCTTTGTGCGACACACCGGGCTTCATGGTGGGGCCGGACGTTGAAAAGCGCGCTCAGGTGCGTCATGTCTGCCGGCTGTTTGTCATCGGCTCGCATTTGACGGTGCCTTATTTCACGGTTGTGTTGCGCCGCGGTTACGGCCTGGGCGTTATGTCCATATCCAAAGGCGGTTTTCGAGAGCCATTCTTCACGGTTTCCTGGCCGACGGGTGAATTCGGCGCCATGGGCATTGAAGGAGCCATCAAATCCGGGTTCAAAAAGGAATTGGCCGCCATTGAAGATTCAAAGGAACGGGAAAAATTTTATGAACAACTGGTTGGTGAATTATACAAACGAGGCAAGGCCATTAATGTTGCGTCTTATCTGGAAATAGACGCGGTGATCGACCCGGCCGATACCCGCAAATGGATTACGCAGGGCATCAAATCCGTGCCCCCTGGAAAAGAAGAAACGTGTCACTCTTTTATTGATCCGTGGTGAAAACGCGGTTGGTTCAGCCAAGTCTTTTTGACTTGGCTGCCGATAAGCAGCGTGAACTGATAAAAGGTCGAGTCCAAAAGACTCGACCAAACTCACGCCAGAAAGATTTCTCCCTACGGTCGAAATGACATGACTAGGCATTGCAGCCGTATAATGACAAAGAACTGGATACCGGTTTCCACCGGTATGACGAATAGGAAGTGATATAAATGCTCATACAAGATGTTTTTTCTACATACAAAGATGACCTTCAGCAGGTCGAAAAATGCATCAATGATAATGTGATTTCGGAAATCAAATTGATTCCGGAAATTGCGCATCATTTGATTGACAGCGGCGGCAAACGATTCCGCCCGCTGCTGCTGTTGATTTGCGCGCGTCTGTGCGGCTATCGAGGAGAACACCGTTTTCCGATGGCCACGGTCATGGAATATATCCACACGGCCACTCTGCTTCATGATGATGTCATTGATCAGGCTTTAATCAGGCGCGGCAAAGATTCCGCCAATAAAATTTTTGGGAATTCGGTCAGCATTCTCGTGGGTGACTTTTTGTGTTTCAAAGCCTTCATGCTGATGAGCGCGATCGGCAATAATGATATTTTCGGTCTTGTTTCACAAATGGGAAACATCATGTCGGAGGGCGAGGTTTTTCAGCTCACCAAATGTGGCGATGTTAATATGACAGAAGATGAATATTTGAGCATCATTGAAAAGAAAACGGCCGTTCTGATTGCCGCCTCCTGTGCCGCCGGGGCCATTTTAGGCGGCGCGCCGAAGGAAAAAATTGAAGCGCTTTCCCAATTCGGACTCAAAGCAGGCATGGCTTTTCAGATCACGGATGATGTTCTGGACTACACAGCCAGGGGAAAAGATTTCGGCAAGTCGCTCGGCAAAGATCTGGAGGAAGGCAAAATAACCCTGCCGCTGATTTTTGCCATCACCAGGAGTACCGCGGAAGAAAAAAATAAAATCATGGAAATAATAAGCCTCAAGAAAGGCTCACAAAAGTCGGCAAGGGAAATTATTAAATTAATTAAAAAACATAAGGCAAATGATTCTTCTCTCGAGTTAGCTTCGGGATACATCGATCAGGCAAAAGCTCAGCTGAGCATTTTTGACGACTGCCCCGAAAAAGATCAATTATTTACTGTGGCAGAATATATTCTTGCGCGAAATATCTAAGACAACCCCAATCCCCTGAATGTATTGTCACGGGATGATACATCATCGAATATTTGGCTTCATAGGATGAGAGATGCTATCAAGAAGTCAAATAATAATTTTTTTCCCGGAATAATCTGAGACAGGCCTCAACGACGACATTGTCATAGAGAATTCCTTTGTTCTTCTCAATCTCATCCAAAGCGGCTTCAAGCCCTAACGAAGGACGGTACGGACGGTGGGAAGCCATGGATTCTACAACATCGGAAACTGCAAGAATCCGTGCTTCCTGAAGAATTTCATCTCCCTTGAGTTGCCTTGGATATCCGGAACCATTCATACGTTCATGATGCTGAAAAACAATTTCCGCCAGCGGCCATTGGGATTCCACATCCTTGAGCATTTCATGTCCGCTGCCGGAGTGTTCTTTAATTAAAGAGTATTCGAGATTGGTCAATTTGGTCGGCTTCGTCAGAATCTCCGCGGGGATGGATAATTTACCGATGTCATGAATAGATCCAGCCATGCGAATGCCATCAATTTTCTCCTGAGGCAGACCCATTTCTTCGGCAATGGCACAGGCGAGATTCGCCACTCTGATCTGGTGCCCGGCCGTATAGGGATCCCGCGCTTCTATTGCTGAAACCATGACCTGGATAGTAACTTCAACTGATTTTTTAAGGGACTCAAGAACTCTTTGAAGTTTTCCCTTGGCCTGTTCATGATTGTCAACTTCCTGTAAAAGCGCCGCATTAACAATTTGATAATCCTCCGTACGCTTTCTGACCCGGTCTTCTAATTCCTCATTTATTCTGCTGACCTTTTCTCTTTCATTTTCCAATTGCTGTTTCATAAAAAAGTCGCGTCGGGCATAGAACTCTATTGAATAACAGGCCATCATCCCGACAAGATTCGCACTGATGAAGAAGAAGTTGTTTCCGATAAAAATATCAAAAGGTGTGGGATTAACCCAGATAGACGCAATTTCGTAAAATATTACCTGCAGCCAGCCGGCAAAAGAAGCCCAGGTAAAAAAGAGACGAATAAGCGTATAGCCCCACATAAACGTGAGCATCAAACCCGCGTAATAAGAATAACTCACCGGCGGCGGGGCAAGAACAATCATGGAAATAATACCGCCTCCGGCCAGAATATATGCAAACGCCAGCACGAACTGTAAATATTTTTCGAATAACTTGGAAAAAGTTATCAGCAGCACCCCAACAAGACCGGGACCAATAACAAACAAACGAATGATCCATATGGTAAACATCTGCTCCGGCATTAGCAGGGCATCCAAAACACCGAAAGCGGCGTAAAGAATGCCCCCTAAAATCATCATCGTTCGAATGTGAGCAATGGATGACCTGTAATAATTTTTTAAAAATGGCCCTTCAAGATATGCCGACTCGCCGGCGAATTTCAGCGTCAGGGGATGAAGTTCCATGTTATTATTTTTTAATATCATAGGGAATCAATGCCTTTAAATATTTTACCGATGCAAATCATATATGAAGTGGATTAAAATATTTTTTTTCAATAATGCCGCTACGATCATGCTTGAGAGACTGCGGCAGAAAATCCATAATATCTTTCGCCGTCATTCCATCGGTTCCTTTTTTATTTGCTGCCAAATCACCGGCATAGCCGTGAAGAAACACTCCCTTGCGTGCAGCATTTTCAGACTTCAATCCCATGCCGTACATGGCCGCAATACATCCGGCAAGAACATCTCCCGAACCGGCTGTCGCCATGCCAGAGTTGCCGCTTAAATTGACATATATATTTCCGTCACTCGTCCCGACAAGCGAATGCGCTCCTTTTAAAACTATGGTTGCTTTAAGTTTTCCTGTTGTTTCCCTCAATACGTTGATCTTATTGGAATTGATTTCCGCGGCTGATTTTCCGGTTAGCCGCGCCATTTCACCCATATGCGGTGTAAGAATTGTTGCTGCTTTTCGTCGACGCAGTATTTCGGGATTTTCCGCTACCGCTGTCAGACCATCACCGTCGATAAGCAATGGTTTTTTAACTGCTACAACCATTTCCCGGACAAGCCTGACGGTTTCTTCATGGAGGGAAAGGCCTGGGCCGATAACCACCATATCCACCCTGGTCGCCATTGCCAGTAACGCTTTTTTATTTTTCAGCGCAATACTGCCCGCCTCCGTTTCTTCCTGCGGCAGATAGACCATTTCCCGACCTCGTTTCGCGATAACGGGAATAATGGAGCGCGGCGCCGCAAGCCTGGCATATCCCCCTCCTGATTTTAGAAAGGACATGGCTGCCAGATACGGGGCTCCATAGTAATTTGCCGCTCCCGCGATAAAAAGAACGTCTCCCATAGCGCCTTTGTAGGCCTCGGCAGGACGACGAGGCAATGCGACAGCATCATTTGTCTCAACCAAAAGTTCATTTTTATTATAAAGAAAAGGTGGAAACGAAATATGACTGACAAATAATTCTCCACCCAGTTCATAACCGGGATAAAGCATATTGCCAATTTTGGGCAAACCGAAGGTAACGGTATAATCAGCCCTGACGGCGGCGCCCATGACTTCCCCCGTATTACCATTGACACCGGAAGGAATATCGAGAGATAAAACCTTCTTTCTGCTTTTATTGATGAGAATTATGACTTCCGCAGCCAGTCCCGCAACCGGACGGTCAAGACCGGTGCCTAAAATAGCATCAATGATTGCATCACTATGAGTTAAATCCTTTCTGGACATCGCCGCATTTTGCAGCCGCACCATTTCCACCGGCAATCGCTTGACGATTTCAAAATTTGTTTTTGCCGCTCCCTTAAATTTTGAGCTATCGCTTAACAAAAATACTTTTACAATACCGCCGCTTGCATGAATTAACCTCGCAACAACGAGACCATCGCCACCGTTGTTGCCGGAACCGCCAAAAATTATGAATTTTTTATTCACCATGCCGATCTTCTCTTTGATAATCTTCAGAGAAGCCAGTCCGGCGTTTTCCATCAGGATTTCTTCGGCAATGCCCAATTTATCAATAGCATAATGATCCATGAATCGCATTTCATTGACAGTGGCTATTTTCATGAAAAGACCCCACTATTTGATAAATTAAAAAATTATCTTGAAAATCAAATTTGTTACATTTTT
>CAYNWA010000001.1:19997-38647 GCA_964400795.1 uncultured Smithella sp.
AAAAAATCAACCCATTCTTAAAACCTTGGCTCCGTGGATTTTTCCTTCCTTGAGCTCCATAAGGGCGCGATTGGCTTCGTTCAGCGCGTATTCCTCCACTTCCGGTATGATCGACATTTGAGCAGCCAGATTCAGAAAGTATTCGATATCGCCGCGGGCGACATTGGCCACGCTTTTTATTTCTTTTTCCATCCAGAGATGACGGGGGTAATCCAATCGTAAAAGATATTCCTTGTCGATCTCTTCCTTGCGGATCGCGTTAATAACCAGTCGTCCCGCAGGTTCCAAATTTTTTAAAGCTTCCACAACCGGTTTCCAAACAGGCGTCGTATCAATGACGGCATGAAGCTTCTCGGGAGATTCCGCACTTGTATCCCCCGCCCAGACAGCTCCCAGTTCCAGTGCAAACTTTCGCTCTTTTTCACTACGGGCAAAAACAAAGATTTTTGTTTGAGGATAGCAAAAACGAACCATTTTCAAAACCAGGTGCGCGGATGCGCCAAATCCGGTGAGCCCTAAACGTTGTCCATCAACCATATTAGTCAGGCGTAAAGAGCGGTAACCGATGGCTCCGGCGCATAAAAGAGGCGCCGCCTGACCATCGGATAATTTTTCTGGAATTTTGAAAGCAAAGTTTTCAGATACTGCCAAATACTGCGCGTAACCGCCGTGAACATCTCTGCCGGTTGCTTTGAAATCAGGGCAAAGATTTTCATTTCCGGAAAGACAAGCAGGACAAACACCGCAGGTGGAATTTATCCAACCGATACCGACCCTATCGCCAACTTTAAACTTATTGGCCAGTCTCCCTTGTTCGACAACGATACCAACGACCTGGTGTCCCGGAATAACAGGCAGGGTCGACGGAGGCGTTCTGCCTTCAATCTCATCGAGCTCGGTATGGCAAACGCCACAAGCCGATACCTTGATCAGAATTTCTCCGTCATTTATGGACGGGTCAGGCACTTCGGTTATTTTTAGCGGGTTTCTGTTTTCTTCTAAACAGGTTGTTTTCTCTAAGATCGCCGCTTTCATTTAATCATTATTCCTGTAGGGACTGCTCCCCGAGCAGTCCGAATCGCGGCGTGTTCGGGGAACACGCCCTACAATCTTCAACGGAACAAAACCATTTATGGTATCTATTCACAAGTAGAATTTCAGAACAAGATAGCTTCAGCTTTTCAGGAAAGCAGGAATTTCCAGTGGGACATCCACGGGCTTAATATATTTTTTTACCAGATCCTGCGTATTGTTCATTTTCAGTTTATCAAACAGAAAAGAAAACTGCTTTTCCAGTTCCACACCGATTTTCTCGCGTATATCAGCCGGCAGGTTCCACATGTCCTGTTTGAAAGGTCCGAATCCTTTTTTGCGGGTCTTATAGATAAACTGCTCTTCGGTATCCTTTTCCTTCCATTCGGATTTGAACTCGGTTTTCAAATGTTCGTAGATTTTTTGTTTTAAATCCCTTGGAAACTGAGCACTGTCGTAGATAATGTTCTGAAAACCAGTGGCCAGATGAATTTCCGCCGTCGCCACAGCCGGAAATCTGTCAAATGCTTCGTTGGGAAGCGTAGAGGCGCCATGCTGAACTGCTCCGGCGAGGCCGTATTTGGAACGGGACAATGCTGATAATTTTTCCAAAACATCAAAATCAATCTTAACCTTGGCAACCGAACCGTCAGCCAGCGGAACCCCGCCATGCGTTGTGCCGGTCTGCACGCTGATTTTACTGATGCCCTTGAGCGATTCGCCGCGTTTCTTGAGTTCTTCCAGATATCCGTCCATGTATGCTTCAAGCTCTTCCACGGTACTGTTTTTCCCGCCGACTTCGCCGATCTCGCCACCTACCGATATGGTGATGCCCTCCGGTTCCAGGTCTCGTATCATGGTGGTCAGCTCAGCCGCAAGGCTGTAGTTTATGTTCTGCTGTTCGCTAATCGTGCTTTTGGATAAATCCACCAACGTGGATGTATCGATATCAATATTATAAAATCCTGCTTCGATTGCCTCCCAAATCAGGTTTTTCACCGCCTGCGTCTCTTTCGCAGCATCCGCTGTAAATTTCTTGGCGTTGATCTGAAAATGATCTCCCTGTAGGAAAACAGGGCTGTAAAATCCGGTTTTAATCGCGGCAGCAATCACCGTACAGGCATATTCAACCGGTCGTTGTTTTGTATAATCAATCTCGGAACGGGCAATTTCGAAAATAACAGGACCAACCTTGCTTTTGTTGACCGCCCGGAAAACGGCCTGAGCCGTGTCGTACGTTATCCCACGGATGTTAATCGCCGGAACGGTAAATCCTTTTATTTCTTCCCGTCCCATTGCCTCGTAAAGAGTTTGAATAGAAGAGGATAGTATTCCCAAAGCTGCCCCCGCGCGACGAATCAGCCAACGAGCGGCCTCCATCGTTGCCTGATCAGGACAAAACACCGCAGTTTGAATCAAATCATCAATCAGTACATTTTTGAATTCCTCTTCATTTTCAATAACAACATCATTGCCGTCTATTTTGATAATTTTTGAACATTTCTGCTGCAATTCATTTTTATCTTTGTAAATCATAACCACTCCTTACATTGATGAATGATCTTATTTATTTTGATAACATTTCTTTAGCCAGTTGCACCTCGTAAGCACTGCCGATATAAATCGGTGCAAGCTGATTGATGGTTTCCACTTTTACTGCGAGGATATCCTGCTTGCCGTCAGTCGCCATTCCTCCAGCCTGCTCCGTAATAAAAGCCATGGGCTGCAACTCAAAAAGAAGTCGTAGCTTGCCTTTGGGTGACTTTTTCAATGCAGGATATGTGAAAAGGCCGCCCTTTTTAATCAGAACCTGATTAATGTCGGGAACAAATCCGCCGCTGTAACGTAATTTGTAACCATCGCTTTCCAGCTTTTCGACAAATTTGAGATGCTCCGGATTCCAGTCTTTGCGCAAACCGCCTGGTGAAAAAATCGAACCTTTTTCCTTCAGCTTTATATTTTCCTCGGATAAAACATATTCGCCTTCGCGATTCAGAACAAACTCATGAGACCCCTTCCCTGCCGAATAAATCATTGTAATCAAGGGGCCGTAAGTAATGTAGAGCGCTGCCACCATGCTATTTCGGCCGCAATCCATCACGGAATCTTTATGAATACCGATAATTGTACCGATAGCCAGGTTGGTATCAACAAGAGATGAGCCATCGAGCGGATCAGCAGTAACAATGTATTTTTCGTTGCCGGTACCGATTTTAATGATATCGTCCAACTCTTCGGAAGCGTACTCGCGCACAAAACCGGAAAACGCGAGCTGACTTTTCAGTATCTCATCGGAAGCTCTATCCAGCGCCATCTGTTCTTCACCGTAAATATTTTTCAGACCGGCAAGTTTTCTGTTGGACTCATGAATTTTGGCGGAAATGTATTTACCGACAACCGCAATTTGCCAAATAAGGCGCCTCAATTCCACTTCCACACCAGCCATCCACATATGCCGCCTTAAATCAACAATGTTCTTTGTGTAATCACCGATTCCTTCTCCCATGTTCAACCTCCGCCAGTATTGAGAATATTTTTGTTTCGGCGTGCTTTAACAACACCTTATGCTTAACATAAGTAAACTAACATTCTTTGAGATTAGTTGCAAATATTAAGACGATCTATAAAATGGCCGTCCAAGGTCATTATGATAAGTATTGGATATTTTTACTTAATAATTAACTTAACGGCAGTATCCCCGGTTTTTAGCATATTCCAGCAACCGGCAGTTGCCCATGACACAGACCCTTTGAGCATCAAGACAACCCCGTTCATTGTTCCCGATTGAAAAATACGTGTTTCCGCGGTTATTGTAGGCCTCCAGATAATCCGGTTTCAGACGAATCGCTTCATTATAGTCATGAATAGCCTGCTGATACTGACCAAGTTCGTCATACGCATTCCCCCGGTTGTAAAAGGCTTCTGCATAATCCGGCTTCAGGCGAAGCGCATGATTATAGTTCTCGACGGCAAGTTTGTACTGACCCAGATTATCGTAAGTAAGTCCTCTGCCGCAATAGTGAAGATATACATCGGGTTCTTTTTTAATAGCCTTATCATAATAAGCAATCGCTTCTTCAAATTTACCTTTCTGAGCCAAAGCGGAAGCAAGTAACTTATAATTGGTTTTTGTTACAAGACAAGCATGACCCAAAAGTTCACAAGAGTTTTTCCAGTAAACACATTGACGCCACGTTAAAACCGCGAGGATTGATATGACAGTTATTCCTATAGGCAACAGAATCTTTTTACGAATGTCTTCATTTTTAATTAACGATGGAATGCCCCAGGCCAGCATCATAGCAATGCCAATAGACGGCAGATAAGTATGGTGGTCGGACCGTGCCAGGTGGCCAAAATGAATGATTCCCAGAGCCGGTAGAAGAGTTATTGAATACCACATCCATCCAACAAAGAGATAGGGTAAACGTTTCAGAGTTGTAATCACGGCAATACTGACAACAAGAATCAGCAAAGAGGAACTCATAACCTGCCATGCCGGAATTTGAGCTGGAAAAGGTACTAAAACTGTTAAATCATGAGGCCAAAAAGTTTTTCCCAGATATGTAACAAAAGAAACAGGCGCGTTGGCAAGTCGGGAACACAGAGGTAAATCATTTACAAAATAACTGTCTAAATTATACCGAATATGAATCGTGATGATGGACAATACGGCAGACAAGATAAAAAAAGGTGTTTTTTCCAGCAACTGCCATAAAACTAAATTGCCTGTTTTCGACTCAAAACGTTTCAGCGGCCAGTAATCCAGAAGAATCATAATGACCGGAAGGGTGACAACCACAGGTTTGTTCATCAGAGACAAAGCAAAAGAAAAAAGAACCAGCAGATACCTTTTGATAGCCGGTTTTTCCGTATAATAGATATAAAGACACAAAGTCAGCATCCAGAAGAATACACACAAAATATCCCTACGCTTAGCAACCCATGCAACTGATTCTACTCGCAAAGGATGAAGAGCGAAAAAAGCGGCAACAAAAGCGCTTTCCCAGATTGCCCCGGTCATGCGATTAAAAAGCCAGAACAGCAAAAGCGTGCTCAGGATATGCACAATAATATTGGTTACATGATAACCGCCGGCGTTCAAACCATAGAAATGATAATCCAACATAAGAGACAACCATGTCAGCGGTTGCCAATATTGGGCATCCGTGGAACTGAATACCCAACGAAATCCATCTAACGTGATGCCGGACTGGATATGATTATTTTCCGTGACGTATTTGTCATCTTCAATATTGATGAACTCATAACTATTTAATTGCCAGAAAACCGCAAGAGTAACGACCAATAGAAAAATATAAATTATTAATTGATGTTTTTTTCGATCAGTTATTGTCTTGAACATAAAATCTTACTATTTAGTGAATTTCACTAACAATGATCTGGAAAATCAGTCTTCGTGATCAACGGCACAATCCTTTCCTCTGCGCAAAATCTAACAATCTGCAGTTTTTCAAAATACACGCTTTTTGTGCATCACGACAGCCATGTTCATTGTTCCCGATTGAAAAATACGTGTTTCCACGGTTATTGTACGCCTCCAGATAATCCGGGTTCAGACGAATCGCTTCATTATAGTCATGAATAGCCTGCTGATACTGACCAAGTTCGTCATACGCATTCCCCCGGTTGTAAAAGGCTTCAGCGTAATCCAGCTTCAGGCGAAGCGCATGATTATAGTCATCGATCGCCCGATGGTACTGGCCGAGATTATGATAAGCGAGACCCCTTCCATTATAGGGCAAGTGCATATCCGGTCTCATGCCAATGGCCTTGTTATAATGATCAATAGCCTCCGGAATTTTTCCTCTCTGAGCCAGCTCCGAAGCAAGATTATTATACGCCAGATAGTTATTTTTTGTCGCCAGACACGTATGATTCCAAAGTTCAAAGTTATTTCTCCAGTATCCGCATTGCTGCCATGTTAAAAAAACAAATACGGCAAGGATGGTTATAGAAATCGGGAGCAAAATCTTTTTACGATTCTCCTCGCTCCCGAATAACAGCGGTATGCCCCAGGCAAGACCGACGAAAATTCCAATGGAAGGAATATAGGTGTAATTGTCGGACATTGCCCTGTTGCTGACCTGAATGATGCCAATAACCGGTAAAATTGTTACGGCATACCAGAACCATCCGAACAGAAAACAGGGGAAACGTTTCGCCGTCATCACTGCTGCAACGCTGATTATGACGATCAGAAGAGCAGATGTACCGACCTGATATACAGACATTTGATCTGAAAAAGGATAGAAAACAGCCAGATTATAAGGCCAGAAAAATTTTCCAAGATAAGACGTGAAAGAAATCACCGCGTTTTTTAATCTGGAATCCAGGGAGTAGTGTATCATGAAAGGAGTTCTGTGGGCATAAAGCGTTATGACGGAAAAAACCGCTGAAAGTATAAAAAAAGATGTTTTCTCTCTGAAATACCATAAGATCTGATTTCCTTTTTGAAATTCAAAACGCTTCAGCGGCCAGTAATCCAGAAGAATCATAATGACCGGCAGCGTCACAACCATGGGTTTACTCAATAAAGCGAGGACAAAAGAAAAAAGAACCAGCAGATACCTTTTGATAGCCGGTTTTTCCGTATAATACACATACAGGCATAGCGTCAACATCCAGAACAAAGTGCTTAATACATCCTTGCGCTTGGAAACCCAGGCAACCGTTTCCACATGCAGCGGATGCAGCGCGAATAACGCGGCAACTAAAGCGCTTTTCCAGATGTCCCCGGTCATTCGATTAAAAAGCCAGAACAGCAAAAGCGTACTCAAAATATGCAGGATGAGATTGGTCAGATGATAACCACCCGGGTTTAAACCGTGCAGATTATAATCGAACATCAAAGATATCCACGTCAGGGGATGCCAGAACTCGGCGTACGTTGTGCCGAACGCCCAGCGAAGTCCTCGCAGCGTCAATCCGGATTGAACATAACTGTTTTGCGTCACATAGACATGATCGTCAAAATCAATAAAATCGGACTGATTCACCTGCCAGAAGACGACCAGGGTGGCGGCAACCAGAACAGCATAAATGAACATTTTTTGTTGTTTGAAGTTAGTATTTATCATATTCGGCATGGGGAATAACCGGTTATCTTTTTACCACATGTTCGGTTAGATCTCAGCAGTTTTTTAACGATTTCCAGACCAAAATATACCGTGTCCCGAAACCATAACGTTGCCGAACCATTCTGGTCCGTGATAATAAATATTTCCGTATAAACAGATGATTCTCCTTTGTGTTTTTTGACATTGACTTAAGAGGTTCATTGCGCTAAGAAAACTTCCTATTTGGAAATTATACTTTCTATGATCAGTCGAATTTACAGGAGGTTGTGGTGAGTCGATCAAAAATATATAAAATCGCTGTAGTCCCCGGCGACGGAACAGGACCGGAAGTGGTCGCGGAAGGTCTGAAAGTTCTGAAATCAGTGGCCGCATCTGAATCCATAAAATATGATCTTGTCCAGTACGATCTCGGTGGAGAACGTTACAAAAAAACCGGGGAAATTCTTCCCGATTCGGTTCTGGAAGAATTTAAAAAATTCGATGCGATTTATTTGGGCGCTATTGGTCATCCGGATGTCAAACCGGGAATACTGGAAAAGGGAATTCTCCTGCGGATGCGCTTTGAACTGGACCAGTACATTAATCTCCGGCCGGTAAAACTCTATCCGAATGTTCCCTGTCCGCTCAAAGATAAGGGACCGAAGGATATCGATTTTGTTGTCGTGCGGGAAAACACGGAAGGCCTGTATACCGGAGGGGGTGGATTTTTGAAAAAGGGAACACTCGATGAAGTGGCGATTCAGGAATCCATCAATACGCGTAAAGGCGTGGAACGCTGTCTGCGTTACGCTTACCAGTACACCGCGAAAAGAAACAAGGCAAACAAGTTAACCCTCTGCGGAAAAACCAACGTTTTAACCTACGCCTTTGATCTATGGGAGAGAACGTTCAATGAGTTGACAAAGGAATATCCCAAAATCAAAACAGACTATGTCAATGTGGATGCCACCTGTATGTGGATGGTCAAAAATCCGGAATGGTTTGATGTGATTGTGACCGACAACATGTTCGGAGATATTATTACCGATCTGGGCGCGATGGTGCAGGGCGGCATGGGAATAGCGGCGGGAGGAAATATCAATCCCGAAGGTGTGTCCATGTTCGAACCGATTGGCGGTTCCGCCCCGAAATACACCGGGAAAAATGTCATCAATCCCCTGGCCGCTATTTGCGCCTGTGGCATGATGCTGGAGACTTTGGGAGAAGACAAGGCCGCTCAAAGAGTGGAAGGTGCAGTTATAAAACTACTGGAGAGCAAAAAACTCAAGAGCCTTGATGCAGGAAAAATGGGGATGAGCACAAGCGAAATAGGAGACTGGCTGGCGGTTAACGTTTAATCAGAATGATATTACTTAAACGGTCGTCGTGATTTTGATTGGTATGTAATAACATCTATGAACAAGTATTATATTTTCATTTTCATTTTTGTTCTGGCTTTGACAATAATTTTCAGCGTTATTTACGCTATCTGGCGCGGACGACGCGATGAACAAAAATTACTCAGCATTATCCATGGTTCTCCCATTCCCAATTTCGTCATCTCCAGAGAGCATAAAGTAATGTACTGGAATAGAGCTTTACAGGCGTTAAGCAATATCAAACCCAGCGAAATTCTCGGAACGAACCAACACTGGCGAGCCTTTTATAAAAATGAACGACCCTGCCTTGCCGATCTGATTATTGACGATAGAACCGGTGAATTGGAGAAGTTTTATTCCAACAGGTGGAGCAAATCAAAACTTCTGGAAGGCGCTTACGAAGTAACGCAATTTTTCCCAGATATGGGAGACAGAGGGAAGTGGTTTCGCATCACAGCAGCAGCATTACGAGATTCCGGTGGATTCCTGATCGGAGCCATGGAAACGCTGGAAGACATCACAGAACAGAGAGTGGCGCAGGACGAACTTCTTCAGAGAACAAAACTGGAATCACTGGGCACTTTTGCCGACGGTGTTGCCAAAGATTTTGACGGCCTCCTCACAGCTATTTTACGTAATGTTTTTCTGGCTAAAATATCCGCGAGCGAAGAAGATAAAATACTCGAGGATGGTTTGGCGGTTGCGGAACGCGCCGGTCTTCAGGCCAAGGCGTTGGCTCACCGTCTGATAACCTTTGCCCAGGGCGGATATCCTGTTCGTAAAATTGAAAATCTGGAACCTGTTTTACGGGAAACCGTTGAAAAAGTGTTTAAAGATTCCAAAATTACCTGTAACACCTCCATAGCTGAAGATCTTTGGCCGTGTGAAGTTGACGCCGCACAAATAAAACAAGTGACAGAGAATATTTTGATTAATGCCAAAGAAGCAATGCTCAGTGATGGTATTGTGGAACTGATTGCCGAAAATACAACGATTGGAACAAGTATCAGATCTCTGGAACAAGGCAATTACGTACGAATTATCATCAGAGATCACGGGATGGGTATTCCGAGAGAAAATCTCTCTAAGATATTTGATCCCTATTTTACAACCAAAAAGACAAAAGAACATGGCGGCATTGGCCTGGGACTGGCCATCTGCGATTCCATTATCAAAAATCATAACGGATTAATTTCAGTCGAATCCGTTGTTAATTCCGGAACAACATTTTCCATTTATCTGGCCGCAAAACTGAAAAAAGGCGCTTAATCCATATTTATGGAATTAATTTAATCAGGAATTTTATTTTTCAATTCGTTTAATCTGTTGAGTGCTTCCAGCGGAGACATGGATTGAATATCAATATTTTTCAATTCTGAAATAATCTCCTTTTCTTTGTTTTCGAGGACAATCGCGCTTTCTTTTCTGGTAAAAAGACTCATTTGAGGGCTTGCGTTTTTGCCTTCGCGGGTTCCCCGGACAATGCGCGGCATGCCGATTTCGTCAAATTCTCCCTTTTCCAGATTTCGCAGTATCTCCTTGGCACGCGTAATGACTTCTTTTGGCACGCCGGCAATTCGCGCCACTTCAATTCCGTAACTGCGGCTGGTACCGCCCTCCATGATTTTGCGCAGGAAAATTATTTTTTCGCCCCATTCCTTTACCGCGATATTATAATTTTTTGTTCCGCTTTTTGTAACCGCCAGATCCGTCAACTGATGGTAATGGGTGGCAAAAAGCGCGCGGACGCCCCGACCCTGAAAATCATGAATATATTCCGCCACAGCCCAGGCAATGCTCAAGCCGTCGAACGTGGACGTGCCCCGCCCCACTTCATCAATGACCACCAGCGAGCGGGATGTCGCATTCTTAAGAATCTCCGCGGTTTCTGTCATTTCCACCATGAATGTGCTTTGTCCCCTGATCAAACTGTCGGAGGCTCCGATGCGGGTAAAGATTTTATCGACTACACCGATTTTCGCCCTGGATGCCGGCACGAAACTTCCCATTTGCGCCAGCAGAACAATCAGCGCCACCTGTCTGATATACGTTGATTTACCCGCCATATTCGGACCGGTGATGACAAGCAGTTTATTTTCCTGCAAATCCATCAAACAATCATTCGGAACGAATCCTTCCTTGACCTGGACGGCTTCCACGACAGGATGACGTCCGTCTTTTATTTCGATGGTCTCGTCATCATGGATCTCCGGACAGGTGTAATGATATTTCTCCGCTATTTCCGCCAGAGCGGCCAGAGCATCCAGCTCCGCGATGAGAGATGAATTATTCTGAATATCCGTAATGTACGGGTCAAGATTGTCGCGCAAAGCAAGAAAAAGATCCTGTTCCCTTTCCCTGATTTTTTCTTCCGCGTTCAAAACCGTCTGCTCGAATTCCTTCAACTCCTGATTGATGTAACGCTCGGCGTTCACCAGCGTCTGTTTTCTGATGTAGGAATCGGGAACCAGTGAGGCATTGGCTTTGGTCACCTCGATGTAGTAGCCGAAAACACTGTTGAACCCGATCTTCAAAGAATTGATTCCTGTTTTCTTTCGCTCCTCGGCTTCCAAAGAAGCTATCCATTTTTTCCCGTCACGACTGATAAAACGCAGTTTATCCAGTTCTGCGTCGTAACCGATGGCAATAAAACCACCGTCTTGAATCTTCTGCGGCGGATCATCAATGATCGCCCGTGCAATCAATTCGATCACAACGGACATTTCCTTAAACCGTGAACGAATAGCAGTAATCGCCGGAGACGTGCAATCCGCAAGGATTGCCTTGAGTTCCGGTACCGCCATCAAAGAGATTTTTAACGCCACCAGATCCCGTGGGTTGGCCACCCGGAGGGATACACGTCCGGCCAGTCTTTCCAGATCGTAAATACGCGACAGAATTTTACGCAGATTCGTCCGCAGGATGTGATCGTCTTTCAGTTCGGCAACCGCGGCCAGCCGTGTTTTAATGCTTTCCACGTCCACCAGCGGATAATTCATCCACCATCGCAGGCGACGTGTACCCATCGGTGTCAGCGTTTCATGAAAAAGAGAAAAAAGCGAACCGGCTTTGGCGTTTCCCTGAATCGTCGCGAATATTTCCAGATTGCGGCGGGCGGTTTCATCCAGCAGAAGATAATTTTCCGTGGAGTACCATTTGATGTCCCGGATATGCCGGGGATTTATTTTCTGCGTCTGATAAACATAATGTAAAATCGCGCCCGATGCCTTCATCACGGCCGGATATTCTCTGATTCGGGAGATCATCAACACGTCCGGAGAAAAATTCCGGTTCAGCATATCGTCCGCAAAAGCGGACAGAAAACATTCATCTTCCGGATAATTCATTCGAAGCGAAGGCATGTGCCCTTCCAGAGTCTTCAGCAATATCTTATCGGGAAAATCCCGCGGCAGGAGTAATTCCTTGAAATCCAGTCCGGAAATAGCCACAAAGAAAAAATCCCTGTCGGGAAATTCACCGACTTGAAATTCCCCGGTGGAAACATCCAGAAAAGCCAGACCCAGCGTATTTTTGCCGGCACAAAGACAGGCCAGATAATTATTCTCGCCCGCCGCCAGATTCTCTTCATCAACGACAAGACCGGGGGTGATCACGCGAATGACTTCTCTTTTAACGATGCCCTTGGCTTTTTTCGGGTCCTCAACCTGTTCACAGATCGCGACCTTGAAACCCTTTTCCACCAATTTGGTAATATAGGCGGAGGCGGCATGATAAGGGAAACCGCAAAGCGGGACGCTGTCTTCCTTACCCTTGTTACGCGAGGTCAACGTTATTTCCAGAACGGGCGCGGCGGTGACCGCGTCCTCAAAAAACATCTCGTAAAAATCGCCCATCCGATACAGCAGAATACAATCGGGATGCATTTCCTTGATTTTTACATACTGTTTCATCGCCGGAGTCAAGTCCAGCGTCGCGCCTACCGCCATTTACCGTCGTCCCCTTTTTTCAAATCAATGTAATCGGGATCATCCGTTCTGACAATTTTATGCGTGGAAATAAAAGAGTTGGCCAGCCAGCTGACCAGACTGATGATCAGCGAACCGAAAAAAGCAGCAAAAAAACCTGAAACTTCAAAACCTGAAACAAAATAGGCAGCCAGTTTCAATAGAAAAGCATTAATGAAAAAATAAAACAAACCCAGCGTCAAAATGCTTAAAGGCAACGTCAGTAAAACGACGACCGGCCTGATAAAAACATTGATCAATCCCAACACACACGCGGCGATTACCGCCGTTGAAAGCGTATCCACATGGATGCCGGGCACGAAGTAGGAAGCCAGCAGAATTGCTACGGTAATGACCAGCCATCGTGTAATAATCAGCAGCATAGAATTTCCTTTAAACATTTGAACAACAATGATCTATCCACTAACCACCATCCACTATTTAATCACACCCGCTAATAATGAAACTCAAGCTTCCGAAACACAGTGCACTGAAGCTTGCTGGACGTAATGAGGCTCGCCAAAAACGATCGTAGAGAGGTTTGAGGCATTAGCCGAATTATCCAATCCGTCACGGCGGATTGGGAATTATACCATGCACACAGTGCCGTGTGGTAGAACGAGCTTTGCGACGTTCGAAGCGTCGGTGGTAATGACACACGCTAAGAGCAAGCGTAGCGTAGCTCGAAGCGCTTGTGGAATTATCCAATCCCGATATATCGGGATTGGGAATTATCCCAGGAGCGTAGTACCCTGAAGGGCATCTTCGACGACGTAGGACAACATTTTATTTTACCACGTTTACGGTTCTCTGCGATTTGAAGAAAATCCACGAGACATTGAACCCGCCCATGATCGAAGTTTCTCTCTTGACCAGAGGACTGTCTTCAAAAGCCGCTCCCTGCAGAAAATCAGCGCTGACGAAAGCATGGAAAATAAATTGTTTATACTCTTTACTCAACCCTACGGTAAGGGTTGAACCGCTGTACCCGCTTCCCGCTGAATATTCCGGACGCCACGATTCAGCATACCGGTGTTCCACCGTGTAGTAGTAATCGTGGTAACCGCTGTCAGAAAACATCGGTCCGGCAGAAACGCCCAGATGCAAACCGGTGCCGGATATCAAATCATCCTTCACAAAATTAATCCGCGGGGAAAACACCCATCCTTCGTGGTGGACGGAAGAAAAATCCGTTGAAAAAAAAGCGCGCACGGGCAGCGTCAAATCAATTTTGCTTTTATATCCTTCATGCTCCCAAAGTTTAACTTTCAAAGCCGGTCCCAGCTCGAAAGTCGGATCGAGATCAGGCATCCCTTCACGGGCGGAATTATCTTCGCTATTGACCGGAACAGAACCGAAAATGCTGAAATCCAGCAAGACCCTGTCTGTTTCAAAGATCTGTCCGGAAATGCGGTTTTCGTCAATTTTTAAAATATCGCCGCGATAAACAACGTGAGGATACGGAAGAGGATAAAATCTGCTTTCGTTCGAACCCCGATAATCGGGCATCTGGATGAGAGCCAATCCCGCGCCGACTTCCCAGAGAGGCTTCTCTTCAGCAAATGAATAAAAAGGGAATAAAAAAATAAAAGAAAGAAAAATTATCAGTCCCTTGAAATTCATTCGCATATTCATTCCTCAAAACGCTACATTACAAATTGCCTACAGCCGACTTTTAATAAAAAATCTATCCATTAATCAAAAGGCACAAACATCTTCGCCTTCGCGCCGCAGACGGGACATTCTTCGGGCAAAACGCCATCGGCGACATAGCCGCAAATTTTACAAACATAGTAATTTGTTTCGCGCTCTTCCATGAAATGATTCATTGCATCTTTGTACAGTTTGGCATGCGTTTCTTCCACATCCTTGCTCTGACTGAAATGTATTACGGCCTCCTTATTGCCTTCCGCTTCCGCCAGCTTGACAAACTGTTCATACGCAACTTCGGCAACCTGCGTTTCCGATTCGAAACTGGCGGCAAGATTTTCTTCCGTGCTTTTTATTTCCTTAAGAACTTTCAGAGCCCGGGCGCCGTGAATCTCTTCCGAAAAAGCAATAACGCGGAAAAGCTTCGCCATCTGCTTATAGCCCTCGTCTTCCGCCTTCTGCGCGTAAACTTTTAACCTCAGGGCTGCTTTCGCTTCACCGGTATACGCCTGACTCAACGCTTCCTGAATTTTATCCATATGATTTTCCTTTATCTACAAATTTCTATTCTTTTCTGGTTAAAATTAATGAACTTGTAAAAAGTTTTATAACTATCATAAACAACCTAGTAAAAATGCCGCAGGCAAGGCGCGCAAGTCCCGAGGAGCGAGGCGTACTGTTAACGTACGTTGCAGCGACGAGGAATGCAGCGCAACGCAGCATCCGGTTTTTTTACAAGGTTGTTATTATTCCGGGGAAAATTCATCTTTCGCCGCCCCGCACACCGGACATACCCAGTCCTCCGGCAGTTTTTCAAAAGGAGTCCCCGCAGGAATATTCCCTTCAGAATCACCTTCTGCAGGATCATAAACATAACCGCAAACACCGCAAACATATTTTTTCATCATTCACTCTCCTTTTTTTTCATGAATTGGAAGCAGTTCTTTTGAGTAACTCAGCCGCGATGGTTTTACCCAAGTCATGACACTTTTCCAGAACATCCTGACCGGGAGCGTTTTTCACCGCGATGGATTCCGCAACAAGATCGACTTTCATATCCTTGAGTATCGCTTCTAAATGTTTGACCGATTCCCCGCTCCAGCCGAAAGAACCAAACGCCGCGCCGATTTTATTAACCGGTTTCAATCCTTTCAGATAGGTCATCACATCCGCCATCTGCGGCAGGATATTATTATTCAGTGTCGGCGATCCGACAATCAAGGCCCCGGCGTCCAGCACCTCATAGGCCACCTCGCTGCGATGCGTCTCATTCATGGAAATGAGTTTAACCTTGACTCCAGCATCTGCCAGGGCTTCGCTGATGGCCCTGGCCATCTTTTCCGTGGAATGCCACATCGTCGCGTAAACCACAACCGCTTTGGCTGCCGGTTTCTGAAAAGCCCATTTCTTGTATAAATCAATTATCCAACCAATATCCTTACGCCAGATGGGTCCATGATCGGGAGCGATAATCTTGATTTTCAGACCAGATGCGGCAACCTTCTCCAGCGCCTTTAGCACAATCGGTGAATAAGGCAAAACGATGTTGGCGTAATAGGTCGCCCCTTCGTATTCAAGTTTTGCCGCCGGAATTTCATCGCTAAACCGTTCCAGCGTCGCCAGATGCATGCCGAAAGCATCCTGTGAAAACAGGAGTTCGTCCTTGGCCAGATAGGTGAACATGCTGTCCGGCCAGTGGATCATGCGGGTTTCCATGAATGTCAGTTCCATGTTTCTCAGACTTAAGACCTCTCCGTCTTTTACAGGCGTGATTTCATGGCGGTGATGCAGCAATTCCTGCAATGTTTTTACGCCGACGGCCGAAGCAAATACTTTTTCAGGTTTGATGAAATCAATCACCTCGGACAGACAGCCGGAATGATCCAGTTCGGAATGATTGGAAACGATATAGTCAATTTTAGAAGGGTCAACAACGGATTGGATACGGGCAAGCATTTCGCCCATAAAAGGCGCTTTGACCGTATCGATCAGGGTAATTTTATCCGCCATCACCAGATAAGCGTTGTAGGTACTGCCGTGAGGCGTTGTGTACCCGTGAAAGTCGCGAATATTCCAATCAATTGCACCAACCCAATAAACATGTTCACTTATTTTTATGGCAGAATAGATATCCTTCATGAGGTCACCTCTTGATTCGTTTGCATTGCTTGTAATATAAGTTTTCCTCAAGCAATGTCAATTGCAACTTATACTATTTTGCACGTAATTTCCACCCTGCAATATTAACGGTGAATACAGATATTTATTCATTCGTAAGCAAGAGAAGGACAACTTTTTTCAGTCGAGTAGACACGATTGATGTGAGTGGAAACATCCGCTGAATATATAAAAAATACAAGTGGTATAAAGAATTCCTTGTACTCTTTAATCTCCCAGAGACGCATAAACACTTCTTCACCTTTCATTAGAAACAATCCCTGTGTGATCATAACAAGAATCATCGTAAGTAGAATGACACATTGTTCAATTCTTTTTTTACTGAAAACAGCAAGATAGAATAATATTATTAAACTACTAAAAAAAGATGCCTGAATAAAAAAGATGTTCCACGCATCAAAGTTGTATGCACAAGGAAGCGTTCCAATGACGGCGATATAGGGACGCGCTATAAATAATCTTAAATATTTATTTTTATTCAGTGAAGAAAATAATACGACAAGGAACGGCAATATCACAAAAAATAAATACGTTCCCCCATAATATAGATTTTCAAAATAGTCGTTGGCAAAATTGTGTAAATTTGTTTCATTTTGCTGGTTGCCATCAAATATTCCTATCGTTTGAAAATGCAGAATTCTCTGAAACCATGAAACCTCCTCCATGCCAATTATAAAAAACAACAACGATAAAAATACCAATGATAATTTAACAAAGATTGGAATATTCACATGATTGCGAAATTTTATAAAAAAGATGAACAAGATGATACTGCTGACGAATGCCAATATAGCGGATAGCCATTCCATCAATTCATCTTCCAAAGAGGAAAGACTGAATGTGATGGGGAAAAATAAGAATAATAACAAGCAGAGGATAGAAATAGCCAGCGTTCCCAAGATGCATATAATTTCCACGGGGAGTTTATGATGTTCCGCCAATATGAATTCCGGTTTCTTTTTACCCATCACGGCCAATAATAGAAATGCGACGGAAACAAAAATAGCAGCACTGCGAATCAAATAACCGTGAGAAAAATTAGGATATCCCTGCGCCAAAATATCTGTATGCCAGTATAATTTATCAAAAGCTGTTACCGCAATAATACCTAAACAGCCGGCTATGAACATAAAAATTGAAACGTTAATATGATAGCTTGTTTTCCGATTCTGCATTTTTTATCTTTTAGGAAAGCATTGAACTTATAATAATACAATATTTTATTATATATAAGGCAAGGGTTTATCTGAATACTTGCTTTTCATTAAATCGTGTTGACATGATTTGTTTTTATTTTTATATTTTTAACAAAATAGAGATTATATTGCAAATGAATGACATAATAAATTTTAATACTTTTTGTCTTCCCTGGCCGCTTGATCTTTCGTGGTTTTATATCCAGCGAAAAATTTTGAGGCATAAAATTCCCCTGCTGGCAAGTTTCAAAATCACTTATCGTTGTAACCTGACTTGCCGGGCCTGCCCGTTCCATCTGCGAATGGATGATGAAGATCAAATGTCCTGGGATGAGGCAATCGCCACCTTGAAAACGTTGAACCGGCTGGGCACCCGCTTTGTCGTCTTTGAAGGCGGCGAACCGCTTCTTTGGAGAGATGGCTCACATCGTATTCATGATCTTGTCCTCTATGCCAAAAAGCATTTTTTGCGCGTGGCGGTCACGACCAACGGCACACTGCCGCTTGATGTTCCCTGTCATACCCTGTGGGTGAGTCTCGACGGCAGAAAAGATATTCACGATAAATTGAGATGTGATTCCTTTGACCGTATCTGGTCGAATATTGAAAAAACAAAACACGATCGCGTCTTTATTCATCTTACCTTGAATCGCCTCAACTGGCAGGACGCAGAATCTTTGGCAACATTGGTAAAGCAAACACCCAAACTCAAAGGAATGACCGCACAATTTTTCTATCCTTATCATCAGGGAGAAGATGATCTCTCTCTTTCTCCTAAAGAGCGTTGCGCTGCCATTGAAAAATTATTGAAACTAAAAAAATCCGGTTACCCCATTTTAAATTCCGCGGGCCGATTGAATGCCATGATTGATAATCGCTGGCGCTGCCATGATGATATTCTGATCAATGTCGATCCGGACGGCAGCATCACCAAAGGCTGTTATGTCAAAAGCCGCGGCGACATTCATTGCGACGCCTGCGGATTCACGCCGGTCGCTGAAGCCTCCGGCGCTCTGGATTTGATTCCGGGATCGTTGTATGCGGGGTGGAAGTTGTTTTTAAAAACTTAAATAAAAACAAATTTTTTATATATTCCGATTTCCGGGAAGGCAGGGGTTCCCAATGGACTCGTTTAATCCTTTTGCATCTTTTTCCATGCTTTTTCGGCGT
>CAYNWA010000001.1:38657-164446 GCA_964400795.1 uncultured Smithella sp.
ATAAAAAATGATTATGGTTTTTAATAAGTATTGGAAGCCCGCCCTATAAAATTGATATTTTAACTAAACATCCTTGATACTGAAAAATCAATCACACATATTTTTTAATTTCACCCTCTCGAGTAAATGACAGATTCCCAAATCACATGCCTTCTGCGCATCTTGACAACCCATTTTGATATTCCCCTGATAAAAATAAGCAACGCCTCTATTATAATAGAACTCAGCATTGTTCGGTCTCAAAAATATGGCCCGGTTGAATTCTTCGATAGATGCGCGGTATCGTCCAAGTTTAACATAAACGATTCCTTTATTGTAATAGACTAAATCATAACCAGGTTGTAAGCGAATTGTTTCATTGTAGTCCCTGATTGCATTCCAGTAATCACCCAGTTTGTAATAAGCAAAACCCCTGTTATGATAAACGACATAATCAGGTTTTAAATCAATGACACGATTGAAATCTTCAATGGCCAATTGATATTGGCCTAGGTCAGCGTAGGTTTCTCCCCTGATATAGTATGCCCGATAATTATTTCTCGTCACCTGCAAAGTACGGTTAAGAAGGGTAAGACTGTCCTTCCAAAAACCACTCTGATACCAGGTTAAAATTGACAAAACGGCCAGTGCTGCTACGCCTAAGGGGAATATAATCTTTTTACGAACATCTTCATTCTTGATTAGATAGGGAATACTCCAAGCAAACATTACACCCAAACCAATCATGGGCAGATAAGTATAACGGTCGCCCATAACGTGTCTTACCGCTCTAATGTTAATAATGCCCAAAACAGGCAGAAGTGTTATTATATACCATAACCATCCAATAAAAAAATGTGGCAATCGTTTCAACGTCGCAATGGCTAAAATGCTGATAAATAAAATCAGTAAAAAGGCACTTGAAACCTGCCAGACGGAGAGTTGATCTGTAAAAGGATAACAAAAAGCAAGGCCATGCGGCCAGAATGTTTTTTCCATATAAACTACACAAGAAAAAAATGCGTTTGCAATTCGAGTATCCAACGGCAATGTACTTATTAACGGATTATATTGTGCATAAAGCGTTATCATAGAAAAAACAGCAGATAAAACAAAAAGTGGAATCTTTTCACCCACTAGCCACAGAATCTTTTTTTTCTTTAACTGAAATCTCTGTAGCGGCCAGTAATCGAGAAGCATCATAATAACAGGCAATGTCACAACAATAGATTTGCTCATAAGTGCCAGGACAAAGAAAAAAAGAACAGGCAAGTATCTTTTTACAGACGGTTTTTCCGTGTAAATCACATAACAACAAGTCGTTATCATCCAAAAAAATGCACTGAGGACATCTCTACGTTTAGATATCCAGGCGACAGATTCTACGTGCAATGGATGAAGAGCGAAAATAGCCGCGACAAATGCGCTTTTCCAGACGGCCCCTGTCATGCGATGAAATAACCAGAACAACAGTAAAGCACTTAAGATATGCAGGATGACATTGGTCAAGTGATAACCACCGGCATGCAATCCATACATTTCATAATCAGACATTAGGGATAACCAGGTTAAAGGGTGCCAGAATTCAGCATACGTGGTCTTAAAAGCCCACGAAATTCCCTTCAGGGTAATTCCCGCCTGGATATTAAGATTTTCCGTTACATAGACATCATCATCTATATTGATGAAGTCATAGTGTATAACCTGTCCGAAAACAACCAGAGTGGTTAATGTTAAAAATAAATAAATGATGAGTTTATATTTGTTTCGAATCATTGGCTTTGTTTTCTTCAGCAGATAGTGTCTGGAAATTCATTCAACATATGTCAATATAACCGTTAGTTGATTTTGATAATCAGTGATTAAAATCTGTATCAAATTAGAAAAACAAAAGAAACATTATTTCTTCCAAAAGAAATAACCGATTGATATCAAAGCACCTTAAACCGACATTGAAGGGCAGTGGATTTTATTTCGCGTTCAACGCTACGAATTATTTTCTTTATAATAAAGGTATCTGCAAGCACGGAACAGTCATATGGATTCAAAATTGAGAATAAAACAAGAAAGGTCAAAATGGCGCATGTTACATTTTTTACACGCTTCTCAATCAGGCTCTGGTAAAATCTTTATCGGTAAACCATTTTATTCGTATACCGGCATTCAACGCCGTCGTTTCCTGAATTTGTTCAATTTTATCTTGTCCGTTCTCATTAACCACAGCGAAACGCATTTTATAAACACGAGGCGGAAAATTTCTGACACGTTGATAGGTATCTGTAATACCTAAACGACCATTCAGGGCACTAATATCTATCAAAACTTTATTTACATTATTTTCTCGAATAACAGACCCTGTGTCACCTACTATCTTATCATGCGAACCACTGGTTAATTCGCCGATGAAGGTTATTTCAAGAATATCTTCATTTAAAGATGATGAAATGTGTACGTCGACCTATTTTTCATTTATTAAATATTTCCCGAATTCGTATTATCAAGATGGATACTTTAAAAAAATGTATTTTGATTCCCACTGAAATTAATATAAAAAGGCAAAGCAGTTGTTGCCTTTGCCTTCTTGTAGTCAAAATTTTTTATGATACGTTATCCGGTATTCTACGGATTCCATATGATATGTTTCAAGATTTACTTCTTATCTTTCGTCTGCGTTTTTTCCACAGAAGTATAGAAGCTTTCCATCCGCTTGATGTTTTCATCCAAATGTTTCTTGAACTCATCACACCCCTTCGTATATGCGGTATTCAATTCTTCCATGGTCTTCTTCAAATCAACAGGCATCCATGTTTTCTGATTTAAAAAAGCATCGAACATTTTTTCGGTCTGTTCCTGAAATATTGTCATTGCGCTGTTGTTTAAAAATTCCTCGATTTTGTCGTAACCTTCCTCGACAGCTTTCTTTACATCTTCAAATCCTTTCTTGTACACATCGTTCCACTGCTCAATGGCCTTTTTACCCTCATCGCTTATTCCAGGGGTATGATCGACAAGAGTTTTCATCAATTTTTCCGCCTGATTTTGAAGCAGCGCCATTGTTGAAAGACCGTTTTTTAAGGATGTTTTGTGCATCTCTATCATCTGTTTCATCACTTTCTTGTTATCCATGATCTCCTCCTTTTCTGTTTACTGGTATTTTCCCGGGTTGAAATATTAAGTGCTTTTTATTACAGGATTTTTTAAGGGTCGTTTTATAATATCTAATCCTATAGAAAACAATACCGGACAATGCAGGGGAAAATACGGGGGAAAACCAGGTATTATGAAAATTTCAACAGAAAAGACCTCAGATTGGTTTTATTATTTTTTATTCCCAATTTTCTGCGAAGATTATCTCTGTGGTAATCGACGGTTTTCATCGAGATTCTTAGCATGCCGGCAATTTCTTTGGTCGTATTTCCGTTTTTCACCAGATCCGCCACCCGTAGTTCCTGCGGCGTAAGATTGAAAGAAGATTGGGATATGGCACGCAGAAAAGGCGCGACGATTTCTTTCATTTGTTTTTCAATCATTTTCAAACAATTTTTCTGATGTTTTGTTAACGCACCTTTTTTCAGTTTTTCGACATAAGGGAAGATGGACATTTTTACATTGATCAATACATTTTCTTCAATTTGCATCCGGTCTTCTTCTCTTTGCTTGAGAAGAACTTTCAATGCCGCATTCATTTCCTCCAGATTCCGGGATTTCGCGGACAACTCCTCTTCTCTCTCCTTCAGAGCTTCTTCATTACGCTTGCGTTCGGTAATATCCCTGAACATTCCCAAAAGGCATTCTTTCCCGTTTATAATAATAGGCGAAGAGCTCACGTCCGAGAAAAACATCGTTCCGTCTTTTTTCAAAACAGGAATATCTTTCGCAACCAGTATTTCTTCCTTAATCTGTTTCTCAAATTGATTAATAACATGGGACCATGATTTTTTCGGATGAATATCATATATGCTTAACTTCAAAAGTTCTTTTTCCGTATAACCCAACATTCTGCATATTTTTTTATTAGCGGTCGAGAATTTTTTATTATCGCGTTGCGCGACAAGTATTCCATCCGATGCGGAATCAAATATCGTTCTTAATTTTAATTCAGCTTCCTTCAGCGCCTCCTCCGCCTTTTTGCGCTCGGTAATATCCCGGGCAATGGCCTGAATAGCCATAGGTTTCCCGTTGGACATGACAACGGTTCCACGGGTCTCCACATACACATCGGAACCGTCTTTATGCCGTAACCGGTATTCGGTCAGCGTCTTTTGGGTGCCTGCCAGAATATTCTCCATCGATTTTAGGGCAAGAGGAAGTTGATCGTTGCTCAAAAATGAGGCAAAATTAAGGGAACTGATTTCTTCCTTTGTATAGCCAAGCCGATTCAAAGCGGCATCGTTTGCATCCAGAAAGCGACCTTTCAAATCGTGGAGGTAAATCATGTCAAGCGAGCGATTGAAAAGAGACTTATAGCGTTCATCGCTCTGCACAAAACTATCGTCTGCCCGGCTGACCAGATTGGCTTGATGTTGCGTTCTAGTATTTTTATTTATTTTGGTGGCGTTTTTCTTATTTTTCTTTTCCATAGCACAAGACCGTTTACGGAGTAGCGAGGATTACGTAGCAAAATATAATTAATCTTAAATCATTTGCACGCCGGCGTCGAAGGCTTTCAGATTGACTTCTCGTTTACCGGCGGGAATGCTTTTGGCAATTTCCCTTTCAAAGGCGCGGCGATCTATGGGGAGTAACGACGTTCCGGCCAGCGCGCCGATCATGACAATGTTGCTCAAGACGGGATTGCCCAATTCCACTGCTATGGATGTGGCGTCAATGATCCAGTTCTTTGCCGAAACTTTTTCAAACATCGCTTTGACTTCTTCAAGAGTCGGATAGTTAAACTCGCCGGTAATCACTCCCATCGGATAGACCATGCGCGAATTGGCAAGCACCGCTACATCGGGATTGCCGTATTTTGTGAGCACCCTGAGCGCTTCCACCGGCTCCAGCGCAATCACGATGTCTGCTCTGCCCTGCGGAATCTGCGGACTTAAAACCGAAGATGAGGACACGCGCAGATGGCTCATCACCGAACCGCCGCGCTGTGACATGCCGAATGTTTCACCGATCGTAACAATAAAGCTCGCGTTTACCAGCATCCCGGCCAGCACACGCGAGGCCATGACGTTCCCCTGCCCGCCGACACCGGTTATGATGATGTTTGTCGGATTTTTGGTTAAAGTTATCTTCATATGCTTATCTTTCATTTATCTTTTATCTTTACGCTCATCAAATCCCCAATGAGCAACATTGGTTACTTTCCATTGTAAATTATATCTAACACAAACCAGTTTTTCGTCTTTTTCATTCACTGATCCACGTTTACATTTACGTTGAATGATAAACCATTGCGAATAGCCATTTTGTTTTGCATTCCATATTTGAGGCTCATATGCCTTTCTTGTTTCGTCTGACTCCCCAAGCAAAGATTTGACTTGTTGAGGAGTCATGCCTTCTTTGACTTTTTTATAATTATTTTTTATTTGGTCAGTGCGTTCTTTCGAAGCATAGTATGGGTATTTAATACTTTTACTATCTGTAGTATTTTGAGCAAGGCTTTGGCCAACAATGGAAAATAAAATAAACAGCACCATGCAAATATATTTTTTCTTCACTGTTCTGCCTCCGTTCTGGTAATCGCCTTTTGCGGGCAGATGGAATAGCAGACACCGCAGCCCGCGCAGATGACTTCGTCAATCACCGCTTTCTTCTTTGCTCTGTCCCACGTCAGCGCCGGACACCGAAAGATTCTGGTGCATAAACGGTTGCAGCCGCATTGATCGCCGAGGCACAACTCCTCGTTGACTTTCATCTGGAATTGCTTCTTGCCCTTCTTTTCCGGACTCAGCGCGCAAATCTGCCTCAATATCAGAACTTTCAGCGAGCCGCGCTCGGCCATGAAAGATGTCAGAATTTTGCTGGTGGATTCCAAATCAAATGGATCGCTTACGGCAACCTTAGCGCCTATTGCGCGGCATATGGCTTCGATATCCACCGGCGGAAGAGGATCCCCTATCGCGCTTTCATTGATGCCGGGATGCGGCTGGAATCCGGTCATGGCCGTTCCCGCATTATCCAGCACGATAAATGTAATATCCGCTTTATTGTGTTGGGCGTTAATCAGCGCCGGAATGACGGCGTGATAAAACGTGGAATCGCCGCAAACCGCCATGACGGGCTTGTCCAAACCAAAAGCCGCCAGCTTCGCAAAGCCGCTGGCCAGCCCCGTGCCTGACCCCATGGAATGCAGCGTGCGCACGGTATGGAAACCGATTTCCGGCCAGAGCGACGCCATCGCGTAGCAACCGATGTCGCCGCAAACAATCCCTTCGCGGCCGTCGAGTTTCAGCGCCGTGTTGATGTTCCAGAAAGACGCGCGGTGCGGACAGCCGGGACAAAACGTTTGCGCCCTTGGAGCAATCTTCGGCGCCACTTTTTGAACTTCCTTAAGATAGCCGGCGGGTAAGGATTTGGGTTTGACCTTCATGATTTTGCCCAGAGCTGCGGCAATCAGATCGGGATTCATTTCACCGACCGACGGCAGTGTCTTATCCATCTTGCCGTAAAACGTTTTGATGCCGATATCCTTGAGCATGCCCATGGCGGCGACTTTGATGTTTTCCTCAAGAAACGGCAGCACTTCTTCCACAACCATGATCTTTTTGGTCAGGCGCAGATATTTTTTTAAAAGCCTTGGAGGCAGCGGCCAGGTGCAACTCAACTTTAAAACGCCGACCATTTTTTGCAGCCCCAGCATTTCGATGGCTTCTCGGCTGTAGAGGAAACAGGCGCTGCTGGTAATCATCAGCAATTCCGGTCTCTTGGGACCATAGTATTTATTAAAAGGACTCTTTTCAAAAAGGTCAGCCGCCGTCTGTAATTTTTTCTGCTGCAGGCCGTGCTTGAAGACAACCGGCGTACTGACCACCGGCCCGCGCAAAGGATCCATAAATGGTCCATCGGAAATAAAGCGGGCGGTGCGGAATTTTTCGGGCATTCTGCCGCAGATGACATTGCCGCTCGCGTGCGACATGCGCGTGACCGAACGCACCATGACGACATTTCTGATTTTTTCCGATAATTCAAACGCCCACTTGGTCAGATCCTTGGCTTCCTGAAGATTTGCCGGCTCCAGGAGTGGAATCTCCAGCATGCGCGCGAAATACCGGGATTCGCCCTCGTTGACGCTCGACAGTGCGCCGGGATCTTCGCACTCGACCAGCACGATGCCTCCGCGCGTACCCGAAGAGGATAGATGCAGAAGAAAATCGGAGGCGACGTTGACGCCGTTTTGCTTCATCACGCACATCGAACGCAAACCGGAAAAGGACGCGGCGGCGGCTACTTCGAGCGCAACCTTTTCGTTGGTTGACCACTCCACATAGAGTTTTCTTTCACGGGCAACTTCGGAGAGACGCTCAATAACTTCCGACGAGGGCGTGCCGGGATAGCCGGAAACGACGCTCACTCCCGCTTCCAGGGCGCCGCGCGCGATGGCCTCATTGCCCATGAATAACACTTCGGTTTTGGCCGGTGATAATAATTTAGTCATAATATAATTCTCGTTACGCTATGTCGTGTCCCCCGCTGGCGGGGGATCAAGGGGGTGGAAGAAAATGTAGCACGTGTCTTTAGACCCGCTGAAGAGCAGCCAAAGATACGCACTATTTTATTACCTTATCCACCTCCGTCGCTGCGTGACACCTCCGCCAGCGGAGGACATGCAATGACAATTTTCATCATTTTGTCATACCGGCGCAGGCCGGTATCCATGGATTTTTTCTATTTACCCTTCTTTGTCTTGTTTTTCTTTCCAACTTCTAAATATTTCTGCACCACCGGATCGTGACTGTCCAAGTATAGCAGATTTTTTACCGAGCCGCTTTTCTTGATAATATTTTTCAGCGCATCTTTTTTCTTTTGTACCGCCGCTTTCTTGAGTTCTTTCAAACTGTCAGGAGGCACCTCCCGCAATTCCAACACTCCCTTTTTCACAGCCAGATCCACCAATTCTTTTCCTTTCGTCGTCCTGACGATCAACTGATTCCATTGGCGAACGTCTTCCCACTCTCCCGCAAACCGTGCCGAACCGACGGAAACATCGGCAAATTCCGCCGTGCTGTCCATACAAAATTGACAAGCTTCTCGAATACAGCCACTCACCTCGTCAAAGGGTATTGACTTCACACCGTCGTTCGTGAATAATTCCAGAACATTTTTCCCTGCTGGAATATCCATTTTCGTTATTGACTCTATACTGGTATTTTTCTCCAGCAATAATTTCGTATATTTTTCCAAAGAGAGCGTCCAGCCGCAGTATAAACCAATGACCAGTTTCAACTGATTTATTCTGGCAGCGTCTTGCCGGCCTGGATTCAATCTCATCTTGGCCAGTGCCAGCGCCTGACAAGGTGTTGCGACAACGCCTATCTTGCCCTGATCTTCAGTAACCAATCTATTGAAAGCCGCCACTGTCGGTGAAACCGTAAATTTACTGCCCGCATTTTTCCGCAAATCATTTTTATCACCGGTCATAAAGCCCTTTTGTTCGAATTCCTGATTTTGGGAAGATACAATGGCAAAATCTATCAAACCTTCTGCGAGTGCCAGTTGCATTAAGGCCGTGACCGTTGCACCGTGCTGGGCAGTCTGCTGCAGTTCAGGATCTGCAGCTCTGGAAAAGTAATACCCCTTAACGGCTCCAATTTCCGGCGTCAGATCCCCGGCTGCGAAAAATCGTTCTTTTATGGCACTGACATCGGATGGCGTCCTGGGACAATAATCATAACAACGGCCTTTTTCCAGATCACAGCAGTGTAACGTCACTGTCCGGTCATGATAAATCACTTGATAGGGACAAAGATTAACGCAGGCTCCGCAACCCGTACATAAACCGTCATCCAGTACATATTTTTTCAAAAATTGCTGATTTTTCGCCCTGTTCTTCAAATCTGATTCCCTGTTTTTTCTTCCGACGTCCGGTTTTTATATCCTATCGTTATTTATGAGGCAAGCAAATGATATAAAAAAATCATTAAAATGCAAATCACTTTAATAATTAAGCATTCCTCATAAACATTCCTTTTGATGTTATTTTTAAAAAATATTTAATTGCTGTTGACATCCTCCTCTTCTTGTATTATGAAGCGCGGGACAAAAATGAATATTCCCCAGTAGCTCAGTCGGTAGAGCGGCTGGCTGTTAACCAGCATGTCCGTGGTTCGAGTCCGCGCTGGGGAGCCAGAATAAAAAGCCCAACTCCAAAAGTTGGGTTTTTTTATTTATTCCGTTTTTTCCCTTGCTAATTTCAACGCATATTGATAGCTTAACAAAACAAAATTATCAGAGGAATTTGTTCATGCTGGTCAATCAATCCTCTACATCAGAACTCTTTCAAGCATGCGAAACAATATTCGGATCTGAGGTAAAAATATCCCCTGATTTCCTGGAATGCCTTCAGACCGTTGGTATTAAAACGGCCTTCAGAAAAAGAGCTTTAGAAACCCATCCTGATCGGGCAAAAACACTGGGGTTTTTTACTGCTGACTTAACTGATGAATTTATAAATGTCCGTCAGGCGTATGAAAGACTTCTTTCTTTTGTTGAAACACGAAATGAAAACACGGTAAGCTCTTCTATCTTTAATGAATTCAGAGCAACGCAAAATTATTCAGATCCATCTCCAAAAAGCTCATTTCACCAAAATACACAGTACAAGACCGGACAAAAAAAAGCTCATCACAGTAAAAAACATACTGATCATTTCTACAGCGGCAGTGTCCCAAATGGCAATCTCATGCTTGGCCAGTTCCTATATTACTCCGGTCTGATTTCTTGGAAAATGCTGATTGAGGCCATTTGCTGGCAGAGACGCCAACGTCCTCTTATCGGACAAATAGCCGTAACCTGGGGGTTAATTTCCTACCATGACGTCTTAAGAATATTAAACATTCGAACGTTCGATGAGAAATTTGGAGAATGCGCGCTTCGCATCGGTTATATTTCAGGTTTCGAGCAACTTGCTCTTGTCGGAAAACAGAAAAAACTTCAGCGGCCATTTGGTGAATACTTTATTAAAAGAGGCATTCTTTCTTCCATTGATCTTATTAGCATCAGTCAAAAACAGCAACTTCACAACATGAAATCGCGCAGATAATGGAAAGCTCATAGAATGCGATTTTTCAATATCAGCTACTCTCTATTCACAATAACCTATAAAATTTTATTGTATAATTATGAAGAAAATTTATTGACATAAAATGTCATTAACATTATATTCACGCCCGCCCGAAGTATATCAGTTTTTAAATAATCAACAACCGGGCGTTCTTTATCATATCTTGCTGGGGAATCGTTCAACGGTAGGACACCGGACTCTGACTCCGTTTATTAAGGTTCGAATCCTTATTCCCCAGCCATATAATCAATAATTTCATAATCTTAAATTAATATTCCACGCCGGAAAAATCTTTACCCTTCGCGCTGAAATTCATCTTGACTTTTAAATATAACACTGTTAACTTAACAATGTAATTTTAAACTAAAGAAGCAACGTATGCCAAAAAAACCGAGAACAAAAGAAGAAATAGAAAATACCAGAGGAAAGATTCTGGATACAGCCCTGAATATTATTATTGAGGACGGGTTTAATAATCTCAGCCTGCGCAAAATAGCTTCCCGCCTGGGCGTCACAGCCACAACCATTTATAATTATTATACGAACAAAGATGAAATAAATCTGATGATCCGAATCAGAGGATTCGAGAAACTTTATGACCTGCTGACAAAACGTTCTGCTCTTTGTAACAATATTGAAGACAGAGTGCAGGCTATGATTCGCGCCTATATTGAATTCGGACTGATCAACCCCAGCTACTACGATATCATGTTCAATCTGCACACGCCCAAATACCTGGACTATGTCGGCACCCATATAGAACCGCTCGCCCACACCGAAAAACAAAACGCTTTAAAATGTCTGTCTCTTTTTATGGAACCCCTCAGCAATTACATTCCTGCGACAGGAGAGAAAAAAGACCATTTTATTTTGTATCAGGTCATTAAATTCTGGTCTGATCTTCACGGTCTGATCACCTTGAACAACAGTCGTTTATTTCACGAGGTCACCGATAATGTAGAAGAATTCATCAAGGAACGTACTTCAGACATGATTGAAAACATGATGAAACTAAAAGAAAGTTTCGATGAGGGAGAAAATCTCTTTTAATCAAAAACAACATTTTTTTGGAGGCAGGTAATGCAGGGGTTACAAAGAGAAATCAAAAAAAGTTATGCTGACACGTTAGCTAATCTTTTTTTAAAATTCGTCGCTTTTAATTTCAACAATCGTCCCTCATTAAATAAATATTTAAAAAGCGATGACGGCTGGTTGAATTTCACTTTTGGCATCAAGACAGAAAACGGCAGCGTGGAACAGGCACTGCGCTTTGAAAACGGCAAAGTCATTGTTTTGAAAAATATTCCGGAGAGATTTGATGCTCAATTGATATTTAAGGATGAAAGCGCGCTCAAGGAAGCCGCCACTCAACCTCCCAACAAGTTGATGATCGCCCTCATGGAAAACAGAATGATACCGGTCGGCAACCTCGGTTATCTGCAATTAATCAATTTATATCTGTCGCTGCTTTTAAAACAAATCCAGATTGCCAAATTGAAAAAAGAAACAAAAACTGAACATCGAAAATATGACGCTGGAAAAGCTTCCAAACACAGTATTGAAACCAGGAAACCTCGTCAACTCAAAGCAGCGTCTGTTGATCCGGGCGTCAGGTTTCTCAAAGACCCCTATCTGGCCCAATATTCGCTTGATGACTTCCCCAGACTGAAAGATTTTCTGGATATTCATCTGAAAACAAAACCGGCAATCTGCCATGAACGGGCAGAGCTTGTTACAAAATGGTGTAAAGAAAACGGATTTGAAAAAGATAAAAACGGTAACCCCTGGGTTGCCGAATTGCGCCAAGCCAATGCTTTTAAATATCTGATGGAAAACAGAAAACCCATCATCCGTAAAAACGATTTGGTTGCCGGAACCAATACCACCAAGGATATCGGCGTTATCATTTATCCCGAAGCGCATGGCACCATGATCTGGGGAGAACTTCTTACCGTTCCCTACCGGCCTCTAAACCCTTATGATGTCAATCCCGATACCATTCATGTTTTGCATAACAAAGTTTTTCCTTTCTGGATCAGGCGTAATTTCCGTGAGTGGGTCAGAGATAACAAAGATTATCCCCTCTGCCAGAAGCTCGATGAACGTTTTGCCGCCTGCTTCTTATGGAAAACCGTCGCGCTATCGCACACAATTTTGAATTATCCGGAAGTACTGAAGCTGGGCACCAACGGCATCATTGCAAACATTGACCGGGAGTTGAGCGCTACATCGGAGAACGAAAAGCAAAAACGAGATACATTGCAGGCGATGAAGATCTGTCTGGATGGAATCAACGCTTACGCGAAGAATCTGGCGCAGGAAGCGTGGCGGCTTGCGTCTCAGGAAAAAGAACTCCTCCGTAAAAACGAATTGTTTCATCTGGCTGAAATCTGCAAGCGCGTTCCGGCCCATCCCTGCACGACGCTGGATGAAGCCGTTAATGCTATGTGGATCGTCTGGGTGGGGGTGCATATGGAAAACACCAACGCCGGATTTTCGCTGGGGAGACTGGATCAATGGCTACAACCATATTTTATCGCCGATATCGAAAAAATGAAGGATGAAAAAGAAAGACAGGATTACATCAGGCACGCCATTGAACTTATTGGTTGCTTCTACATGCGCTGCACAGATCATCTGCCACTGATACCGGATATTGGTAATTATTTGTTCGGTGGCAGTTCATCAGACCAGGCCATTACCCTTGGCGGTGTAACGCCGGAAGGTGAAGATGCCGTCAATGACATGACCTATATTTTCCTGAAAGTGACGGAAATGCTCAGCATCCGCGATCCCAACGTCAATGCCCGTTACAACAAGAGCAAAAATAGCGCTATTTATCTAAAAAGGCTTTGCGAAGTCAATTTAAATACGACGGCCACTCCGTCCATTCACAATGATGAAGCCGTGATGGAATCTCTTGCGGAATTCAATTATCCACCCGAACATTTGCGCGATTGGTCGGCAACCGGCTGTGTGGAACCGACGCTTTCGGGACGCCACATCGGCCACACCAACTGCATGATGTTTAACATGGTGGCGGCACTGGAGATGGCGCTTAACAACGGCCGGCATCCGTTGATGCGCTGGGATGTGGGACCAAAAACCGGTGATATCAAGGACGGAGCCTTTCCAGATTTCGAATCGTTCTTCAATGCATTTGCCACACAGCTTCGTTTTCTGGCTGACCAAACCTGCGAATACAACAATCTTCTGGGCAAAGCTCACCAGGTTATCCGCCCTACCCCTTTCATCTCGGCTCTGATTGAAGGACCATTGAAAAAAGGGAAAGACGTCACCAAGGGTGGAGCTCTCTACAACTCATCGGGGACAGCTTGCATCGGCCTTGCCGACATCACCGATTCCTTGATGGCGATCAAAAAACTGGTCTTTGAAGATAAAAAAATAACGTTTGGCCAACTGCTGGATGCGGTCAACACCAACTTTAAAAATGATTCCGCGCTGCATGCATTGATAAAAAATAAAACCGCGCTTTTCGGCTCGGGCAGCGAGGAAGCTCTGGCAACAGCCAACCGCGTGACAAAACTGGCTCACGACATTTTTATCGAGCACGAAAACTACCGCGGCGGCAAATATACGGCGGGATTTTGGTCGATGTCTAACCATGTTGCTTTTGGCACCCTGACCGGCGCGCTTCCTTCAGGACGATTGGCTGGCAAAGCCTTTACGCCCGGTCTGACGCCTGAACCGCATGCTTCCAAAAGTATTCTGGATAACATTCGTGATGTCGCCAAGCTGGAAGCGAAAAACATGAACAACAATATTGCTTTCAACGTCAAGGTTGTACCCGGCCCGCAGGAAACGCATCAGAAAACCGTGGATAATATTTATTCCTATGTCAAAACCTACAGCGACCTCGGCGGCATGCAGATGCAATTGAATGTCGTGTCTTCCAAAACACTTCGTGACGCGATGGAACACCCGGAAAACTATCAGAACCTTCTTGTTCGCATATCCGGATATAACGCCTATTTCGTAACGCTAAACAGGGAAATGCAGATTGAATTGATTGAACGTGCGGAGTTCGGAATATGATAACCATCCGCTTTCGTTGGCTAACTTTGTTGGCAGCGTCGTCGGCTTCCTCGACGTATTATTAATACGCCTGCGGAGCCTCCTCCTTGCCGCCGCGTTATCCTTTGAAAGCGACTGGTTATAAATAGTGGAAAGAATATTTATTTATGGCACAAAATGAAATTAAAGCACCTTTAATTCTGGAAATCAAAGGCAACAGCCTCGATGACGGTCCGGGCATCCGCTCCGTGGTGTTTTACAAGGGATGCCCTCTTTCCTGCGTGTGGTGTCACAACCCGGAAAGCAAAAAAGCCACAGTGGAAATATCCTTCGACCCGAAAGTCTGCATAAACTGCGGAGTCTGCCACGAGGTGTGCCCCAAGAATGCGCTCTCTAAAGATAACCGTTATTATATTGACAGAAACAAATGTAATCTCTGTTTCCTGTGCGTTGATGACTGTCCTTCGGGCGCGTTGGACAGAGTCGGGAAAGTAATGTCCGTCAAAGATATTATGAAAAAAATCCTGCCGGATAAACCCTTCTTTGATACATCGGGAGGCGGGGTAACCCTTTCCGGAGGCGAACCCACTCTCTTCATGGATTGCACGTCGCAGCTTTTAAAATCACTCAAACAAAACAAAATTTCCACGCTTCTGGAAACCTGCGGTTTCTTTGACATCCATAAATTCATGGACATGCTTTACCCGTATCTGGACGCTATTTATTTCGACATAAAAATAATGGGCAGCACTGCTCATAAAAAATACTGCGGCGTGCCCAATGAAAAGATACTGGATAATTTCACCCGGCTTTCCCGTACGGCAAAACGAGACGGGAAAATACTTCTTGCGCGGACACCGCTTATTCCCGACATTACGGATAACGAAAGTAACATTAAGGAGATTGCGTCGTTTCTGCAAAGCCTCAATATTACTGAAGCCGCTCTTTTGGCTTATAATCCCTTGTGGCACGAAAAAAGCGATAAAGTCGGCGTCGATGATCCTTATAGAGACAGCAACGTGATGACATCTTTTCGTGACAACAACGTCATGGAAAGATGCAGATCCATATTCATGAACGCCGGAATAACTGAAACGAAATATTAACATTTTATCAACACCACTCGAGGAGGAACAAATAATGACCACGGCAGAAAAAATCGCGCAACCGGTTCTGGTCACCGGAGCGACCGGATTTATCGGCAGCAGAGTCGTACACAAACTTTTACAAGATGGAGTTGCGGTAAAAATACTGGCGCTTCCCGGAGAAACAGTTCCTGTTGACTGGACTGAAAAAGTTGAGATTGTTCGCGGCAGCATATCAGACCCTCAGGCGGTAGAAAAAGCGGCCATGGGATCCAAAACAATTATTCATCTGGTGGCCATTGTCACCGATTGGGGAGATGAAAAAAAATACTGGGAGTTTACCGTTGAAGGCAGCCGTCTGATTTTTGAACAGGCCGTTAAAAACGCATCCCGGGTCGTTCTCGCCGCGAGCATAGCGGTGTACGGCGACAAAATTCACACCCAGCCGTGTCCCGAAGAAACTTCTTATGGTAAAACATTCGGCCCTTACAGCAGAACAAAACAGGCGCAGGAAAAACTCGCCTGGGATTATTACAAAAACAAAAATATGAGACTCACAGTGGTTCGTCCGGCGAACGTTTACGGACCGAGATCAGGCCCCTGGCTCCACGATGTTATGAATGTTCTCCGCAGCGGTTCGCCCGGTCTTATTTCCGGAGGCCAAATGAACGCGGGACTCGCTTACGTAGATAATGTGGCGGATATCCTTATTCTGGCGGGAACGCTCGAAAAAGCACTGGGCAGAGTTTACAACGCCTGTGATGGATTGGAGGTTACCTGGAAAGATTATTTTACGGACATCGCCAACATGATTGGAGTTGGAAAGCCAAAATCCATTCCCAGACCAGTGGCAGTATTCGGAGCTTATCTATTGGAAGGAATTTATAAACTGCTTGGCATTGAAAAACGGCCGCTCATTACCCGCGAAGCTTTGAATCTGGTCGGTTCTGACAATAGAATACCCATCGACAGGGTTAAGAATGAATTAGGTTATACACCGCAAGTGTCCTATTCTGAGGGTCTGAATCACATCAAGGAATACATTAGCCAAGAATGTAAATATAAATAAAGTGGAGGAATCACATGTCTTACTTTTTCAATCACGGGTATAAACCCCAAAACAAGTTTCGGAAACCTATTCCACAGCAGGCGGCAGGGTATTATACCCTCCGCTGCGTGGGATTGTTCCCAATAGCCTCCGGCTATTGGATAATTCGACTAACAAACTTTAATACGCTAAGCTTTTAAAGTTTGAGTCTCATTACAATTTGCCAATTCCGCGATGCCTAAAGTGACCTTCAGGGTATTTAGGTTATTTACTTTCGGAATTGGAGTTTTACTAATAAAAGGGAGGAATACTATGGCATACTTTTCCAATAAACTGGCATTTATCACGGGAGGGTCCAGTGGGATCGGGCTGGCAACGGCAAATTTACTGGCTGCACAGGGATGCAACTTGGTTCTGTTTGCCAGAGGAGAAAAGATGCTCGATGATGCATGCAAGATCATTAAAACAAAAATGGATAGCACTTCTCAAAAAGTCAATGCCGTGTCAATGGATGTCGCAGATAACGCGGATGTCCAGCAGAAAATTAAAATTGCCGTTGAAAAACATGGCATTCCCGATATTCTGATCAACAGCGCCGGTATCGGGGCAGGAAATTATTTTGAAAATATTTCCTACGAGCAATTCGACAGATTAATGAAAATAAATGTGTACGGCACCAGAAATACCATCAGTGCCATTTTGCCCCTTATGAAACAAAAAGGCGGTGGTCATATCGTCAATCTTTCCTCCGTGGCCGGACATATCGGTATGTTTGGTTACACTCTTTACTGTACAAGCAAATATGCCATCGTGGGATTTTCGGAATGCCTGCGCAGTGAGCTGAAACGCTTTAATATTACCGTTACCCTGGTCTGCCCTCCGGAAGTCAAAACCCCTTTTGTTGAGGCAGAAGCGCAAACGCTGCCACCTGAAGCGCGGGTCGTGAAAAATCTTGCCGGTTTATTGACGCCGGAACAGACGGCCAAGGCCATTGTCCGCGGCATTAAAAGAAAAAAATTTCTGCTTGTGCCAGGCGTGATGGCCAAGTCCCTGCTCTTCTGGCATCGCATCAGCAACGGTTTATTCACACGCATACCTTCGGACATTATTGTGAGATTTGCATCCAAAAAGTGCGGCAGATAATTATTGTAAATTAAAATAACAAACCATCCGGATAAGATTCTGCCAGGAATAATTGTTTAATTCATGATTGTAAGAGCAGAAATCATATTCCTGCGCTTTACTATAATATTGTACTCATAACCGTTTATACAAAACTTGCTTGAATTTTTGACACGAATAATTTAAAAATAATCAATTTCCTCTTTAGGATTTTTTCGTGAAATTTAAATTTCCTTTTTCAAGAGTTCAGAAGTATCCTGAAAATATTCGGGCATTCTTTTTGCCTGTGATTTACGGCATTTTTGCCGGTCTTGCCGCTGTTGCTTTCCTGCTGTTAACCAATTTTGTTTTTGAACACACTTATCTTGCCCTTACACAATGTTCGCTGATGAGATTTTTAATTTGGAGTTTCATCATCATCATTTCCTCTTCTTTGCTTGTCGGGCTCATTCTCAACTTTCTTAGCAAAGAAGCTAATGGCAGTGGCGTGCCGCAATTGAAAGCGGCCTACTGGAATGACCTTGGATCTGTCAGATGGAGACCGGTATGGGTAAAATTTGTCACCGGCGTACTCAGTATCGGCGGCGGTGCAAGTCTTGGCAGAGAAGGTCCCACCGTATATGTATCCGGAGGCACAGCCTCTAACATATCAGGCATATTCGGAGTGCCAAAACAATCTCGCCGTCATGCAACCGCTCTTGGAGCCGCAGCCGGTTTGGCAGCAGCTTTTAACACGCCTTTAGCGGCAATTACTTTTGTCCTTGAAGAACTCATCGGAGACATGAACAGCCGTTTTCTCGGAGGCGTTGTTTTATCATCTGTCTTCGGTGCTTTTGTTGTTTACGCCATCATCGGAAAGCAGCCTGCTTTCAATCTGCCGGATGTTGATTCTCTTTCGTGGTGGGTCTATCTTATTGTGCCTGTGGTAGCTGCATTTGCAGCGTGGGTCGGGATGCTTTTTCAAACAGAAACCCTTCGTCTACGAAGCAGAGTCAGACAAAACAGAAGAATTCCCTTTTGGGTGAAACCGGCCATTGGCGGTCTGATCACATGGATCATCGGTGCCACCGTTTATGCCACCACGGGAAAATTAGGCGTTTTCGGACTCGGCTATCACGATCTTTCGAGCGCCCTGAGTGCTTCTCCGGGATGGAAAATAGCTGCTTTGCTTGTTTTCGCGAAACTCCTGGCGACCATTGCCTGTTATGGATGGGAAGGATGCGGCGGAATATTTGCGCCATCTCTGTTTATAGGAGGAATGTCGGGATTGTTCATCGGTGATCTTGCCGGTCAATGGATTCCTGTCACACATTCCGATTGCGTTATTCTTGCCGCGGTAGGCATGAGTTCATGCTTCGGCGCGCTTGTCCGTGCTCCCATGACCTCTATTTTGATGGTGTTTGAGATGACACATCAATTCTCCATGGTTCCAGCGTTAATGATCGGCGTCTTGGTCAGCCAAACGATAACCCGTTTAATGTCAAAACATAATTTTTACGACTCTATTCTTCTTCAGGACGGACACGAACTGATCAAAATAAAACCGCCACGCGACTTCAAAAGCTGGCACAATCTGCTGGTTCAGTTTATAGCAAACAAAAAACCCGTTGCCGTCAAGGATTTGTCTGAAACGGCCTTAAAGGATCTTTTAGTCAATCATTCCTTTAACTGTTTTCCTGTTGAAATCGATGGCGTTCTGAAAGGTGTTGTCACCAGGGTAGAGATCGAAGCAGCATTAGCACAAAAAAGGCGGCTTCTCATTGAACCGGCAACTGTGTGCTTCGATGATGATAAATTGCGCAATATCGAAAATAAATTTATTCAGTCGACGAGCGGCATGGTTATTGTTGTCAGCAAAAAAGATTCTTCCATGATCGGCTTAATCACGTTACATGATATTCTTAGAGCGCAGGCTGCAATTATGGAACAATAAATTTTGCTGCGAACCCGTTATTCGTATTGAATGTAATGAAAAGATAGCCATGACATTTATAAAAAAGGATAAAGATTATGCATACGATTGAAGAATACAAAGCTTGTGGTGAAAAATTGTATCAGCAGCTTCACTTGGCCACGTATCCAGTCGCCATAAAATATATTAAAACCGGGGATGAAATCCCCAAAAATGCGGCAAGGCCATCCGCCTTCGGTCAGAAACTAGCGCTGTGTCAGGCCTTCAGACAGGCACGAAGTTGGGGTCTGACCGTGGCGATGACTGCGGAGGATAATTTCTGCACACCATCAACCGCTATTCATAGATGGGTGCCGGTTGAGCTTGATGATCTTATCGAGAGTCAGTTTAAGCAAGGGTGGCATAAAAACATTGAGGCGGAAAAAAGAAGATTTGACGCTTTGATCAACCTTTTGGGAGATGATTATTTTTCCAAACCGGTTGAATATTGCGGGTTTGTTTGTGCACCCTTGGCAGAAATATTATTTATACCCGATTCCATTTTAATTTACGGCAACGGCCTGCAGATCACTCATATTATTCAGGCATTGAGTTATGAACATCAACATGTACCGGTATCGAAATTTGAAGGATTTGAAGAATCCTGCGTCAAGGGGGGGCTCTTGCCATTTCTTACACAGAAACCGGAAATAGTGATACCGGGAGCTGGAGACCGTTCTTTTGGTGCTGTCTCCGAAGATGAAATTGCCGTGGGTATACCAGCAAATCTGATCTTTTATGTGATGGAGAATCTGTTCAAAACCGGCGGCATCATGAATATAGGATATCCGATGAAACAGCTATTGCCGATGAATCTAACGGAAAAATTGACACCCGGATTTAAATTTCTATGGGATAAAATGTATGGCAAGAAGAATGAAAACCCTTGAAGATGCTTTCGGCATGAATGGGTGAAATGTCTCAACGGTCAGCTTAACGAAAGAACCCCGCAGTTCATATCTACGGGGTTCTTTTTTGCTTCAACTTTTCAGCAAAGGCATATCTACCTCTTAATGATATAATCCACAGCCGCTTCCACACGACGGTTCTTCGCCCGTCCTTCCTGTGTGTCATTGGAATCAATGGGTCTTTCTTCGCCAAATCCTTGCGCATCTATGCGGTTGGCATCAATGCCAGCTTTTTCCACCATATATTTCTTGACGGCTTCGGCTCTTGCTTGGGAAAGTTTTTTATTGTATTCATCATTGCCTACATTATCCGTATGCCCCTCGATTACAACATTCAGTTCCGGATAATCCTGCATTACACTTGCCAGGTCATCAATGTCTTTGGTGTAGTCTTCCTTAATGGTTGCTTTATCAAAGTCAAATTTGACATCAAGGGTCTGTCTGCCTTTTTCAATGATAACCGGCTTGGGAGCAGGCGGCTCAGGTGGTGGAGGGGGAGGAGGAGGTGGAGGCGGTTCCTCAACCTTGGCTTCCACAATTTTTTCCTTTTCTGCTCCGCCAAAAGCGAAGGTAATGCCCAGGGTATAAAGAAGATTATTATAACGATCACTAAACGGAATAACATGACGCACATCGGCCCTCAAAGCAACATTATCCGTTACGAAAAGCTTAACGCCCGCGCCGTAATCAAGAGCGAATTTATCATGGTTTGCCGAGTCTTCGGGAAGCGCGTCATAGTGAATGCCTCCAACACCGAATGCCAGAAAAGGCACAAAACGGCTGTCCGGCATGAAATGATAAAGACACTCAAGACCGTAACCAAACAGTTCAACCTCATTATCATCATTCCAATCTTTGTTGTTCCATGGAACGTAGTTGAAAAAACCTTCCATGCCGATATTTTCGGTGAAGTTATAGCCGGCACGCAAACCGGCGGCATACGTGTCTTCATTGCTGACATCCTTGTCAAATTCATTGCCTTCGAAAATATAACCACCCATAAAGGGCGTGACTGAAAACGATCCGGCCTTAACTTCAGCCTGCGCGATTGTGACGCAGGCTGACAAAATTACGGCCACCGCCAACATGACTACTTTCCTCATAACATCCTCCTTTCTTTTTAATGATTAACTAAAAAATTTCATCCGGAAACAATGACTCTAAAATTTTTATGAGTATATCAAAAAAAAAATTTATATCAACGCCGTATTGACTATCTTAATTAATAATATAATGATATTAAATATTTACAATAATATTAAGGTGACAATGCTTAATATAAAAAATCAGGGGCAATATCCCTCGCGTTGAGCTGCTGCTAATGTTGAACAATCTCCCAAGGAGCAAGCTCTTTGAGCATCATAGCAACCCAACGTTGTATTCCCTTGTTTGAGATGAACAAAGGCTCTGTTGATGTAGGCATCGGGATAATCCGGTTTTAGTCGAATGGCTTCATTATAATTCTTGATGGCCACTTGGGGCTGATCCATATAGGCATATGCAGTCCCTCTGTTGTAATACGCTTTGGCGAAATCGGGTTTCAGAGCAATAGCCCTGTTGAAATCAGTGATAGCCAGTTGGTACTTCCCTTGCGCGCCGTAAATAGTCCCTCTGTTGTTATATGGATCAGCATATTTCGGCTTCAGTCGAATCGCTTCATTGTAATGATACGTAGCCTGTTTTATATTACCTTTTTCTGCCAAAGCCACGGCAATATTATTATGTGCCAGAGCAATACTGCCTTTTGTTGCCTTTAAATCATGTTCAAGAAGAGTTATGCTGTTTTCCCAGTAACCGCATTGCTTCCACGTTAAAAAGGACAGCGTTATTAAGACGGTTATTCCTGCAAAAATTAAAAATTTTTTACGCACCGCTTCGTTGCGAAATGCAAGTGGAACGCTCCAGGCAAGCATAATCGCAATACCGATGGCAGGTAGGTAGGTATAAAGGTCATGCAACGAATGCGGGCCTGTCTGGGTAATACCGATGACAGGCAGAAGCGCTATGACATACCACAGCCATCCGACAAAAATATACGGCAATCGTTTCATCATTATAATCGCAACAGCGCTGACAAAGAAAATCAATGAAACGGAACCCAAGACCTGCCATGTTGGAAGTTGCCCGGCAAGAGGGTAAAGGATAACCAGATCGTGTGGCCAGAAAATTTTTTCAAGGTAGGTTACAAAAGCAACGGGAGCATTGGCCAGCCGGTAATTTAAGGGAAAAAGTTTCACGGATGGATTATACTGAGCATAAAACGTAATCATTGAAAAAAGCGCTGACAAAATAAAAAAAGAAACTTTTTCCTTCAACTGCCATAAGATTACATTCTTCTTTCGTGACTCAAAACGTCCCAGCGGCCAGTAATCCAGAAGCATCATGATTAGCGGTAATGTAACGACTATCGGTTTGCTCATTAACCCGCACAGAAAGCAAAAAAGAACCGGCCAATATCTCCGGATAACCGGTTTTTCTGTGTAATAAACGTAAAAACACAAGGTCAGCATCCAGAAAAAAGCGCTCAGGACGTCTTTGCGTTCAGCGATCCAGGCAACGGATTCCACCCGTAAGGGATGAAGGGCGAAAAAAGCAGCGACAAAAGCGCTCTTCCAGACTGAGCCGGTCATACGGTTGAAAAACCAGAAAAGCAATAAGATACTCAGGATATGTAAAATAACATTGGTTACATGGTAGCCGCCTGCATTCAGACCATAAAGCTGATAGTCAAACATCAGGGATAACCACGTCAAGGGATGCCAGAATTGAGCATGCGTGGTACTGAATGCCCAGCGCAATCCATCCAATGTGATTCCGGACTGGACATAACGGTTATCTGTGACGTAAATGTCATCATCTATATTGATGAAGTCAAATTGATGAACTTGCCCGAATACGGCCAACGCTATGACCGTTAAAACAATGTAAATGATCAACTTCTGATTTGAGGAATGAACATTTATCTTATTTGGCATGGTGAATTTTTTATCATAGGTTCAGCCAGAGTTCAGCCATTTTTTATGATTGCCGGTTGAAATGTTTTTTAACTTTAAAAAAGTTTGTATTTTAACTTATAAATCAAGTATGCAGACCTGATAACATAATTTCCTGTAGCCGGATTCTCTGACGTTCGAAATCCTCTTCGCTTTCTCCAGACCTGATATCCAGCATTTCGCCAAAACGCAAGGTTACACGCGCAAATGGTTTCGGCAACATAAATCGATCCCAGCTGTTGAAATACCAAGCCCGATCTGCAGAAAGGTAGAAGGGAACAACAAAAGCTCCTGTGGCTTGAGCTAATTTAACAACTCCGGCTTTAACGGCTCCGGCCGGACCCCTCGGTCCATCCACAACGTGACCGGCAAAACCATATTTTTTTAGATGAACAATCATTTCTCTGAGCGCTTTTCCTCCATCTCGCGATGATGATCCCCGCACCGTATGCCATCCTGTCTTCTCAGCAATCTTGGCAATTATTTCACCGTCTTTGCTCTGACTTATCATCAGAGCCGGATGATAGGGCGAATAGGACTTAAAGTGTTTGATTGCCGAAAAAAATTGCTGGTGCCAACAGCACAGCAAAACCCGGCCTCCATCTTGCAGATACGTCATCCACGGTTTTTCGTTTTCCACACGAAGACGAAATGTCGAGCTGTAGGCCCGTATAAAATAATAAAGAAAATTTTGAATACATGCCGCCAGTAAATATCGATATTTTTTAAACATCATCACTTCCTTATTGAACAAAACTGGATTTGCCAGATTTACCAAGACCATAGCATAAGTCTAGTTAAAGTTCAGTCTTTTTGAATGTTAAAAAAGGCTTTTGAAGATTCGCTAAAATCAGCTTTAAGAAGGGTGGTTTTTCAGTTAGATTAAAAGAGCCGGGGGAAACTGATTTCCTCCGGCTCTTTTAAATAGTGATTCAATTAGAATCTGTATCTTAGTCCTACGAATACGTTATGGGTCATAAATTCAGGATTCAGGTTTTCAAATCCAAATCCGTCAACTTCCACCACACTCATGAAGCGGTATTTCAGTTCAATATGCCAGTTATCCGTGATGGTATAATAGCAACCGGCTCCAACCTGATAAGCGAGCCCTATGTCATCCACGTGCGCAAAATCATTGACATCTGCATCAACCTTTGCGACACCGATGCCAGCGGTGATAAACGGAACTATTTTTTTGCCTCTGATAAAATCATAATAACCGTTTACCAAAAATGAATAAGCTTTGATATCGCCCGTTACATCGTCTCGTCTTGAACGACTGTCGACTTCATTTTTCTGGTATCCCAGTTCACCTTCCACCCTGATATTATCAAATCTATACCCCGCTGCTACGCTAACAGCATAACCTAAATCGGTTTCTACCGCATCACGGCGATTGTCACTAACATCGCTGTCTGTTAGGAAGGTTAACCCTCCCTGAACGGTAACATGTGGTCCATTTGTATATTCTGCTTTTTTCAAATGAACTTTTTTAACTGCGGCTGCTTTCTTCTTTTCCGGAGCCATTTCATCTGAACAAAGGGCAACTCCGGTAAACATCACCAACGTAAACAAACCTACAATAACCAATAAAAATTTTTTCATAACCATCTCCTTCATTTAAGTTAAATTTTTTTCCTGACACCGGGTATTGTCAAGATACTCATAAAAAACACCTTTTAAATATGTGTAAAAAATAAGCAATTTTATCTTATATGTCAAGTAAATTTTGGTTATCAAAATTGCGTCTTTTTACAACTAAAATTAAGGCAAGCTTTATTTTGTAAAAATTAAATGTTAAATTTTAATTTTATAAAAAAATATCAATGGGTCAATGGCTGTTCCTCACCTTTTCGCAAAGGGAAATAAAGCAGTAGTATAAGCACCGAAAGCGCTACACCAATGAAAAAAAGACCTGTATAACCAATTCTTTCGGTAAGAAATCCCGAAAAAAAACTGCCCGGAGATTTACCCACAACCTCAATGGCTGCAAGAACGGTATAATGAGTGGCGCCGATACTCTTGTCCACGCGCGACATCATGAATGCGAAGAGAGCAGTAGTCAGTATGCCGCCAAAGAAATGTTCCGCAACGGTCACGCCAATCACCTGGGACGCAGTGGGCACGATGGTGGAAAGCCAAAGTTCTGCAACAAGAGGGAACAGTCGCAAAAATGCAGCAATAAAAAGAGCGTTAACCATCGAGAAACGAACGGCAAGCCATCCTCCCGCAACCGATCCGATGAGTGAAGCGATCATGCCCCAGGTACCAATCCATAAGCCGATTTGATGTACCGTAAAACCGCTATCCACCAAAAAAGGCTTGAACATCACGTCCATCATCGACTCTCCCATCTTATACGTGGCTATGAATAACAGAAAGTAACCGGCGCCAGGTGTTTTCAAGGCATTCAGCATGGCATTTATAAAATCATTAAACTTCGGCGGCTTCTTGCTGACAGCCTCTCCCATTTCATCCTCTCGATGACGCAGGATAAAAATCAGCGGCAAAACCGCCAATGCCGCCATGCCTATAAAGAGACCCTCCCAACCGGTTTGGGCACTAAACCATACCAGTATGCCTCCGCCTAAAACCATTCCCGCCTTATAGCCGGCAACTTGCGCGGCATTGCCGGGACCAAGTTCATCGTTCCCCAGAATGTCGACCGCCAATCCATCAACGGCTATATCCTGGGTGGCAGCAAATAGATTCATGAAAAATATACACATTAAAAGAGGCATGACTGCACCACATGCGGCAACAGGCACGGCCGCAAGCATTGTCATGACCATTAACGTCTGGAGGGGAATGATCCAGGAACGGCGTTTCCCCAGCCGCACCGACCAGTAGCGGTCAATTAACGGTGCCCAAAGCGGCTTGAGAAACCAGGGTAAGGCCAGCGCCCCGGCAAAACCGATAGCCGTAAGCGAGATTCCTCTTTCCCTCAGAAGCACGGGTAGAGCCGTCGCCTGAAAACCAAAAGGAAGTCCCTGTGAAAGATAGAGAGAACACAGAAGTGCCGTCTTACTGCTTGTTTTCATTTATGAAACGCTTATATGTAAATCTATCCATTTTTATTTCAAGTCTTCATTTCTTATCGTCACGCTTATCAATTTATAGCCACTCGCTGTTCTCAGAAACTCAAACTGGTCCTGATAAAAATTATTTTTTGTTTTGTAATTAACTGTGACATTTATAACCGGGTATTGCCACTCTTTCGGTTCTCCGCAATTATTATAATAAATATCAAATTCAGCTGTTTTATAGATAAACGGATTTAGTCCGTCAATAGAGATGAAATGATCAGAACCCTTTTTGCTGATTTTCGTTAATTTACTTTTAATCAGTTCGTATTTTCTATCAATGAATTCATTACTTTTTTCGGCTGTCCAACCGTCCGTTTCTTTCCAGAAATAAATTTTATCGTACGAATTCTCAATCAGTTTTTCCCGGGATGGCGAATCCAGCAGAAATGCGTCAAGCCATTCTTGAAATTCCTTTATATAATCGATAAATGAATAATATCTGCCGTCAAGGCCAAGGAAGTTTTGGCGGCTGGCGTCCTTTACAGGATTCTGTTCGATTTTTAAGGAAAACAAGTCGAGGCTGGGTTCATGCTTAAAGTTATCAATGATGATGTTATGGGCAGTATCAATAAGATATTCTTTGCCTCCAACCCAGCGAAAATGATTGCAATCAGAGGGTTCGTTTCCATGCGAATATATTTTTTTAGCGCCTTTCAAAGCTGCGACCAATCCATTTCTGACATTGGTTAAATCATCATACTCTGCCGGTATTACAATTTCACCTTCGCCATTGAACATACCGACTTTATCAGTTTTGTTATCTCTGAACCTTATAAAGCCTTCACTTTCGCAATCCGGAGCGTTATCAAAAAAATAGATGCTGTTGATGCCGAATTTTTTACCCGATTTCGTAAGATAGCCTGTCTTATTATTCTCCTTATTTTCTTCCATCACCGCAACGATTTTGTCAAATTTCCTTGCGATGGTGAAATCATTATATACAGCTTCTATTCTTATCTTATTGTTTTGATCCCTGAATCCAACAAGCCCTGTTTTTTCATCTCGGAATGTCACCCAGGAATTGTCCTTCTGAGTATTTATCGAACATCCGAATAATAATAGCATAACGCATGTCAATATAATTCGCTTCATGGGGTATAATTAAGTTATTATGAACATTTATTTCTTTTTTATTTTGGATTGATTCAGGGAAGTGCATACTTTAATTTTTTCAAATCTTGAATTCGGAACAATATCCATCCATTTGTCAGGAGAATGCGTTTTTGACGCAATCACAGCGCCTCTTTTATCGCAAATACGTTCAGAGGATATTTTGATTTTTTTATGAAGACAATCAACTTCAACCAATATCAGTTCGTGACTCAATATATACGGATTAACCGGCGCTTTATCCATTTTTTTGAGAATCGCATATTTTTTATACTTTCCGACATCATTGTATATTTTTTTTATCCGAACACGATGAATATGATTATTGACTTTTTGAATACTGCTTTTATCATAATACTGATCTCCGGTGGCTGATTTCTCATATAATATCCATTCTGACGCCAATGCCTGATGAGCGCATAGAATAAAAATGACTAAGCCAATAATGTTTCGAGCTATCTTTGCTTTCATACTCAATATAATATGAAATATCCCGTCCTGAGTTCAACAACTCATACATGAATTAACTTAAAAATAGTACCTTAATCCGACGTAAGCATCATGATTTGCGAAGTCAATCTTGATACCATCAAAATCGAGTTCTGCAATATCGTGGTATCGATATTTAAATTCAAGGGTAAATTTCTCATTGACGGCATAAGCGATTCCAGCGCCAATTTGATATGCAAACACTGTGTCATCAGAATCTCCTATCTGCAATCCTGCAACTTCAAAATCATTGACTTTAACCGTGGCCGATCCGATTCCGGCGGTGACGTACGGTGTAAATCTAGTTTTATTGACAAAATCGAGATAAGTGTTTGCCAAAAACGAAACCATTGTTACATCCCCTGATGACGAGACACCGGAAATACAGTGACCTCCAAGACAAACATTAAAAGAATCAATGTTATTTTTCTGGTATTGAACTTCTCCTTCCCATCTGAACATTCTCCAATGATATCCGCCAGACAACCCAACATTAAAACCTGGATCAAAGTCCAACTCCACATTTACCGTTGAATTCCCATACTTTTCGCTATCAAGCAAAAAAGTCATTCCTATATGACCACCCAGATATAGTTCTGAAGAAGCACTTGGGCAAATTCCAGGAAATATCAACATTGCAAAAAAAAACTATACCCATTCCCAAAGTCTTCTTCATAAACCGATAACTCCTTTTTTTTTAATTGGATAAGTGTTTTAAACTTATGCACGATGAACGCTTTATTAACAATTAAAATGCTCTCTATTCCGGATACCATTAACCAAAATAGAGAGCAAATAATTTTAAGGTTCTATTTTTCTCCTCTATACTCCTTTTTTCTCAAACCATTTAAACAGGCCGACAAAAACCACTCCCAGTACCATAATAACGAACCAGTGATTGATTCCCAATGCGGCGGGAACGGTAACCTTTCCGAAAATCCCCCATGTCAGCACGGTTTCTTTCATAATCGGATAAACTTCGGCATAAATTCCAGCTCCGAGAATCATGCCCAACAGACCGAAGGCGGCGTCGTAGCGACCTTCGCCGAGAGCTCCCATCCCCGTTGCAGGACAGTATCCAACAATGCCCCACCCGATTCCAAAAATCAGGCCGCCCAGCACATTTCCGCCAAGAATCAAAGGCTTGATGGAAAGTTTGATGAACCCCAAATCCAACAGAAGATAAACTCCCACCATGGCAACCAAGATGGTGGTCAGCATAAATTTAACAATGGTCATGTCCTTTAAGCGTAGCGCTCCCAACTGACGGTCGTACCTGATGACCTGGGCCTTTTGCATACAGAAACCGAACAGGATTCCTGTGATGGCACCTATGAACAGTTCATTCATGACCATTACCTCCATACAAAAGTCTGGCTATGATGATGCCTCCGACGAAAAAACACACCAGAGAGACATAACCGCTGAGAGCTATCTGAGCAAGACCGCTCAGTCCATGTCCGCTCGGTCACCCATCGGCCAGACGGGCTCCGAACATCGCCACAGTGCCACCCAGAAAAGCGGCTATCCATCGTCTGGTCCGTGAAGACCCGAAGCGGTCTTCCCACATTCGGGGAACGCCCACGGCTTTCTTTTCCCCGGAGAGCCATGCGGAAGCCAATGAACCGAAAAGCACGCCGACAACAAACATGAACTGCCAATCAACTTTTACCTTTTGCTTAATAAAGTACTCCATGCCGGCAACTTTTTCCGGGATGACAGCTTGCTCAATCAAACCGGCGGCACGGACAAACGTTGTCGAGGCGCCGAAATATTTTCCTGAAATAAAAACCGAAAGAACGAGCAAAAGACCCGCCAGAGCACCGGCGGCATAAGGAGACCACGTTTTTTCACGCAAGACATTCATAAATCTTCACCTCCCAGATTAATGATTTAAAACGGATTACGTAAAAACCATTTTTTTATTTATAGGCAATGTTATATTTAATGTCAACAAATAAACATTCTTTACAGGGCTATCTTGGATTATCCTGACTTGAAATATGAATCAGAAATCAAGAGAAAAATTACTTCTCTGATTTCGAAAAATGCCTATTCTTTAACCCCGGCAATTTTCGCCCACGAATCTCGAAGCTGGACAACCCGATTGAAAACAGGTTGTTCGGCAGTCGAATCTTTTGCGTCCGCGCAAAAGTAACCGAGTCTTTCAAACTGAAATTGACTGCCCGGCTGAACGTCTTTAAGACTTTGCTCTGCAAAGCAATTGGTCAGTGTTTCAAGAGAATCCGGATTCAAATATTTCGTAAAGTCTTCTTCACTTCCCGGATTCTCAATACTGAACAACCTGTCATACAAACGCACTTCGGCCTTAACACCGTGCACCGCTGATACCCAGTGAATGACGCCCGACACCTTGCGTCCATCTGCGGATGGTCCATTGAGCGTTGCCGGATCATAAGTACAGTGTAGCTCTACAATATCACCGGTGCGTTCGTCTTTTACCATCCTTACAAATTTGATAATGTAAGCGTTGCGAAGGCGCACTTCTCGTCCCGGACCGAGACGATGATATTTTTTCGGCGGATTCTCCATGAAGTCATCACGTTCTATATAAAGCTCTTTGGAGAAGAAAACTTTTCGGGTGCCCATTTCCGGTTTTTGCGGATGATTGGCACACTCAAATTCTTCCACATGACTTTCAGGATAGTTGTCAATAATAACACGCAGGGGTCTGAGAACGCACATCGCTCTGGGGGCATCCTCATTTAAATTTTCACGGACGCAGTGCTCCAGCAGGGCTACGTCAATCAGGTTGTCGTTTTTGGCCACGCCGATCTGAGCGCAGAAATTACGAATTGCCTCCGGAGCATAGCCGCGGCGACGCATTCCCGAAACCGTGGGCATACGTGGGTCATCCCATCCCCGAACGTATTTTTTTTCCACCAGTTCAATCAACCGACGCTTGCTGAGTACGGTGTAACTCAGATTGAGACGGGCAAATTCAATCTGCCGCGGGCGCGGTCCGGTGATGAGCCGTTCCACTATCCAATCATACAACGGACGGTTGTTTTCGAACTCCAGCGTGCAGATGGAATACACGATTCCTTCCAGCGCGTCGGAGAGACCATGCGCGAAGTCATACATCGGATAAATAACCCACTTTGTACCTGTACGGTAATGAGGCTCACGCTTGATACGGTACAGTACCGGATCACGCATGACAACGTTAGAAGACGCCATGTCAATCTTGGCGCGCAGGGTATGGGCGCCGTCGGCAAACTCGCCGGCTCGCATCCTTTGAAACAAATCGAGATTTTCGTCCACCGAGCGATTGCGAAAAGGGCTGTCTTTTCCCGGTTCGGTAAACGTTCCTCTTTGCTCCCGTACTTCATCAGGACTAAGGCTGCATACATAGGCATTGCCGGATTTAATCAGTTCAACTGCAAACTGATAAATTTTCTCGAAATAGTCGGAGGCATAAAAAAGTCGATCGTCCCAGTCAAATCCCAGCCAGCGGATGTCGTTGATGATGGATTCCACATATTCCATGGACTCTCCCGCCGGATCGGTATCATCAAATCTTAAATTACATGTTCCGTGATACTGTTCGGCAATACCAAAATTAAGACATACGGACTTTGCATGTCCGATATGTATATAGCCGTTCGGTTCCGGCGGGAAACGAGTAGCCACTCTTCCGTCATTTCTGTTCGTTTTCAGATCGTCATCAATGATATCACGGATAAAATTAGAAGGATCCGATGTGGACGCCTGTGACATATGGTTTCAAACTCCTTGAACTCAATAAATTCGTACTGATACCTATAATATTTACGGAAATATATCAAGGGCACAGCGTCAATCAGCTCTGCAAAAAAAATCCCGCCGTGGATAAGCGGGATTAAATTATTATCCTTGACTGACTTCTTCCATAAGTTAAGCAAAATCAATATTCAGCAGGCTCAACTTTTCCATCCGTCATGATCTTGGTTAGTACCCAGGCCATATTGTAAGCGGCGGACTGCATCCGTCCGCTGAAACTGGCGCCCCACGCGTGCGTAAAGGGATTACCGGAAAACGTGCTGACATTCACGACGCCCGAAAATAATTTCTGGCCGTCGGCAACATTGGTAAATGTTATTTTGCAAACATATTCATCCGGTCTGCCCGTCCAGTAATTCCAGTTCAGATTAATTTTTGTCACCGCGACTTCTGCGACTATACCTGTGGCAGGTTTATCAGTGCCTTTTATCACGGTTACTTTTTTATTGGAATTGGATTCCTTTAACAAGATGGGAAAGGAATCGGCAAAGGCTTGAGGAACCTGGTTTTTATCGTTATCCCAATCTGCATTATTGGTATAGCCTAAATCTTTCGGATTAATCGCGCTGTAATCAATGGGCAGAACACTAAACTCCATACTGGCTTTAATTTGGGCGGAAACCGTCTGTGGCTGTTCCATTGTTTTATAGTACGCGCCGGCGTAGGCCAAAGACGTACAAAGTAAAATATAAATACCAATAACAACGGATATTATCTTTAAAGAACTTTTCATTTTATGCCCCCTCTTGTTTGACATTTTCATATTTTATTAATAGTTAACTTCTTTTTTTCAGTTTTTTATCAGTTATTCTCTAAATTTTCTATTTATTTTTTTATGATACAATTACCAAAAAAAACTTGCTTAACATCTTCTTGACATAAGAATGTATTTCTTATAATTTTTCCATCGAAGAAAGTAAGTTCTTCGCTAATGAATCCGGTTCTCTTAATTCAAAGCATTTTTTCCATTTTTAAGCGAATATTATAACATTGCATGCTAATATAAAAGCGAGGACAAGATATTAAAAAACATTTCCGGTAATGCGTATGCAAGATCATATTTTAAAGGAAGCGGTAAAAGCTCTTTCGAACCAACCGGCGGAAGAAGCTAAAAAATTATTCACTTATATCCTTACATCCAGCAAGAACCTTTCGTTGTATCCTGAAAATCACAGTATCTGCAGGGATTCCATTAATCAATTATACGAAAAGCTGGTAAATTATATCCGTAAAAACGGGGATGTCACCATTGAAATAGAAAGAGACCGGGTACTTTGTCAGGGGGTAGAAGTCAGCACCGGATTATCGGAAGAAGGAACTTTTCCTCACATCCTATTCCGGGACGGCATTGGGTGGCTGCAATTTACCGAAGGCATTGAACTGGAAGAACTCAGCCAGGTATTATCCATCATCCATCAATATGCGGCATCGGTCGCAGAACCTCAGGGAGATATCGTAACTGACTTCTGGGAGGCTCGTTTCGAACATGTGCAATATCAGGCCGACGATTTCTTTTCAGAAAAAGTACCGGACGAAGGTGAATATTTTCCCAAATCGGACAACACTCCTTCCGCGCCGGAAACGGAAACCACCCTCTCGTCACAGGACAAACCTTTTCTTTTCGGAGGTCTTGAGATTGATTCGTCCGCTTTTGAGACCAGCCCCCGCGAGGAAGTCATCTTGCAGGAAATGGTTCTCAGAGAGGAAACGTCCTCAACCGGGGAACATCTGAATATGCTTCTGGACATGCTTTTTCAGTATGAAGAAGAAACTGATTTCAATGTCCTTCTGGAAGTATTTGCTGAAGAATTCAAAGGTTCTTTTGACCGCCATGATTTTGAAGCCATCCTGATTATTCTTGACGGGCTGCGTAAAGTTCTGGACAGTAAACGACTGGAAGCGCCCTGGGCAGGTGAACTTCTGGAAGCCTTTTACAATGAAATCTGCTCTGATGCGGATTCGCTGAAACAACTGGAGAATATCTGGAACACCCTGGATGTTCGGCAGATGGAAACGCTCAGGAAAATATTTCATCATTTGCATTCGCCGGTAGTCGGCGTTCTGGCCAATCTCCTGCTCGTTCAACAACCGGAGGCCCATGAACGGATTGTGGAGGATGCAATTTTCTCCCTGGTCGGTAAGGATCCTAAATGTCTGGAACAGCTGATCAATGATTCAGACGAAAAGGTCGTTGCGAAACTTTTTCCCGTCATATCCCGACTGGATCCGGATGAATCTTTGAAACAATTGATGAAACTCACCAAGCATTTGTCAGTTTCAATTCGGCGTAAAGCCATCAGAGCGATTCTGGATATTGACAGCAATATCATATTAAAAATGTTTGATTTAATAGACGACAAAGATCCGTCCATTCGTCGGATGATTCTGACACAGATGGGCAAGTCCCGAAAAACAACATCGGAAAATTATCTGCTTGAATATCTTCAAAACAAAAAATTTGGCGACGGACAAAGCGAGCATATTATAGACTGCTTCAAAACGCTCGGGAAATGCGGTTCTTCAAAATCCGTCCCTTTTCTCAGTAAAACTCTGATGAATGTGGAATGGATGTCCGGATCGAAAACTGCCCTTTACCGTGAGGGCTCGGCCATCGCCCTGGCCGCACTGGATATACCGGAAGCACAGCAAATTATTGATAAGGCGGGAAAAAGTTTACGCCCCGGTCTGCGCAAAATAGCGCGTGACGCCGAGAAGGGAATTCTCCATAACCGTAAAGGAGGCAAATGATCATGTCCGCTCGTCAACATATTTCGGAGGAACTGGGACATGATTTTCTCAATGCCTTTTATCATATGGTTACAACCGCCCGTAATTATCAGGACAATAATCAACTGATCCGGAACAGTGTGCGTTCATTTAAATCTCTTCTTGATAAAATAATGACCGGTGGAGAAACCAGTCTTCTTCTCTGGAGAAGCCGTTTTTATCTTGGAGGAGAAAAACTTCCCTATCGCAGGGAAGCATCCAGTATTACGAACAGCATGATAGAGTATTTTGCAAGGCGAGGTATTGAAAGTTTCAATTTTCTGGAATCATCGCGTGATGCTTCACCGGAAGACATTCTTATTTTTACACGTCTGCTCAATGACGCCGTAAAATCTAAAGATTCACATTCGTGGCTGGCACAGAAACTGCTGGAGCACGATTTTTCCTGGGTGCAGGTATTCAAAAAACAGGAAGATGACGGGAAGGATTACAGTGAAAGCCAGGAAGAAAAGCGTTATCAGAAAGCCCGCAATACCTATTATCACGCCGTCGCAACGGTTAAAGACGTCGCCGCCAAAGCTGCAAAAGGCATGGTGGGAGTGCGCAGGAGCAGGCGCCTTGCGCAGAATATTGTTGAACTGATTCAGGAGGACGAGGCCTTGATGATCGGAATGACCACCATCAAGGAATTTGACGATTACACCTACGCCCATTCCGTCAATGTCGCCCTGCTGGCAACCTGTCTGGGAATGCACATCGGATTGTCGGATGTTTCACTGGAACACTTGTCCATTTGCGCCCTTTTCCACGATTTGGGAAAGGTGGGTGTTTCCAAGGACATTCTGCTCAAAAAAGGACGGTTGACCGAAGGCGAATGGAATAAGATGAAAACCCATCCTTTGATCGGTGTCCGGAAAATTCTCATGCTGAATGCCTCATCGTCTTTGCGATCAAGGATCATCCTGGGTCCGTTTGAACACCATTTGAATCTGGACATGACCGGTTATCCGCGAACCCTGTTCGTGACACAGCTGAGCCTGATGGGAAAGATTCTGCACATAGCCGACGTTTACGAAGCATTGACGGCCGAAAGGAATTACCGGCCGATGTCCTATACGCCGGATGAAGCGCTGAAAAAAATGTGGAGTGAGGCGGGAAAAAGTTTTGATACCATCCTGTTAAAACGTTTTATTAAAATGATGGGGGCCTATCCCATCGGCTCCGTTGTGGAACTTCATGACGGCAGTTTCGGTCTGGTGATGGATTATCCCGATCAATCAGAACGTCGGCTGCCCCTTATTTTACATCTGATCCCTGAAGGAAACGAGACATGGAAACGCGGAGACATGATTTATCTGGCCGATCAAACCGTCAGGAAGCCTTCGGAACAACTGACTATCGTCCGGACGATTCCACCTTCCCAACTGCGCATCACTCCCGCAGATTTTTTCCTGCGTTTAAAATAAATACAAATATTGAATTTCAAAAAGAGAAGTCGCCTGTATCCCTGTTTACTAAAAAGGGAATTCTTCAGGGACAGCGTTCTTTTGCCGGCCAGGAGTATCCTGGGCAAACGTCTTTACCGCTTTTTTATGAACAGAATTCGGCCGCACAACAATGGATTTTGGATTGGTGGGACATGCTTTTGAACACGCGCCACAGCCGATGCAGTACCGGTTGTCGACGATGGGATAAAGGATGTTACCTTTATTAATAAATGTGATTGTTTTAGTCGGGCAGACTTCCACGCACGCGCCGCAATTCTGATGGTTGATGTAAACCACACATTTATCCTTCAAGAGATCAACCTTCCCTATTTGAGTGATTTTTTTTCCCTCCATAGTAAGCGGCAATATGGCGCCTGTGGGACATACCTTGCCGCATACGTTGCATTCATATTCGCAAAAGCTATCCGGATAATTCATTTTCGGCTGCAGCAATCCGCCGATACCATATTCCAACAATGACGGCGCAAGGACTTTTGTCGGACAGGCGCTCACGCAGAGATGGCAGGCGCTGCATGATTGCGTGAAATGTTCCAGACTGACCGAACCGGGCGGGGTAATCGGCGGGGCCGCAGAGGCATGAGCTGTACGTATAAGATGGCGGATACCGGAATAATACAGGGACAATATATAACCCGCGGCCACTAGGGAACCGATCATCACACCCCGTCGCGCCGGCGACCAGGTATCCCCTTTTTTCTTCCATACGAACGGACGATAGCATATAACCGATTGCGGGCAAGTGGATATGCAATTAAAACAACCGACGCACCGGCTCTGATCGATCACAGCCTTTTCCGTATCAATGCAACCGGCCTTGCAGACACCGGCACAGCTTAAGCACGCATTGCATCCGGTTTTATCAATCGTAAACTTAAAAAATGATACACGCGAGATCAATCCCAACAGCGCTCCCACCGGACAAAGTGTATTGCAATAAAGACGGCCGTATCTTAACGACAGGATTACAATCAAAATAAAAAAAACGCCGTTGACCAGTAAAACTGTAAAAATCAACGGAACCGTATCTTTAGAAAAATAATAAATATGAAAATATTTCATCAATCTTACCGCCGTATTATTCATCCATAAAAATAATGGCAGGATAAACTGTGTAATCATCCTTCCCAGAAGAGAATAAGGATCAAAAAGACTCAGCAGCGACATTGAACCCAGGGACGCGGTCACAATGACCGCGCCGAGCAGGAAATATCGCAGCAGATTACGCGGTTTTTGAAAAGTATGTTTTCTTCTCCAGCCGATCTTCCGGGAAAAAGCGATAAAAAAATCCTGCAGTGTTCCCAGCGGACAGAGAAATGAGCAATAAACCCTACCGAAAATCATTGTGACGATAATCACGAAAACAAATCCGGCCATGAAAATGACTTCCGGGTTTGTTAAGATTCTGATGATCGCGGGAACAAACTGGAAAGGCAGTATTGTTGAGGACAAGACAGTAGATATTTTTTCCGGGCCGCAAAATAACAACAAAAACAATGAAAAAATGAAGAGAGAAAATGCAATGCGGATTCTGGCAAGATTCAACTTGTTTTACCTTGACATGGTATAGGTAACAATTTTCAGCTGGTTTAAGTTCATGTTGCCCGTTTTCTGCTGATGCCCTATCTTAATGTAGCCGATGTCTTCCGGATTCCTGCCGAAAATTTTTGTTGCCGCGGCATCTACCGCGACGATGTCTCTCGAAACCAGCAATGTTTTTTTCAATGCGACATCAGCCTCTCTGGCGTCGCGCGGCCCATCAGGGCCATCGCTCATCAGCACGCGATAAGCATCCACAATGTTGAGGTCTGGTTTTTTATACAGGCAGAAATCGGCAATGCACTGATCCAAGCCGCTGATATGATAGATCATGCGGTTTTTAACAATGCCCATCAGGTTTTTCATGGCAATGGATAGATGCGCGGAACTGTGATGTTTTAATACCGGCACGTTGATCAAGACATCGGCATCAAGAACCAGACGGTGAACTTCCGCCGTCTTCAACGTTTTTGCTCCCGCTATGGTTATCGCGCGATAACTGAAATCATCCGCCGGCACTATGATTCCGCCTGCCGCCCGAGCGGCATCTTCAATCCCGCTGAGCTGATAACAAGTCCGCGAATTGCCCGATGTCGGCATGACGACATTGTCGAAAACGTAAACCTTTTTCGCACCGGCCTGATAACAACTCTCAATGATGGTTTTAACAAGAAGCGGATTGGTCGTGGCGCCGACTTCCGGTTTTCTCGGAAAACCGATATTGGGTTTGACGACAACGGTCTGGCCGTTCCGGACGAACTGCCCCATACCGCCCATTAGCGCGATGGCTTTCTTAAACATGTCATCGGGTTCTCCGTTTTTGACGGCAACAAGATCGGGAATAGTTTTAATAGTTTCCTTGGCAGACAGAAAATCTGTTTTACCGAGAATGACGGCTCCCCCGGCGGCAAGACCGAGCGACAAACCTTTTTTCAGAAATTCCCGGCGATCCGTTTTCTGCATCTGAGTCATATCATCCTGAAATTTTGCAAAAAATGGTGTTCTTAATGTTTGTAATATATGAAAAATGAATAGGGATGTCAATCGGATATAAACCTTCTATTTGACGGTGATTTCGATGATGAAGATTTGTCGGCAAAATTATGGTAATATACACATAAATTTGATTGGATGAAAGTATGAACCGGATAATTTACAAATCGAATAATCCTGGCAAAGGCGGCTTTTTGAACACCTCACCACAATTTGCGCCGGGAAAAAGTTTCCAAAGTTTGTTCGTCTGCTTGAAACCCTCATTTTTTATCGCCATGAGTTGTTTGTCGTTGTTTACGCTGAATTGTCAGGCCGATGTTGAAAAGGATTATGCTTCTGCAAAAGAAAGAATGGTTGTCGAGCAGATTGAGGCCAGAGGGATTCAAGATTCAAAAATACTTCAGGCCATGAGAAAAGTGGAACGCCATTTATTTGTACCGGATTGGATTCGCGAAAGTTCTTACGAGGACCACGCCCTGCCCATCGGAGAAGGACAGACCATTTCTCAACCCTATATTGTCGCTTTGATGACGGAAGTCATTAAACCCCGGCCCGATATGAAGGTGCTTGAAATCGGCACGGGTTCAGGCTATCAGGCCGCAATTCTGGCTGAAATTTGTAAGAGCGTTTACACGATAGAAATTATCAAAATACTGGGAAGACGCTCCGAACAGATTCTCAAAAAGTTTTATAAAAACGTGCATGTCAGAATTGGAGACGGTTATCAGGGATGGCCGGAAGCCGCACCTTTTGACGCGATTCTCGTCACGTGCGCGCCGACAAAAGTTCCTCAACCTCTTGTGGATCAACTCAAAGAAGGGGGTAGAATGGTTATTCCCGTGGGGCAATCAAGCGTGCAGGAATTGTACGTGCTCACAAAGCAGAACGGACAACTCCAACAACAAACCATTATCCCTGTCCTATTTGTACCCATGGTGGACCGAAAAGGTAAAAAGTATTAATAGATGAATGTCGCAAAACATTTTTTGATTAAAATTTTTTTCAAGTGAACCTTATTAACTCATTTAAATTTTTCTTCGTTAATTTGAGTCAGAATCCATAATGGCATGTCTTTCGCTTCCCTGCTAACGTTCTTTTGTTTCCATGAGATATAATTCTCAATTTTTTCTACTGCTGCTTTAGGCGTATTGAAGAATTCCACGCCGGCCTCATAACATTTATCCTCAAAGACGATTTTGATCCACTTGACTTTGCCGAGAATGGTTATCTGTTTTTGCAGCGCCTTCAATGTGAGATCTATTTTGAGGAGAGTATCGACGGGGAAGAGAATATTCCCCCTAATTTTCGTACCAGACACAGAAATATCCTCGCTGTAAATATCGACTGTTTTCTCTTTAGGAAGATTCTTTCCTCCGGCAATGACCGATATGGTTATCTCGTTTAATTCCTCCAACCGCCGCCTTTCCCTTTTTTCTACCATGACAACTTTAATTCCTCCTTTTCAAATCCGGATTAGCCGTCTTTTACATTTCACGTTGGAACCTCTTTGTTTTTTTTAATTTAATTAATAAAATCCCTCGTGTCAAGAAAATATAAGCCATTGATATAATTAGATAATGACAAACAAAAAGGTTATTAATTGCAATATTAATATATAATTTATATACTGAAAAAAATTAATTTTAAAATCGCATCATATTGTTTAACAAATAAATAATTCTAAACAATGGCCAACAAAAAAAGAAAACTGGGAGAGATATTAATAGAAAGCGGATTCGTTTCCGATGACCAGTTGATGAACGCGCTTGCCCTTCAAAAGAAAAGCGGAAAGATGATCGGCCAAACGCTTATTGAACTCGGTTATATTTCGGAGTCTCAACTCATGGAGGCTTTTCTAAAAAAATTCTCCATCAATTATATCGACTGTTCCAATTTAACCGTTAAGGAAGAACACCTTAAACTGGTAAAAATGGACATGGCCGTGAAGAAAAAGATATTACCGACCAATGTGTCGGGGAATACGCTTTTCCTCGCCATGGTCAATCCTCTCGACTATTCAACGATTGACGAAGTCAAATTCCTCTCCGGACGCAATATTACACCCCTTCTTACGACAGAATCATCCATGATGAAAGCCATTGAAAAAAACTACGGCTACTGCTCAATGGAAAAAATATGGAATCCATTGAACGAAATGCATCTGGATGGCGATATGCAGTTCAACCTGGATAAAAATCTTGAGATCAGTCCGCCGGAAGAGAAAGAGGAGACCGACCTTAAGATCGACGAACTCTATAAGATAGGTGAAGAACCCCCCATTGTAAAACTTGTCACGCTTATCCTCATTAATGCCGTGAAGTCAAGAGCGACAGACATCCATATAGAACCTCGTGAAAAATACGTTAATGTCCGCTACAGAATAGACGGTGATTTGACGACGGTTCTGAAAATATCAAAGAATCTTCAGGCGGCAGTCACCTCGAGGATCAAAATAATATCCACGATGAACATCACCATACGCCGGCTGCCTCAGGATGGCAGAAGTACTGTAAAATATGAAGGCCGAATGATCGATCTTCGTGTTTCCACCATTCCCTCATCCCATGGAGAAACAATTGTCATACGAATACTCGACTCGGCCATGGGTCTCATTCCCTTAAGCAAGCTGGGAATGCCGGACAATATCATAAGAGATCTGCTGGAAATGCTGAATAAACCCCAGGGCATGCTTTTTGTTACCGGGCCGACAGGAAGCGGAAAGACCACCACACTCTATTCCCTGCTGACACAGCTTTCACTGGAATCGGAAAGCGTCGTAACCATTGAAGACCCGATCGAATATGAACTTGAGAACATCAAGCAGGTGCCGGTGAATGAAAAAATCGGGTTTACCTTTGCAGCGGCACTACGTTCCATACTCCGTCAGGACCCCGATGTTATCATGGTGGGAGAAGTCAGGGATTCCGACACCGCTCAAATTTCCACAAAAGCGGCTCTTACAGGCCACCTGGTTCTCAGTTCCGTCCACACCAACGACACCATTGCGACAATATCCCGGTTGAGGGATCTGGGCATAGAACCTTATCTTTTAAGTTCCGCCCTCAACGGCATACTGGCGCAACGGCTCGTTAAGAAAATATGTGATAAGTGCCGTGTGGAATTTGAAATACCAGCATACCTTTATGATAATTATCCCTATCTCAAAAAGTTGAATATCGCCATCGCTTATAAAGGGAAAGGGTGTGAAGAATGCGGTTTTACGGGATATAGGGGACGAGTTGGTATTTTCGAATTCCTGCGCGTCGACAGCGATCTCAGAAAGGCTATCCCGAAATATAACTCCGACCAGGAACTCTGCAACCTTGCCCGGGAAAACGGAATGAAAACACTGATCGAAGATGCCTGCGAAAAAGTCGAAAACGGTACTACCACCCTAAAAGAAGTCCTTACAAAAATACACTATTATGAATAAATTTTATAATACTCTTTGCAGAAAACCGGGATCGTTTCGGCTCTTGCTGGTACGCTCTGAATAAAGCCAGAGATTATCTGCCCTCTTTTCTAAAGAGCTTAATTTGTTCCTGATAGCTTTTCATTTCTTCAGGTGTGACTTTTTCCAAAATACATTCCTCAACCATATAACCTGTCACCTTGTCATCAAATTGCATTCTGGCAGTGGTGTGACCGGTTACCTCCTGAGCGATTTCGTCTTTTATATGTAAAAATGTTCTCCCCCCGGACCTTAATTGATGAATAACCATATTTTTTTTCGGCTCCGGCAAACCCATCCGGGCAGCGCGGCCTTCAAAGTCCCGTCGATCAATTTCCGTTTTAATTCCATCCACCAAAAACAATATCCCACCGAATGGCAGCATCGTTGCTGCACCGGCAACCGAGCCGGCCGTACCCACGGCAATACTCGAATAGTCGGAAAATTTTCTGGAACGAAGTTCTGCAGCCGTCAATTTGCGAAATTTCAAAAGAATGCGATAGCCATAAAAATCCTTGAAGCTTTCCTGTAACTGATAATATTTCAGAGCGCGCACGATAAATTCCGAGACATGACCAAGATAAAGTTTTTCACTGGACGGTAATTTCACCGATTCCGGATTAACATCACGCGATAGCTTCAGGCAGCTGAAAAGCGTATCCTGTTCTTCCGGTCCTGATGCGCAACCCGGTAGAAGAATCACATTAACTTCTCCTCTCGTGGCAAGCGCTTTGACCTCTTCGTCATAGGGATCGAATTTTCTATCAAGATAATTCTTGTAAAATGTGCCACACCCGGAAAAACTTAAAACTAGCAAAACGTTGCTTAGCAGCATGATGATCCACCGGGCTGAATATTTTACCTGCTGAACATTGCCGGCTCCAAACCGGCTATCAGTATGGTTCTCTGTGTCACGAATACCTTCATTTTTTTCTTTCATTTTGTTTATTGGTTTGGAAAATAATTTGTCAATAAGCATGATCGGATTTTAATTATTGGAGTTTATTACAGTCAGGAATATATGAAGAAAATCTTTTTGTCAAAAGTTTAAACAAAACATTTCCTTTGATGCCTCACGGACACGCTTTAAAATAGTTTTTTATCCTTATTCAAAAGTGACGACGGTTTTCATCGCCCGGTTGGTTTCTTTCTGAAGATTGACCTCTATCATTTCCCGGTATTTTTCCAGCGGGAATTTGTGGGTGAGCATGTCTTCCACCTGCACTTTTTTGGACGCGATCAGATCCAGAGCCATGGCAAAGGTGTGTTTCCGCGTGCCCGCGATCTCATTGTAACGGTAACCGTAACAGCCTTTTATCGTCTGCAACTTCAGCCATAATGTCGTAAGATCCAGTTTAACTTCCTTGCCGATACCGATGACAGAAAGCGCGCCATTGGTTGCCGTTACTCGCAGTGCCAGATTCAGGGTTCTGGCATTCCCCACCGTATCATAAACTTTATCAAATCCACTCATGACCACGCGCTCACCCAGGACGGGTTTATACGCGCGCCCGCCGGCAATTTCCACGGCCGCTTCAATGATTCCGCCTTTTATCGTCCGGTTGGCGCCCGATTTTTTTACATAGTCCGCAGCAAAGTTGGATGGTTCGACAACGGTTATATCGCAGGCAATATCCAGCGCCCTGACACTCTTGACCACCATGGCGCCGATAACGCCGCCACCGATGACCAGCACCCTGTCCGTGTCCGCGGGTTTGTTGTCCAGCACAGCCTGCAAACCGACCGCCAGCGGTTCCGTCATGGTTGCCGCTTCCGGCGATACAGCGGCAGGGACAACATAGACATTACTTTGATGTACCACAACATATTCGGCAAACCCGCCATTGATATCCTTGCAGATGCCAATGAACATCCCCGGCGCGAACGAGCCTTCGGCAAAGTTTTCGCAATTGGCCGTGGTGCCGGCAGCACAACTGCGGCAGACCGGTTTAATACCACGTGTTTCGCAGTTCAGTGCCGGCACAGCCGTGACCAGATCACCCTTCTTGACATTTTTAACATCTGCTCCGACTTCAACCACCCTCCCGCAGAATTCATGACCGGGCACGCAAGGGAAAGAAGTAAACGGCATGGCTGAAGGAGAATCTTTCATAAACATGAGATTGATATCGCTACCGCACACGCCACAGAGTTTGATTTTAATCTTCACCCATTCGGGCGAAGGCAAAGCAGGTTCCGGAATAGCCGCCAGCTTCACGGTGGAAAACGGACCACGATAGCAAAATTTATTACTCAGCGGTCGCAGCGCATGCAACGCCACGAAGCGCAACGGATCAAGATTAAGCAGTAGCGCTTTCATTAATTTATTCCATTTTTAGAGCCTGATAGAAAAGCGGCGTAGCCGGACTTGTCACCGTCGGATCGGTTATCACGTTCACGCATGCGGGCTTGCCCGAGGCAAACGCGCGTTCCAGCGCCGGAATAATTTCTTCATCTTTTGTAACAAACTCGCCGTGCCCCCCAAGACCCTCAACCATTTTCTCATAGTGCCGCGTGCCGAGTTCCGAACACTGGAGACGATCTTTGCCGATGGAAAGCTCCTGACTGTGCTTGATCATGCCCCAGGCGCAGTCGTTGACAATCACACATACCACCGGAATATTATGGCGCACCATGGTATCGAACTCCATGGCGTTGAAGCCGAAGGAACCATCGCCGTTGAGAACCACCACTTTTTTATCAGGTCGGGCCAGTTTTGCCGCCATGCCAAAAGGGATGCCCGTGCCCAGGCATCCCAGAAGGCCCGCGGCTGAAGCAATAACGCCGGCCTTTTCCATTGAAGAAAAAGCAAGCCCGAAATATTGGGTATCCCCGCCGTCGGCAACATAGATCGCGTCATTGCCCACAAACTTCTGTATTTGGGCAACCAGACGGATGGGATGGATCGGATCGGACGCGGTTTCACGCATCCTTAACTCATAATCGAGCACCGAACGTCCCGCGGATTTCAGGGTGTCCCGCCACTCGCTGTGGTAATTTTCATTGACCAGAGGTATGAGTTGCTCAAGAACCGAACCGATGTCGCCCACCAGTCCCACGTCAGCCTCAACATTCCGATTGATTTCCAGCGGATCAATATCTATTCGGATCATTTTCACTGTCGGTGGAATGAGTTGGCCATATTGAAGAAGCCAATTGAACCGAAGGCCTGCAGCAATGATTACATCGTTCTGGCTGATACTAAAAAACAAGCCCAGTTGTCCCATATCCATGACGGAGTTGGGATGATCATCAGGAAGCTCTCCTCTTCCGTTATTCAGAAGCATGAAGGGAATGCCCGTCTTTTCAACAAACTTCTGAAGCAAACCGGAACAACCGCTGAATCCCACACCGGAACCACCTAAAAATAAGGGTTTCTTCGCCTTGTTGATAATTTCTGCCGCAGCTTTAAGGTCGATGTCATCGGGATGAACGGTGTATTGAGGATTGGATTTTGAAGGCATGGGAGCAAGCGACTCATCAACCTTTACATTAAGAATATCAGGAGGCAATTCCAGCATGACAGGCCCGGGTCTTCCCCCGGTGGCATTTCTGAAAGCGATGGACAGGTACTCGGGAATACGTTTCGTGTCATAACAGGTGGCCGCCCATTTTGTCATAGGTCTCACTACTTCAATCTGATTCATTTCCTGGAGCGCTCCTTTCAGATCGTCGCGGATCGGGGCTCTGCCGCACAGTACCACGAGGGGAGCGTTGTCAAGGTGCGCATTGGCAATGCCCGTGATGCCGTTCGTGAAACCGGGACCCGCGGTGAGAAAACATACCCCAGGCTTACCAGAATAAATGGACCAGGCATGCGCCATCATGGCCGCAGCCTGCTCGTGCCGGACATCAATGGTTCGTATTTTATATTCCGTAAAGCTGTCCAGAATCGATTCCAGATGCCCCCCGGAAATCCCGAATACAATGTCCACTTTTTCTATTTCTTTAAGATATTTGCCAACCAGATGACCACCCATTATTGTTGCCATTATTGATCTCCTTTCAATGATCAGTTGATTACGAGACTTTGATATTTATTTACCCCCTCATGCTGGCTAATCTAAAATTCCCCTCCCTTGAGGGCCATGGTGCCCTTTAGGGTAGAGGGGTTAGGGGAGGGTGTAATATTTATTTTCTCACCCCCACCTTTGTCCTCCCCCCTCAAGGGGGAGGACAAAAATTTACATTACTAACTTCACGCCGTCATTAAACCACTGCGCGAAAAAAGCCATGCCGTCGAGCTTCATCTTGCCCGCGGCTGCGGCTTTGAACTGTTCTTCATCACTCTTTGATGCCATTACTCTGAAACCGGTAGCCGCGTCCGACCAGACAATAGCCACATCGTATGGATGATTGGCGCCAGACTTGGAGCTCACCGTCCCCTGATCGAAAATGAAAAGCCTTCCCCATTTTCCGTCCGCCGTCTTGATCATAATTCTTATCTGATGAATAGACCCGATGTAATTCCGATAGGCCGGTTTCATTTTCGCCGCCCACTTGAGAATTTGATACAAAATGAACAGCAACGCTGAAAATCTCATAGTGCCTCTCCTCCAATCAATAAATTATTCTATACGACTTTAATGCTTTCTATTTGTGTCGCAGTTTAGCCAAAATCAATTTCATTTACAATGACAGGAAAAGACATTTATCTTGTCATTTGCGGCCATAAATTTATGACATACATCTAAAATATACGACTCATATCTCAATTATGTGAGACTTGACATCCGGATCGTGGCTGGCAATGGTTTCTATGCAATCCGGCCTCTGTGACATTTCCCGTACCCATTGCAGCGACTCCATTACTTGTTTTTTGTTCATCATTACGCCGGGGGGAATCATTTGCTCCCATGATTTTTTCGCATAAGCGCAATCGCTGGTTAAAAGAACGAATTTGCCGTTTCCTTGAATCAGCGTTGTCACCAGACCGGGCGTGTGTCCGGGCACATGTACAAAAACAACCGAGTCATCTCCAAACAGATCAAAGGATCGATGCCGAGGTCCATACTGTGACGAAGCCAGACAAAATGTTTTTAAATTTACGCCTTCCCACATGTGATGAATATAATGTAATTTGTGCTTTTGAGCCGCCAGCAATTCGTCCTCACTGGTCATAATGTTTCTGGCTTCACGGACCAACTTCACGCCGCTGGCGTGATCATCATGGAGATGACTTAGAATTACATAATCGAGGTCGCCGGGCTTGATTCCCAGTGCGCTCAGTTTATCGGTGACTGTTTCCCCTTCAGGAAGAATCGCTTTATTTATTTTATAATGAATCAGTCCGAGATATTTTATTTGATTGTCTCTCAAGTTGGTATGCCAGCCGGTATCAATCAGGATCAGGCCTTTCGGATGTTCGATAAGAAATACAGAAACCGGAAGGATAACCTGATGTTTCTTCGATCGGAACAGGCCCATAAAGGCAAACGGATTGATGGTCTCTTGCCGGAACGGCAGGCCGATATCCACCTGAACCTGACCACAGTGAATAACATGAAGTTTAATGGAATTGCTCATATTTCACTTCCGTGAAAATCTTCTTTCGTCATCATTACATTATATCAACGAAATATTTTTTACAGTCTAATCAAAATTAAGTTCCTTGACAATGACTTGGCAAGACATTTATATTGTCATTTACGGCCAGAGAAGAAATATGAATAAATTATCCAAAACCGATTCCATTCATTTGATATCGAGCGGCACCCTCCCGTATTTCCGCTCGGTCAACAGTCTGGCGATCATGGCCCGTTATGTGAAAAAGCAAGGGGTTGACATAAAATCCCTTCTTGCCGGAAGCGGCATATATTCAAACGACCTAGACAATCCCGATATTTTTATCACTCCGGAACAGGAACTGGCGGTGATGCGCAAGATCATCACGCTGGTGCCGGACCCGAAGATCGGGCTAACCATCGGCCAGTTGTTTCACGTCGGCGTGCAGGGCAAACTGGGTACGGCAGCCATTTTCAGCGATACCGGTCTCGAAGCCATCACCATGTTTTTCAAGTATATTGCCCTAACCATGACCTATTTCCAGTATGAGCTGACTGCAAAAGAAAACCTGGCCTTTGTAAGTGCCAGGGAACTGATCGACCTGAAAGAATTACGCGTCTTTGCCTCTGAAAGAGAATTTGTTTCCATCTACCGGATTGTCAGCGATATCCTCAATGCTCCCGTTCCGTTAAATGAAATACGATTTGCATATCCCAAACCTGCTTATGCTTCCGCGTATGAAGATGTCTTTCATTGCCCGGTCAGGTTCAATGCACCGGAACAGATGATCATTTTCGACAGTCGATTGCTTTCCATCCCGCTGCCCATGTCCAATCCCATCGCCAAAAAAACGTACGAGCAGGAATGCAAGCAAATGTGCCGGCGCCTGAAAGTCAAGGAGACCACGACCGATCAGGTCCGCCAGGAAATTTTATTCAAGAAAGAAAGCTTTCCTTCCTTTTCTGAACTGTCCCGGCATTTGAATATTTCGCCAAGAACGCTCCGGCGGCGGCTTACGGATGAAAAGACATCCTATAAATCGCTCACTGCGAATATCCGGAAAAAGAAGGCTATTGATCTGCTGAAGACGACCGATTATCCCGTTGAACAAATTGCTACAGAATTAGGTTACAGCGACTTATCAAACTTTTACCGCGCCTTTAGACGCTGGACAGGCAAGAATCCAGGCTTTTATCGAAAAGGAATCAGTGCAAGAAAAAACCAGTAAGTTTCCCCGGATTATTTCTAATCTGCTCTGGATATGCAGCGGTAACAATTAATTTCCGAGTTACTCTTTTTCTAATGAATTTGTATTATAATAGCACTACTCATTATTTTAAAAAGATGAAAATCAGTCTTCTGACTGCTGACAGGAAGAAGTGCTTGCTGAGGTTACCTACAAAGGAACCTTTATGTTTATTAAAATGAACGGAGAAGCGACTGATGAACTATAATGCATCAAAAAGTGAAAACGATCCACTCATAATCATGTAAAGAATAAACATCACCCCGATCACGATGCGGTAGTATCCAAAGTATTTAAATCCATGGTTCTCAACAATCTGGAGAAACACCTTAACAGCAAGGTAAGCGAAAATAAAAGCAACCAAAAAGCCGATTGCCAACAGCATCAGTTCTTGCGAAGAAAAGTTGGCTTCGGTCTTCAGCAAATCGTAGCCAGTTGCCGCACACATGGTGGGCACAGCCAGCAGAAAAGAAAATTCAGTGGCCTGTTTCTTGTTCAATCCGTTAAAGACACCGCCAATAATGGTTGCCGCAGCACGCGATACGCCGGGAATCATGGAAACACACTGCACCAATCCAATAAAGACGGAGTGCTTATAGGAGATATCCTCCAACTCAGCGTATTTTGTTTCGCGGGCTACCACGCGTTTGTCTATAATGATGAGAATAATACCCCCTATAATGAGCGCCAGGGAAACTCCCAACGGATTGAATAAATATAACTTAATGGTTTTATAGGCCAGAAAGCCCACAATGGCAGTGGGTATAAAGGCAATTCCCAACTTAATGTATATCTTTATGCCATGAAGGAAACGTTTGTAATAAAGCATAACAATGGCCAAAATAGCTCCGATTTGAATGGCTATCTCAAAGCTTTTCACGAAAGAATTGTCGTGAATCTTCATTATGGACGAGGCTAAAATCATATGACCGGTTGAAGAAATCGGCAAAAACTCGGTAATACCTTCTATAACAGCCAGAATAATTGTTTGGACAATATCCATCCTTCCCCTCCGCAAAAAGAATGTCTTATTTATTACCAATTGAAGTCTATTATTTTAGTCGATTGTAATCTTAACTTTTACGGTTCAAGACTCTATTTATTGGAACAGATAATATTTTTATCCTGATCATAAAGGGAAGTATTGATCTCCAACAAACCCAGGACCGTGTGAAAGAGATTGTTTTGAGTATATTCTTTAGTGATCCTGTTCTTCAGCATTTTTTTAGACTCATTAAAATCTTTTCCCAGCCAAAATATTACCGCAATGTGCGTTTGATTGTCCGGCGCAATAAAATACGGAAGTCCATGGAGATACAAACCTTTTTCACCCAACGATTCACCATGATCGCTCATGTAAATCATGGCCGTTTCAAATCTTCCATCATTATGTTTGAGCAGTTTAATAACTTTATCAAGAAAATAATCCGTATACAAAATGGCATTGTCATAGGCATTACTTATTTCTTCATTGGAGCACTTATTTAACTCATTCGTCTGGCATGTTGGTTTGAATTTTTCAAACGACGGAGGATATCTCTTATAATAAGCCGGTCCATGATTGCCCATCTGGTGCAGAACAATCAAAATATCCCCCTTGCTGCGGCTGTCGATGTAGTTCTGCAGTCCGACAAGCATGCCTTCGTCACGACACTCTTCATCGCAAATCGGATTTTTGTCGGATTTTCTGTAATCTTCATATTGCACACGTAAGGCAACCCCTTTGGAATCGGAATTATTTTCCCGCCATAAAATACTGACTTTGCCCGCATGATTTATTACATCGAGCAGATTTTCCGTCGATTTTCCTTTTTTCTCGTTGTAACTGCTTCTGTCATACATCGAAAACATGCATGGGACGGAAACATCCGTCGATGTTCCGCAGGAATGGACATTTCTCAAACTGACAACATCCTCTTTTTTAAGCAAAGGATTGGTCTCTCTCGTATAGTTATTAAGAGAAAATCGATCCGCCCGGGCCGCTTCACCAATGACCAGAATGATCAATTCCCTGTCTGTGTCCGTTTCCGGAATTTTCGCATCTTCTCCAATACGTTTGAGTTCGGTATTGCGATCTTTAAATTTGATGTTGAGATATTTTCCAAGGGAATAGAGGGAATATGTCGGATTGGTTCGATAACGTAACGGCTTATGTTCCCTCAGAAAAGACGTATAGAACTTGCTGAAAATTAAAACACAAACGAATATAGCCGCCAGAGAAATCGTGATGATTTTCAAGCGGGAAATCAATTCAGCTTTCAGGGTGCCGTGTTCCAGCTCAACCCGATAAACAAATAAGGACGGCAATATCCCAAAAAAAAGAATGTACAATATCAGTTTAAAGCTGAACAATTCGGCGGCTTCTTTCACATTAGTGGCAAAAATATTCTGGATCATGGTATGGTCAATGACCACGTTATAATTATTCATGAAATAGCCCGCTGTGGATGCGATGAGAAAAGTGAGAATTAAAACAGGCTTGATCGTGTATTTTGAAGAAACAAGAGCTAACAACAATACAATGGCACACATCAAAACAATTGCCACCGATGCAAGAAATCCTATATTAACCCAGGAAACAGGATAAACTTTTATTACATCTCTGAAAAAAGCGAAGTTGTCGAATAAAACCAGAAATAATGCCGATATGATAATGAGCGTTGCGGTTGTTATTTTTTTCATGCTTTCAGCAAGATTCTTATTATGTGTATAACCTCTATCGGCCACGGCTGGAAAGTATAACAGATACATTATATAAATACCGGCCCCAAACCGTAGCCAAATCCTGCAACGTCTGCCGAGAATCTTCTTGTGTACCTTTGATACTCTGTATGGCGGATCTATCCGGAGCAGACTGATCTCTCGATTTTTTCAGGATAAGCCGGTCTCCAACTGTTCCATCGGAACGAATCATGGTCACTTCACATCGATCGCCGGCAATGCGTACTTTGCAGAAGTGATGATTTTTATCTATTTTTGCCAACCATTTTTCCATGGTTGCATTATATAAAGAAGCACCTCCACCGCCCGCCACAATGTACGTAACGCCTTTTATGCTTTTTGTGCGCTCATAGAGATGATCGTGACCGGCAAATACCAGCCTGACATCTCCTTTTTCAAATAAAGGGCTCAAAGCTCTGCGTTGATGGATATTGCTGCCGTGTTTTCCCGAACTGTAGAACGGTTCATGGATAAAAATGATTTTCCATTTGTAATGGGCTGATTGTTTTAAATCTTCGGCAAGCCACTTGTACTGAGATGAGCAGGAATCAAAAGATAAATAACTGTTCAGTGAAATAAAATGAGCATCTCCGATATTGAATGAATAATACGCTTCACTATGATCGAAATTATTGACGGGCAGAGAAAAAAATTTAAAGTAAAGGCTGTCTTTCATATTTTCTTTTCTGTCATGGTTTCCTGTTGTGGAGTAAATGGGAATGGTTTCGCCGGTATTCGTTTTATCGCAAATAACCGAGAAATAATCATACCAGTTGGTTTCCGTTTCTTTTCGAACGAGATCCCTTGTATTAATAATAAGAAGAGGGTGTGTCTTCTGGATTTGTTTTAATATATTGACATGATTTTGATCATTGGGTTGGCCATCTCCACCATACACGACGAAAGAAAATTCTTCGCCGGCTCTGACTGCAGTGCGAAATTGATACGGATCTGTTTTTACTTGGGATGGAATTCGGTAGAAATATTCGTTGGAAGGCTTCAGCCCTGTAATTTTCATACTGTGAAAGCGCTTCTTTAAGGGATCTCTTATGGCCAATCCGCAAGCCGTCGTTTCACCATATTCAATGACGGACTCAACAGGGATTTCGGTATGCCAGCTGACAACAATGGAATTTTCCGTTACCTGTGACAGGTAAGGCCTCGAGGTCATACTATGATTTTTAGCATTACAAGAAATGATCAGTAAACAAACCAGCAAAAGAAGAATAACGTTCTTAAGCATTTTTCTTTTCCATGACGAATAAAGGAAACTTACTCAAAGAACCAACCTGATGGACTTCAAAAAACTCCCGTGCAACTCTTAAAAAATAGTCCGTATTATATTGAGCAAATTGACCAGATGCTTTTGCTTTTTCCTTTTCGGTTCTCGGAAGATGATCTATTTCTAACCGTCCCGAAATGATCAGTCTATCAGTGCATATACGGGACAGCCTCCGGAATATTTCATGATGGCTACCGTATGCGTCTGAACACAAACCGCTGCCCCAGAACAGATAGTGATATAAACCTATTAATAGAACGGTCTGAAATGGTCCACCATAAGCTTCAGGATTGCTTGATACCATGTCAAGGGAAGCCATATAAAAAAAAACTTTCTTCTGTCCCAGATATTCTCTGACTATATTCGGAATATGCACAAAAGGCTCGTAAACATCGACGCCAACGGATATATTACAATTGGGTTGATTTGCTGCATGCAGAGTATAAAAACCTCGGCAACATCCAATGTCAATGAAACTCTTTAACGGTTTTGGATAAAGAGCTGTGACCGGCCTCAACCTTTCATAGAGTTTAAAGCTTGGCATAAGCTTTTTTTGAAAGATCATGTAATTATGGTTTCTTGGATAACCTTTTAAGTGCTGATTGATTTCTTTTTCTGTTTCACTCGGAAAAAACGAATTGAGATTATGTCCAATCTGAGTCGCATAACTCAAGATATTTACCACTTTTGTTCTTGTTCGTTGAAGGACATCCAGGTTGAATATCGCGCCAATTCCATCTGGTCTTTCCTGACTTTCTGGGATAAGTTGATATGGATGTAATATGTCAGTATTTGTTGTTTTGCTGATCATTTTTCCGTTCCTCTGTTTTTCATTACCGTTGTCGAGACGGCTTTTATTGGCGGTTGTTTAACATATGAAGGTTACGAGAAGATTATGCGAAGATTATGATTTTGTAATGTATGAACCACTGAGAAAAATTAAACATGAAAAGGAAATCCGGCGACAAGAATCTTTCACCTTGATGAATGGATTAAATACGTCGTGAAGCGCATATAAAATTTTACAAAATAGAAGGGCGGGAATAATAAGGAGATACAGCCGGGGACAAGCTATCTCGGCAGGATCACCGTAAAGGTACTGCCTTTCCCACGCTGACTGGTTACGGTAATATCACCAAGATGAGCATGGGCAACCGCAAGGGACAAACTCAACCCTAGCCCGAAGCCTTGTTGCGAGCGGCTTTTGTCGCAACGGTATAATCTTTCGAATATGTGCGGCATATCGTCGTCCGAAATTCCGATTCCTGTATCCTGAAATATAATTCTAATTATGTCATCTTCAATATGTGCCAAAATGGTCACCATTCCTCCGGCGGGGGTATATTTAATGGCATTTTCCAATAAGTTGATAATCATTCTTTGAAGGCCGTGGAAATCTCCCCTGAGAGTCACATTGTCGGGAACGTGATTCAAGCATTGAATCTTTTTTTCTTCGGCGATAGGCGAAAATAGTTCGAAGGCGTCTTTAATGATCTGCGACAAATCAACCGGTCCCTTTACCGTTTCGGAAATGCCCGATTCCTCTTTGGATATCATCAGCATGGTGTTGATCATCTGAAGAAGGTCATCACATTCTTCTATGATATCCGCAGCAAGTTTTTGAACTTCCTCGGAACATCCCGCCTCATTTAGTTCTATCTCGGCTGCTACCCTCATTCTTGTTATCGGAGTCTTAAGATCATGGGCGATATTGTCCGTCACTTCACTCAAACCCTTCATCAGGCTTTGGATATGGTCCAGCATGCGATTGAAAGATTCAGCCAGCAGTTTCACTTCGTCACTCTTTGATTTTATATGAACCCTCCGGTCAAAAAGTCCTTTTGATATATCCGATGCAGCTTTCGTTACCTCTCCAACCCCTGATAATGCACGGCTTGCCATAAACCATCCGATTACCGCGGAGAACAGCACAAAAAAGAACATAATGGGTGTAATAGCAGCATAAATTGTATTCAAAGAATTCTCTTTTTCTTCTAACGAAACGCCTATCTGCATAATTTTCGCTGAATCAATCTTTCCATATACGGTACGTATTTTATGTGGTCTCCCGGAAATGATCTGCGTATCAAACGTATAAGCGGCCCCACTGTTTATTCGATCCAAGGCATGCTTATTTATCTTAGCATTTTTCCAATATGTCATGTCCGATGTCGCCATCACATTGCCCATTCGATCCATCAGGCGCAGAAAAATTTTATCCTTGCCTTCCGATTCCGCCTCTATATTCATCGCTTTGGTGGTAGCATCAGTGCCCATCAACGCCAACGTAGCAGAGACTTCATCCAAATCTTCCAAAAGACCCTCGTCGATATCCCTGTCTATGGAGTGTGAAACCATGATGTAAAATACGCATAATGCCGCAAACAGAGAGACGGCGAAGATGAATGCATACCAGAGGGTAAGCCTGAACGCCAGTTTATGCCGGATTTTGTTAACGATCTTTAAGAACATATCCCGCTCCACGAACCGTATGTATTAGTTTATGTTCAACATCCTTATCGATCTTATCTCGTAATAAACATATTCGCGCTTCAACAACATTGGTCATGGGGACAAAATCATAATTCCAAACATGTTCCATGATCATGGTCTTTGAAACCACCCGGCCTGCGTTGCGCATAAGATATTCCAGAAGGGATAGCTCTTTAGGTTGTAGATCAATCCTCTTCCCCGCCCGGATAACCTCCTTTTTAATAAGATCCAGCGATAAATCGGCTACCTCGAGTCTTGTTGTTTCCTTCGCTCCGGTCGCACGTCGGACCAGCGCATATACCCTGGCTAAAAGTTCTGAAAATGCAAAGGGCTTGGTCAGATAATCATCGCTTCCGCTTTCGAGTCCTTTTATTCGTTCTTCCACGGATACTTTAGCACTCAAAATAATCACAGGAGTATTGATTCGCCTTTGGCGCAAATTGCTTATGAGTGTAATACCATCCAATTTGGGCAACATACAGTCAATGATCGCCACATCATAGGATTCATGAATGGCCATATCCAGCCCGTATTCGCCATCCGCAGCATGATCCACAGCAAAGCCAGCATCCTTGAGACCACTAATAATAAATGAAGCGGTCTTTAAATCATCTTCAACCAAAAGCAATCGCATAAATCATGTTCCTATTCTCATATGTTACAATTAATTTTTTTTCTGAAAAATTGATTGTATGTTTTGGTATTCACATAAGCAATTTTTCTAATATTATTAAAATTTACTAGCAAATCACGCTTATTTCAAGATTTATATAATTTACCAAGAAAATTTTTGTTAACTTATCAACGACCCTTCTGCATTTTTGTTTTAGTTCATTATTTATTTGTTACGGAAAGAATTTTCAGGGGCTTATTTTCTCAAAATACTCAAAATCATTTCAAGATTTCTCCAACATCAAGACGCCTTATCCGTCAAATGTAATCTTTAGGTTATATGCTTTTAAAACATAAATCTGACAACGTCTGAAAATCGGATTTCTGCCGGAATGACGGATACTTATACTTCCTGTTTATCAAAATGATTTTTTTATGCTAAATTATAAAAAAATATAATGCAGTCTTGAATGAATTAATTTGAATTAATATTGTGGATTATGCAACGCCCGCTAAACATATTTGAATCCGAAGCGGAAGCAAATAAATTTGACAGAATCATCAGTCTCGGCTGTAATTGCGAGGTCGCGCTGAATATTCGTGATTATTTCGGTGTTGAGCGTGCCTATCCGTTTGACTGGTGGATAACGCCCTTTCAGGCCTTATGGAAGCTGCTGGATGGCAGATTCGACAATCTTTTTAATATAAACAATCTGGAAATCTCTGAGGACCTGCTTACCGTAAGGGATAAATATTATAATCTGCTGTACCACCATGATTTTAAACGGGCAGATGACGATAAAATAATTCCCGAAAATATAGAACAACAGTTGCCCCGGGTGAGACAGAAGTATGACATGCTCATTCATAGATTCTTTAACGACCTGCAGCATAAACGGGTTTTATTTATAAGAAACAGTGACGGCAATATTCCTCACCTCGACCGGGACGAAACGCCCATGGATGAAAACACCTTTGTGCGGTTATATGACTTGCTGGGAAGATTGTTTCCCGATTCTGCGATAAGTTTACTGGTTACAAATTGTCCAATATTTCCCACCATGCGGCGCGGAAACGGCTGTATCGTTTGGAACAAGGTTGGTCACAATTACGATGACTATGAATTCTTCATCGGTTCGCGTCAGGGATGGAAGGATATGTTTTCCAGAATCAACATTTTGCATGAGGGCGCTGAGTAATGGATTCAGTGGAGTAGAATTTACAGAGGGAATAAATGCCCATCTGGAAGATGACGCCGAAAGCAAAGATTTATGAAGCCTTGAGCAACGGCAATGAACTCCGAAATAACCTCCACAACGCCTTTTTATAATGCTTTATCCGCCATGCCCTTTTGAACGGCAATACATTCCGCAACGGTCCGGTTGATCAACTCCGCCACGGTGGGAATATCGTGGATGATGCCCTGAATCTGACCGGAAAGATAAACGCCGTTTTCCAGGTCGCCGTCTTCGACCGCTCTTTTTACCGCCACATAACCCTGTGCCATATGCGCCAGATTCATCGCCGTCTGGTAACTATTGGACATTTTGCTCATGAACGATTTCTTTTTTTTCTTTTCCGAACCGGTTTTCGGTGCGGGATCCTTCGGCCTTTCGGATTTTTCACCTTTGGAACCGCCCATATTAGCCGTGGCCATTGCCATCCAAGACGAATTCAGCGTCTTGGCAATGTCGAATGTTGCCTTAAAACCTTTGATGACATTACGTCCTTCTTTGACCGCTTGTTCGGCGGCAGACGTTTTTAAAACCCTGCAGTAGAGGGCATCAAACCGGTTGGAATAAATCGTATCTTCAATTCCGCTCTCCAACTGTTTTTTCATGCAATTTTCGAGAACAGGACTCTCCTTCGTAATGGAAAGTCTCGTGCCCATCCCAACGCCTTCAGCGCCCAGAGCCAACGCGGCGGCCATGCCCCTTCCATCGGCGATTCCACCAATGGCGACAACGGGAATTTTTACTTCATCAACGATTGCCGGAACAAGCACCATCGTCGGAACCTGACTGCCGTGGGCCGCGGCTTCATAACCGGTAACCTGAAGAGCGTCCGCTCCTGATTTCTGGGCTGCCAGCGCGTGGGCGACCGTGGTTACGGTTGTGATCACTTTGCCGTTGTAGTCGTGAACTTTTTTGATCAGGTCCCCTCCCTTGCCCAAGGAGATATTGAGCACAGGAACTTTCTCCTCGATGGCAACGAGGGCGTTTTCATATGCCTTCGGCATCAAAAGAGATACACCCACGCCGAAAGGTTTGTCCGTTAGCTCTCTTATTTTTCTGATGGCTGTTTTTGTTTTATCCGGGCTCAACGATCCGCTGGCCAGATAACCGATTCCCCCTGCGTTACACACGGCAGCCACCAATTCCGGTACGCTGATCCAGCTCATGCCGGGAAGGATAATGGGATATGTGATTCCAAACAATTCGGTGATTTTCGTTTTCATATGAGAACCTTTCCTGTTTTATTATTATGAACGGTACCTCTAAATCCGTTTGATAGTATTTTTGAGTGGTAACAGCAACTTCTCTCCCTTCGTCAGGCCCCGATCAGAAATCATTGATTAACCTTTCCGCATCTGCCAGGTTCCCTGCACAAGACAGCACACAACACCGGCTTGATCCTTGATTTCAAGATTCATCTTCCAGTCTGCTTTTCCCTTTTCATCGGCCTCTTTCTGAATGGCATTAACCTCATCCGGGCTCAAGTTCGCCTCCACGGTCACATCAGTGATTGCGGGACGCTTAAACTGGATATCGATTGCTTTGACGATGGGATAGAACCGGTTATAATCGAAAGAGGCAATGAAAATAGGACCGCCGATAAACTCGCCGGCAGTGAACAGCGAGCCCGCGTAGATTGTCCCAATATGGTTCACATTGGGCTTAAGCGGCAACAGGACTTTGGCATGACGATCCCACATCTCTACAATACGAATCTCCATGGCGCTCACAATCCTGACAATGCTCTCGAGCATGCCGGCAGTTTCCTGATACTTTTTATCAATCACCACCTACCTCCTCAATGCACAACTCATATCAGTTTAATGCAGAATCTATATCAACCTATTGTGCTTTCCAGCTTATCTTAATATTTCTGTGATGATACACTTCCCCAAGGGTTCATGTCCCCTTTGGGAAAAGCAAAGAAGGTGCCAAGCGTTAAAATGCCTCTATCATAGGGTAAAATCCCGTTAAAAATTGAATAATACAGGGACAGGATAGAGAAATCATGGGACAAATATGTCCCATTGGCATTTGTTAATAATCCTTCGAGAGAGAAGATTATTCGTTCTTTTTGAACAAAAAAATACCATATTGGAACAAAAACACTGAATTTTAATGATAAGTAACTCTGGTAGAGAGACAGGTATAAGTGTTGCATATCTTTGTTATAAGGGGACAATTTAATGTCCGCTCTGATCTTATGTTTACGGAGAATACCATGTCCCAAATGGATGTTTATAAGGAGCTTGCAAAAAAATTAATCTTCGAAAATTCACCGGTCATGCTGAAAATCTGGCGCATGCTCTGTAATGAGAGGGAAGCCAATATCGTTAATTCATTGCCCGCAACTACGGAAGAGCTGGCAACGAAGTTCGGAACTACCGTGGAAGAAATGCAGGGAATCGTGGACAAGTTGTTTAAGCGCGGCGTGGTTATCGATTCAGTCAAGGGTAACGTAACGACCTACCGGATGCCCAAGCATCCTCTTCAGCTCCACGACTGGACGCTCTCCGGTCCTGACGTATCCGAAGAACTTATGGAACTCTGGCGGGAATTTGGAGAAACCGACTACCCTGCCCTGCTGGATCTTCTCTATCAGATCAAATCGCCTGCATTCATGCGGGTTGTTCCCATTGACGAGTCGATCAGCACAAAAAGCCAGGTCGTTGCATCGGAAGATGCCGTCAAACTTTTACAGTCCGCGTCGACCATCGCCTTGACCGACTGTGTCTGCCGTAAGCTCACGAAGAAATGCGACCGGCCTGTGGACGTCTGCCTCCAGCTCAACCGCGCGGCAGAGTTTGCCATCAAACGGGGCACAGGCAAAAAAATCAGCCTGCAGGAAGGCATAAAAGTTCTGAAACGCGCAAAAGATGCGGGGCTTGTGCACTTTACCGAAAACTCGGCCAACAGGGTGAATATGCTGTGCAATTGCTGTGACTGCTGCTGCGAACTGTTGAGGTTTGCCAAAGACGCAAAGAACAGGGCAATATTCAACCCGAGCCGTTACGAGGCTTCCGTGGATGCGGAGACCTGTACCCTGTGCAACGTATGCGTGGACGCCTGCCCCATGGATGCTATTGAGGCCGATTCGGGAGATGTTGTTGTGGTAAATAAAAACAACTGCATTGGTTGCGGAGTATGTGCTCATCTGTGTCCGGCCGACGCCATCTCTCTTGTGGAAGTGAGGTCCGCGGACTTCATCCCCGCGTAAAACAGAAGCTGCACGGCAAGAAAAGATATTATAGCAGAATATATTTAAATTTTTCTAATTAAACCGCGTATTGGGGTTTTTCATTATAATGGAAAAATTTGCAAATTATATTTTACGAGAAAAAATTCATGAAACCCAAAACTCCATTATTTATCGTGGACACAAAGAAAACGAAGCCCAGCAGTTTATCATCAAGCTGCTGAGAACCAGATATCCAACCCCTTCGGAGATCGCGCGATTCAGGCAGGAATATGATCTGATTAAAGGTCTTGACCTGGAAGGTGTCATCAAGACATTTGATATCATCATCCACGGTGACGGATTTGCCCTGATCCTGGAAGATTTTGACGGCATTTCCATCAAAAGCCTCCTGGATAAACAAAAAAGATTTGATCTGAAATCATTGCTGAGAATATCGGTAAAGATCGCCGAAGCGTTGGGAAGTATTCACGAAAAAGAAATCGTTCACAAAGATATTAAGCCGCACAATATTCTGATCAATCCGACAACCGAAATGGTCAAGATCACAGACTTTGGTATCTCTACTCTTCTAACACATGAAAACGATGAGGTATATAATCCCGATTTCATAACCGGCACGTTAGCGTATATGTCGCCGGAACAGACCGGCAGGATGAACCGTACCGTCGATTATCGGACAGATCTTTATTCTTTGGGAATCACAATGTATGAAATGCTCACCGGTAACCTTCCCTTCAAATCCCAGGACCACGACCCGATAGAGCTCATCCATTCCCATATCGCGGTCATGCCGGAACCTCCTGCCATCTTTGATCCCGGTATTCCAGAGGTGATTTCGGATATGATCATGAGGCTGCTGGCCAAAGCCCCTGAAGAGAGATATCAGAATGGTTTCGGTTTAATGGCGGATATCAACGAATGCATCAAACAATTTGATGAAAAGCAAAATATTGAAATATTCGAGTTGGGAAGGTTCGACATATCCAACAGGTTTATCACACCGCCAAAGCTTTTCGGACGGGACAAAGAGATAGAGGAATTAATATCCGGTTTCGATGCCGTTGCAACCCAGAAAACGGGAGCTACTGTCATGGTTGTCTCAGGTGCTCCGGGCATCGGAAAATCAGCGATGGTGAATGAGATTCACAAGTCCATCGTCGCCAGGAAGGGATATTACATATCGGGAAAGTATGAGCAGTTCCGAAGGGACAAGCCGTACAGCGCCATTATCCAGGCATTCCAGGTGCTTGCGAAACAGATATTATCGGAAAGCGAGGAACGAATCAGTGTTTGGAGAGATAATCTTTTAAAGGCGCTGGGCACCAACGGTAAGGTTATCACCGATGTCATTCCGGAAGTCGAGCTGATCATCGGCAATCAACCGGATTTGCCGACGCTGGGTCCGGAGGAATCCAGGAACAGGTTTAACTTTGTATTTGAGAAATTCATGGAAGTGTTTCCTCAAAAGGAACATCCATTAGTCGTCTTTCTTGATGATCTGCAATGGTCCGACCTGGCCAGCCTTCAATTCCTGAAAAACATTCTGACCGGATCGGGAATGAATTATTTCTTTTTAATACTTTCCTACAGAGATAACGAAGTGGGTGAATTTCACCAGGTCATGGATTTCCTGGGACATGTTGAAAAGAGCAAAGTAAAGGTCAACCGAATAACACTCGGGACTTTAACGGTCAGGAATATAACGGATCTTATCAAATACTTTCTAAGATGTTCCGAGGAGGAAGGAACGAAACTTGCCGAGCTCCTGGTGAAAAAAACGGGAGGCAATCCTTTTTTTGTAAATCATTGTCTTCAAACGCTGTACAATGAAATGTTGATTGTTCATGAAGGTGTCCACGGCTGGCGATGGGATGTGGAAAAGATAAGCCGGATGCAGGTTACAGACAACCTCGTGGATCTAATGGCAGGAAAAATCGGAAAGCTGTCAAAAGGCACACAGGAGGTTTTAAAAATATGCGCCTGCATCGGAAACAGATTCGATCTGGAAACCCTAGCTGCCGTGCGGGGCACATCCGTAGATCTGGCCCTTGTAGATCTCACCGAAGCCATCAACGAGGGAATGGTCAGCCATGTCGGGGAAATGTACGTTTTTCATCATGACCGGATTCAGGAGGCAGCCTATTCTCTGGTAACGGACGCCGAAAAATCAAATCTTCATTATAAAATAGGAAAGCTGACGCTTGATACAACCGATGACGCTGGGCTTCAGAAAAAATTATTCTACATTGTGGACCAGTTGAATTTGGGCGTCGATATGATACAAGGCGCGGAGGAGCGGGAGAAGCTCGCAACGTTTAACCTTGATGCGGGCAAGAAGGCGAAAGCCTCGGCAGCCTATGGTCCCGCGTTCGGTTACCTGCAAAAAGGCATCGGCCTTCTGGAAGATCATCCCTGGCAAAACCAGTATGAACTGACCCTGTCCTTATATTCCGAATCCACGGAAGCCGCATACCTGATGGGCGATTTGGACAGAATGAATGAACTTGCCGAGATCACAATCATTAACGCGCAAACAACCCTGGATAAGATTAGTATCTATTTGTCCAGGATCAACGCCTGCATGGCCCGGGAGGACTACCAGGGCGCGATCAATGTAGCCCTGCCGGTGCTTAATCTTTTAGGTTTAAGGCTGCCGCAAAATCCGACACAGCTTCATGTCGGCATGGAATTAATGAAGTTAAAAATCAGGCTCCTGGGAATGAAACCGGAAGACATCTTGAACCTGCCGAGAATGACCGATCCCGAACGACTTGCGGCGGAAAAAATTATCGTCAGCATCGGACATGCCGCTTTTTACATGAAACCGAATATGTTGGCCATGGTTATCCTGAGAGGAATAGGAGGATTCCGCTACGGTCTCGCACCCGATCATGCATTCGCAGTTGCCAGTTATGGGATTTTACTCGCGGCCGGGCTCTGCGACTTCAAAGGATCCATAGCATTCGGTCAATTAGGTTTAAAGCTGATCGACAAGATGGGAGCGCGGGATCAGGAATGCAGGACTATTTTTGTGTATAATGCCATTGTGCGCCATTGGTCTTTCCCGATTCGGGATACCATCGACTCCCTAAGGGACGGTTACAGGATCGGGATGGAAACAGGCGACATCGGCTTTGCTTCATTTAATCTTTTTTTAAGCGATGTCCATGCCCTGTTTTCCTGCATGGAGCTTTCCGAACTCGACAGCATCATGTCCAGAAACAATCAAACCATTATGGGACTGAATCAGAACTATACCTTGACGCTGCATTCACTGACCTGGCAGTCGGTTTTCAATTTAAGGGGACAGTGCGATGACCCCTTGAAGGTATCAGGCAAGGCGATCGACGGGGAAACTCTGTTACCGGCATGGGAAAGCGCGAATAACCGCGCCGCTCTCGCCGTGTTCTGGTTTATAAAATTAATCATGTGTACTGTCTATAATGATTTTGCCCTTGCGGTAAAAGCTTCCAATCAATTTAAAAAGTACAAAGATGCGATGCAAGGAATCGTTATTAATCTTTATGCCGTGATGTGCGATTCGATGGCCAGACTTTTCATGTATCAATCCGCAACCCCTGATGAAAAAATAAAATACAGAGTGCTGGTCACCATGAATCAGATTAAATTGAAGAAATGGGCAGCCAGTTCCCCATCGAATGGTCTGCACATGTATTATCTGGTGGAAGCTTTACGTACCTGGCTTATAAGTGAAAACATGAAAAAAGTGGAAACACTTTTTGAACAAGCTATCCATCTATGTAAAAAACACGACGATATCATTATCGAAGGAATTGTCAGCGAGCACGCAATAAAATTTTTTCAAGCCGCAGGTAATGAAAAAAAGGCAAATGACTTTAAGGCTGCGGCTTATTCCTGCTATTCGCGATGGGGTGCGACCGGTCTTCTGAATAAACTAAACAAGATATATCCCGATATCGTTACGTCCGCCGGAAAAGTGTCTCAGGATACCGGAATGGACACAACAATAACAACAGGTAGTCATACTTTAGCCGCTACTCTTGATCTTTCCTCCGCCATGAAAGTTTCCGAGGCCATTACCAGCGAAATCATGCTGGAGCGTCTGCTGCAGAAGATTATGCACATGTCTCTCACCAACGCCGGCGCTCAGCGCGGATATCTGATTCTGGATACAGACGGTGAATTGACCATTGAAGTCAGTGAAGATGCCGATAAAAAAGAATCCCTGGTGATGCAATCCATGGTTTTAAAAGACTGCGACGACATCTGCCATGCCATTGTCAACTATGTCCACCATAGCGGGAAGGACGTTGTCCTTGGCAATGCCCTTGATGAAGGTCCCTTTACAGACGATCCCTATATCATGCGTACAAAGTGCAAATCGATCCTGTGTTCTCCCTTTATGCACAAGGGTAATCTCGCCGGTATCCTCTATATGGAAAACAATCTGAGCACAGATGCCTTTACTCCGGAGCGGCTGAATATGCTCCGCATGTTTTCAGCTCAAGCCGCTATCTCCATTGAAAACGCCAGACTCTTCGAATTGGCCACGACCGATGGCATGACTAAACTCTATGTGCACCGTTACTTCCAACTTCTTTTGGACAAGGAAATAAAGCGTTCCGGTCGTCACAACAGAAAATTTTCGCTCATCATGATGGATATCGATAATTTTAAATCTTTCAACGACACCTACGGCCATCAACTGGGCGACGAAGTCCTGAAGGACGTTGCCCTTGTCGTCAAAAAAAATACACGCGCTGAAGATGTTTCGGCACGCTACGGAGGCGAAGAGTTCGTCGTGATCCTCCCTGAAACTGATGCCCAACAAGCCATGATCGCCGCAGAGAAGATACGCACGAGTGTCGCCGCGCTTGAAATCCCCTATGAAGATCAAAAATTGAAAGTAACGATCAGCTTGGGAGTATCTACATATCCGGAACACGCTATAGAAAAGGACGTCCTTATTCATGCAGCCGACACAGCCCTTTATACGTCGAAACGCAGCGGCAAGAACTGTGTCAGCCTTTATGAAAAACGGTGATTTCCCGGCGGAAAGGTCAAGGGGGTTGAACGTTTAATTCTACTTTTTCCCCGTTTCTTGTTTATCAGGTAAATTTGGATATATAGTGTCTAAACTGTTTTTTTATGTCCGTGTTTTTTTCTGCGTTATAAAGTCTTTCAAATGTTCCCAGCAGCCACCGGGTGGAATAAGCAAGATCCGAGCACAAATCAACGTAGGTACAGGAAGCCAGTTGAGATCCCAGACCGGATAAAGCGTCTATGACCCGTTCTTTATAGCTGAGAGAACCCTTTGTTGAAGGCGTATCCCAGGCCTTTCGAGCTATATAAAAACTAAATTTCAGAGCATTTAGCTTGGAGGATACTCTTTGAACCGTGTCGTACAGCATGTAAAAAACAACCAGCGGGCTGTTGAATAAAGAATCAGGAATTTTCCGATTGGATTCAAACAAATCCGTAATGGACAGAGAGCAAAAGTAATCCATAGAACCGGGATCGCCGTAAGTTAATTCACCTTTGTTCAAACCATCATTAAAATCAAGTGATCCCGGCAAATTATTAAGACATGTGGGCTGTATGCCAATTTTGTTTTTTATACAAAACTCTGCAATTTTTCTCCCTGAATGATCTTCGAATGAATTAAAATAATCGTATGGCAACCCCAGAATGAAAGCTCCATGAACGGAGATACCGTAATCTTGAATTTTTTTGATTCGGGACGAATAATATTCCCCAACCGATTGTCCCGATTTTTTAATTTTTGAAGTAATATTTTTCCCGACTATTTCCAGGTTTCTTATATCAAGAGTTTCCAATCCGATAAAAAAATGCGCTGCACCGGACATTCTGAGTTTTTCAAGAAGTTTTTCATTATCGGCAATTTCAATGCTTACTTGTGCCGCGTAATTGATGGGCAACCGGTTCTCGATCATTTTATCCAGAATATCATCCAGTTTTTTTCCTCCGACCAGAAGATTGTCGGCTGTAAAAAAATAAAATCTGTTTCTAAAATTGGCGCCGTTCTTTTGTTTAGTAATAAGCTCATCTGTAAAATCCTCAGGCGAACGGGATGTTAAGCGTCTTTTATCCCTGGGAAACGATGATATTGAGCAGAAACTGCAAGAAAAAGGGCATCCCAAAAAAGGAGTGGAAACATTCAGTTCGGTCATCAGTGAAAGCAAGGAACCAATCATCGGCACTTTACCAAGAAAACGCGGTCTCAGTTTGGGAAGTTCGCTGACACGCGCATCTCCCCATATGCCATCTTCAATGGGCGTTTCCCCGACGTATTTAATTTTCAGTTCGGAATTAGCAATATCGGTTACTATCTCTTTAAGGATTGTTGAATCCCCCGCTCCCAAAACCTGTGAAACAAGTTCGGGGTGAGGCACGTAGCTGCGGATATAAATGTCTATGTCAAAGGGGCTCGTCGATACATGGATTCCGCCTATGATAACGGGAATGCGCAACCTGTTTAAGACCAAAGTTGCCGCGCAGGCGGTCTGAAAATTTGAACTCATGGCGGTGATAAGAACGGCGGCGGGCATTTTCCCTTTCTCGGAGATAATCTGCCCGATCGTTCTACGTTTATCATCAGCAGCGATTATCACTTTCGCTTCTGAATCAGCTTTACATAGCTGGTTGGCGATGTAATAAGAGCTGTACGATTCCAGTGACATTTGCTCAAGCATGCCTCTTCTGATCAATTTTTTGTTGAAGGTGAGGAATGCTGTGAAATTTTTCTCGTTACATTCTTCCAGTTTTTTCCCGGTTAAATATTCAACGGTATCAACAACGGAGAAATTATTCGCTCCGATTTTCTCCATGAGATTGAATGTCGATGGGGTGTACATAATGTAATATTTATCGGAATTTTTACTACTTTCAGAGACGATGGCAGAAAAACCTTTTGTCATTTTGACTATTCCTCAATGGATTTAATGCACTGTTTAATGGAAACGTTTTCTTTACAATATTCGTTCCGAAAAGGTTAATCTTAAAGCAGGTACCGCCAAAAGAAATGGCGCTTGAAAAAAATGTAATTTTATAAATTATATTATAAAAATCCCCTTTTTTCATGACAAACATTTTTTCACAAGGCAAGGAGGTGTTCAGTCAAAAAACATCGATTAAATTTAAGACTTCTTTCGTTTGTTAATGCCGGTTTGCTGTGGACGTCAGGATGAAGATTGGCGGAATTTTACCCACAAATCTTCAACGACAAGAGTTTGTCATCGTTGAGCATGAATTAATAAGAACAAGGTTTCATCCGTTGCTGCATGCGCATTTTAACTAAAGTTCTGATAGTAGCAAATATTAATTATAGGATGAATAATTGAAAAAATTTCATGAATTGGGAATCATACTTGAAACAACCGTTAGTAGTTTTTTTACCACCTAGGGGTGAGGAGCATATACCCCTAGGTGGTAATTTTCTTAAAGTTAATTACTAATTTATAATGTAAACATACCTTTGTTTACCCTTTAGAAGATCCAGTTCCTCCTTATTTTGCACAAAAGCATATTGTTTTCTTCCAAATTGCAACGCTTTCTTGTACGAATACATAAATATATCTATATTACCATTGTTTTTGCGACTTGTCCTATCTTTGACTACAAAGGTTCCCATATCACTGATTTTAATTTTAGTTCCTAATTTAAGCCCTTTGCGCTCCAAGTCTCGTGAAACAGCGACCATTCCAGGTTTTACGAACTCACCGGAAGCTGTTTTCCCTTTATTATGGTAACACTCCTTCAATGTGTACGCCGTTACTGATATTTTGATTTCCTCCGCCCATACACTGCCGGAAAAAATATACACACAGATTCCTAAAAGCACCGCTCTCGCTACTAATAGGTTTATTCTTGTCATAATGACCTCCTTGTGTTGAAAAGAGCATAATCGCTCTTTTGCACAGATTGGGTTATGGCTACCTTTGCCTACCCGTAGCTCCTCTATATTAAACACTCTTATTAAAGAGTGGGATATGCTAACTCCTTATTATCATCTCATCAAATCTAGCTTGGGAAATTTAACAGAGGTATCATAAGAAATGGAGTTTTGATTATAAAGTTGATTTGCATTTAGCAAACTATATATAGTATGTCAAGAAGTATTTGCATACAATATATTGGGAAATATATCAATATTTATAGGAAAGAAAAATAAATTTGCTCTAAAAATCCCGGTTCAAATTGCATCGTATTGACTCATCCAAAGGTAAATACCCGAAACAATTATTACAATTATTACATGTAATTTTTTTGATATCGCCGTTGCGCCAGCTTTTGACAATCATCGGCTGACGTATGAAAGGACGGCACAAAGAAACAAAATCAGCTTTTTGCACCCGTACAATTTTTTCCATAGAATTGTAGTTACGCAAACCGCCCACCAAAATCAATGGAGCATCTCCCATGAGGGGTTTAATATCATTGCATGCCCAGAGATTGTAATCCTCGTAAAAAACATATTGTTCTTCCGGAAATTCCCTTTTCAAAACCATTCGCGTGACAGGCTGAATCGGTTTGATCATGACCTTCGCCAACGCCCGTACAGGAACATTACCGCGACATTGATTGAACAGAGAGAAAGAAACAGTGCCACAGGAAATCTCAATCGCGTCAATGCCAAGATGAACAAGTTTTTGAATATGTCCGGCGGTTTCTTCCAACGTTATACCGGGCTTCGGTGTATGATCTTCAACATTGATTTTCACCGTTATCGGATATGCTGACCCGACGGCTTCACGCATTGATTCATATACCCTTTTTAAAAGATTAAATCTTTTTTCCGGGGTTCCACCCCATTCATCTGTGCGCCGGTTAAAATAGGGTGAAAGAAATTCGCTGATCAGATAACCATGGGCCGCGTGAATCTGAATTCCGTCGAAACCGGCCTTTTGCGCCCTTTTCGCCCCGACTCCTAACGTTTTAATGGCGGATAGTATTTCCTGATTGTTCATCGCCCGCGGATAGACCCGGTAAGTTAAATCTGGCCGGCCGGCGGATGGCGCCGGAGGCCTCAATCCTAGAACCATGGTTTGTCTGCCTCCGTGACATAATTGCGCGAAAATCCTGGAACCGTTTTTGTGAACCATTTCGTTCATGGCGGCAAAACCCGGAATGGTTGCATCGGAATGAAGGCCGGCCTGGCGGTGGTAACTTTTTCCGTCATCGCTTGTATGGAGCATGCCCGTAATAATCAGGCCGATTTCGCCCTTGGAAAGCTTTTCGTAAATCTTGATATACTCTTCGCCGATGCTTCCGTCTTTATTGGCGGCGTTTTCAAATGTCGCAGAACGGACAAACCTGTTTTTGATTGTTACATTCCCTATGTTTTTAGATGTGAACAATATCCGAGTATCCTGATTCATGGTTCCCTCCTGTTTCAACTCTGTTCAAATAGCCTTCATGAAAAAATCACGGGTATTCACCTCAGGACAATTCCGATTGCTATCGGGACTGGACCCTAATTCCGCCTACAGGGGCGAGGTATTTTACCCTCCGCTTATGGCGGGATTGATCGACTTACAAATTTCACTACATTTCGTTTTTGAAATTTAAGTCTAACAATAATTTTAAAAGACTTGATGATGCTTAAAAAGCCAGCTCGAAAAATCTTTTGTTCTGATTTTCAAAACTGGCTTCTTAAGTTTAAATTACTATTTACTATCTATTTCACTTGACTACCGGTATGGAACCGGGCCGGGTCTGTGACCAGAATCCGGTCCGTGACTTGGACGCGATCTTTTATCTTTATACCGGGGGGCTACACGCTTCTTGGCAGGATACCTTTTTTCAGGGAATTTCTGAATACCCCAATTATGTTTCTCCCAGTGCCTGTTTCTTTCCCATCCACGCCAGTTTCTTTGAAGTTCTTTATGAGGCACTCTTTTATATTCCCATCGATGCCCTTTCCATTCACGATTTCTGTAATTGTCTCTCCAGCCCGGAGGAACATTTCTGTGAAAAGATGGCACACCTTTGTAATGGGCCCATCCTCTGTTATGATAGCGGGACCGATACCATCGCCCCTGCCATGGACGCCACCACCAGCCTCTATAAAAGAATATATCTTCCCTGATATCGGGCACAACATAAACATTGGTTTCCGGTATGATCACCGGTATCGGCGGCGCAGGGAATATAAGCGGCGGGGGCATCGGAATTGGAATAGACACATGGACGTCAACTCTTGCCATGGTTGTAGCCGGCACAAAAACCATCACGGTTAATAACAATATTTTAAAAAATTGTTTTTTCATCGTATTGCCTCCTTTGCAATATTTTATGAAAAAATTAATGGCAACTTATATGCCATCCTCGAAAAAAAATTTAAAATGTTTTTGTTATTACGTGATTGATAGACATCTTTGCTGAAGAAGTCAATGTCTATTTCATAGACAACAAGGGGTTCGCTCTTCAGCTCTGGAGAATTATTCACTCGTTTTTTTAATGTCCCGGGCTTTTTGATTTGAAATATTGTAAACTGGTTTTATGATCGTGTTTCAAGAAATATCTAAAATGCCTCTTGCCTATGGTTTAATACTTATTATATTTTAACGAAAAGGAAAATTTATGAAAAACAAGTATTCCCCCATATTAATAATCATCCTGGTATTTGGATTTGTATGGGTGTTTTTACTTGCCAAAGTCTCTGAGCGAACACAAGGAGAAAAGATTATGGATAATAAGACGATGGTGGAAAATGCCAAGAAAAAGATGACTCCGCTTCAATGTGATGTAGCTTTCGGAAACGCCACAGAAGTTCCTTTCAAAAACGAATATTGGGACAACCATCAAGAAGGGATTTATGTGGATATCGTCTCCGGAGAAGCGCTTTTCAGTTCCTCAGACAAGTTTGACTCCGGTTCAGGATGGCCAAGTTTCACCAAACCCATTAAGAAAAAAGTTGTGTTGGAAAAAGAGGACAATAGTCTTTTTATGAAACGGGTAGAAGTAAGGAGTGCCCAATCGGATATACATCTGGGGCACGTGTTTGAAGACGGTCCGACCCCCACCGGCCGCAGGTACTGCATCAATTCCGCGTCACTAAAATTTATCCCCAGAGAGAAAATGGAAGCAGAGGGTTATGGTGAATATTTAATTTTATTTGACGGAAAATCTGTCAAAACAACTGAAACAGCCATCTTTGCCGCCGGTTGTTTCTGGGGTGTGGAGGAATATTTCAGCCGGGTGAAAGGCGTCATAAAAAGCGAGTCTGGTTATACTGGCGGGATTAGGGCAAAACCTGCTTATGAAGAAGTCTGTACCGGGAAAACAGGCCATGCCGAAGCTGTTCGGGTAACCTTTAACCCCAAAGTCGTCAGTTACGATCGGTTGCTCAAACATTTCTGGGGAATACACGATCCCACCAGCCTCAATCAACAGGGCCATGATGTCGGAACTCAATACCGGTCGGCAATTTTTTACACGAATCCCCAACAGGAGAAAACGGCAAAGGAGTCTTTGGCAAACCTGGCAAAATCAGGCCATTATTCGAAAAAGATAGTCACGGAAATTTTACCGGCGAAAGAATTTTATCTGGCGGAAGAATATCACCAGGATTATTTAAAGAAAAACTCCCGCGGCTACTGTCATATCGATCTGACAAAGGCAACACAGGAATAATCAGCGAAGATAAGTACAGACAGGGTTTATCTTTTATTTTGGGAAATATACTAAAAATAATTTGTCTCCACTTCTATGCCAAGGTCAATCACAAATCCTTCAGTTCGTACTTTAAATAAATATCATCATCGCCGGCGGTAAGACTCCTGACCATCGTGGCAGCCGACCTCTTACCGTAAACCTTAATAGCCTGTTTGTAGTACCCCATGAGAAGTTTCTCAAAAAAAACATGCTTGATGGGAAATCCTTTTATACTGACGTAAATAACGTCATTTTCCAACCGCGCAATAACTTCACCGTCGTCATAATAAGTTGACCAGAGTTTCGGCAGACCGGTTTCGACAAACTGTTTTAGATTCCTGGTCAGCATTAACGAATGATAGGGGCCTCCCGGCGACAAGGCATATTTGGCGCCCACCATTCCAAACATCACATAGGATGCATTTTTGTCGCCATTGAAGCAGTCATCAATCAACTCGTCAAATAAAACGATGATTTTATCCAACGGAACAAGGGTGACGGACATGATAATATTGTCTTTGAAATATTTGTCCTTTGCTGCCAGTCTGGCCATCAATGTGTTCCAACGTTCCTCGCCAAACGCTTCAATGACGGTGGCCTTTGTTGTTGAATAAACAGTTCCCTTTACATTCATAATGATTTCTCCCCGGCAAATTAAAATATATGAAATATTTCAATCGTGCACAAATATCCAATTTATTTCTGGTCTCCTTACCACTTGTGGTAAAAAAACAAACGGCATCACGATACCCGCTCCCAGATCAAATCCATCACATTTCCGGCATCATCATGGGCGATAAGGGTGAGCGTATTTTCAGAAAAGACAAAATCCCGTTTCAGATCCGTTCCGATCCAGTCCGGGACCATGGCGGCTTTGACATGATGAACGACTGTGTTCCCGCGTATTTCATATGCTCCACAATATGACACAAATGAAGTCATTGCCTTTAAGTACTTTATACCTGCTTTAATATATTTCAGAGATCCAAAAAGCTTTTTCTTGCTGACGGCATCGCTCAGCTCCTCCGGGGGCATGCCGATCCGATCACGTCCCGCCTTCATCAGGATTGCGTGCATGAAGCCGTCCTGCGTATAGGATATATATCCAAGCAAATCATCTGAAAAAGGTTTACTGATGCGACCTTCGGATGATCGCTTCGTCATTGATTTCAGTGCCCACGTTCCCACAAACTGTTTATCACGTGTTGTATTCATATTCATCTCCTTTGTTAACATATTCTGTATTGCCATCGTTGCTCTTAAATCTTACCACATGTAATAAGAAAGCCTCCAAAAGGCGTTCTTATCCTTTGAAGGCTGATATTGATAACTTCAGGAAAATCCTTTTCACTGCGGACCTCATAATGTTTTCATTGGTTGATTAAAAATTGTTGTTTAGATACTGCTTAAGCAATACACTGTCAAGGAAGAACTCGCCGCTTTATACGCATCAGAGGGGTGAGGGAGTGAGAATTAAAAAATTCTCACTCCCTTTTGGAGGGGTAATATAAAAATGTGCTAGTTTACACCAGTGAGTAAAGTGCTCTAGCGAGACCTAAATGTAATTTAGGTTGTGGGTTAATTATTTTTTTATCAAATCGGGAACAGGTTCTCTCTACCACCATTCTCAAATTTAAGATTTAATGCCTGTTCTTTTTCAACTACCGCCATCTTTCGGCGTTATTGACTTCGCATTTTCGGTTCTGTATAGTTTCGCAACTTTTTGTCCTGGTCATGAATATCAAACATCAGTTGACTTTTGGACATGAGTATAATATAGAACAAGTGTTCATGAGTCAATAGTCAAAATTTCGCACTATTGTTCAATATTGAACACTTATTGATATTTTATACTGATTTTAAGGAATATTTTACCGGGGAGATGCCATGAGTAGAACGGTTGCGCGCAAAAAAACAGAGTACCGTAGTGCTTTACGATCCAGAAAATTGATCAAGCAGGCTTACGTGGAGCTGATCAAAGAAAAGGACATGGATAAAATCTCCGTGATAGATGTCGTCACGAGGGCGGATATCAACAGAGGAACTTTTTATGCTCACTATAAAAGTGTCATTGATGTCGCTGATCAAATCTCCGACGAAATCCTTTCCGCTTTATTAGAATTTCTTAATGAATTCGACAATACCAGATTGATTGAAAATCCTTTGCCATTTCTCACGAATATTGCGCGCTTCCTGGAAAAAGATTTGGAATACTACCGTGTATTGATTAATTCGCAGCGTTCAACAGCTTTCTTTATTCAACTTAAAACTCTTTTTATTGAGAAAATATTTAATGATGAAAAAAAGATGTCGGCTATAAAAAACAAAGACCAATTTATGATTTCTGTCGATTTGTTTGCCTCGGGATTTGTGGGTGTGTATCAGGATTGGTTCAATAACAAAATAAAAATATCCCTTAATGATTTAACATTGCATTCCAGCGAAATCATTAAAAACGGCTTCAAGCGTTTTCTCCCCGCAAAGAAATAACGACAACGTGTAGTTGACCTTCTTTTCTGAAGGAGGGGAACCTTTCTCACCGCACAACTTCCGAAACAACTTTTATTTCTTTCTCGTAAAGAAGGGCCGGATTCTTTGCCATCTGATAGTTCAATGGTTTTTTCCATGTGCAAAGCCGTCATGCTGAAACGGGAAAGTTGCGAAAGCGTCAGCGTTCGTGTCTACTTATAGGGATGAAAAGAGGTGTCTGTGGCCGGGCCGAACAATCGCCAAAGGCATATTATCATTGAAGAATCACGGGCATGAACCCCAGGGCAAGCCCTGGACCCTAATTCCGCCCCAAGGGGCGGGCATTATACCCTCCGCTTATGGCGGGATTGTTCGACTTACAAATTTCAATACACCTATCGTACCCTCATGGCACCCTTCAGGGTAATTAGGATATTCATTTTAAAAATTTGAGTCTCTCAATAAAATAATTAAAGAATTGTTTGTTAAAATATGCTAAACGATTTTCACTCTACGGGCAGGTTATGGCATTTCTTTTATCTCACCCATAATATTTCCCCATAATATTCCCTTGGATGGCAAATAAAATATTTTAAATAAAAGGATATAACCATGTCCATAAAAAAACAGGAATCTTTTAATTTCTATTCGCATTTGGCCGGCGCCATCGCGGCGGCGGTTGGAACTGTATTTTTAGTGTTGGTCGCGCGTTACTCGGCATCCGCTTTAGTTACCGCGTTAATCTACTCACTATCTGTGGTCTTTCTCTTTTTAGCGAGCACACTCTACCATGCCTTCAAAAAGAAAGAAAACGAACTGTCCTTCTGGAGAAGATTGGATCGCCTGGCAATTTTTTTCATGATTGCGGGAACCTTTACTCCGGTAAGTTATTTTTGCCTTGATGGCTCGCATAGATGGTTCATGATTGCCTTTCAGTGGAGCCTTGTGGGTATTGGTGTGATCTCTCAGATTTTTTTCCCCAAAGCACCCCGAACGCTATACGCGGTTATTTATCTATTTATGGGCTGGTCAGGTCTTTTTACCATCAAACAGATGCTGTCCAATATGTCTATATCCCAAAGTGTCCTTCTATTTACGGGCGCTGCCGCTTTTACGCTCGGAGGCATTATTTATGCCATAAAAAAACCAAAATTGATTCCTGGTCTTTTCAGTTTTCATGAACTCTTTCACATCACGGTATTGATTGGAGGAGCTCTGCATTATGCCATGATTTACAAAGTTTATTCCCAGTTCGGCATCTAAAACAATGGCTACAGTTTCTGGTCTCACAAAACAAGGCAACTTGCTGGATATGCTTCTGGCATCCGAGTCGGATTTATTCATAAAAGAATATGAAAAACACTATACCACTGGGGAAAGCAAACCGCCGGACATCGGGATGCCTTTTTTTTTACACGCACCCGGATCTGATACCGGCGTTCTCCTCATTCACGGCCTGATGGCCGCCCCGGAGGAAGTCAGAGAGTGGGCGCAGTTTCTGTATGCAAAAGGATTAACCGTTTATGCTCCCAGACTTTCCGGACACGGAACATCCTCAAAAGATCTCTCGACGCGTCGCTATGACGAATGGCTTGCTTCCGTTAATCGCGGTCACGCCATTCTGAAAACATGCTGTAAGAAAATTATCGTGGCCGGATTTTCCACCGGCGCCGGCCTTGCTCTGCAATCCGTTATATTGAAGCCCCATGACTTCGAGGCGGTCATTGCCGTAAGCGCTCCTTTGAGATTTAAAAAATTTTCATCACAGTTTGCCGAAATGTTGAATTCGTTTAATCATTTTTGCAATGCTTTGGGCATGAATAAATTTTCCATGGATTTTATGAAAAACGATGCGGATAATCCCCACATCAACTATCTTCTCTGTCCGGTCAGCGCGTTTGTGCAGGTTAAAAAACTGATGAAGAAAGTCCGCAAATCGCTTCCTGCAATCCATATTCCTGCACTGGTCATTCAGGCCCAAAATGACCCCAAGGTAGCGCCGAAAAGCGGTCCAGTGATATTCAGGCTGCTTGGCACCGATAACAAACGTTTCGCCTGGATTAATTACCATATGCATGGAATTGTACGGGGAAAAATCGCCAAAGATGTATTTAAAGAGGTTGAATTATTCCTGTCTTCATACAAGCTTCTCAATACTCATCCCTGATAATTTTTGTTGAATTTAAACTGTTTTTCAAAAAATAAACATTACAACATGCCGCTTTATATGACGAAGCCGGGCAAATCCGCTCAACATTGTTCTTATAACCCGTTATCGGTATAAATAAAGCTTGACTATTCTCCGCAATTGCCGTAGGGTCAGGCCAACTTCGGCTATTGAAAAAAAGATACGAAGGAAAGAGTTGAATTTAGACATTTTGAAGCACATAGGTTAGTCACCGGGTACTTTAGAGTCTTGGTGGCTTTTTTTGGTTCTGTCATCGTGCTGATTCGACTTTTAAAAATTTATGAAAGGAGGATTAGAATTATGTCAGAAGGCAAAGTGAAGTGGTTCAATGCCAACAAAGGTTTCGGCTTCATCGAGAATGAAGAGGGCGGCGATGTATTTGTACATTTCAGCTCAATTCAGGGCGAAGGCTTCAAAACATTAAATGAAGGCCAGCGCGTAAGTTTTGATATTGCTCAGGGCAAAAAAGGCCAGGAAGCAACAAACGTCAAAGCTATTTAATGAGACTCGTTGATGAATCATTGGGCACTCCGTTCGTGAGATATCATGACGGAGTGCTCTTTTATGTTAGCCGAATTTGTAATACTAAATGCTGGTTTTCAATCATTATGATATGCGTACTTCAAAAGTGGAGGCATTATGCGCAAAATCATCATAACCGTCTTTCTGGTATTAACCTTTCTTTATTCGTGTTCAGGAAAAAACGAAACTGCTTTGGATTGGTTTAATAAAGCAACGGCATTAAATTATACCAATCCCCAAAAGGCCATTGAATATTTAAGCAAAGCTATTCAACTCGATCCGAATTATACAGATGCCTACAACGAAAGGGGCATTGCTTACGCTCAGTTTGGTCAGTATCAAAACGCAATGGAGAATTTCAACGAAGCCCTCCGTTTAAAGCCGGACAATGTCAACGCCCACAAAAACAAGGGAATTACTTATTTTAACCTCGGGCAGTATCAACGCGCCATAGAGACCTTTAATGAAGTGATTCGCTTACAGCCTGATAATATAGACTGTTACAGCGACCGGGGAATTGCTTATTTTTCTCAAGGCAACAAAAAACTGGGCTGTATCGATGCACAAAAAGCCTGTAAATTGGGAAAATGCAATTTACTGGAAAAAGCCAAAGAGAAGGGATACTGTCGTTAGGCGAAGCGGGATCTCTAAAATTCATTCATCCATTTTAAATAAGACCGCCTTTGTAAATAATGAGCGGTCTTTTTATGTGAGGCCCCATCTAATGCATAGGTTTCACAAGAGGTAATTTCCGCTGAATTATCTTTGACACTTCAGCCCTGATTAGAACCCCTTTATCGCCATATAAACCTCTCTATCGCCGGATGGTTTACATGACATGATGTTTATGAGACTTTTACTTAAAACTCCTCCAGTCGTTATATCGTCGAAGGCCGGAACCCGGCGAATATTAAAAAAGTGCCGGATTCCGGCCTTCATGAGTATGGCAGATCTGTCAGGTTTTATAGAGGTTCGCACGGATATTGTGTGCTTAAATTATTTTCAAACGGCTGGGGAAAAAGATGGATGACAGACGCAGCATTACAAAGTAATACGCGGATTTCAAATGTAGAGACAGTTGTATTGTAACTATTGAACCCGGGAGAAAACATGTGGCAATCCATTATTCCCAAGGCGCCTAAAGACATCAGCGTTGATGATTTCTTCACCAAATTTGTTCCAGATCGATTCAATCAGCTAAAAAACTCGCTCAACGCTATAGACTTCTCTTTCTTGACCGGCAGGGATTTTAAGATGCAGTTTAACATAGGAGGCAAGGTTTATTCGGTAACGTTCAGGAACGGGAAGGATCTGAAGGTAACCAGAGGTTCGATTGACGGGGCTAATTTTATTGTCACTCTTTCTGAAAAAGACTGGCGCGATGCCGCTTCAGGCAAATTCAACGAGCTGGCGGATGATTTCACTGGCAATCAGGCCTCGTTTATCGATGCAAATCATTACGAAACCTTGATGTCCATGAATGGCACGGTAAATATGAATCTCAGGAAGAAAGATGGCGTCAATTTTCCCCTGAGCTTAGTCTTTAATGGTGAAGAAAGTCCTTCCGTAACCGTTCACCTGGATATGCTGGACGCATTACAACTGATGAATCAGACGACAACCGGTCTTCGTCTGCTCATGAACGGAAAGCTCAAGTTCACGGGCAGTATTCTACTGCTAATGAAATTACAAAACCTCATACAGGGGATAACCGGCCTGGGCAGTATTGCTCTCGATAAAAAAAAATTTTTATCAGAAACTTCTTAGAAAAATAAAATTTTATCAGGAGGAGTTAGCATGGATTATCAAACCATACGAAAAAAAATTATCGATATCATAGCGGAGATTGCCATTGATGAGGACATTTCGACCCTTGACGACAATATAAGGTTAAGAGAGCAGCTTGATTTGGATTCCATGGATTTTCTGGATATCGTCATGGAATTGAAAAAGCGATATAAAATTGAAGTTCCCACCGAAGATTATATGAAACTGGCAACATTGAAAGGGTGTATAGAATATCTGGGCCCCAAATTCTCCTTTAGTTCATAATAACAAATTATGATAACGTCGAAACGGGCGCAGGCATTTCAGGAGCCGTGGCTGTTTTTTACCGGTACGGCTGATAGAAAAGAAAAAATCCTTCAGCAATCCGGAAATGATAATGATCATTAGAATGGTGAGTTCGTTGACGAGGCGGCATGATTATGGAACAACAATACGAAACAGAATTTATTTTTAAATATTGGTTAAAATTTAAAAATATTCTAATGGATGGCATTATTATTGGCGCGGCCAATACAATGTTTGCCCTTGCTGCCACCGTCATCGGTCCCTTTAAGAACTTTCTGCCCAATTTCATCATGGCGCATTCGTTAGGCATTACGGTTTCTTTAGCCATCCTATTTTCGGTATTGATTTTCAGACCGCGTACATGGAAATTATTTTTGCTCATTGCCGGCATCGACATTTGTTTCGGATTATTTATCGGGTTGCAGATTAGCTTTATTATTTTGCGATATTTCTTTGATATTGTCCTAAGCTGGCAGACACAAAATCTCGGTCCACAGGCTATGCTTGCCGGTATTATGGCCAGCGCTGTCATCCTATATTTTTTAACAACAAAAATCAGATTGAGATATCGCAATGAAATGATCGAACAGGAAAAAATTAAGCGTATGGCGGTTGAGAAAGAATCCCTGCTGGCAAATCTGAGAATGCTGCAAGCGCAGATAGAGCCTCATTTTCTGTTCAATACTCTTTCCAATATCCTGAGCCTTATTGACACCAAGCCGGATAAGGGCAAATCCATGCTTTTGGATTTGACAAAATATCTTCGTACCTCCTTATCTCGAACCTTACCGGAAAAAACCATGCTGTCCCAGGAAATTACCATGATTAAAGCCTATCTTGATATCCAAAAAATCAGAATGGACGAGCGCCTGAATTATACGATTGACGTTCCGGATAATCTTTGGCAACATCCTTTTCCACCAATGCTCTTGCAGCCGCTGGTCGAAAATGCCCTTAAGCACGGATTGGAACCTAAAGTGGAAGGCGGAGAAATCGTCATCCGGGCAATCCGGGATAACGGCCTTTTAAAAGTGGAAGTTTCGGATACCGGCCTGGGATTTTCCGATTTCGACACATCGCGCGTGGGCATTGCTAATGTGCGGGAACGCCTTGGTTTGCTCTTCGGTGAAAAAGGACGATTAATCATAGAAGAAAACAAACCTCACGGTGTCCGGGCCATCATAGAGGTGCCGATAAGTGAGCTATAAAGCCATCATTGCTGACGATGAGAAAGAACTGAGGACTTATCTCAAAAGAATGCTTGCGGAGACCTGGCCGCAACTGGAAATTTGCGGCGAAGCAATCAACGGCAAAGAAGCGCTGAAGATGGTCGATGCGTATGCTCCTCATGTTGCGTTTCTGGATATTAAAATGCCCGGGCTTTCCGGCCTGGATGTGGCCAGGAAAATCGCCGACACCTGCCGGATTGTGTTTATCACCGCCTTTGATCAATACGCTGTCGAAGCATTTGAGCACGAAGCGGTGGATTACCTGGTCAAGCCGGTAACAAAAGAACGGTTACTTCAAACGATTAATCGCCTGAAAAAACAACTTCAATCATCTCCGGAACCGCCGGATGGTCTTGCCGCGATGATAACAAAGGTACTGACCAATCTGCAGAACAATGCCCCTGCGGGCTATCGTTATCTGCAATGGATTAAAACGCAACATAAAACAAACGTCCGGCTGATTTCCGTTGAAGAGGTTGATTATTTCCAGGCCGGAGACAAATATACACTGGTGATCACAGCGCAGGAAGAAGCGTTAATCAAAAAAAGCATCAAAGAATTAAGCCAGGAGCTTGATCCGCAAAAATTTTGGCAAATCCATCGCGGTACAATCGTTAACGTGTCCCGAATTGAAAACGTCGGACGCTCCCTGACCGGCCGTGGCACCCTGAAACTCAAGAACAGACCCGACACCCTTACCGTCAGCCGTCAATACCTGCATTTATTTAAACAAATGTAATGAGCCAAAGTGAAAACAAGCGTAGCGAAGTTTGAGGCGTAAGGCGAATTATCCCCTGAACGCAGTGAATGGGGATAATGAGCTCCTTTATATATCCGGTAGCGCCGCTCGAAGCGTTAGTGGAGCTATCCCAGGCGCAAAGCGCCGTGGGATAGCGAGCCAAGCTGAGAGCAAACATAGCGCAATCGTCTTACCACGGCACTCCGTGCCTGGTATAATTCGTCCAGCGAACCTCAGCGCACTGCGCTTCTTAAACTCGGGTCTCATTATCAGCTTGCTCACTACCACCAACGGTTCGAGATTCTTTTAGAGGTTTCCTTGTCAGGAATTCTGACAGGAATAATGCCAGCAGGGTATAGGTCAGGAACAGGTAATACCCTGATTGAAGGGACGTACCATTCGTGTTTAAGAGCTCCAGCCCCGGGGCTGATGAACTTAGTGTGACGAACTGGTTGTCAATAATCCCGTTAAATCCGATATAGGCCATAAAGATGGCAACCACCATGACGTCGGCCATGGACCATTTGCCGGAGTGTAAGACGAAAAACTTAATGACCGGGTTTTCCTTTGCATTGCGATAATTGAAATAATATCCCATAGTCGACGCTAATTTTAACAGCGGAAATATAATACTGAAGGTAATCAGCAGGACTCCGACAAACTTCATTTGGAAATCCTTATGCGTAATCATAATCCAGAATACGTCCAGAATACTTTTGCTCTGGAAATAAAATACCTGGTTTTCGAAACTGACGGGATGTCCCATCAGCACAAAACTCATCTTTGAGATTTTTGCTTCCAGATCGATGGCGGGGGTGGTGACACCGGCTGTCAGCAGCAGGAAAAGCAACCCAACGAGAAGCACATACCGCAAGGGGGTCAAAGGCTGCCTGCTGAAGCCGAAGAAGCCAAAAAGAATAACCGACAGAAGAACCAACGCGACAGACTCTTTAACAATCCGATCGTGCTTGAATGAAATTGCCTGATTGATTTTGATCCTCGCACTTTCGATATCCTTGGAATCCATCCGCTGAAGGATGCTGCTTACTTTCGATGTATCCAATTCATGAAAGGTTTTGCTGGAATATTGTTCGAGCTGTTTGTTGAGCAGGGTCTTTATCCGATCCCTGGTTTTTGATTTCGTCAGCTCATGAATGATGGCATCCGCATATTGAGGAATGCCTTTTTTAAGATCCTCCATATTGATAAACGTATTGATAAAGACTTGTTTAAAGCACCCTAACACAGAGTCTGAGTTCTCCTGCCTGATTCTCTTGTCGATGGCATTCATAAGTGTCGTCAACAAAATTTCAATCTGCTGCCGGAGCTCACGTTCATTCTTTATCGACAAGGATAGCCGATTGATTTCCTCATCAAGAATGACGGTAATTTGCCGTTTCCATTCTTCAACATTGAGAAGACCGTATTTGATGTGGTTGAGTTCGGCATAATCGTTTTTGTTCTGTTGGTTGGAAATGGAATTGGCAATGATTTGATGGCACAAAATAACCGATGCGATGATGATAATTATGGATAAGCACAATTTGAGAAGTTTCATTATGTTGGCCTAAACGAAAAAGGAATTTCCCATCATTGCAGGCAAATCCAATCACAGCAGCTACCGGGAAATCCGCGTTTGATAAGACATCGCTTGTTCATGGTTGAACTATAAAAATTTCGGTGTTGTATGTCAAATAAATATTGATCCCTAATTGCAAGAAAGCCCACCCGTCATAATTTGCGTTTGCTTTACTGAAGGAAGCAAGCTAAAAGTATTTTTGGATTGAGATTTAAGTTATCTTTTAAGTTTTAAGAGCGCGGAGGCTTCACTTTTGCCCTTTGCCGACAAGGGATTCAATGGCCTTGCGCTTGATGCCGTCCTTCTTCTCGATGACATCGACGAATTCGATATTGATCGAGACCGAGTCATCGAGCAGACGGCGCAAGTCTGCCAGCAGTTCTTCGAGTTGTGCGCCGTCATACTGGCTTCCCTTGACGATTTTGATGACGATGAGATCTCTGCGTACCTGTATCACCTTGAATTCCTCCAGGAGATGGAGGTACTTCTTGATGTACATGGTGAAGGTGTTCAAAAGCTTCAGCGAGGAGACGAATTTTCCGCTCGGCAGGATGAAGCAATCGTCAGCCCTGCCCTCGAAGGACTGGAGTATTGGGAAACCGATCCCACAGGGACATGCGGCGTCGCTGTATGTCCCCATGTCGCCGATGCGGTAGCGGATGAAAGGCATGGCGGGGCTTCGTGTCGTCGTCAGCACGATCTCCCCCATTTCCCCCGGACTGACTTCCTGACCTTTCGAGTCGATGAACTCCACCCACACGTTATCCGTAAAGATGTGGTAGTTGTGGTGTCGGCACTGGGAGGCAATCATCCAGGTCTCTTCCGTGGAGTATTCGTCGTAGACGGGGCAGTGGAAGGTTTCGGAGATGAAATTTCGCTGATCCTGGGTCGAGAGCTCCGAGTTGATCCCGATAAATTTGGGCCGGATGTATTTTAGATCATCGGGAGTGACGCGCCTCGCGATTTCGTACACCAAAGAGGCGTAACCGACGATGAGATCAGCCCGGGCTTCCCTGAGCTGGGCGATCTGTTCCTCGACGGGAATGGTTGACTTGATATGGATAGTCTGGAAGAAAGGCCCTACGCGATAATAGGTCAACTTGGTGTATTTGATGTAAGCCATCCTGTGCCAGGGGCGGTATCCGATCATCGTGTACATGCGAAATCCCAGGGCGACATAGAAGGCATAGGTCGCCTTCGTGTAGATGAACGGCAGAGACCTGCCTGTGGAGCCGGTGGTGGCCGAATAAAAACACGCCTCCCTGTTTATCCCGCGGGCGACGATTCCGTCGGGAAAATTCTCTCTGATCTCGTCTTTGGTGACAAAAGGGAGCCGCTTGATGTCTTCGGCGGACCGGATGGAATCGATATCCACCCCCGCCTCATCATACTTCCGGCGATAGAAAGGGACATGTTTATAGGCATGCCGGATGGCACGGATCAGACGTCTTTCGCATCGTTTCCTCTGGAGTCGGGATGGTAAATAGGCGCTGATATGGACATCAAAACAGAACATGAAAAAATACGACAGTAATGTGATCATCTTTATCATGACGGGTACCTCCTGTCATCATTATTTTCCTTTTTTGTTTTTTCAAAAGACCCCATCATTGAACAGCCCCCTTCCCCTTAACGAGATGGGCAATCTTCTCTTTCCAGTCGTCGAACATATCGTAGGCAGCGGGAACGACGGCCAAGGTAAGGAAAAGCGAAGTCAGAAGTCCCCCGATCAGCGTGATTCCCATCGGGGCGCGCAGATCAGCGCCTTCCCCGATGCCGAGCGCTACGGGCAGCATGCCGAATACCATGGCGAAGGTGGTCATCAGGATGGGGCGCAGCCGGATGGGCCCTGCCTGCAGAATGGCCTCACGCCGGGACAGGCCCCGTTCACGCAGTGTGTTGGTATAGTCGACAAGGAGGATAGCGTTCTTTTTGACCAGGCCCATGAGGAGGACGAGACCGATGAAACTCACGATGCTCAGGGATTTTCCGAAGATCAGGAGCGCGACGAAAGCCCCGATGAACGAAAGCGGCATGGACAAAAGAATTGTAACGGGATCGATGAGGCTTTCAAACTGCGACGCCAGAACCATATACGCAAGCAGGATCCCCAGGAGAAGAGCAAACATGAGGTACCGGAAAGATTTTCCCATTTCTTCAGCCTCTCCCGTGTAGCCGGCGGTGTATCCGGGCGGCAGGATTCTTGCGGATATGGCATCGAGCTCCTCCATGGCCTCGCCCAACGGCTTGCCTTCCAGGTTGGCAAATATCCAGATGGTACGCTGCCGGTCCTTCCGCGAAATACTGCTTGGGCCACCCCCCTCTTCAATGGTAATGATATTGTTTAGCTCTACGAGCTTTCCGTCCACAGCCCGGACATATAGCCGACTGATGTCGGAGGGGCTCATCCTGTCTTTCGGGTTCAGTCTCATCCTGACATCATATCGTCTTCCCTTTACCGTATCCTTGAATTTCGTCACATCAACCTCGCCGGACATGAGGAGATTTACCGCTTCCGTAATGGAGGCTACGCTGACTCCCATATTCGTCGCCTTTTCCCGGTCAATGTAAACGCTTAACTCCGGTTTGCCTGCCTCGATGGATGTGTCGATATCCACGACACCTTTTACCTTGGAAAATTCAGTGACAATGGCCTTGACATATGTTCTGAGTTCATCGATGGAACCGCCCCGGATGGAATACTGAATGGGAACATTCCGGATTCCGCCTCCGAGAATGGCAACCTCTTCGATCGTGCTTTTCAGGCCCGGGATTGCGGCAAACGCCTTCCGAAGCTCCGCCATGATTTCCTGCTGAGATTTGTCTCTCTCGGATCTCGGTTTCAGGCTGGTCTGAATAAAGGCCTTGTTAATCTGTGACATTCTCCCCTGTCCCGCCCCCTGACCAAAGAAAACCGCCGTGACTTCGGGCATAGACCGGACAACCCGCTCTGCCCGACTAAACAGCGCCCCGGCGTGTTCCACGGAATAATCAATGGGCGCTTCCATCCGGATCATGAACTGGCTCTGGTCTTCGCTTGGTTTGAATTCTTTGCCGATGAACCGGGTAATCCACAGGCTGAAGATAAAAAGGATGAGCGCGCCGATGAGGACACTCCGGCGATGGTCGAGACTGAACGTCAGAACGGGTCGATAGGCCTTTTCGATTTTTTTGTATCCGCGCTCCAGTTTTTCCCCGATCCGCGCCATGGACCCACCCCGGGTTGCGCCTTGAGGGGCGTCCTTTTTTCGGGGACGGAGCAAAATTGACGAAAGCATGGGTGTCAAGGTAACCGACACGAGGAGCGAAACGAGGATGGAAAAGACGACGGTCAGGGAGAACTGCATGAAGAACCTCCCGATGATTCCCTTCATAAAGGCAACGGGCAGAAAAATGACCACTATGGCGAGGGTTGTCGCCATGACCGCGGGCCCGATCTCGCCGGTGGCGAAGGATGCGGCCTCTTTTGGTGACATTCCGTCTTCGATGTGGCGGTAGATATTCTCGATGACGATGATGGCATCGTCGATGAGAATACCGACAGACAGGGTCAGGGCCAGCATCGTCAGATTGTTGAAGGTGAAATCGAACATCCTCATGACCGCGAAGGTGGAGACGATCGAAACAGGCAGGGCAACCGCGCTGATCAGGGTGGTGCGGAAGTTTCTCAGAAAGACGAAAACTGCGATGATCGCCAGGATCGATCCCAGGATCAGATGCTCTTTCACCTGATCCATTGACTGCTTGATAAATACCGACTGGTCGAAGGCGATCCGGATGTCTATGCCCGGCGGCAGGCTTTTCCTGATGCGCTCGACTTCTTCCTTAACCCGGTCGATGACCTGGACGGTATTGGTGCCGGTCTGCTTCTGGATGCCGATACCGACGGAAGAAACGCCGTTAAAACGTGCATACGAACGTCTTTCCTGCGTTCCGTCTTCGGCCCTGCCGATATCTCTCAACCGCACGGTAGCATCGGCATGAGAGATGATAATGAGATCATTAAAAGAGGAGATATCCTGCAGCGCCCCCTTGACCTTGATGGAGTATTCCTTCGTTAAGCTCTCGATGCGTCCACCCGGCATTTCGATATTTTCCCGCTTCAAGGCTGCAGCAACATCGCCCGGCGCGACCCCGTAAGCCGCAAGTTTGTCTCTGTCGAGCCAGATCCGTATCTGCCGCTTCTGCATACCTGCCAGGCTCAGAGCGCCGACACCCTGGATTTTCTGCAACTGTTCCTTGAGGCTTTCATCCACATAGGTTGACAGATCGCGTTGAGACTTTTCCCCTGTCAGGGCCAGCCACAAAACGGGTGTGGCATCGATGTTGACCTTCTGGATGACAGGTTCGATGATATCGTCCGGAAGCTGGGAACGGACGGCGGAAATCTGCTCCCGTACATCCTGGATGGCAAGATCGATGTCGCGTTCCAGTTCAAATTCCACGATCACGCTGGATACCCCGTCAATGCTCAGCGAGTTGATCGTTTTCACCCCGTTGATTGAACTGATCGCTTCCTCGATTTTATCCGTTACATCGACATCCATGATTTCGGGGCTTGCCCCGGCCAAACCGGTCGTGATGTTGACGAGGGGAAATTCCACTTTGGGAAAGAGATCAACGCCGATCGCCGGATAGCTTACCAGGCCCAGAACGACCAAGGCGAGAATGAACATGGTGGCAAGAACGGGGCGTTTGATCGAAGTATCAGAAATCCACATGATGACGTAATTATCCTTTCTTGGCGTCTGTATTTGAGGCAATCAATCCCTGCTGGATATGCTCCATCAGCGTCTCCAGCCGTTCACGACTTGCCAGAACGTTCGGCATGGAGTAGATCAGCGTCATATCGTCATCGCCGTTGCACATGCCGATAAAGATGGGGGAGTATTCCTGACCGGGAGGAATGCCCCAGGTATATTTGCCTTCAAAACCACCGCCACTGTAAACCGGAATCCGTCCCATATTGGTAAGAACCCCGGAGTTGGGATAGCGTCCTGTGCGGTTCTTGGTGGCGATGTTGCTAACGATAAATTTTTTTAGCATCCAGAGGGGTAAAAAGCGGATCGGACGGTCACCCCAATAGATCATGCCGTCATGCCGCGCTTCCAGCTGACGCTTGATGTCCTTACTCACATCAGCCGGCGTGGTGGACGGGCTGATTTCCGCATAGATCAGGTTGGTCAGGTTGCCGGTCGAACGCAATCCCTCAACCCTGGCGCGCATATCCACTGGGATGGCCACGCGGAACTTGCCCTCTTGATATCGCCATGCTTCCCTGGCAAGCAGAATGGCCACCTGTCCGATGACGTTGCTGTAACGTCCCGGATAGCGTCGTCGGCGCCAGATCACACCGGGCTGGTCGCCTTGCGGCATACCGGTCGGAGCGATGAATTCCGGAACGGGCCCCTTGCGGCCTTTTTTCTGAAAGGTCGCCGCAATCTCAAATTCGGTGATACGCGAATCCGATCCGAGGGGATCTTCGCCGCGCAGACAGCGGAAAATGTCTTCCACCCAGGTTACGGTGCCCCGGCCATCCATGGTGGCGTGCATGGTACGGAAGACAACGCGTAGCGGGTTGCCGTGGATAAGGACAACTTCAGAGGTTGGTCCCTCAAAAGGATTCAGGGTTTCCCGCAGTCGCGCCGGTGCTCCTTCCGGACCCAGACCGTCCCAGGAGGAACCATCCACCTCGATCACCGGCGGGATTTTACCGGTATCGACGAGACGGGCAAGGGCCGTGATGCCCTTGACGACAACACGGCTCCCCGGATTGGCTTCGGATGCGATCTTGACAGCTTCCCGCCATTTAGGAAGGTCAAAGTATCCGGTCCCTTCCCAGAAGAGCTGGTTGAGAAACGGCGGACAGCATTCGTTGTAAACCACATACGCTCGTTCGGTGGAACTCAATTGCCGTGAATAGACCATCGACTGTATCCTCCTCTTATCATTCTGCTCGTTCAAGCCCTCTGGCCATTCTCTGCAGAATATCTTCAATTCTGCCTTCACTGGCCAGAACTTTGGGCATGGATAGGGTTAGTTCTGAACCGCCTTCATAACCCGCCATCACCAGAAAAAACGGATAGTATTCGGTCGCCGGCGGAATAATCCAGAATGCCCGTGCAGTAAACCCCGCACCACTGAATCTATTCAGATCGACCCGGCCCAGGTTGGAAAGGATACCGGAAAGGCTGTAGATGCCCCGCTCGTGACGGTTAAGAATAATTTTTTTTATCTTGTGCTGCATTAACCACAGCGGCATGTATTCCAGACGCTCGTCTCCCCTGGACAGTCTGCCTTCATCGCCCTGACTGATCTGCCGGGTAATGTCCCGGACGATTTCATCCGGAGTTGTTTTCTTGTTCACCTCTATATATAAGGCGAAAGAAAGATTTGCCGTACTGAACAGCCCCGGTTTGCGGGGCCTCATGTCTACGGGAATGCCGAAACGGACAACCCCCTCACCATACCGCCAGGCCTCCTCAGCCGCCAAGCGGGCGCATCGTGCCAGCAGATTGGGTATCTTGCGCTTGATGGAGCGGCGTCTCCACGTCACGCCGGATTCATTCCCTTTCGGACGACCCGTGGGAGCGATATGCTCTGTGGGAAAAGGAGTGCGAAGTTGATTCTGAAAACTTCTGCACATTTCCACATCCGTCATGTTCGAATTGGAACCGATAACCGTTTCCCCGCGTAGGACCCGGAAGACTTCCTCGGCCCAGAATAAGGTGCCACGTCCATCGCACACGCCGTGATGAGCGCGAAACATCACCCGCGGGATGGGACCCTGGATTAAAACAATCTCGCAGGTTGGACCTTCACGATAGGAAAGAGGTTCTTGAAACCACGGCGCACTCTCCGGGCCCATTCCATTCCAGTTGCTTCCGTCCACTTCACGCACGGGAGGGGAAATTCCCGAATCGACCCAGCGGCTCCAGCCCAGATGGCCTTTGAGAATCAGACGTGTACCCGGATTGGCTTCGGAGGCAACTTCGGCTGCCTTGCGCCATCGTTCAGGGTCGAGTGTTCCCTCGCCATCAAAGATAAACTGATTGACCGTGGGTGGGCAGATCAGATTGAATGCCACAAATGCCCGTTCATTGAATGTCATCCTTCGCGTATAACGTTTCTTCATCGCGTCCGGCTCCCTGCCGATTTTTCATCTGCTTCAGGGTTTTTCTTCTTCCTGGAACCGAAGTCTGGTTCATCAAGATTCATCGTAGCACGCACTATGGCACTGACCAGCGCGGCGGTGGCCTCCAGTGTCTTGGGGGTTCGTGCTGAACGGGGTATCTCCATATGGAGTGCACGGTCCATTTGCCCGGTGGAGATGTAACCGATTTTCTTGTTGCAACCTGCCCCGAAGAAGACCTTATCAATGGGTTCTACACGCAGCGCCAGTTCGGGGTAGGCCGGATATAACGCTTTGGCCTGCGAGAGAAAAGCAGGAAACTGCTCTTTCAATTGCCGGGCTTCTTCCATCGTGATTCCTGTGGTGGCGATTTCCAGCCGGTTCAGGAACGCGAGACTTGTGTGTCCGTGGATTTCGACATAAAGCCGCAGTGTCTTGCCATTACAACTTTTACCGACCAGACGGACATAATGGTCGTAGACACCCCTGGCCCGTTCGGTACGCCGTTCGTGTTCGCACGTGCGTCCCGCCCCTTCAGTAGGCCGGTTGACATTGACCCGTGATGCTCCCGAAGAAAAACCGCGGGCTACGATGTAACCTGCGCCGAGCACCCGCGCCACGTCTTTGGCCAGAACATCCGTGTGAATGTCATAAGTGCCATGCGGCGCCGCAATAATGATCCCCTGCTTCGCGGATTGGGTTTCAAAGTCGCCGAAGGCATGCTCAAAACGTTCACGGGCGACGGCGGATTGAAAACTCCATGCAATACCCAACATCACAACCGACAGGCGTAATGCCGAAAACCCTATCCGGTCACATCCCATGTCCCGTTTAGAGAAGGTGGTGACGGAATCAATGTTTTTCCGGTAAAACTTTTCATTGCAGGACATGCATCTATTACCGACTTTCCGTAAGAGGGAATATGGTGCGGGCCTGCTGATCATTTTTTTTATATTTCCTGTTTGTTAATATCGACTTCTCCCGTGGGAAGACCCTTGATGTGTTTTGCAAAGGACAAACCAATCAGGTAGCGCAGCACCAGGATGGAGGTTGTATAGGTAAGTCCAAAGGCCATGATATCCATGTTTGTCCCGTAATCCTTAAATAAAATAAGCATCGTTGCCTGTGCCGTGCCAAAGCCGCCCGGAGCGATGGGCAGACTGATGACGAGAAGGATAATCGGAACATACGCGATGAGAGCAATAAGCGGGATCTGCATGTTGAATGCCCTGACCGCGACATAGAAGAAAACGATAAAGAAGGCGTAGTACATGATGCGCCAGAACAGGAGGATGCCATAGGTTCGCCAGGGCGCTTCGTGGAATACCTTAAGAAGGTTCAGGTTCTTGATTTTGAGCGCCAGACCGCGGGATGGCAGCCTTTTCAGGACGATAATGAACAGGAGATCCAGGATGGCAAAGCCGATAAAGAAGAACAGCAAATTTCGGAGCAATGCCGATGCCGGGGACAGAATAATCAGACCGATGATGGCCATGTAGACCAGAGCTTTTTGGGTAATGCCATTGAAGAATGTCATTAGCCCCGTCGACCGCATCACCGGAACACCGAGATGTTTTTTCAGATAGTAAATCAAGACCCCCATGCCCACGCTGTAATCGATCGTCATGATGAGATAAGTAACGCCGCGTAGGATGAAGGCGTTTTTCCAGGAAAGAGGATACTGAAAATGTCTAAGAGTCTCGGCAAGATTCTGTGTGTCCAGCAGGAAAGTGGCAATGATCAGGATAAGCACGGAGGGAACATAGATCGTCATGTCCGCGTTCATCAGAGCGTTGAAACACTGGCGGATATCAATATACCAAAATAGATAAATGAGGATCGCACAGGAAACCGCCATTGGCAGCAGCCGCTTCCAGGTTTTGAGATTCAAGAGAAAAGGGCGAACCTTTTCCTCATGCGCAAGGTGCATCTCCCCCATTAAAGCTTGAGCATTTGATATTTTGCCTGTGTTTTCCATCTAATCCCATTGAGAAACTCTTATTCGGGGAACTTTTGCAATAGAACAAGGGGAACAGCTCTGCCGTTCCCCTTGTTCTCCGTCAGGATATCATAGATATATTAATACTGCCAGGGAAAGGCGTCCGCAGAACCAGCCTGGAAGTTTTCATAAGCATAATCGGCACAGTAGTTTGCAAAGTCCGTCAAATTAGCAGCAGTGATCTGTGTCGGGTTGTTCTGGAGAAAAGACAGGAACGACTCGGCATTGTCAATAATCGTATCCTCGATCGGGAATGTCCATTGTTGAACCTTGGCCAGTTCGATCTTATTGATATAGTTGTCGTACATACCCCAGATGATATCCCCTTCGTTGGACGAATAAATGAGATTGTTGTAGGTTTCCCTCTCGCTTATGGCCTGGTTGAGCAGACAGGAATCGTCGTAATCTCTCCAGGCGCCGTAAGCATAGGTATCCATCCGGGCCAGTTCCGACGTCCCCTTGGCGGCAGCAAAGAACGGGACGAAAACACCCACCGAAGGTTCCCCAAGGTTGACCCACATAGTGACCAAGCGCGGGTTGCCTCCGGATGCCGCACCTCTCACGACGATGGAACTGCGGGTGGCGTTGCGGCTGAGGCAGTAGGTTGTGCTGTAATTGGTCTCGCTCGAAAGATCTTCCTGAACCTGTTTACCGATAACGTCCTTGGCCACTTCGCGCATGACGGTCCGGTAGTTGATCCGCTTCTCCGTCGCCAGCTGGGTCAGAAGAGCTTCGGCTCTATACTTGCGATCCTGTCCCACGTTCCAGGGAATGTAGTAATTGTAATTGGTCAGGATGTGAAACCCGATGAAGTTGGTCTGTGCTGGTTTGAGCGTCCAGCCATACTGATTGGTGATCTTACCGGTGTTGGCATCGTTCTTTCTGAACTGCATCAGGTTGAAACCCCAGTTCAGGTGACCGGTGAAACATTCATACAGAGCCGCCCCGCCTTTGGCGTCGATGACCACGAAGTTAGCGCTGATAACGGTGCCCCAGTGATAGTAAGGCCATCTTTTGAGCAGTGATTCAAACTCCGCGAGCGTGGTACACGTCGCCAGGGCTTCCTCCATGAGAGCGGTATTGAGGTTTACCGGTTCAGCCAGGAGATTGTAATCCTGGTATACCGACGTAACGGCAATGGCAAAGCCCGATTCATTGACACCGCCGGACGGCGTAACAGCCGAACCGGTCAGCAGTTTCATCCCGTCTTCAAAGCGGTAGACCATGGTATAGCCGCCTGGAGCGGACCTTTTGGCGGGAAAGTAGGCAACCTGCTGGTTCGCGCTCGACGAGTTGTCGAAGTTTTTCCAGATCAACGGTTTGCCGTCGGTGGTGACCTTGCCGGAGACAACGGCCACATCACAGGCCCATGCTTGCGTCGTGATCATAAAGGCCCAAAGGCATATGAAGACGCAAAAAATCTTCAAATAAACGTTCTGTAATTTACTCATTTTATCCTCCTATTTAATCGTTGTTTTCAACGATAATTCGCGTTGCTCAAATCGTCCAACATAGCGTATTCTTCGGGTGGAAAATTTTCACCCTTGATCCACCGTTTTCACGGAAAACGTTTTTCCTGACAGATCAGGAATCCGTCCTTCAAGCGTAGACGGGATCAGTGGTCTTCTCCTGCTGAACAAACCAACGCCCCTGTTGGAAAAGTATTCCGTACCGAAGCATTTAATCATCAGTATGAAGGTGACCCATCGTACGATTTTCATGGGTATCATCAGCATAAAGGCAAAGGCATCACCCCTGACCATATGCTCGAAATCCGTCGGCATACTTGCCCGGACATGGGGCGAGAACTGATACTTCGGGTCGTTGGGATCGAAACTGTTTGAACCGGGAAACATGTTTTTCAGGCAGAAAGGATAGCGTTTATCCACGACTTCAATCGCGTATTTCCGGCAATACTCCTCCTTCAGCGCGATCAATTGGGGCGAAGGAGCGAAAGAAGAGTCGAACAGTCTCCGCAACCATGATTTATTGAAATACCGGTTGACCACCGCGGGATTGGCTGAGATGGATGTAAAGATGAAATACTTCTTTTTCTTCATCGAAGCAATTTTTGTGAGGTGCCATTCAACGGTCATGATCACCAGCCTTTGAGCAAGGTCCCTTCCCCGGAATGCTTTAAGCACCATCGTTTCTTCATTGTTATACACACAATATGGACCGCTGTTGAGAATAGTCACAGCATCAAAAGCGACGATCCGGCCGTCCTTTTCTGCATAGCTCAGAACATCGCATTTCCGCAGATAAGTCGAAAACTCCTCCTGCGCCTTCCAGCAATCATTTTCCACGGCTTCACAACCCCGAATGATATTTCCGAGACTGCTCCATTTAACCGTATTTAAATCAATCAGGTAATAATTGAACCCCTTGTGACTCTGAATGTAGAAATCCCAGCCGTCTACCGGAACGGGTCCGGTTGTATCATTTTGATGTAACCCCTGTTCTCCCTCCAACGAAACAAACATGCTCTTCATGTAAAATCCCCCTCTTAATAATGAAGTCCTAAAATACTATTGTCTTCTTGTGCTGAATTCGAGGATAGGCGATGTTTCTTGATAATGATGGAATTTATGCCCCGATATAAAAGCGCTTTCCCACGAAATTTGCACAACTTCATTTTTGGTCATTTCGGTGAAACACGAAATCCAATATCTGTTTGGATTACAAATAAATTGTTTGTTTATTGGCATAAGACTTAAACACATTTTATTCCGCCAATCTATTGTACCTTGGTACTATTTTTAAAAATCTATACGTTTAAAAATAACAGCATTTCGCCACATATCTTTTTTTGGACGGTATCTTTATTTTATAAAAAAATCGGTGTCCCGTCATGACGCACAACTCGCGAATAACACTAAATATTTCTTCCCACACCTCCCCTGAATTTTAATAAAACGATAATTGTTGTTTTTAAACAAACAACCACCTTTACCAAATTGACTCTTGGCATTGACCATGATTTTTATGTGACAGTAAACGTACAGGCGAGCAGGAGACAACGTACAATTCGAGTAATGGAATCTATATATTCTTTTATTTTTTTGTCAACTAAAATTATCTGTTATAAATTTAGAAAAAAATAGAAATAGCCCAGAATTCCAGACTTCACTGGAATCACAGACAAAAATTCTGCACTATCCGGTGAACCTAAATAAGTGGGCAGGAAATTCACTCTTGCCAGAGTTCATGTGTGATATCAACAATACGGCGGCGCTGGTCGTCATTGAGCAGCAGTTTCGGTGAATTCTGTACTGTCGTGTCACGGTTTTCCACAATCAACACCAAGGCTTCTTTATTTAAAGTGTGGCTGTGCCACACACCGCGCTTGACATTGTATAGTTTGCGCGGCACCATATCAACGGCGGTAATCGCGTTGATCGTATCGTGACTCTTGCCGAGAAACAGGATGCAGCGGCCTTCCAGAAGAACAAATACTTCATCTGTTTCATCGTGCCGCTGCATGGCGAAGATGCGCTCGGGAAGCAGTTCATCACTATAACGCAGGACAGCCACCCTCCATTTATCATAATCAACCAGCGGCTGATACCCGGAACCATCGTAACTGCGAATTTCCAGCAGGCGTTCATCAATCATTTTCAAACAAATCCTTCATTATCAAATCTTCAATTACTTGTTTTTCAGCACGGGGAAAACCAGTTTGCCGCCGTGTTCCCCGATGATGGATGCCAGCGGCAGACCCAGAAATATCAAAGCAGGGATCATCCATTCCGACCCGGATGGGTTTTGCAGTATCGCCGGTCTGATGACGAGCGCCGTCATGACAACCAAAGCGGAAATCAACAGCACAAACGAAAAAATAGTTTTGCGCACGATCAGCGGATTGGCTTTGCCTGAATAATTCACCAGCCAGGCCAGCAACCCTGTTGCAATAGCCACCGGCAGGGACATGGTTCCCAAAACATAAAGGTAAAAAATGGCATCGAGAAGTCCCTGTGCCGGACTGATAAAATAATACCAGGCCAGAAACAGAGGCGCAAAAATAAAAACAGCCATGGGAAAATGAACGACCATGGGATGCGGGTGACGCTTGAAAAACGGATAGGCTTCCATAAACTGCGCCAGCCATTCCGGGAGAAACGGCGGTTTGTCTGCTTTTTCTTTAGCCAGCGTGCCTTTCTCCTGAATTTTTGCCAGGATGTCCCTGCCGTGCGGCGAGGCGGCAATGGCCTCGGTCAAATCCATGCCCGCCTGATGCCGGTTCATATGCATGCCTTTTTTCCACAGGCGGTTGCCCGTAACGTCATAGACCCTGCCATCCACGGCAACGAATGCCTCACGACCTTCCTTGCCATCATGTTTCGATAAACTTTCCCGGTCGAATTCCATTTTATCTCCTCCTGGGGGTCAGTTTAGTTATTTGTTGGACTAATTTCAAGCTGAAAGCGCAAGCAGAGTATAATCATTAGCCCAATAAATTATTTTCCAGCATTTTTTCTGAAAAACACAGGCAAAGCAGCGGGCAGATAAAAAACCACTAATACCAACAAAGCAAAAATGGCCTGCTGAAACTCCCGTTGATTCTGCAGCCCCTGAATTAAATAGGCGGCAATCAATAATATTCCTGTCAGATTGTGGACGCGGATGGTTAAAAGATTTGCCGGTGCTAATCGGGCTGGATTTCCAGAGGATTTTTTCAAAATGCGCAATGCCTGAATGGTCCAGGGCAGTGTCAGGATGGCCGGATAAATCCAGAAACTTGCCATATTCAATAACGGCACAACGATTATTACCGAATAGGCCACAGCCATGGCCATGCCATAAAACCCGATGGCTTTTTCTACGCCGAATTTTACAACCAGTGTGTTTTTGCCGGCGGCGGCGTCATCCTCTCGGTCTGGAATTTCATTGATGATAATCATGGCAAACATCATAAAGCCCAGCGGCAGTAAGACCCAAAACGCCTCCCAGGAAAAAGAAACGGTTTGCACAACGTAGGCGCCCAGACCGATGGTAAAGCTGAAATTTATCAGTTGAGAAATTTCTCCAAAACCCCGGTAGCCGTAACGAACGGGTGGCGCTGTGTAAAAATAAGAGCTTCCCATGCCGAATAAACCGAAGGCCAGTATCCACCAGGTCTGAACCGCGCACAGGTACAGACCGATAATGATGGTCAACAGGTAGAACGATATGAAAACAAGGCGCATGGTGTTGTGCTGAATTTTGCCTTCGGTCAGGACACCACTGCCTCCCGCATAGGGATTTCTTTCTTTTTTGTCGTGACGATCTACGGCGGAATGATAATCAAAATAGTCGTCGGTTATATTCAGGGCAATGTGATTGAGCGTAACGCCCAGCGCAGCCAGAAAGAAAAACCATTGATTCATTAGACCGGTTTGTGCCCAGGCCACGACTCCCCCCAAAATAGCCGGAAGAAAGCTGGAAGGCGTAAAATGATAGCGAAAAGCGGTCCACCAGATTTGCAGAGATTCCCGTATGCCGATGGCTTCAACATGTTCATGACGGTTTTTTATTGATAAATTTTTCAATTGTTTTATTGCGGTCGGGGATTTTTTTTTGTTATTCATATTTGATGGGTAACATAGAGATGATTTATCTGTCAAAAGGGATTTGCCGGGGACACATCATCTGTTCAAAAAACGCTGCCCGTTTTTCACCACGTTTATGGTAGAATCGTATAAAAAATAATTTTTACAGGAGTGATTGATATGCGCGGTGATATCCAAAAAATGATTTTGGGAAATAAGGTATGCGTCATGGCCACTGTTGCGGACGGCACTCCGCATTGCTCTCTGATGTCGTACGCAACAGACAATGAGTGCCGTGAAATCTACATGGCCACCCTCAAAGACACTAAGAAGTACCGCAATCTTACCGTCAACCCCAGCGTCAGTCTGCTGATTGATACGAGAGACGCCGATCCGAAGGATAAAACGAGAGCGCTGACAGTGACCGGAGTTTTTCAGGCTGTTGAAAATGATAAAAAGATAGCAGCGATTCGGGAAGCGTTAATCAAAAAGCATCCTGATTTGAAGGATTTTTTCAATAATCCCGACGCTCAAATCGTTGTCATCAAGGCGACATCATTTCAGCTACTGGACAGTGTAACAGATTCGTATTTCGAACAATTGACATAGCGTAACAGGTTTATAGGGTCACCCAGTGCCTTTATTGCCAAGTGTGGCATGGGTTATCCTTATATTTACCAATCCTGTTCCCATATATTTTACAATTTTAAGGATGTTTGGCTTTCCCGACCCCAGTTTTATTTTTCGCCTCGATTTCCGAATATAGATCCAGAAATTCACACGTCAGTTTGTGTTTCGGGTCGAGGAAGATCATGGGTTTGGCCGACTGGTGGGATTCCCTGATCTTCACCGACGAGGAAAGACGGGTGGAGAGAATGGGAAGACCATCGGCCTTGAGAGACTCCACGATTTCCTGTGGGTGTTTCGCCCTGGACATGAACTGATTGACCACGATGCCCTCCACATGGAGATCGTGATTGTGGTCACTCTGGATATCTCCGATATGTTGACCGACGTCGTTAATCGCGTCTCGCGAAAAGGCATCGCAGTCAAAGGGGATAAGGCATCGCGAGGCCGCAATCAGGGCCGATTGGCTGAAAAAATTTAATGCGGGGGGCGTATCGATGAATACGGCGTCAAATTTTTTTATGGTGTCGAGCGCTTCACGCAATTTATAGATTTTATGTCTGTTTACAAGCTGGGTTTCGATTTCAACAAGAGCGGGATGGGAGGGAATCATCCACAGGTTATCGTAGGCGGTTTCATGAAGATAATCGCCGAAATCGTTTTCACTCCTGTCAAGCCGCGGAAAAAAAGGATTGAACACAAAGGCGCTTCCCGCATCGAGCGTCGCTTTAAAATAATCGTAGATGGTTTTCTGCTGTTCCCTGGCCGTTTCATACCGTTCGCTCATCAGGTAGCGGCTGGCGTTCCCTTGCGGGTCCATATCGATCACGAGGGTCTTTTTCCCGCTTTGAGCGCTGATGGCCGCCAGATTGCACGCAATGGTCGTTTTGCCCACGCCTCCTTTTTTATTGAAGACCACCCGACGTGTCATGGATTCCTCCTGATTTGATTGTATTGAATGGATAAAAACTTGTTTTTAGTGGTAGGAAGTATAGAAAACGCTATTTTGTGTGTCAAGAAAATTTTGTCCGGAATGCCATGACGTAACCCCATGGTAACCCTCAGGAACCGCGTTTGTAATATTTAAGCACCAATACGTCGTTTTGTTGATTTTTGGACAAAACAGCTTTTTCTGTTTATGAAATGTTCTGAATCACCTTGACAAGCAAAATCCTTCTTCCTATACTCTCTACATTCTTTGATGAAAAAGCAATTTCTGATCGACAAAAAATTTTGGGAATTATCGTGAAAGAAAATGAGCGTTTCGGTAATCATTCCCGGTTCATTGAAAGACTGGTTCGGAGGATCAGAAGAGGCCGTTTGTGAGGGTAAAACCATCGGGCAGTGTCTTGATGATCTTGACGGGAAATTCCCCGGTTTTAAAAGCAAGGTATTTGACGACAGGGGAGCAATCGATGGTTCGGTTATGATTTTTCTCGACGGACAGAATCTCCAATTATTGAACGGGCTGGCCACCACGGTAAAGGATGGTGATGAGGTAAGTATTATTCCTTTTGCAGCAGGCGGGTGATAAAAAATGATCGTTGATGAACCGGATTCCCATTTTATCTTTGTTTTCCATCCAAAAATATACGAGGGCAAGAAGTACACGGTATATGAAGGGCGGGAATTGACCAACGGTGAAGTTCTTCAGTACTGGGGAAAGTGGATTATTCTGAACGATAAAGCGCATCTGGATGAACTGGCCAGAAAGTTCGACCCGTATGTGGAAGAGGAAATCATTCCCTGCATCAAATATGATCGCGTACCTCCCGCAAACCTCGGTCTGAAAGAGGCAGTCATGATGGTGTATTGCGATAAACGCAAAAGCGAGGAGATCTGGCAGATCTTGAAGCAACACGGGGTAAAAATCAAAGCCTGGGTTTCAGAACGTGAAACCATGGAAATGTGGCTGCCGGGTGGGGTGCTTTTGGAACAATGGATTGCATCCATGAATCTCAGCGAAGAGGAAGCCCGCTTGAACCGGGAAGACGCGGCAGCGCGCATGGGATATATTTTTTCTCATCCCGATGAGATATTTAACGCATGGTCGCAGTAAATACAAAAAGTTAAGAGGTTGTCATCTCAATGGAGGACGCATGGTTGACTTTGCAAAACAGTTGAAGGTTCCACCGCTGGATCCGTATTTTTTTGTTATGGAAGAAGACAAGGTGAACATGGACCGATTAGAAAAGCTGTCCGAGAAGCATCCGATCAACATCCTGGTCACCGGTAATCAGGGATGCGGCAAATCGTCCTTGGTGAGACAGTTTGCGAGTTATTATAAAAGACCCATGGCAACCTTTCAGGTCGGGCTGCTTCTGGAGGCCGGACAGCTATTCGGTCAGCAGAGATTAAAGGAAGGCGAAACCTTTTATCAAAGTTTTCTGTTTTCCAACGTGATTCGTGTCCCGGGATGTGTTGTTCATCTGGAAGAAATCAACCGGTCGGAAAATCCTCATGCCCTGAATGAACTTTTTTCAGTCCTGTCGGAGGAGCGCAGCATCTGGATTGATGAGTTCGGTCTTGTGGAGGTTGCTCCCCGGGTGATATTTTTTGCCACGATGAATGAAGGCGGGGAATTTTCCGGCACGGATGAACTGGATGCCGCCCTGAAAGACCGGTTTTACCGCATCCGCCTTGAATATCCTCCGGTGAGTGTTGAAAAGGAGATTCTCGTTCTCAAGACAGGAATCTCCCCGTCGGTTGCGGATGAAATTCTCAATGTAGTGAACAAACTAAGAAGAAATAAACAGGCGCCCATTGACATTTCCATAAGGCACTCTCTGATGATTGCAGAACTGGCCGCCATGGGGGCGCCGTTGCGGGAGGCCATTATTTACAGTTTGCAGATATCCATGAATGTTCTGGAATCCCTGCTGCTTTCCATTCATGTGGAAACAGGCGATACAAAGGAAGATCTTAATCACTACGAACGTTATGTTCCTCCGGACTATGTCCCGTCGCGAGGGGGGTGATCCCGGTGAGCGCCAGAATGACCGATAGCAATAATGCGCCGGCAAAAATCTATATCTTTCCCAAAGGCCATCACAAAGCATACTCCAGATACTGGCGGAAAAATTATTCGCGCCATGAGGCGACCGAGCTGGCAAACGCTCTGGCCGCCATGCGCAAGGTGGCTGGTCATATCGGCATTAATGTCAAGCCGATTTACTGGCAGGGGATGTCCGCTTCTCCGACCAACTCCATCATTCTGAATCCGGCCGACGTGAGAGGGAGCTATCCTATTCCTTTTCAAAAAATTGACCTCATGGTCGGACAGGTCGTCCGTGAAGCATTCAGATGCATCGAATGGAGTGACTGGGTAAAAGACCAGGTGCAGCAGAAAGCCACCCTCCCGTCGGAAGAGCTGAAAGCGTATCTTGTTAATTTTATATCTGTCGCGGAAGACCTGTACATCGATGAATGGGTTCGCTCCACTGTTTGGCATCTTTACCTTCTGAAATACTGGGAATCCATCGCCGGAACAATGGAAAGAGATCCTTCCCTTCCGCCTGCAGCAGCAAGTCTGGCCTGTGTCTGGAGGAAAAGGATATTTCTGCAAACCCTGCCTGCCCATCTTCATTATTATTATGATGATCTGGTCGATGTCATGCTGAAACAATCTGATACGATCAGACAGATTAAAACGCTTTCCACGTTGACGGAGCGCAGAGACAGACGAGTCGAGTTATATCTTGAACTATGGAACCTCATTTGCTCCATTATTGGAGAATGGGAGAAATTTGATCAGGCGCCCGACGCAATCAATATAGAGGATGAGGCCGCTCCTAAGGGCAAAGAGCCTGATCTGAAAGAAGAGAAGAAAGAAAAAGAAGAGAATCCCGATGGAGACGAGAAAAAAGAAGATCCGGAAAACCTTGACGAACAACTGGTCAATCAAATCAGTTTCAAGCTTGATGAGGAGGGAGATCCCGATTTAACCCGGCACATATCGGTGGCCATTGAAAATCCCCAAGCCAAGGCCATGAATACCATCTTTACCAGAGCGGTTGCCAAATGCGATCTGACTCCGGATAAAGCGCAGGTGGAACGGTTAAAAAAAATTTTCCAGAAGCATAAGTCATTGCTCAGAAGAGCCCGGGTAAAAAATATTATCCGGGGCGTGGATATGGGAAAGATCGATGCCCAGCGGCTCTATCGCATAGGTCTGGACGGCAAGATATTCAAGAAGAAAGAATTTCACGGCTCCGACTACTCTTGGAATATCAGTATTGTAGCGGATGCTTCAGCCTCCATGATCGGAAAGGGAACTTCTTACAGACCATGGACCGTGGCTGAGCAAACATTTGTTTCACTTACGGAAGCCGCAAAAGGGTTCTTTAACAATCTGGAGGTTTTCGGTTATCAGGAGCAGTCTCACCAGTGCAACCTTGTGCAACTCTATCGGGACTGTACGTTATTCACCATCATGCCATCCGGTCAGACTCCGACAGGTCAGGCAATCATCGCCGCCGCCATGTTGATGAAAAAGAATGAAAGAAAAAAGCTGATTATTCATATTACCGATGGAGCCGCAAATTGCGGTTTAAGCGTGGTGGACGCGCTGGATTACTGCCAGAAACATCATATTGATCTCATAACGATTGGTTGCGGGTGTAATGTTCAGACAAGACAGTTTCTCCTGGAGCGCTATCCCCGCGGGGCGGTTTATCTGATGGATGACATCCGGAATTTACCGGAAGGACTGGAACTTCTTTTTCAGGACAGACTCCTGAAGTCACGGGTATGAACACCAAAGCAAGCTGCGGTGTATTATACCCATGCGTAGACAGGATAATTCGACCGATAAGCTTCAGTACACGCTGTTTCTGAAGATTGGGTCTCATTACCCTCCGCAGTGCGGGATTGTTTCCAATCCAGATATCAGGATTGGATAGTTCGTCCAACAAATTTCAGCGCGCTTAGCTTCTGAAATTTGGGACTCACTACGACTTACAAATTTCAATACACCTATAGTGCCCTTTAGGGTATTCGTTTTTGAAATTTGAGTCTCACAATAAATCAGCGTAAGTAAAATTTTAGTCTTCGACAATGACCGAAACAAAAACAATTTTAACAGAGAAAGAACTGAAGCGATATATTCGGCAGATTCCTCTCATCGGGAATGACGGACAGGATAAACTCAAGAGGGCAAAAATCCTGATTGCCGGTGCGGGGGGGTTGGGTTCACCAATAGCCACCTATCTTGCCTGTGCCGGCATCGGCCGCATCGTCATCGTTGACAATGATACCGTCTCGGTGAGTAATCTTAACAGGCAAATCCTGCACTGGTCCTCCGACGTGGGCAGAAAAAAAATAAACTCGGCACAGGAAAAGATACGGGCGATGAATCCTTTTGTTGAGGTCGAGACAGTTTCCTGTAATATCGAAGAAGAAAATGTCACCGGCATTGTGGGAAATGCCGATTTAATCGTTGACGCACTGGATAATTTTTCCGGCAGGTATCTTTTAAACCGCGTGGCCATTCAACGTCATATTCCATTTTTTCATGGCGCCGTCCGGGGATTCCACGGCCAGGTCATGACGATTATCCCTCATCAGACCGCCTGCCTGAAATGCGTTTTTCCCCAAACGCCCGCGGCGGAGATTTTTCCTGTCATCGGGGTGACCACCGGTGTGATCGGGTCAATCCAGGCAAACGAGGTGATTAAATATCTTACGGGTGAAGGAGGCTTGCTGACAAACAGATTGTTGCTCTGGGACGGCCTGTCAGGAAAAATGAATTTTCTCCAGATCAAAAGAAATCCGAACTGCCCGGTTTGCAGTCAGGAAAAGTGAAAAAGGACGTTTTATCAATGCCTAATCATTCAATACACCAATGCGTATCCATCAATGATTCTATATATCATCCATAAAATGCCTTTCCTTCGCAGATGGTATTTTAATGCGTTCGGACGGAAGTTTGTAAAAAATAAACTGACTTTAATTCAGCCCTTACTATCTCCGCAAGAAAAGATACTTGACGTAGGCTCAGGCAACGGACTGGCAAGTTATCTGTTGAAAGAAAGTGGATTTGCAGTTACCCCTGTAGATATCCACGAGGGACAGTATGACGAAAAAGTAAAACCGATTTTATATGACGGCGACCACTTGCCATTTGAGGACAAAAGTTTTGATACGGCAATTATACTGACCGTGTTACACCATGTTTTGCATCCTGAAAGAATCATCACTGAAACGAACAGGGTCTGCAAAAGGATAATCATCATGGAAGATATTTATGAAAATAAAGCGCAACAATATTTTACCTACTTTTTTGATTCGCTGGTAAACCTGTTTTATTCGTCCTGTCCGCACACCAATAAAAATGACGGGGAGTGGATGAGAACTTTTGCCGAGATGGGTTTTGAAGTGAAATCCGCGCAGTATAGAAATGTGCTTTTTATTTTTAAGCAGGCGGTATATGAAATACAGAAAAAAGGATTTTAAGAAAAAATTAAAGCGACCTGCCTTAAATATTGACATCCTATAAAGTCGGCGTTCAGACATTTTTTGAATGATTGTGGATTCATTCGTCGCTACTGCACAAAATGTTCTCCGCGGAAAGAGACACGGTGCCATCCTCTCCCAGTTCCAGTTCGTACGTGCTCCCGTCCTCGCCGGTTGCCGTCCATGTTCCGACAGGATCCCCTGCTGCTCCGCTTTCGCGAGTCCACGTTATGAGAATTAAGCCTTCAGCGCCAATTTCACCAATCCATCTTATGACATCATCCTCCCATGTCATCGTGGTCTCTGTTATGGTCACCTTCACGGTTTCGTCGCCCAAGAGCGGTCCGTTACAGGGAAAATCTACCTCTCTCCATTCCAGGGTTATAGCGTTCATATCCGTCTCCGAATGGTAATCCCATAGTCCGCTGGCGTTCCCCTTGTCATCATCATCAGAATCAGAACCAAAAATGTCAGAGCAACCCGGTATCATCAGAAACATCGCCATAAAAAAATATAATAAAACAAGATTGAATCTTTTTGCCTTTTTCATGAATCCTCCTTTTATAAATAAAAGAAAAATAATTGATATAGTCAATATTTATTAAGGAACTTTTATTGGTTGTTTTTTATAGGACGCCGCTTTATTTATGTCAAGAAAATACTCGTCTCCATTCGATTTTTTCCGGATACGGATTTTTCGATGCCGGTTTGAATACAATCATAACAGAAGGCGTCATATCATTGTTGGGACATTGCGACAGTGAAGCTGTTACGACAGTGTAAACGTGGCACAAATAAAGAGACAAAAAAGGGACGATTCTATTGAATGTTAAGAATCGTCCCTCCCCGCTTTCATTTTTTTCTGACGCTATTCATCAATTCGTGTTGCAGGCGCAGTCGTGTTTGGCGGATTGCCCGATAACGCGTCAACCGTTTTCAGCCAATCACCCAACTGCGGAAAAACCGTGGTCGGCATTCTTTTGCCCATCGCCAGATCGAAATGACCGGTGCCGCTGAGGACATACCATTCGTCGTAAGCCGTGGGAGATTTTTTCGTGATGATGAACTCTTCCGTCGCCTCCGGACTTACGAGGGATCCCGTGCTCGATGAAAAAACAATCAGCGGAACGGTCATGCGAGACATATTCTCACTAAAATAGTAGTACCCGTCTTTGCCGGGGTTGGGTGTTGGAGCACCCTTGATCAAATATTTCAAATAGTTTTCTTTTCCGTTCGCATAGTGTTCACGAAGGGTGTTATGCAGGCCCATGTCCATATAATGGCCGAACCCGCGTATCGCAGCACCGCCGATACTATAACGCACCGTCCAATCCTCCAGGCAGGGGTCCATATCCTCGACCACCCAGAAGTTCAGATAGTCGAAAAAGTCGCTCAGCGCGGAATCTCCCGCCGCCGCTTTGTTCAGCAGTCCAAATACACCTTCCAGCATACCGACTAATGGTTTCTGCGGAAACAACGAGATTAAATTATCTGAAATGTAATCCAGCGGCAGAAATAACTTGGAACCGACCAGTGTCCAAAAGAGAGGTGTGTCCAGAAGATTCGGCAGCGCCGGTACGCCTGCAGGATCAAGACCGATAAAGCCTTTGACATCAGCATTCCTTGCCTGAGCAAGTGCAGCGCTGGCTTTGACATGCGGCTGGTATCCCAGTTTATAACATAACTGGTAGTAGACTTTCTTCGCCCAGGACGATCTGTAAATCCCATATTCCATATAGGCACCCTGAAGATAATTATAGGAAACCAGTCCTCCTGTGCTGTGACCACCGATAAACATTCTCTTTCCCGTGACCGCTTTTACTTTGGCAATTGCCGCCGGAGCATCAAGCGTCGACCAGGTGTCGAGCGTATTCATACTGTTGGGATTGGTTCCCGTGCTTTTGACCTCGCCACGGCCCGTATCGCGGTAATTGACGAACCACGGATCAAAACCCTGTAGCCAGAGGTAATGCGCCAGACTGTAATAACGCATCTTGTCGGCCTTGATATAGGGTTCATAGTCCGTTTTTGCTTCGTTCAATGCCCAATCCGGAGCATCGGAAACATCAGGAAGATAAACACCGCTGTAGGCATCCTTCATTTCGGGGGGAGTGACAGAAAGGTATTGGTTCATGTTCATGCAAATTCCTGTGAACACCACAACCGGTGTGCCGCTGATCCGGAACTGCGGTGTTCCGGTCGTATAGGGCGCGTAACGATACAAAAAGATTTTACTGCCGTCATCGGCCGTTGTGCTGTAGATGCCTTTGGCATTCAACGGAACGCCTGCGGCCTGACTTGCGCCCGGCGCCATCGTTATACCCAAAACAGCAATCATAATTACTAAAATATTTTTATAAAACAAAGATTTACTCAACAGACGCATGCTTTTAAACAAAGCCACTTTCCTCATGCCTACTCCTCCCTTAAATTTTTAATCATCCTTAACTTGTTAATTTGGATATGTGAACTTGTTTGTTAAAAGCATCAAGTGTGCCACCTCTTTTTATGTTGCTTAATAATCGATATAAGTACTTTAAATATTTGAATAAATTAATTAATTAAGCATAAAATAATATAAATACATAAGAGGCATTACGCCCCATCATTAGGATGTTTTGTCATAAAAGGGGCGTATTGGGTCTTAAATTGGGGCGTATTGGGTCTTATGGTTTTGTGATACCGAATTTTTGCATTTTCCGGAAAAGAGTTTTTCGGTCAATTCCCAAAGCATCGGCTGTTCGACGGCGATGCCAGTTGTTGTCCGAAAGCGCCTTCATGATATGATCCCTTTCAAATGTTCTCAGGTCGAGTGAAGAGTCTGCTTTATCTATTTTATCGTCTTCCTGAATCGCCGGCGTTTTTTTACCGTTCACGGTAATCGCGGTGGAAACCTCCCGCAGCAAAATATTGTCCTGCGATCCGGTTTCCCCTGTCGCCGATCGCGTTGTCGGCATACCCGCGAAATCAAGTCTTTTTAAAGTCATGTAGCGGTGCAGCACGTTCTGAAGTTCCCGGACATTGCCTGGCCAGTCATAGTTCATTAGAGCTTCAGCTACGTGTCCAGGCAGCGGCGGATGATTCCTGTCATACATCTGCAGGAAATGATCGACAAGCAGAGGCAGATCATCTTTCCGCTCTCTTAGCGCAGGCAGGTAAATGGGCAGGATGTGAATTCGGTAAAAGAAGTCCTCCCGCATAATTCCCTTCTTGATCAGATCCCTCAGGTTTCGATTTGTGGCCGCGATAATTCGGACATCGGCATTTTTGATTACATTACTGCCCACAGGCGTATATCCGTCCCCGGAAATGGCTCGCAAAAGTTTGACCTGCATGTTCAGACCGATTTCGCCGATCTCGTCCAAAAACAGTGTTCCGCCATCGGCTTCGTCAAGATAGCCGCTTCTGTCTGTGTTGGCGCCGGTGAACGCTCCTTTTTTATATCCGAAAAATTCGCTTTCCATCAGGGCTTCCGGAATGGCGCCGCAGTGAACGGTCACAAAACCTTTTTTGCCTCTTTCGCTTGTTTCGTGGATGGCCTTGGCAACCAACTCTTTTCCGGTTCCCGATTCTCCGTAGATGATAACATTGGCCTGGGTCGCGGCCGCCTGAAGAATAAATTCGTAAACCTCCTGCATGGTCCGGCTTTTACCGATGATATCGCAAAAACGGTAACGTTCACGAATGGATGAACGCAGACGAATATTTTCTTTTTGAAGATTTTCCTGGCTCTCCAGAAGGGCCGTTTCGGCCTGTTTGCGTGCAGTGATGTCCGTAAACGAGGCAATGAACTGGCCGGCGTCCGGAATACGACCGATGCGGATCAGGACGTCAAATCTTTTTCCGTCACGGTGGGCAATCAGACATTCATATTCGGCAGGTTTGTCTTCCTTGCGTCTGGAGAAGCACTTCATCAGGGAATCGTGATCTCCCGAAACAATGAAATCGGTGAATTTCATCTTGCCTTCGATGTCATTCTTTTCATACCCGGACATTTCCACGAACCGGTCATTGACCATGAAGACCAACAGAGAATCTTCCATAATCAACAAGGGCAGACCGGCATTTTCAAAGACGCTGCGATAACGTTCTTCGCCTTTTTTCATAGCTTTTTCCATTTGCTTGCGCTCGGTGATATTTCTGCCTTGACCCAAAATAGCTACAGCTTTTCCGTTCTCGTCTCTGATGAAACTACACTGGACTTCTTCCCATACAATCCGGCCATTTTTGCAACGCATTTCAAGTTCCACCGAGCGATCTAAAATCTTATCCAGAGAATCCATCGAGATGGGCGTTACCTGTGCAACTAAAGACATCACTCTCTCCAGCGTTTCAGGCAAAAGGATCTTATTCCAAGCGATATTATTTAATTCTTCTAAGGTATATCCCCACAGTCTTTCTACAGACGGACTGACGTAAGATATTTTAAAATTAAAATCCATCAGCCAGATCTGATCTTTCGTATGATCGGCCAGCAAACGATATTTGCCTTCACTTTCTCTCAGCGCCTCTTGCGCTTGCTTTCGTTCGGTAATGTTTCGACCCTCGCCTAAAATTGATACAGGATTTCCCCCATCATCTCTTATTAAACTGAATTTTATTTCTCCCCATACACAGTGACCATCTTTGCAGCAGAATTCCAATTCCACGGAGCGGTCTAAAACATAGTCTGGAGAGGCAGCCAACGCTATGGGCATCTCCTGTGAAAAAAAACTCATTGCTTTCTCGTATGATGCAGTTGTGAGAATTTTATCTAGAGGGGTCATTTTGAGTTCTTCAAAAGTGTATCCCAGTAATTTTTCTACTGAAGGACTTACATAAGATACGTTTAAATTCGGATCCATCAGCCAGATCTGATCCTTCATATGGTCGGCCAGCAAACGATACTTTGCTTCGCTTGCTTTGAGTTCCTTTTCCGCCTTCTTCCGTTCGGTAATGTCCCTGGTTTCACCCAGCAATAATGTAAGGTTTCTGTTTTTATCCCGCAGGAAACTTATGGTGTTCTCCATCCACAACAGATGACCGTCCTTATGACGAGCTTGCGCTTCAAATGAATACTTATGAACCGAAGGGGGCGATGTTGTCAGGGCTTTGGGCATTTCGGTTATAAATGAATCCACCATTTTTTGAAAAGATTCTTCCGTAAGGAGTTTATTCAAAGGAATATTTTTAATGACGTCCAAAGGATAGCCATACATTTTTTCCACGGATGGACTGATATAGATTATCTTCAGGGTGTTTATATCTCTTAGCCACACATGCTCCGTGACATTATCGGCCAGGAGACGGTATTGGTCTTCAACTTTTTTGCGCTCGGTGATATCCCGGATTATGCCTCTAAACCCAACCGGTGTGCCGGACGAATCTTTCATTAACGATGCCGAGGCTTCCACGTATCTCTTGCTGCCGTCTTTTCTCGTCATCTGCCAGTCGAAACCCTTTGAAGGTTCACCTGTCCGGTAGACTTTGTTAAACATCTTGTAAACGTCTTTGGCGGTGGCTTTGTCGATGAATTGAAGGTTATTCATCCCCAGCAGTTCTTTTCTGGAACACCCAGAGAGTTTGCACAGCGCATCGTTGAAAAATTTAAAATTACCGGCTAGATCAACTTCGTAATAACTATCCTCGATATTTTCCAGAATCGTCCGATATTTTTCTTCGCTTTCAATCCTTATCATTTCCGCGGATAGTCGTTGTTGAGAAGACTCCAACGATTTAATTTTTTTTGTTTGAGATTTATTAGTTTTCTTTTTCACGTTCATTTCTTTTTTTGTTAAACCCGGCGAAAATCTATAACTGCGCACCCGGCGGTTTAAGACTTGTTCGCTTTTGTTTCCAGGATATATAATCTTCCAGTTTTTTTATGGCGTCATCGGGCGCTTTGACAAATTCCACACCTATTTCATAAGAAGCATCCTCAATGATCACTTTAATCCATTTTACTTTTCCCAGCGCTTTTATCTTTTCATGAACCGTCTTCGTCGCGAAATCGATCTCGAGGAGCGTGTCAACCGGAAACAAATCACGGGAGTGAAGCCTGGCCCCGTAAACGGAAATATCTTTGCTGCTGTCATAGATGACCTTTTGATGTTTTCCTTCGGAAACGACCGTGATGGTAACATCGCTTTCTTCCTTTATCCTTGCTACTCTTCTTTTTTCTTTCATCAATTCCTCTGTCCCAAAATATTTTGTCTCCAATATCTCCTTAGGACATTGTTGACCCTTTTTGAATCCAGATTGATTTCAAACAATGGATTCCCCTGCTCCGTTTTAAATTACGCGGATTCGTCCAGTTGACCGTTCCAGAGAAAATGTTTCGTTTCGCTGATAATCACTTTATTGAGAACAAGCAGTGAAATGAGATTCGGCACCGCCATTAATCCGTTGGCGATATCCGCGAACGTCCAGACAATGGGAATGCTGAGTACCGAACCGAGCATCACAGCGCATACCCACAAATATCTGTACGGTAGAATGGCTTTGGTTCCCAGAAGATATTCCGCGGCTTTCTCACCGTAGTACGACCAGCCCAGGATGGTTGAAAAAACAAAAGTCAGCAATCCGACCGAAAGCAAAACCGGCCCGACAACGGGCAGGTCGGAAAATGCCGCCTTGGTAAGCGCAGCGCCTTTATAGCCGTGAATCCATTCGCCGGAATTGACCAAAACCAAACCCGTGATCGCGCACACAACCACCGTGTCCCAGAAGGTTGCCGTTGCAGAAACCAGCGCCTGCCGAACCGCATTTTTTGTTTGGGCCGCGGCCGCCACAATCGGCGCGCTGCCCATTCCGGATTCATTGGAAAACAATCCGCGGGCGATACCATAGCGGATCGCCTCCCTCATTCCCGCACCGAGAAATCCGCCAATGATGGCATGACCGGCAAAAGCGCTTTTGAAAATGAGCTTAAAAGTTTCCGGGATGGTTTCGTAATGCATCCCCAAAAGAAGCAGACATCCGAATACATAAAAAAGAGCCATAAAAGGCACCAGTTTTTCGCAGACCTTGGCGATGGATTTAATTCCACCGAGGATAACGACTGCCGTGAGTATCGTCATGATGAGTCCGGTAATCCATGGCGAAACATTGAATGTCTCTTGTATCAGAGAAGAAATTGAATTGGCCTGAACCATATTACCGATACCGAATGCCGCCACCGCGGTCAGGGCGGCGAAAATCAACCCCAGCCATCGGGCATTCATTCCGCGTTCCAGAACATACATCGGACCGCCGGCCATTAATCCCTGTTTATTAGTGATGCGGTATTTCAGCGACAACACCGCCTCACTGTATTTTGTCGCAATGCCGAAAACGCCGGTCAGCCACATCCACAAAACTGCCCCCGGTCCTCCGGCAGCGATGGCTGTCGCCACGCCAACGATATTACCGGTGCCGATCGTGGCGGCCAGAGCCGTGGTCAGCGCGCCGAATTGGCTGATATCACCCTTACCTTCGCGCTTGCGTGAAAAAGAAATTTTGATGGCTTTGAACATGTATCGTTGAATGAACTTGAGGCGGAAGGTCAGAAATATATGCGTCCCGACCAACAGAACAATCAGAGGCCAGCCCCAGAGGACATCGCTTATTTGCTGAAGAAAAGATTCTATGGATTGCATAAAGTCTCCGAAAAAATTTTAGATTTTCACCTTTTGGTTTTTATAAGGGAAGGTCAAAACTGTGTCAACAATAAAGTTCTAAGTTCAGGGTTCAGGGTTCAGGGTTCAAGATTCAACGTTAGCAAGCCAGTGGCTTCTGCGGAAAACCAAAAGCAAACAACATAAAATAACTTAGAACGTAGAACGTTGAACATAGAACCGTTCAGAGCATTCTATGCACACATCGTGCGATGGCGGGGGAAGCGGTCATGCCAGGCGATTCAATGCCAACCAGATTGATGAATCCGGGTGAATCCCCCCTGATCACGAAATCACGAAAATCATCATTGGCTCCCTGTAACTTGGGACGGATGCCGGCCATATCGGGGTGAATGTTTTCTTTTTTCAGGAAGGGCAGAAATTTACTGGCGCTCTGATAAAACTGCTCCGCTTTTTCGGGGGCGACATGATAATCTTCTTCGCGGTCAATGTAAGTTGTATCGGGGCCGAGTTTATATCGTCCATTCAAATCCATGGTTAAGTGAACACCAAGACCTACATATTTTTTCGTCGGAACCGGATAAACTAATCTTTGAACCATTCCCGATTTTACTCCCGAAATGCTGCAATAATCGCCCTTGCAGTAATGAAGCTGATAATTATTTCCAACCATATTGGCAATGGTGTCGGATTCCAGACCGGCGGCATTGATGACCACTGCGGAGGAAAATTCAAAATTCTCTCCTTTATTGCTTTGCGTATAAACCCGGTAGTGCTTGGATTCTTTTTCTACCCTTACAACGTTAGTGTTACAAACAAGTCGCGCCCTTCCGCTTTGAGCACTGGCTAAGTAATAATTCATTAAGTCATGAACACTAATGATGCCGGTATCCGGCGAGTAAAGAGCTGCCTGTGTCTGAACGTTGGGTTCCATACCGGAAACTTGCTTTTTCGTGATGAGTTCCAACGACGTCACGCCGTTTTCCCGGCCGTTATCACACAGGCGTTCCAGTTCATCACCCTCCCCTTTTTCTACTGCCACAATGAGTTTGCCGGTTTTTTTATGAGGTATATTGTGCTTCGCGGCCATCTCATAGAGTAAATTATTCCCCTCGACGCAAAGAGAAGCTTTGAGTGAATCCCGCGAGTAATAAATCCCGCCATGAATGACTTCACTGTTGCGCGAACTGATGCCGCCGCCGTGCGCATGATTTTTTTCCAGAATAAAAATGCTCAAATTGGGCTTGGCAATTTCGGCGGCAATGGCCAGACCAATAACTCCTGCTCCAATGATGGTAATATCTATTTTCTGCATGATTTTCCTATACACAATTTTGCCGGTTGCCGCAAAAAAACTTGAGCCAAGTTCCCGGTCGTGGTATTAATGAGACCCAAATTTCAGAAACGAAGTGCATAACCTGAAGGTCATCTTCGACTGAAATTTGATAGTCGTAATGAGACTCAAACTTTAAAAGCGTAGCGTATTAAAGTTTGTTAGCCGAATTATCCAATCCCGAATTATCGGAATTGGGAATTATCCCCGAGGCGAATAACCTAAAGGTCTCTATAGGCCGAGCGGGATAAATGTGGGTCTAATTCTCCGCCATTTGGGGCGCAGTACGTTTGGATACCCCGCTGCTTGCGACGGGCTTGTTCATTTGCAAAAATTGCCATAGGTAAAAATATTTTGAAACTTGCAACTTATAATGTAAATTCCATCCGTTCACGACTGCACATTGTCATTCCGTGGCTGAAAGCCAACAGCCCCGATTTTTTCTGCATGCAGGAAACAAAGGTTGCCGATACCGCATTTCCCACTGCAGAGTTTGAAGCTTTGGATTACAATTTGGTCTTTAAAGGCGATAAACAATACAAAGGTGTGGCCATCGCCTCAAAACAAAAACCGCAAAAAGTTATCTATGGCTTTGACGGTGAGCCGGCCGACCCGGACCGAATGATTATCGCAAAATACAATGATCTGACCATCGTCAACACTTATGTTCCGCAAGGTCAGGAAATGGAAAGTCCCCAATTTACTTATAAGCTGGAGTGGCTGGCGCGTTTTAAAAAATATCTGCAAAAACATTTTCAACCGCAAAATGAAATCATCTGGTGCGGCGACCTGAACATCGCTCCGGAAGCCATCGATGTACACGACCCGAAACGATTGCTGGGACATGTCTGTTTCAATCCGGAAGTCTGGAAAGCCTTCGAAGATATTAAAACATGGGGGTTGACGGATGTGTTTCGCAAACATTATCCGGGAGTCGCGGGTCTTTATACTTTTTTCGATTACCGCATCAAGGATTCGGTCAATCGTAAACTGGGCTGGCGGGTCGATCATATTCTAGCGACAAAAAAGCTTGCCGAGAAATCCAAAAGCTGTACCATCGATCTGGATTCAAGATTAAAAGAAAAGCCGTCTGATCATTTGATTCTTTACGCCGAGTGGTAAGGGGGAAAAATGAATAAAAAGGAAAATATTGAAAATATTAACACGAAAATCGCAACAGGAGTTGGAAAAATTGAAGGGAAACTGGCAGGCGCACGAAATGTTGTCGAACTTTTTGAAATGCTCTTTACGGGAATCGAAGAGGAATTTAACGTGCCGTTCGTCTGGTTGACCATAGCAGATACCAAAAAAAATATGCGGGTTATTGAAGAGGTAAAATCTTCCAACTTTCTCAAGGACAGGCTTAATATTGTAAAACCGGCTTTCTTTAAGGAAATTTTTTCGACCGGTTTAAAACCGGTTCTGGTCAATAAGAATCTGACCAATTATTACAGACTGTTTCCTGAACACAGAAAATATTTTGTCAAGTCACTGGCCCTGGTTCCTTTTAAAATAAACGGCGAATATACTGCAAGCTGGAACAATGGCGACGCCGTTCAGTCCCGTTACACGCCCGATATGGAAACCAATCTTCTGCAAAAACTGGCTCGCGCATTATCTGCACGTCTGGATGAGCTGATTTAGATTAAAACGAAAGAACCCCGTGAAGGGTACGGGGTTCTTAGCAAGGGTAGATCTTTGAAGGGGAAAAGGGGTTAACTTATTAAACTTTTCAGGGCGTCGACAACCGGTGCGGTAAATATGGACACCATAAGCGTGTAAAGCGCGAATGAACCGATTGCTTCGCTTAAATATAATTTACTGTATTTTCTTTTGAGAGAAACGATAATCAAGCCGCCGACAATTAAGCAACCAAGATGAAAAAACGGGAAATCGCCATTTCCGGTAGCGCTGAATTCGGCATAGCTGAAAGATGCTGTAACAAAAATTACAAAAGCAGTCAGAAAGGATGTTTGCATTAATTTCTTCATAGCTTTTTATCTCCTTATATAATATTTTTAAACTCTTAGTCATTATTATATGAAATAAATGTGCCACTCTACATCAAAAATTAATTAAATTTGCAAGTACTTAATATAACGATATAAATAATTTTATGTTTCAAGATTTTTTTACTTATAACAGATTCATAAATGCGTTTTTTGTTGAAAGAAACGTTAAATTTGATAAAAAATAGAAAGAAATATTTAATAATTTATTCATCGCAAAAAAGATTATTACCCGGCATAATTATCTTGACAAACGGCAAAAACACTGTTTTTATGAACCACTGTTCAAAATATGAATAACAATTCATAAAGGTACGATCATGGTCAGATCCGAAAGAAAAGAACGTGAGTTCAATGCGCGACGGGCGGAAATTTTAAACACGGCAGAAAAAATATTTTCTATCAAGGCATATCATGAAGTTACAATGGCGGAAATTGCCACAGCCTCCGGTTTTTCCACGGGTTCTCTCTATCAATTCTTCGAAGGCAAAGAAAATCTTTACACCGCAATGATCGGCGAAAAACTCGATTTGATGTTTTCGGAAATCAGAAAGGCGACTGAAAAGGCTGAAAACGTCATTGAAAAAATTGAGGTGCTGGTTGATTTTCAGCTTCAGTTTATGGAAAAAAACGCTGATTTCTGCCGTCTATATGCGAAAGGCGAAAACGCTGCTTTATCGGAAGCCATGACATCTCTACGGGAAAAACTCATTGATTACTATTTTAAACATATAACCTTCATTGAGAATTTGTTAAAAGACGGTATCGATAAAGGATTGATAAGAAACATGCCGGCAAATGACATGGCACAATCTTTGTTTCATTTAATCAGAGCAGCGACAAGTGAATGGATGTTATCGCTTAAAAATGATTCTCCCTGTACCAAAAAGGGTTTTATTCTAGACATCTTTTTTAATGGAGTGAAAAACCATGACCGATAAAAAAATGTTCATATCTGTCTTATCGCTATTAATGATTGTTTTTTCACCGCTTTTGATTTCTGCCGCAGAACCTTTGACGCTGGAAGCAAGCATTGATACTGCTTTGAAAAACAGCATCGTACTCAATATTGCCAAAGAAGCAGCAAAAGGCGCTGCTGCCCAGAAAATGGAGGCACTGACCGGATTTTTTCCCACGTTCAGCACGTCTTACAGTTATATGCGATTGAATGAAGCGCCATTTTCCAGGTTTCAGGGGCTTCCTCCGGGACCTATGGAGACAATGAACGGCGTGGAAATTCCTGTCGGAACGGATGACAATTACAACTGGATCATCGAAGCGAAACAACCTTTGTTTGCCGGAGGCGCGATTCTGGCGAATTATCAGGCGAACAGGATCGGCGAAGAGGCCGCCCGGCTGGATGAAACGGCAAAAATTCAGGATGTCGTGCAGGACGTCAAAATTGCTTATTTCAATATTCTGCGGGCGCAGAAAATTGAGGAGGCGGCGCATCAGTCGGTTGCAATGCTCAAAGCGCATCGCGATGTTGCCGAAAATTATTTCAAGGTGGGCATGATTCCCAAGAATGATTTGCTTTACGCCGAAGTTGAACTGGCCAACGGAAATCAGGCGCTGATGCGGGCGCGCAATGCCGTCGATCTTGCCAAATCACGTTTTAATACTATTTTAAAACGTCATATCTCCACCCCGGTGGAGGTGGAAGATATTCTAACTTATCACCCTCTGAAAGAATCATTTGAAGAATGTTTAAAAACTGCCCGCAAGTCCAGACCCGAATTAAAAATCTCTTCGCTCAAAGCACAGCAGGCGGGGAAATTGGTACTCATCTCGCAAAGCGAATATTTTCCCGCTTTAAGTCTGGTCGGCAATTACACAAAATTTGGTGACGAAGCATCCGTTAAGGGCAGCGACTTTAAGGATGCGGAAAGCTGGTACGTGATGGCTGTGGCTAAGTGGAATTTCTGGGAATGGGGAAGAACAAAATTCAGAGTTGATGCCGACAAAGCAAGAAAAAATCAGGCCATAGAAGCATCCAAAGAATTAAATGACCAGATTACTCTGGAAATCAAAAACGCTTACCTGATGTTGCAGGAATCGGAGAATCAAATTTCCGTGTCCCAGAAATTGATTGAACAGGCCGAGGAAAATTTCCGCATTTCTGAAGAAAGATACAAAGAACGGATTGCCACGTCCACGGAAGTTCTCGACGCCCAAACGCTTTTGACCAAGGCAAAATCGGAATACGCCAACGCTCTGGGTGACTACAACATAAATTATGCGCGGCTGCAGAGGGCCATGGGGAATATCTGGCCCTAATCTTGTTTTTTGTATGAGAAAGGATATGTCCATGAAAAAAAGATTTTCATATATGATGACTGTGCTGTCAGCATTGATCATCTTTAACGTACAATCCGCGGCTCAGGAGTACACACTTTCCGAAATTTATCAGAAGGCTTTGACAAGTTCTGAAACCATTGAAATGGCGCGGGAAAACATATATGTTGCAAAAATGGGCAAAAACAAAGCCTTGTCGCTTTTGATTCCTCGCTTTACAGCTTATGGAACCTACAACTGGTTTACGGAAGACAAATATTCACCTACGGGTATCATGATTCAACCTGATGAATCAGCAACCTGGGGTGTTCGCGCTGATCAAACTTTTTCACTCAGCGCGCGCGAACTCGACGCTTTGACCATCGCCGGTCAATCCATCACGAAAAATGAATATGATCTGAATACCGCCAAATCGGATTTTTTACTGGCGGTCGCGTCTTCTTTCTATGATGTGCTCAAAGCTCAGAGAGCCCTTGAAATCGCCAACGCCAACCTGGAAAGGCTGACAAAGTATCATCATTTTGTCCAAACAAGAGTTAAGGTTGGTGAATTGACAAAAACCGCCCTTTTGAGATCACAGGGAGAATTATCGGGCGCTCAGGCGGATAGATTGAAGGCGTTCAATGGTGTGCAACTGGCACGGGCGGCACTGATGCGTTTGACGGGAGTGGAGCAGGATTTCTCCCTGAAGCATGAAAAAAGTTCTTCATCAGAGGTTTGTCAACTGGACAGTTTACGCCGATCGGCTCAGGAGCGAACCGATTTGAAAAGTTACGATATGCAGATAAAAATGGCCGAACAACAAGTGAAATTCGCCCGCGGCGCCTTCTGGCCCAATATGGGTTTGTTTGCGATTTATAACCGGGCGGATCAGGACCCGCTGACTTCGACCTTCAATGACGAGAGTATTTTAGGAGGCGTTTCTCTGTCCTTTCCTTTCTTCGAAGGCGGCTTGCGGATGGCTGAATTCAAGGAAGCCAAGGCCAGGGAGCGTCAGGCGCGGCTGGCTTACGATGATTTAAAGAAAAACGTGGATATTGAGTTGCAAGCGGCCTGTCTTGATCTGGATACGTTGATGGGATCGCTGAAATTTCTGGAAGATCAACAGATTTTCGCCAGGGATAATTATAACGCGGTTATGAAACAATTTGAAAACGGTCTGGCAACAAGCCTGGATGTCATGGATGCTAATACAGCGCTTCTTACCGCGGATAAAAACGTAGCGGAAGCGTTATACAATCATCAGCTTGCCTCTCTGAAAGTGAAAAAGTCAAGCGGTACGTTACTGCAATTGGTTAATGTGGATACAGTCTTTTCTCCGAAAACGGTACCGCCCAATAAGTTGGTTTTCTGGCATGATAAAAATAATGAGTAGAAAATAAATAATGAGAGGATTTACCGACTCAATATTTAGGAGGATAAAATGATGTTTGCGAAAAAGCGCTTTGGTTTCAATATTCAAAATTCATTAACAGGCGGTTTATTAAAATTATTGTTCTTAATGTTACTGATATTCTTCATCAGCGCCCCTTTGATCTCGTGTAAAAAAGAAAAAAAGGAGGAAAAGGAAATCCTGATCAATGTCCACGTTACCGCCGCTCAAACAAAAACCGTTCGGCCTTATATTGAAACAACAGGCTCTTTAAAAGCGGACGAAGACGTCATGATCAGTTCGGAAGTGGACGGCATTGTCAAAAGCATCAAAGTTGAGGAAGGAACCGCTGTCAGCAAGGGAAGCCTATTGGTGGAAATCAATGAGACGGATTATCTGCTGGATAAGCAGCGGGCTGAGGCGGCCCTGAAACAGGCGGAAGCCACCCTGGCCAATGTCAAATCCGAGTTTCAGAGAAAAGAATCTCTTTACAAGGAAGAGTTGATTACCCGACAACAGTACGATGATATCTCCACAAGAGTCATTCTGGCAGAAGCCGATCTAGCCAAAGCAAAATCCATGCTTGAATCGTCCGAGGAAAGGCTTGCCCGGACAAGAATATATTCGCCGCTCAACGGTATGGTCAAAGAAAAAAAAATTTCTTCCGGAGATTTTGTGCGCATAAGTTCTCCTCTGCTGCATTTAATTAAAGTCGATCCGCTGAAACTTCATTTTACCATCAGTGAAAAAGATATCGCCAGTTTGAAAACCGGACAGGAAGTCGATTTTACGGTTGATTCGTTTCCCGATAAAAAATTCAGGGGCAGAGTTAATCTGCTTTATCCCAACGTGGAAGAAAGAACCAGAACGTTACAGGCCGAGGCCGTTGTTCCCAATTCCGGCCGGTTGCTGAAACCGGGATTATTCGTCAGGGCAACCATTTACACAGGACCTCCACGCGATGTCATTGTCGCCCCTCTGACGGCTTTAATATACGACAACTCAACCGTCAGTCTTTTCGTCGTAGAAGGAAGCCTGGCGCGTGTACGAAAGGTAACGACAGGACGCAAATACGGAGAAGACATCGAAATCATTGAAGGCCTGAATGAAAAAGAACGGATTGTGGTGGTCGGTCAGAATAATTTGTCGGAAGGAATAAAGGTTAATGTGGCTCGCTGATACATCGGTCAAGCGTCCGGTCTTCGCCACGATGGTCATTATGGCCCTGGTGGTAATGGGGATTGTCAGTTACCCTAGCATCGGTGTAGATCTTTTTCCCAAAGTTGATTTTCCCATTGTCACCATCACCACCGCTCTCAAGGGCGCCAGTCCCGATGTCATGGACGTTGACGTGGCCGACAGAATTGAAGGAGCCGTCAACACAATCAACGGTGTGAAGACCATTACCTCCACCAGCACGGAAAGTGTTTCCCGCACCATTGTGGAATTTGTGCTGGAAAGAGACATCGATCTGGCCGTTCAGGATGTGCGTGAAAAAGTTTCCGAGATTCGCAACAAATTACCGGATGACATCGAGGAACCGAGAATTGCCAAGGTGGATCCCGATTCAACCCCGATTTTATTTATGAATCTTTCCGGAAATAAATCGATCCGGGATCTTTCCACCTATGCCGATGAAGTCTTGAAAGAACAGCTCCAAAGAATTAGCGGTGTCGGCAATGTCAACTTTTACGGCCTGCGGCTTAGACAGGTACGCATCTGGTTGGATGCCGCCAAAATGCAGGCCTACGGGATTGCCCCATCCGACGTTGTTCTGGCTCTCAAACGGGAAAACATCGAGTTGCCCGGCGGACGCATCGAAACCCAAACCAAGGAATATACCATCCGGATTAAGGGTGAGTTCCCCAGTATTCCGGACTTTAACGATCTGATTATCAGTTATTATAAGAGCGCTCCGGTAAAAATAAAGGATATTGGAAGGGCGGAAGACGGCACGGAAGAAAGAAGATCCATTGCCCGTTTCAACGGCGTTCCCGCTGTCGGCATGGGCATCCAGAAACAATCGGGAACCAATACGGTTGCCGTTGCCAACCGGGTAAAAAAGGAAGTGGAAAGAATTAATAAAACACTTCCTCCGGGAATGAAAATCAACACATCGGTGGATCAATCTCTTTTTATCGTGCGGTCCATCAACGAAGTGCAGCACCATTTAATTTTGGGCAGTCTCTTCGCAGTGCTAGCCGTTTTTCTCTTTCTAAAAAATATACGCACGACTCTCATCAGCGCCGTGGCGCTGCCTGTATCCATTATTTCAACTTTTGCTATTATTAATGCGTTCGGATTTACCTTCAACAACATGACCATGCTGGCCCTGTCGCTTTCGGTCGGTCTTTTGATTGACGACGCGATTATCGTCATTGAAAATATCTACCGGCACGTGGAGGAAGGAATGGGCACAGTGGAAGCGGCGAAATTCGCCACCTCGGAAATCGGCCTCGCCGTCATGGCCACCACCCTGGCCATTGTCGCCATATTTCTGCCGGTGGCTTTCATGAAAGGACTGATCGGCAGATTCTTTGTGCAATTCGCGCTGACCATTGTTTTTGCCGTTCTTGTATCCCTTCTGGTTTCCTTTACGCTGACGCCTATGATGGCTTCTCTTTTTCTAAAGCCTCACACAATGCCGGACGGCGGCCCCGGCGTCAATGTGACACGCGTTTCATTCTGGAAAAAATCAGGTGATTTTCTGGAAAAAAATTATAAGCGGCTGGAAACATTTTACTGTCGCGTTCTGGAATTTTCGCTCCAATACAGGAAATCGATGCTTATCGGATCGCTGCTTATCTTTGTATTGAGCATTATGTTAGCGGCGCTCGGTTTGGGCAAAGAATTCCTCCCTCCCGAGGATCAGGGCAATTTTATCGTGCGCATGGAAGCGCCAATTGATTATTCCGTGGATCAGGTGGAAAGATATTTTGGAGAAACAGAAAAAATGGTCAAGGAAATTCCCGGCGTCAAATCTGTCTTTTACGTTCAGGGATATCAAGGCAGTTCCAACAAGGGGATTATGATGGTCGGTCTGCATCCAAAGGCCGAACGAAAAAACAGCCAGGAAGATATCAAAAAAATTGCGCGGGCAAAACTCAAGCAAATTCCCGGCATGAAAGCTTCCGCGGAAGATATTTCTCTTATCGGCGGCGGCGTCAGACAGGTACCGATTCAGTACAGCATCCGGGGGCAGGATCTGGCCGAATTGCAGAAATACGCCAAACAGATCTCAACGGAGTTTGCCAAACTGCCTGGAATTGTGGACGTGGATACATCTTTGGAAGCCGGAAAGCCCGAATTTAAGGTGTATATTGATCGTGACAAGGCGGCGGATTTGGGCGTGGACGTCGCCACGATCGCCGAAGCCATCAATTTATTAGTCGGTGGCGAACTGGATATCGCCCGTTATAAGGATGAAAAAAAAGGGAAACGTTATGATGTAAGGGTAAGACTGAATCCTGAAGACAGGGGAAGCAGCTCCGCCATGCAGAAAATTTATGTACGCGCCCGCGACGGTAAACTGGTCGAACTGGGCAATGTGGTCAGGATGCAGGAGGGAACCGGCCCCAGTGTCATCAATCGCGCTGACCGCCAACGGGCCATCACTATTTTTGCTTCTCTGGAAGGGAAACCGCTGGGAGAGGCCCGAAGCGAACTGGATGAAATTGCCAAACGCATTCTGCCGGCGGACTATCTACCGAAGTATTATGGCATGGCCGAGGTCATGCAGGAATCTTTTGTCTTTCTGATGTTTGCCCTGCTGCTCGGTATTGTGATGGCATATATGATTCTGGCGTCACAATTTGAGAGCTTCATTCATCCTATCACCATCCTGTTGTCCATGCCTCTTTCATTTGTCGGCGCGTTCGGCGCGCTTTTCATTACCGGAAAGACGCTCAACATCTTCAGTCTCATCGGTCTCATTCTTTTGATGGGACTCGTGAAGAAAAACGCCATCCTGCTGGTTGACTACGCCAATGTTTTGCGCGAACGCGGCCTGTCACGACGCGAGGCTATTTTGCAGGCCGGACCAGTAAGAATGCGACCGATCCTCATGACCACCTTTGCCATGATTTTCGGCATGCTGCCGATAGCCTTTGCAGTCGGTGAAGGCGCGGAAACACGTGCCCCGATGGGGATTGCGGTTATCGGCGGTTTGCTGACATCTCTCATTTTAACACTGGTCGTCGTGCCGGCGGCCTATGACATATTTGATGACTGGCAGGAATATTTTAAGAAAGGACGCAAAAAGAAAGCGGGCTGATAAATAGCTGTATTGAAAAATCTTCCCCACAAAGAGGTGAAACTTATGAAAATGTTTTACGTGATTTATGCCGAAGCCGCCGATGAGGATATTATTGCTGCTTTTAAACAAGCCGGCTTCAAGGCTTATACAAAAATGTGCAGGTTAATGGGCGAAGGTGAAGAAAGTGAACCGAAATTGGGCACGCATTACTGGCCGGGAAACAACAATGCTCTATTACTCGCTGTCAGCGACGAAAAAATCAAACCCCTTTGCGAACTCGTCAGAAAATTGAAGGTTGAGCATCCCCGTGCCGGTTTGAGGGCGTTTACGTTTCCACTGGAAGAGGAATGCGTATAATGCCATATCGCTTCCTGCGGCTAACTTTGTTAACTTCGTCGTCGGCTTCCTCAACGTATTACAAATACGCCTCGTTATTCTATGGAATCGATACGGCATAATTATAATTTAATTGGTTTTGATTTTATGGCTGGACAAAAAACAACCCGCAGACAAAAAGACATCTCCCGGCTCCTGCGCGAGAAAAAATGCAACCCGCCTCAACGCGTCAAAAAAGAAAATCCGTTTTCATCGAAAAAACGCGACAAATAATAGACTCGTTGTCCCACAATATCATCGGGATCCTCCAAAGTGAATTTGACGGATTAAAAAAAATATGCAAGATTACCCCCCATAAACAAAGATAACCCTTTTAATAAAGCACGGGTCAAAAAGGAGATCGGAAAATATGGCAGACCTGGATGGAATCAAAGAAGCGAAGATGTTTCATTGCGATATGCCTCAGAACACTGAAGGATTTTTCCTCAAAGGTTCAAACGCTCTGGATTGGGGAATGAAAAACAGACTGGCAAGAATATTTAACCCAAAATCCGGGCGCACGGTCATGCTGGCCATCGACCATGGCTATTTCCAGGGACCAACCACCGGTCTGGAAAGGGTTGATATTAATATCCTTCCATTAGCTCCATACGCGGATACGCTGATGCTGACCAGAGGTATTCTGCGTACCGTCATACCACCATCCGCTAATCAGGCTATTGTTCTGCGTGTTTCCGGCGGCGCCAGCATTCTCAAAGAACTCTCCAATGAAGAAATCGCCGTTGATATCGAAGACTCCATTCGTCTGAATGTCTGCGCCATGGCCGTGCAGGTTTTCATCGGCGGTGAATTTGAAAGGCAGTCCATCATCAACATGACCAAAATGGTGGATATCGGCAATCGTTACGGCATTCCCACTCTTGCAGTAACTGCCGTGGGCAAAGATATGGCCCGTGACGCGAAATATTTTCGACTAGCCTGCCGCATCTGCGCTGAACTTGGTGCTCACTACATCAAGACCTATTATATAGAGAAAGATTTCGAAACCGTCACTGCTTCCTGCCCCGTGCCGATTGTGATGGCCGGCGGCAAAAAGATTCCTGAGCTGGATGCCCTGACCATGGCCTATCATGCCGTGCAAAAAGGCGCTGCCGGCGTGGACATGGGTCGCAATATTTTCCAGTCTGATGCTCCCATTGCCATGATTCAGGCGGTACGCGCCGTCGTTCATGACAACGAAACACCGAAAAAGGCTCTCGAACTCTACAAGAGTCTGAAAAAATCAAAAAAATGAACCATTAACCCAAACCCTGCGCGCTTGAAGCGCGTGGGGTAATTCAACCGACAAACTTCAGCGCACTTTGTTCCTGAAGTTCGGGTTTCATTAACATGAAAGCTGCATACTGGTACAACAACAAAGATATCCGTATTGTAGAAATTCCCACTCCCAAACCCAAAAGCAGGGAAATGTTGGTCAAGGTGATTTCCTGCGGGATCTGCGGCAGTGATATCGTGGAATGGTACCGGCTGCCGCGGGCGCCACTGATTCAGGGACACGAGGTAGGCGCTCAGGTTGTCAAGGTCGGTAAATCAGTCAAAAAATACAAGCCTGGCGACCGTGTATTTATCGCCCCGAAAGTCCCCTGTCTGAAATGTTATTATTGTCAAAACGGGCACTATCCGCAATGCTTGGAAGTGAAGGAACGTCTTCCCGGTGGTTTTGCCGAATATATCCTTGTTCCCGCAAGTCTGATAGAAAATGGAACGTATCTGCTGCCCGACAGCATCAATTATGATCAAGGCACGTTCATCGAACCGCTCGCCTGCGTTGTGCGTGCGCAGAGACTGGCCCGTGTAAAAAAAGGGCAGACGGTTCTGGTTATCGGCTGCGGCATGTCCGGCCTGTTGAACATAAAGCTCGCCGGAACCAAAGGCTGCCGGATAATCGCCGCGGATATCAACAAAACAAAGCTGGAAATCGCAAAAAAGAGGTGAGCGGATATCGCAATCAACGCGGCGGATGATATTTCAAAACGTTTGCTAGAGATGGCCTGCAAAAAAGCAGATATT
>CAYNWA010000001.1:164456-168684 GCA_964400795.1 uncultured Smithella sp.
AAGCTGATATTGTTTTTTTATGCGCTTCCTCCGATTCCGCGGTTGAGCAGGCTTGGAAATGCGTTGATAAAGGTGGCGTAATCGTTTTGTTCGCTGTTCCCGCGCCGGATAAAAAAGTGGTCGTGCCCGTGAACGATTTCTGGATGAACGAAATCACCATTCTCACGTCTTACTACTGCGGTCCACCCGATATCATCGAAGCAATCACATTAATAGAATGGCAAACGGTTACAGTGGATGACCTGATTACTCACAAACTGCCCTTAACCGACATTGTCAAAGGTTTTCAACTGGTCGCTGACGGACGAAAATCCATCAAAGTCATCATTAAACCCAACGATTGATGAGATCATTAAAAACTAATCATCCCTCTCAGGCCACGAATAAACAGGCTGGCGGCCTGTAAAACCAGATCCATCGGGCATGACTTCGACGTCTCTACCCTCAATGTGTCTGATTTTGGTCAGCGTGGCAGGAATGCGGCGCGTTCGGACAGATTCAATGACTTCCGCAACGGTTTTAAAATGTTTTATCTCTTCAAGGGTCATGATCTGAGGCAAAACCATGTCCAGTTTCCCCTGTTCATATTGACGGAGCGCCTCTACGGGACGAATCCAGACATGGCCGGTGAGTTCGACGCCATCATGCATCACAACCTGACCGGACGGCGTCTCTGTTACAAAAAAACGGACATCGTAGCGTAAAGGCAATAATTCAGGCGTAATCCAGTGCGAAAAATAATGCAGTCGGTCAAGCGACAGAAAAAGGTTTTCCGCTGCCAGCATTTGAGCAAAACGCATTTTATTCCCGATGAGCGCTTCGCGATATTCGCAAAAAAACCTGCGATCATCATCCGTCCTGATGGAAACGGGCGAGCCGTCCTGTCGTTCCGCCAGAAGAATTCCCACCTCTTCAAACATTTCACGAATGCCGGCCACCCACGCCCCCAAAGCCTGATCAGGATGGCGCATGTCGGCAAGGATCCGTGAAGCTTCGGCACGATCCATTCCCCGGATAAAGCGTTCTATGTTATCCGCAAAATCATTATCTTCCAGACCGCCGCCAGGGAAAACATAATAACCCGGCACAAAACTGCTTCTATGGTTTCTCCGGACCATTAAAACTTCTACGTCCCTGATTCCGGCATCCGGACAAGTGCGCAAAAGCACAACCGTCGAAGCAGGCAAGGGAATGGCTCTCATATGAGTTGAACAGCTCCTCTCCCGGGCAATGGCAGCAGTATCCGACAAACAACGATACATCGACACATCGATTGCCCATGATAATGCATATTATAGATAACCAACCCAGAACAATCAAACAGGGAAGCACGAATAAGTATCGATCCTTTGCATACACCTCATGTCAGTTTCTTGACTTTATCCAAAAGATTTTCGTATTCTTCAATCAAAGGATCATACCAGGTTTCCTTCAGCATTTTCAGGACTTCATTTTCAAACCAGATTTTTTGCTCCTTGCCGCGATTAAATCTCTGCCAGAGAGCAGGCCCCTCCTTTTCATAGGCAATCAAAAAACTTTTTAAATTATCAATTTTATCGGCCACCGCGACCGCCTTGGCAGCTACGGAACCCTTGCGCACGGATTCCACATACTTTTTCTTTTTATCTTCACACGGCAACGATTTATCATTACTGACCGTCTTGACAATTTCCAGTACATCCTCTCCCAATTCTTGTCTCAGCTTCTCTTCGGAATAATCCGTATCTTCCAGAACATCGTGTGTCATGGCCGCTGCAATAACCTTGTCCGGAAAATCATGTTTAATCAACTTCAGCGCAACCATCAGCGGATGAAGAATATACGGCAGACCATCCCCCTTGCGCTTCTTATTCCAATGCGCTTCCACCGCCACCCTCACCGCTTTTTCAATAATAGTTTCCATTTTTTCATTCATCATTCAAAGCATCTTTCTTATCAGTGATTTTAAATTTCATCGTCATCGCGCCACCCCCAAATTATTCCCTCTCAATGCTTTTTCTCCGGCCTTTTTGCCAGTTCAATCAGATCATCGCCCAGATTAAAATCTTTCACGCGACACACGCCATAAAACTCGTTCATCCAGTCACCGACCAATTTCTGAAAAGTATGGCGTTCTCCACGTACACAGCGATTCACCCGTGGATGTGACGCAAAATCAGTAATCGCGTTAGACACCGCGCAGACGTTTTCGCCAAGTTCGTCCGCGTGTTTTTTACAAAAATCATTCAAATGATCGGAGAGGCTTTCCCATGCATCAGCAAGTTTGTTTTGTTTCTGCATATCTTCCGGTTTACAAATACAAAGCTCGCCCTGTAGCAGCGGATGTAACCTTGCATATGACACGGGATATTTTTGCACAACACCGATATATTTTTTGAAATCATTCTTCAATCCTGCTAAATGTTTTTGCTCAATTGCGAAAGTAATCTGATTGCCGATCTCACGTTGCGCATGTATAAATTGAAAACGTCTGACAGACCGCGGACTAATTGTGTTATTTTTGCACATCTTGCGATAAAAGCCAATATCAAAAGTGAGCACCCGCAAACTGTTATAACTGTTTGTCACCAACGAGATTTGTACAACAGATCCTCGAGAACAGCTCGGCGAGGCTATTTCAAGTATTCTGGCTCTATGCCATAACAAACGTATACCTCTTGATGACGTGGTAACGTATATTATTAACGCCCCGGAGGAACTTTGCAACTTTTTTAAGTCATCGGGAATAATTATCGAAGAGAACTGCAAGGCTTGAGTGAACGCAATCGCAACCAATAAAATCCCGCAATATTTTTCGTATTGCGAAAGAAAAGCCTATGGATTTGACTTATAATCTTCAGAAGTCCTCAAGTTTTTGAATTGACTTTTTGAAAGATTAGCAACCCTATTTAGAGTAAACCAGCATACGCTGTAGCGGTTTATTGTCCTTGAAAGTATTTAAAATTCTATTCTCAAAGCGCTGCCATTTCCTTAAAATTTTGCGTTGCGCAAAAAAATCACTATACGTGCTTATCGGAATAAACTCAGCGTTATATATGTTGTCGACAAGAAATAACCGGGAAATGCCTGATTCATCTTTCTGACAAAGAATATTATACGGTTTGATGTCCATTGTAATAATTCTGTTTCGCAATAAATAGTCTTTCAATAAATGCAGTGCCTTGACCAGGCTGTCATAGTATTGCTCGGTGATCTCGTTTGAGGCCAAGTAATATTCAAGATCTTTTGATACGGTGCCATCCTGATCCGTAACCAAATCAAATAGGGAACCTTTCCCAAAATTCGTTTCAACATCTCCATAATAACGGGGAATCATGTCCCAAGAAACGCCCCGTTTTTCGAGATGCCGGTAGTATTTTTTTTCACGTTTGATTTCTACGGAGTGATGGCTCCCGTTTATCAGTATTTTTACACAGAGACTTTTATTATCAGGGTGTTTATAACATGCCCTATGCGCTCCTTTCCCGATTAAACCTGCTTTGTCTAAATTAAGCATCAACCATTATCTGCCTGAAATTATTGTTCCATGTAAGGCTTGACAATTAAATCCCATTCATCTTCAGATTTACATTTTTTTTCCAGAAGATAACAACCCAGATTCTCCTGTTCATTATTCACCCTGATGCTTCCGTAACTTTCATTTTCGTCAACATCCAGCAATTTCTTGTATCGTTCCAAAATACCGTCTTCTGTAATGATCATGAAACATTTATTCATTTTTTTATTATAATGATTCTTATATTTATATAAGAATATGCCTTTGCTGTTCTCTATCGTCCCGTCATTATATTGCTTTCTGAATATCTTCTTGCTTTGTTTTTCACATTTTTCTTTTAGTTTGGATATCTCTTTTGCGCTTTTCTCCGGAACCGGCACTTTTTCTTTTTTTCTTTCTTCCTGAACCGGCGGCTCTTTCTTTATCTCCTCAGTTGGCGGCGCTGCTTCTTTTTTAATTTCTTTTGAAACGGGTATTTTATCTTTTTTAAGATCCTCGGTAGATGGAAATTTTTCTTTCTTGACCTCTTTTAAAACTGACGGTTGTTCTTTCATCATCTCATCCGAAACTGGCGGATATTCCGGTATGACATATTTTGTTTCCGCTAATGGCTTTTGCTTTACAGGCAATGTTACTTTTGGTTGTTCCGTTACCGGTTCCCTATTAATATCTATAACCAACCAAAAAAAAGATATCATACAAAGTATGATAAGAATGGATAAACTTATTTTT
>CAYNWA010000001.1:168694-174426 GCA_964400795.1 uncultured Smithella sp.
ATCATATTTCCCTCGCAAAAAATATAATGTTAGACATCGACGCTATTTAAAATAACAAATTTTTGATCATTTTCAAGATAAAAATTCTCCTTGATGGCATTCAGGTAATTTATTTTATTATAAAATTTATCTTCGATAAACAATAAAATGTTTTACATGATTTCATTTGAGTGATAAACGACAATTCTAAAAGTATTCAATATCCTAAATAATTTCATTACCAATTTATAAACGAGGCAAGTCATGCAAAATTTTGTTTTTGAAAATCCGACAAAAATCATCTTCGGCAAAGGACAAATCCCAAAAATCGGCAAAGAAATTAATCGCTTCGGCAAAAAGGCATTACTGGTTTACGGCATGGGCAGCATTTTAAAAAACGGCATTTATGATCAGGTGACGGATTCACTCAAAAAAGCCGGCGTGGATTTTGTTGATTTTCCCGGTATCAAATCCAACCCGGTTCTCTCGCATGTCCATAAAGGAATCGAACTGGCCCGCAAAGAAGATGTCGATGTCGTTCTGGCAGTGGGAGGCGGAAGCGTGATTGATGCCGCCAAAGCGATCGCCGCAGGGGTGAAGGTGGATCATGATATCTGGGACCTCTTTACTTTTACGAAACCTGTCACCGGCGCCCTTCCCGTCCTGACGGTCGTAACTGTTTCGGCCAGCGCCTCCGAAATGAATAACGGTGCCGTCGTTACGAGAGAAGATACTTGTCAAAAATATTGTATCATGTCTCCATTTATTCAACCAAAGGTTTCCATTCTTGATCCGACTGTTCTTTTTTCGCTGAGCCCTGAATACAGTGCTTACAGCGCCGTGGATGTCATTACACACCTGCTGGAAGGATACTTTAACAATACGGCTTTTAAAACACCATTGCAGGATAGATTGGTCGAATCGCTGATGAAAACCGTGATGGAGAGTACGGATATTATTATGGAAGAACCGGACAACTATAGTGCCCGCGCCAATATGATGTGGAGCGCCATCCTCGGGTTTAACGGATTGACCACAGCCGGAATGGGAAAGGTACAATTGCCCGCTCATATGATCGAACATTCGCTAAGCGCCATTTATGATGTTCCTCACGGAGCGGGGCTGTCCATCATCATGCCCGCGTGGATGACCTGGGCGCTGGGAACCAAGACCGAAAGGCTGGCCAAATTCGCGCGGGAGATATTTTCTGTGAAGGGACGCGGTTCCAAAGCCGTCGCGGAAAAAGGAATTGCCTGTCTTAAATTGTGGTTTGAATCCATTGGAAGCCCCGTATCTTTGAAAGCCGTCAAAATCCCTGAATGTGATATGGATAAGATTGCTGAAAACGCCTTCGCCCTTTCTCAGGTTTGGTTTTACGAAGGATACACAAAAGAAATAATCAAAAAAATACTGCTGAATGCCCGATGAAAACAACCGCTGCAAAATAACATTTCGGAATCAGGCGTATGGCTTTCCCTTTTTCAGCGTTAAAAAAGCAATGGCAATGACACTCAGCAAAATAATATTGACCAACCAGAGATAATGATACGAACCGAAATGATCGTAGATTAATCCTCCCAGAACAGGCCCGATTGCGCCGCCGGTTCCGACAAAAAAAGTCAGAAGACCATAAACTGACCCCATAACATGCCTGCCGAAGCGATCAGCAATCAAAAGCGGCAACATGGGAGCAAGCGAACCGTATCCGAATCCGTACACCAGAGAGGCTATGTAAAGCTGAAAGGCGTTTTGAACATTGAGCAGCAATATGGTTCCCGCCAGCATAAACGATATACCGATAATGGAGCCATATTTAGGATCCCTCATTTTATCGGTTATCCAGCCGAATAAAAACTGCCCCATAAAACCGGTGATGCTGATAGCGGCCAGAGACGAAGCCGCGGCTATCTTATCAATGCCGCTGTCGGTCGCAAACGCCACTTGATGCACAAAAACGGACATGCTGATCATCACCGCCAGGCCCTGACAGACAGCCAGTGTCCAAAAACGGGAATCCCTAAAAAGCGTCATCGTGGAAACTTTATGAACCACCGGTGTGGAAACTGAATGAGGCACTGATATTTTATCTCCATCCGGCAGAAGCCCGTAAGCTTCCGGATTTGTCTTTCTCATCAGCGTTTGAGAAACGATCATTCCAATGAACAGCATGATAAAACTTAAAGCCATCAGGCCGAACCGCCAACTGAGCACAACAACAATATATCCGGCCAGCGGCGTCAGCATTGCCGTGCCCAGGCTGATTCCCATGGAGGCTATTCCCAGGGCGAGTCCTCTTTTTGTGATAAACCACTTGCCCACGGAAGAACTGCACGCGACAACGCCCATGCCAGCCGAACCCAGGCCCACCATCACGCCGTAGCTGATATATAAGCCAAGAGGAGTGTTCACAAAGCCGGTCAGGACGTAACCGCAGGCGGCAATCAAAGCGCCCGCTGTAATGATCCAGCGCGGCGCGATGCGATCCAGCATCCGGCCGACAAATATCGCACAGAAGGAATAAACGAGCATGTTGATGGCGGCCGCCACCGATATCACCGAGCGCGACAGGCCGAACTCCGCCGCCATCGGTTTGAGAAAAACGCCGAAGCAGTAACGCGCTCCGTAATTGATGGCCATGACCAGAAAAGCGCCGCCGACAATGTACCAGCCCCAGAATATGTTTTGATTCTTCTCCATTAATACATTTTCTCCCAATTATGCGCCGCATCCTTTACCATTAATTCGCTTTATGATAAATACTTAGTTCAGCCAAGTCTTTTTGACTTGGCTGTCAGCAAAATAAATAGGACTCACCATGAACAAATAATTGGCAACTTCATTTTTAAAGGCATTTTCGTGCGTTTTGTAAGTAAAATCTTGAGAAGACAGCATGAAAATATTAAAGGAATTCTGATAAATAGAAACGTACCCTTAATTATAAGCATATCAGTTATAGCGGTAATTTTTGTGATGTCAGCAACAACTTCATGGGGTTTTTTATGCCTCTGTTCAGTCAAGTCTTTTCGACTTGGCTGTCAAGATAAACAGTCGAGTCCAAAAGACTCGACTTAGACTAGAGATGACGACGGAGAAAACAGGTCAAGTCTTTCCTTGGCTCATGTCGGTTTATAAACCATTCGCTATTCTCGCTGTTTTTCACCTTATCAAAAACAACGCGCTGTGCTAGAAGCAATTCATGTCCATCTGGCAAAAGAAAAGCAAAATACTGGTAACCTGCCCAAAGGGTGTCTCGCCTTATCTAAAGGAAGAGATTGAGGCGTTGAATTTTCCGGTGCTGGATCAATGGGACGCGGCCATTCGAACCGAAGGAACGCTTCAAGACACCATGATCCTGAATCTGTACCTGCGCACAGCCCAGCGTGTGCTTTATCAATTGGATAAGTTTATCGTGGATGCGCCGGAAACTCTTTATAAAAAAATCAACGCCCTGCCGTGGGAAAATCTTCTCCACGCCTCCGGCCCGGGGGCCTATTTTTGCGTGACCTCAGTGGCTGACAATCCTTCGATTACGGATTCGCGCTTTGTGAATGTCAAGGTCAAGGACGCCATTGCGGACCGGATGCGTGATCAGTGCGGCTGCCGCCCCGATTCCGGCCCGGATAAAAACAATGCCGTTGTTCATGTCTACTGGAGAAACAATCAGGCGGATGTCTATCTCGATACATCGGGAGAACGATTATCACTGCGCGGCTACCGTAACATTCCCCTGTTAGCGCCGTTGCAGGAAAACCTCGCGGCGGCTATTATTACGGCCACTGGCTGGAAAGGTGACAGCCATTTTATCAACCCGATGTGCGGCAGCGGAACGCTGGCCATTGAGGCCGCGTTGATCGCGCTGAACCGCGCGCCGGGCCTGCTGCGCAATAACTACGGATTTATACATATCAAAGAATTCCCGCAGGATGAATGGCAGGAACTGCGCAAAAAAGCCAGAGCGGCGTCGCGCAAGCAACTGCCGGCCGGAATTATTGCGACGGACATCAGCAGGGAAGCGGTTGCGGCGGCCAGACAAAACGCGCAAACCGCCGGTGTCGATCATTTGATTGAATTCAATATCTGTCCTTTTGAAAGAACGTCCGTGCCGGAAAGAGGCGGGATTATTGTCGTCAATCCGCCATACGGTGAACGCATGAATGCCGATCTCAAAAAACCGGCGGCAAAAACTTTTCGCCATGAAAAAGAAACCGTCGCGCAGGGACGCAAAATTATCCTGCGCAAATCATCAGACAGGCTCATGAGAGTCAAGCGGATTGGAGAAAGAGAAATCAGGAAACTGGAAGCAACGTATCAGGGCATAGGTGATTTCTTCAAAAAAACCGGTGACGGGTATCGCGGTTACATTTTTACCGGAAATCTGGACATGATCAAAAAAGTGGGATTGCGGACGAAACAACGCATCATTTTATATAACGGCGACATCGAATGCCGCCTGCTGGAATACGAACTCTACAAAGGAAGTTTGAAACACGCAGCGGATGATAAACCTGCATCCACCTGACGATAACAAGAATTTATTTTACTATTTATTAATAACTGGTATAAGAAATGCTGTAAATCTTAAAAAAACATAAATAGTTTATGTAAAAAGGGAGGAGAGAATGCGAATTGTCAAAGCTGTTCTTTTTTTCATTGTTGTTTGTATCCTAACGGGCTGCGGTTTTCTATATCTGGCGCCGGAGAAATTTACCAAAATGGCGCTGGATGTGGAACGCTGGCGTTCCGACCTGGAACTCAAGGAAATCATTCTACCGGGAGAACTGCGTTACGTTTATCTGGAAGGCGGACAGGGCGAACCACTCATCCTCCTGCATGGATTCGGAGCGAATAAAGATAATTTTACGAGAGTGGCCCGGTTTCTGACTCCGCATTACAGGGTCATCATTCCCGACCACATCGGTTTCGGAGAATCCAGCCATCCCCGGGATGCCAGCTATAAAGCGGGAACTCAAGCAGCCAGAATCAGAACGCTGGCCAAATCCCTGGGCATTACCCAATTGCATCTGGGCGGAAGTTCGATGGGCGGCCACATTGCCATGATGTATGCCGCGCTTTATCCTGATGAAGTCAAAAGCCTGTGGCTGCTTGATCCGGGTGGAATCTGGAGCGCGCCAAGAAGTGAACTTGGTGAGATCATTGCCCAAACGGGGGAAAATCCGCTCATGGCTAGAAACGAAGATGAATTTGTCGAAATATTCAAGTTTACCATGGCAGATCATCCCTTTATTCCACACGCGATACTGAATGTTATGGCTCAGGAACGTATCAAAAATTATGAATTGGAGAAACGCATATTCAAGGAAATAACCGCTGATTCGGCAGAAAATTATGTAAAAGACCTTAAAACACCCACCTTGATCATTTTCGGCGATAAGGATCGCGCTATTCATCCGGCGACGGCGGACATTCTGCACAAGATGATGCCCCATTCTGAAGTGATCATGATGCAAGGTATCGGACATTTGCCAATGATAGAAAATCCACGACAATCCGCCAAGGATTATTTAACGTTTCGCAAAAAGCTGGAGAAAGGCGAGTAATTACTTGATGATTTTATAATCGCAAAAGATTTTTAAAATAATATTTTAGGACATTAAAAAATATGTTGACAAAATTTATTGAATGAGTAATTTAACATCACAGCGGCGATTTAGAAAAGTTAATTGCTCCGCTTTAAAAATGTGCTAAAGGCTGGCATGAATGAAAAAATGAGCCCGTTGCCCTTTGGCGCGGGT
>CAYNWA010000001.1:174436-223423 GCA_964400795.1 uncultured Smithella sp.
GTCTTTGGGAAAATTTATAAAATTCTACATAGGAAAGGGAAAAAACAAATGAGTAAATTACACACACGTCACATTTACACCTCGGAGTCGGTTTCAGAAGGTCATCCGGATAAAATATGCGATCAGATTTCCGACGCGATTCTGGACGCATGTCTGGCACAGGACAAACATACTCATGTCGGCTGCGAAACCGCCGTGGGCCCCAACCTTGTCGTCAATGTCGGAGAAATTACGTGCAGGAACTGGAATAAAATCAATACCCAGTTAATCGCCCGGGAAGTTGTCAAAGATATCGGTTATGATGATCCTTCCGAAGGATTTAGTTGGGACTCTTTCAATTATGTAACGGCTATTCATGGCCAATCGCCGGATATTGAACAGGGCGTCGATCGCGATATTCCCGAACATCAGGGTGCCGGAGATCAGGGCATGATGTTTGGCTATGCGTCTTATGCCACGCCGCAAATGATGCCTGCGCCAATCGTTTATTCGCACAGATTGCTGGAAGAACTGACCAAACTGCGTAAGGAAAAAGCTATTGAATACCTCCGTCCGGATTCCAAGGCGCAGGTGAGCGTCTTGCACGAAGATGGAAAAGCAGTAAAAATTACCACGGTAGTAATCTCCCATCAGACCCGCGATGTTCCGTTAAAGCGAATTCGAAAGGATTTGATTGAGGTCGCGCATCAGGTTCTCGACAAAACAGGAATGATAACCGACAAAACTGAATTTTTCATCAATCCTACCGGCCGGTTTGTCATCGGTGGTCCCTGCGGCGATTCCGGCGTTACCGGCCGTAAAATTATCGTCGATTCTTACGGTGGCGTAGGTTCGCACGGCGGCGGCGCTTTTTCCGGCAAAGATCCTTCCAAGGTGGATCGTTCAGCTGCCTATTATGCCCGCTACGCGGCCAAGAATATTGTCGCAGCCAGACTGGCAGATAAATGTGAAATTCAGATTGCCTACGCGATTGGCGTGGCCAAGCCATTGAGCATCAATGTCTGCACCTATGGCACCGAGGTCATTCCCGAAAACAAAATCGAGAAAATTCTCATGGAAGGCGAAATTTTTGATTTTCGTCCGGCCATGATGATCAAAGATCTGGGACTGACAACACCGAAAGGCTGGAGCTATCGTAAAAGCTGTAACTATGGTCATTTCGGACGCAAAGGTTTCCCCTGGGAAAAAACGGACCGCGTGGACGCGCTCCGCAAAGCAGCGGGATTGAAATAAGAAAAAAGTAATTATACCTGGATAAAAAGATTTTAAAAAGCCCGTCACCTTTTGGTGCGGGCTTTTTTTCAGCAAATATTAAGGATACATGGCGGTTCATTTCTCACTATTCGATTTTATGAGTGCTCCATTCGATTTCCTCTTTTAAAAATAGTGAATAATGTTATATGATATTTACGTATTCTTGATTTGATTATCAGAAGGTATAGAATTGAGAGCAAAAATTTTTTATTTTATTACTTTTTTACTACTATCCCTGCTTTTCATGAGTCGGGCATGGTCGGCAGAATGGGGATTCAGGGGATTGCTTCCCAGAGGGACCGGATACTATGATAAAAGCAGCATAAAAAAAATTGACAACAATATCCGTCAGGTATGGACTGTAACCATCTATAATGAACAGGGCAAAGCGGACGCTTTTTCAATTTTGAAAAGACAAGATAAAGCGCCGGACAATCCTGATATTTTGTATCAGGAATCTACTCTGCTGGAATTTGACTGCGCGAACGGAAAATTTAGAATCACCGATATTAATATTTATGATGAGAAAGATAACCTGCTTCTTTCTGTACCGGATATTAACGGAAACTGGCATGACATCGTGCCCAACTCCATTAATGAAAAACTTAAAAATATCGTTTGCAACGCCGAGGATATTTCAGCTTTGGGAAAATAATATCTGAAAGAAAAATACGATGCGCAATATTATCATCTTTACCTCTTTAATCGTGCTGACTTTTATTTGTTCCTGTTCGGGACAAAAAGAAACGGCAATGGATTGGTCTAAAAAAGCAGAAGCATTAATGGATAAAGATCCGGTGACCGCAATCCAATACTTGAACAAAGCGGTTAAATTACAGCCGGATTACGCCAGCGCATATAATAATAGAGGGGTTGCTTATGCCAAGCTTAATCAGTATCAGCGTGCCATCGAAGACTTTAATGAAAACATACGCCTTCAACCTGATTCTGCGGCTACTTATGTTAATCGGGGCATGGCTTATCTGTTGATGGGCAATAAAAATTCAGGCTGCCGTGATGTTCAAAAAGCCTGTAATATGGGTGTTTGTAAAGGTTTGGATTGGGCCAAGAGAAATGGATTTTGCCGTTGATAAAACGGAACCCTATGGATTTCAAAATCCTTTCCCCGTTTCAATGGAACAAACTTCTATTAACAGTGCAAATATATTTCTTCCTGTTATTTTTTGCACTTTTGCAGATTCATAAAACATATCTATTTTTAATAATTTATATTATAAATTGGTTAATTTATAAATTAGAATTATTACCCGGGTAAATCCATGACGGAAATCAAAAGAGCCTCCAAGAGAGAACTGTTCGGCTGGGCAATGTTTGATTTTGCCAACTCATCGTATACAACTGTCATTATTACTGTTGTATTCTGTATCATCTTTCCCCGAATCATTGTCGGAGACAGCCCTGAATACCGTCTGGGAAATTTTCTTTGGAGCACTGCCCTTTCCATCAGCTATCTGATAGTAATTCTTTCGATTCCTTTTTTCGGGGCAATCATGGATTATACCGGAGCAAAAAAGAAATTCCTTTTCGGCAGCTATATCATAACCGTCATGGCCACTGCGGCTCTTTATTTTGTCCATCCCGGAGACATTTTACTGGGTATAGTGCTGATTATTCTATCTAATATCGGTTTTTCATACAGCGAATCTTTTGTTTCGAGTTTTCTTCCGGGGCTGGCCCCCCCCGAGGATCTGGGTAAAATTTCGGGATACGCGTGGGGACTGGGCTATTTTGGCGGACTTATATCCACAGCCATAGTCATCTTTGGTTTTCATGCTGATGTATATACTATTGATAATTTTCGGAATTTACAAATGGTGGGCCCGGTTACCGGATTATTTTTCCTGATAGCCGCTATTCCTACATTTTTATGGGTAAAGGATCGAACCGTTTCCAGACCGTTGCCCAAAAATGAAAATTATTTTGTTGTCGGAATGAAAAGGTTGAAAAAAACTTTTATCGATATTCGGGATTACAGAGATCTGATGGTTCTGCTTGCATCTTTCTTTTTTGCTTATTCCGGTTTGTCCATTGTTATTTCCTTCGCCTTTATTTACGGAGATCAGGTCGTAAAATGGTCAGCGACAACACAGATATTAATGTTCGTTATAACGCAGTTTACCGCAGCGGGAGGGGCATTACTTTTCGGTATTCTGCAGGATAAATGGAAAGCCAAGCAAACTTTTATTCTGACCCTGATGCTTTGGGTCGTTACCGTGAGCCTGATTTATGGCGTCGCTCAGGTCACGGCTTTTGTGAACGGTTTAACCGGCGCTTCCTTTCTGGAGGAACATGTTTTCCTGGTCATCGGATCGATTGCCGGACTTGGCCTGGGATCCACCCAATCAGCCTGCCGCGCTATGGTGGGACTTTTTTCGCCGGATACAAAGGCCGGCGAATTCTTCGGCCTCTGGAGTTTTACCGGACGCCTTTCGGCTATCGTCGGATTGATGGGTCTGGGTTTATTACAGACCCTGCTGGGTTTGCAAAAAGCGATCCTTATCTGTTCGCTTTTTTTCCTGATATCCGTCATCATCGTTCTTTTCGTCGATGAAGAAAGGGGCAAGATGTTCGCGCGTGAACACTCCGGAGATTAAATAATGGATGGCCGCGTTGATCTATTCATTTTAATTCATTTTCATTTTTATCCTGATTGTTTAAAATAGTGATCACCGTTGTTATCTTAATACAGAAGAAGAACGGTTTATGAACGAAAATGAAGTAAATATGGATTCCAAAGAATCCATGGATGTTCTGCTCCAAAATATCAAAGAGCTGGTTGCCGAACTGCATCCTTCCTGGCCGAAAACCAGGCAGATTCTTCCGGACAGTTCGCTATCCAAGGATTTGGGGTTGGATAGCCTCGCCCGGGTTGAACTTCTCATGCGTATGGAAAGAAATCTGGACACCACGTTCGAGGAAAAAATTTTTATCGACGCAGAAACGCCGCGTGATTTATGGCAGTCAATGATCAAGGCTGGTTCGGCTTTGAAATTTGCGTCTCCAGCGGAAATAAAAGCAACGACCATGATCGATGCGCGTGACCTGCCGCACACGGCAGAAACACTGGTTGACGTATTAAACTGGCATGTAAAAAATCATCCGGACAGGCCTCATATCCGTTTTTACAGCGATGAGGGCGATGGAGAAGTGATGACCTACCGGGCATTAGGCGAGGGGGCGCGGGCAGTGGCTGCCGGTCTTCAGGAAAAAGGCCTTCTACCGGGAGAATGTGTTTCCATCATGCTGCCGACCAGTCGGGAATATTTCCTGACTTTTTTAGGCATCCTGCTCGCTGGCGGTGTTCCGGTTCCCATCTATCCTCCTTTTCGTATGAATCAGCTCGAGGATCATCTGCGACGGCACAGCGCCATTCTTAAAAACTGTAGTGCCAAAATGATGGTCATTATCCCGGAGGCCAAACGGTTTGCACAGGTGCTCAAGGCGCATGTGGAGGGCATGCATACGCTGGCAACCTTTCAGGAATTAACATCCGGCAAAACAGTTTATCAAGGATTCAACCCGACCGAAAATGATCTGGCCTTTCTTCAGTATACGTCCGGCAGCACCGGCAACCCCAAGGGAGTCATGCTCACGCATGCCAATTTGCTGGCCAATGTCCGGGCGCTGGGAGACGTGGTTCAAATAAAATCCACGGATGTTATCGTGAGCTGGCTGCCGCTTTATCACGACATGGGCTTGATCGGAACCTGGTTTAGCAGTCTTTATTTTGCCACCATGCTGATCGTCATGTCACCGCTTAATTTTATTTCGCGTCCGCAGCGCTGGCTGTGGGCCATTCATCGCTACAGAGGCACGATTTCCGCCGCCCCTAATTTCGCCTATGAACTGTGCCTTAAACGATTGACGGAACGTGATCTTCAAGGACTTGATCTGTCCTCCTGGAGAATCGCCTGCAACGGGGCCGAACCGGTCAGTCCGGAAACTGTCGAGAATTTCTGCAGCCGATTCGGTCATTACGGCTTTAAACGTGAAACCATGATGCCCGTGTATGGTCTGGCGGAATGCTCGGTCGGGCTTGCCTTTCCTCCGCTTGACCGCGGCCCGCTTATCGACAGGATTGATCGGGAGATTTTTGTAAACACCGGCCATGCTGTTCCTTCTTCCGAAATTGAGGATCGGGTACTGCGTTTTGTTGCCTGCGGACAGCCACTGCCCCGCCATGAAGTGCGTATCGTCGATCCCGCCGGGCTGGAATTACCCGAACGGTATGAAGGCAAACTGCATTTCCGCGGACCTTCGGCAACCAGCGGCTATTATCAAAATCCTGAAGACACGAAAAAACTTTTTGTCGGCGAATGGTTGGATTCCGGCGATATGGCGTATATCGCGGGCGGCGACATATTTATTACGGGACGCAGGAAAGATATTATCATCCGTGCGGGACGAAATATCTATCCCCAGGAACTTGAAGAAGCCGTTGGCAAGATTGCCGGCATCCGAAAAGGCAATGTGGTTGTGTTTGCCACCAGGGATAAGGCCAATCAAACAGAGAAATTGGTTGTGATGACCGAAACGCGGGAAGACAATCCGGAAAAATTAAATGCCTTGCGTGAAGAAATCAACACGCGGGCAATGGATCTGGTGGGAACAGCGGCGGATGAAGTAGTTCTGGCACCGCCGGGAACGGTTTTGAAAACGTCCAGTGGAAAAATTCGCCGGGACGGCAACCGCGCTCTTTTTGAAAGCGGAAGAATCGGTAAAGGCTATAGGGCAACATGGTGGCAAATCGTCAGAATTACTGCGGCTGGAATTTTACCGGAACTGAGGCGCATGTGGCACGGCTTGCAAAGCGGATTCTACGCCGCATACTGTTTATTGCTGTTCTTTATACTGGCTCCCGTAACCTGGCTGACCGTTGTCCTGCTGCCAAAAGAATCTTGGCGCTGGGCCTTTATGAGAAAAGTGGCTCGCTTTCTGGGCAGAGCATCTTTCACACCGATCGATATTGTGGGAATGGAAAATTTTCCCCTGCAATCACCCTGTATATTCGTGGCCAATCATGCCAGCTATCTGGACAATTTTCTGATGGTTGCCGTGCTGCCTCCCGAATTCAGTTTTGTGGCTAAGGCCGAATTAAAAGAAAGCTTTCTGGCACGCGTTTTTTTGAAACGCATTCACGCGGAATTTGTGGAGAGATTTGACAGAGGGAAAAGTGTCAAAGATGCCCGTCGTGTTACGTCCACGGCACGTCAGGGTCGCAACCTGCTCTTTTTTGCCGAAGGAGGCTTTACCCGTATTCCGGGACTTCGTCCCTTTCACATGGGCGCATTTGAAGCAGCGGTTGAGGCTGATGTTCCAGTCGTACCGGTTGCCATTCGCGGCACACGTTCCATGTTGCGCGACGTCAGTCTTTTTCCAAGACGTGGGAACATCAACGTTACGATTGGTAAACCGATTGCGCCTCGCAGTATGCGGGAAGCTTCGGCACCGGACGCATGGGCCACAGCCATAAAACTGCGGGAAGCCGCCCGTGAATATATCCTGCACCACTGCGGCGAACCCGACCTTGCAGGCCACTCATGATAAACAATAAACATTTTTTTGAATGATTTAAAGATGCTGGATTCTGCATCAACATGTGGCACAAGTACAATCAACGAATCCTTGAAAAAGGTTATATAAAGTGAGCTCCCTTTACACACGTAAAATGACTTTTAATGAACGCTCTTACGTCGCAGCCAGCCTGCTCGGATATCCTATGACTATTCAACTCATTTTTGATGGTGAAGGAATCCTTGATTTCAAACGTTGGCGTAACGCCGTTACGATTGCGTCAGAGGCTAACCCTGGTGCCCGGCTTGTTCTCAAGGGTCATTTAGGATGGAGTCGATGGGTCGATTCCGGTGTTACCCCACCTGTGCACGAAGTAGATGGAAGTCATTGGAACGGTTATGGTCCCGATGGCGCTTCGTTTCTTCAGGAATCGCTGCCTTTTCGACAAGGCCCCACCAGCGAAGTCATTCTTATCCATGGTCCAACACCACGTATATTATTTCGCACGCATCATGGTGTAATGGACGGACGGGGCATTATGTTCTGGGCCGAGGACGTCTTCCGGGTTTTACGCGGAGAGAAAGCTATGGGATCCATTTCGAATTTGACGGATATCGAATTAAGCAAGAGCTTCCAGGATAAGTTCCGCAATGCCTCTACCATAGAAAATATAGCACCGACAGGTTTGCCGCAAGGAGATGCCCAAGGTGTTGTCTGGAAGCGTCGCACTCTTAAGGGCAATATCCCCATGCTTCTGGCACACTGTGCCCGTTTGGCGGCAGAAGAAGCCTGGCGCTATGCTGAAGGAATTGTACGTTTCGCCATCCCCGTGGATATGCGGCCTCGCAAACCTGGGTTACGTAGCACCGGCAATCTAACACTTGACGTGTATATTGAAGTAAAAAAAGAAACGACGCCACAGCAGATCGCCGATGACATTGCGTTAAAGCTCAAGCAAGGCTGCGAAGGAAAGATAAAAAAATTTGATGAATTGCTCAATCATGTTCCGTTATGGGTAGCGAAACAAGCGATTGAAAAGATTATTCAAAAACGTCATCAAAGTGGTTTATACGGTCTTTCGGGAATTCTGACTAACTTGGGCCGGATTGATCTGACTCATTTTAAAGGAGGTGGTTTTTCCGCCCGTTCTTTCTGGGCTATTCCGCCGGCAACTGAATATTTCCCGTTTTTTCTGGTGATGTCAGGATATCAGGGGGGTTCGGAGTTGATTCTCTCAACTCCGCAAAAACTCGCCAGTCACGGAAGGCTTGACGATGCCTTAGAACGTATCGCGAGTCAATTGGAAAAAACAAAGGGATGATGGAAACAGAAAATATTGTATTATTACCATAAAACTTTTATCTTCCGCGACAAATGATTTTCGATATAGATTCCCGTAAGGAATAGTGGTATAGAAAAAACATAATTCGACAAAACAGAACAAGGAATACAATGAAACGAATATTGATTGGCCTATGCATGGTTTTTACGGTTATCACGTTTGCCCATTCAGGAGAAATGTATATCTGTGTCGATCGTGATGGGAATCCAGTCGTCACTTCCTTTCCGCAAGATGGAATGAAGAATTGTGTCTTAAAAGATTCTTTTGAAGATCAATCTCCACAAAAAGCTGAAGTTGAAAACAAAAACACAACGGAAGAAAAAGATAATACGGCTGAAAAAAAGGAAAGCGAAAACAAAGAATCACAGCAACGTATTGAAAAATGTATTAATTGTTGTTCAGAAAAAAAGGATGCCTGTTACAATTACACTGCAAACGATAGACTTTGTGCTTTGGAAAAGCAAAACTGTATTGACACATGCAATTCTGAAGGGGCAACTTCTTCATCATGGAGTGAGTGTTGGTCTCAAACTGAAAAGCAAGAAAACATGAATGAATGATGCGAATGTTGAATTTGTTTTTTTCAATATCTTGCGACTTTACCGACGTCGATACATTGGACATTGAAAGATAATCAGCCAAAGCACATCTTTCTAACGATGCAAACAAACCGTCTTCTTGCTTTCATAAAAACTTCATATTCAAAAGAATCAATAAGACAATATTTGTTATTCTGATTATTTCTTTCTGTTGTAAATCACGGTTTAAACTTTATTTTGCAGGAAGTATAATTTTTTAAAATTGAGCTTGTTTGATTAAACCACTGTATGCTATGCGTAACAAAATATTTCTTAATGGATTAATTTTTTAACGATTCTGTTTTCCGCAATATTCCGGAAACGGAAGGCTGAAAAATTCAGTTTTGCTGATTGAGTGTAAAATTAGCGGCTGATAAATTTTATTTGTTTCTTGTACAGACTGTGACAAAATAGAGGAAAATGCCCATTAGCTATTTTATCGTATACAATCCTCTCACCTATCAATTAATGGATCTGATGACGGACGAACCCATTAGTCCCATCAACGTTATTTCCTATCTTACAGGCAATAATGCTCACGAGATGACTTCTGAAAATTTTCTCCAGTATATAGATTTTCAACCGGAAAAACAGCGGGCGACCATGGTCGATGCTCTCGCCATCGAAATGTATGCAGGCATATATATTCAGAATCAATTGGCCAGACTGGCTAAAGACCACACGATCGTCATGGTGGACGGTAAACGCAAATTTTTCTCACAGGTCATAAAGGAGAAAAAAAACCTGCCGCAGGCCGTTTTTATTTCCACCATGAGTTCCAGTTTTCCTGCAGCCGCTCTTACTGCGATTGTATTGAATCAAGCTAAAATTCCCGTCATTATCGGAGGGATACATGTTTCAACCGTACCTGATGACATTGACATATTTATTAGAAAATACTGCCCTTATCCGGAATTGATTTCCATAGTAAAAGGTGCAGGAGACTCAACCGTCATCCGTTCTATTTTGAACGATTTGAAAAATAACTCTCTTCAGCGGGAATACTCCGGAACCAAGCTGATAGAAAACGGCGTTTGGGGAAATTTTACAAATCTTGAGCCCATGGAACCTTTAAAAATAAATCTGCTCAACAGACTGCCGGTAATAAAATATACCCCTTTAAAGGATTTCCGTATCAATCCGGTCGCTCCGTTTACCGGTTGTCTTTTTTCGTGCAAGTTTTGTTCAATTTCCACGCTGCCCCAAAAATACAAGTCGGTTCAATTTCGCGATCCCGATGATTTTGTTGAAGAACTTTGTTCCTATCAGAAAGGAAAAATCGATTTCAAAAACCGGTACTATTTTTTCACACCAGACAACCTGTTTTCGAACAAGAAAGACCTTATTCTTTTTTTGAAAAATATTATAGCAAGCGATCTTCGTATCAATTACGCGGTACAAATATCCATTGAAGTTGCCGACGACGAAGAACTTCTCCGTCTGATTCGGGCATCCGGGGGTACGCATTTCTTTATTGGACTTGAATCTCTGGATATGCGCAACTTGAAATACATTAATAAACACATTGTGAAAGATATTGAAAAAAGCGGCATGGCTGTGGAAGAGTACTACGCTTCCAAGATTCAAAAGATACACGCTCATGGAATATCGGTTCACGGTTCTTTTATCATTGGTTTGCCCTACGATTATTTCAATTCCATGACAGACAACACAGGTGTCAATATCGCGAAATTTTGTATTAAAAACAGAATAGGAGCGCAGCCCAGTACGATAGTCGATCTTCCCGGTTCCGTATTTTTCAACGAAAGCCAGAAAAATAAACAGTATATTTATGGTGAAAGAGGTTCGATGGATTATTTCCTCTCTCTATCGATTGCCGATCTTGCCGAAACAAACAAAATCCCACCGGATGCTCTGTATAACAGCCCGCTGGTCATCGCTTCAATGGTTTACAGTATATCGGAAAAAGTAGGAGCGCCGATTAGAGCAACCATTAATTCGGCTATAATATTTATGAGATCCTTTATTCATCCTACGAAGAACGGAGAAGGATTCAGAGTCTGGGATAGATTCATTGATGCCATATGTTCTGCCGTTTCGCAGACCGCCGTTGCTTTGTATAAAGAACAGGGAGAATCGCTTGTGAGATCAAGATACGGGGTCAGAGGAATCATGGAGCGGCTTTACGACACAGAAAAAAATCCTGAAATAAAAAAACTATTTAAAAACTATATACCTCAGTTTATCGAATAGTTTACTTTTTAAAAGGTATCTGTTGCCATAAGGACAAATAAAATAAACAACATTAAATAATGCTGACTTTTATTAAGGAGTAGAAGAAATGAAATTATTGTTAATATGTGGCGCTTCACTCATCTTGATATCCATAGCGATCGGCTGGCTGATCATCGCGAGAAAATATTTGTCGCTGGAAATCTTTATAAGATTAATTCGTGATGACAAAAAACTCGTAAAGGCTCACATTGATTATGTCATGATGGCTCTCATCCTTTTTGCTTTCTTTTTTATCGGCGTAACTTTGCCGTTGCCTTTGATTTTGCTTGCCTGCGCTGGGGCGTTAGCCGATCCGGCTTTATTCATCTTCCTGTCGGTCAAGCCTGACGTCAATAAAAAAATCGGCAGTCCTTTCAGCATCATCAGCACCATAGTTTTTTTAATGACTACCGTTGGAATCGGCGGCTCTGCATTTTTCATTATCCTGGAACTGATAAAATAATGTATAAAGCGGCAGAAGTGTAACCGTCATCTGCCGGAGTGAAGCATTTAACTTCGGTGGAAGGATTTAATTTAATGTATGACAGACATTGACGCCTTAAAAGAAAAAGTTGCTTCTTTTCCAAAAAGCCCCGGCGTTTATCTCATGAAGGACGCGGCGAAAAAAATCATTTATGTCGGCAAGGCCAATGATTTAAAAAGCCGTATTATATCCTATTTCACCGGTAAAGATACCCGTCCAATGGCGCCTTTTCTAATGGCGCGGGCTCACGATATTGAATTCATTAATACCGCCACGCCCAAAGAAGCTCTGATTCTGGAAAATAATTTAATCAAACGTCATCGTCCGCGTTACAATGTCACGCTGCGCGACGACAAAACCTATTATCATCTATCGCTGGATCCAACGGAAAAATTTCCCCGCCTTCAGCTTGTTCGCAAAAAACTGAATAACGCTGCACTGTATTTTGGTCCTTATCCTTCGGGACTGGCGGCCAAGGAAACGCTACGTTTTGTTCAGCAGATATTTCCGCTGCGTACCTGCCGCAACAGGGATTTCCAGTTGCGTCCGCGTCCGTGCCTGGAATATCAAATCGGAAAATGTCTGGCGCCGTGCAAAGGCCTGATTGAAGAGAAGGCCTATGGGAAACTGGTACAAAACGCTGTGTCCTTTCTGCAGGGAAAGCGCCGCGAGTTGATTTCCGATCTCAAAAAACAGATGAACGAAGCTTCACAGGAACTCAATTTTGAGGAAGCGGCGCGCCTGCGTGACCGCATTGCCGCGCTGGAGCACGCGCTGGAAAAACAAAATGTCGACTGGGGCAGCGACAAAGATCAGGATGTGGTCGGTCTCTACGAGCAGGATAATCGTTATCAGTTTTGCATTTTGTTTATTCGTGGAGGGAAACTATTGGGCAGTAAATCGTTCGCCCCCGTCAAATCCAGGACGGACGTGACCGAAATTATTTCTTCCTGCCTGACTCAGTATTATGATGATGAGGCCAATATCCCGGATGAAATTATCATCCCCTGCCGCTTGCCTGATGAAAATGTCATCATCGAATGGTTGATAGAGAAGAGATCTAAAAAAGTTGTTTTAACCGTACCCTCCATCGGAACCAAAAACGCTTTGCTGGAAATAGCCAATGAAAACGCCCGCAATCTCTGGAACGCCGCGCACAAAAACCGAGAAGAGAAAGAATATGCTTTGCAGATTCTTCAGGATAAATTAACGCTCTCAAAATTGCCCGGACGTATTGAGTGCTATGACATTTCCAACACCGGCGGCAAAAATGCTGTCGGTTCCATGGTTGTCTTTCAAGACGGTGAACCGGCTAAATCAAGTTACAGGCGTTACAGGATAAAGACGTTGGAGGAACCGGATGATTACGGAATGATGTATGAAATTTTGTCCCGTAGATTTTCTCATGCAGAAAATCTTCCTGACCTGGTTGTGGTTGACGGGGGGAAGGGACAGCTTAATATTGCGCTTTCGGTGATGAAGGATCTTAAAATCAGAATGGATGTGATTGGTCTGGCTAAGGAGGAGCGCTCTTTTTTCTCCGGTAGAGACATCGTAAAGAAAAAAGTGGCAAAATCGGAAGACCGTGTTTATCTGCCGGGCAGAAAGGATGCCATTTATTTGTCTGCCTGGCCGCAGGCTCTGCATATCCTCCAACGGGCGCGTGATGAAGCCCATCGGTTTGCTTTGCACTACCATCATCAAAGAAAACAAAAAGACGATATGCACTCCGTTTTGGATGGCATCGATGATATCGGCAAGGCACGAAAGAAAATATTATTAACACATTTCGGATCCGCCAAATATATACAAGAGGCGTCCATTGACGAATTGCAAAAAGTGCCGGGAATTGGTAAGTCGATAGCAGAAAAAATTTATAATGCTTTAAGAACCAAGATTAGGGAATAATTATCTGACATGAGTTTAATCACGGTTTTTCTGGTAGCTGTCGGACTCGGAATTGATGCTTTTTCGGTGGCCATCGGTATTGGCGCAGTCAACAATAAAAAATCATGGGGCCCGGTATTACGGCTTTCGACAGCTTTTGGACTGTTTCAGTTTTTTATGCCGATGATCGGCTGGTTAGCCGGCCTGACCGTCGTGGAAATCATAGCGTCATTTGATCACTGGATTGCCTTTGGACTTCTGGCTCTGGTCGGTGGAAAAATGATTTGGGAGGGATTCGAAAAAGAAAGTGTTGAGCATTGTGAAGATCAGACACGGGGTTGGCCGCTATTGATGCTTTCTGTTGCCACCAGCATTGATGCTTTGGCGGTAGGATTCAGCTTCTCTGTTTTAAAAAATCCAATTTTACTGCCGGCGGTCATTATTGGCATTGTCTGTTTTCTGATGACAATTACAGGAATGCTGTTCGGCAAGGTACTGGCTAAACTCTTCGGCAAAAAAGTGGAAATATTCGGCGGTTTGGTTCTGATTGCCATCGGCGTAAAAATTCTCATTGATCACTCGGTGTAAATTATTATGAGAAACCGGATTCATATAAACAAAGTTTTGGGAATTTATTTTATAATATTTTTAAGCCTTTCCTTATTTTCCTGTTCGTCTTTCATTTCCGGGAAATATTACGAAGAGGTTCCGCCAGGTCAATGTCTGCCTGTTTTCCCCGATAAAGACGGCTGGTATGGCGGAGATGGTGCTTACTCCATTCAACTGGACAAAAACAGAATATTATGGCTTTTTGGAGACACCTTTGTTGCTTGCGGAGGATGCAGAAGAGACCGCGTTGATATGAACGTTATCCTTGGAACAACCATGGGTATTTCATCCTGTTCAAAAAATAACGAGTTTAAAATTCAATATTACCTGAGTCATCAAGAAGGTAAGTTTGTCTCATCATTTTGTGAAAATGAATGGGTCTGGCCGCAGGATCCCTTTATTGCCAACAATATTCTATACATTCCGCTCATATCCATTGCTCCGGACGACAAAAAAGAAGAGGTGTTTAATTTTATAGTCGCCGGTCACAAATTTGTCCGTGTAAAAGATTTTTCCGCAGCCGACCCCCGCCAATGGAAGTACGACTTCATTGATTTGACACCGGCGCTTCCAAAAGAGATATCAGCTTTTGCCGCAACGTCAGTCGTCTATCATGATTATGTTTATTTTTATCCTTTTTATGTTTATTCCAAGAATAATTTCAACGTTTTTGGAAACATTCTCGCCCGCATTCCGACAAACCGCATTGATCATCCCGTGGGGGCAGTCGAATATTTTTATCAAGACGGAACATGGCGGAATCATCTGAATCCACGGAAAATCAAAATTGTCCTGGACGCCTTTGCTTCCGAGTTAAGCGTAAGATATCATCCCGCTGACAAAAAATGGATTGCCGTTTTTCTGTCCATAGAAAACAAAGGGGAGCAGCTTTTCTATCAAACCGCCGATAAACTTGAAGGCCCCTGGAGTAAACCTCAGCCCTTGGGAGAAAAAATCCCAGAAGTTGATTCCCAAAGTCCACTGTACGATAAAGGTAATTTTTGTTACGCCGGGAAAGAACACATCGAGTTTTCGCGGAATAAAAATCTTGTGGTAACCTACGTCTGTAATTCATCGGAGGATATGCAGAAGCAGGACAGTTTCCTCCGCCGGAATCTTTTTCTTTATCGCCCGGTCGTGAGAGAAGTAAGTTACGAACATTGAATAAATAGCTTTACATCATAAGCCATTTGACAAAATTGTAAGCTGCAACGCCCCCCAAATAGGAAACAAGCAGGGTCATGATGATGGAGGCGTAAAACCATTTATTGTTGTTCATTTCTTTTTTCAGAACGGCCACCGTCGCTGCACAGGGGATAAAGAGCATCATCACGACAAGAAAAGCGACGGCTGACTCCGGACTCATAACAGTTGGCAGTATATTGGACAGACCATCTCTGCCCACCGTATAAAGCACTCCCAGCGTGGCGACTACATTTTCTTTGGCAACCAGACCGGTTAAAAGTGCAGTCAGCATCTTCCAGTCCAGTCCCAGCGGCACACCCAGCGGTTGCAATAATTTCCCGAACGATGCCAGGAAACTTTCTTCCACTTCTCCCTTGGGAAAATAGGACAAAAACCAGATCACAAGGGATACGCCAAGAATCACGGTTCCCGCCTTGCGGATAAACGATAATGTTCTTGTCCAAATAACCATTAAAATCGTTTTTACATCGGGCGTATGATAAATGGGCAACTCCATAATGAAAGGAGCATCTTGTTTCCAGAGAATTTTACCAACAAAGATCCCGGCAATGCCCAGGACGGCAATGTTCAAGGCCACAATACTCCAGGCCACATAAGCAGCGTTGGATCCAAAGATGGCGGCGGAAACCAGGGTCAGCACGGCCAATCGGGCGGCACAGGGAACAAAAGGAATTAAAAGCAGGGTTATCATTCTTGCTTTCTTTGTCTCGATGATACGCGCGCCCAGAACGGCGGGCACATTGCAGCCGAATCCCAGACACATCGGAATAAAACTCTTTCCGTGCAATCCGACAAGATGCATGATCTTGTCCATTATAAACGCGGCGCGCGCCATGTAACCGACATCCTCCAGAAAAGCCATGATGGCAAAAAAGATCAGCAGCACCGGCAGAAACGTCAGCACCGAACCGGCGCCGCCGACAACGCCATTGAGCAGCAATCCGCTGAGCCAAGGAGGCCAGGCTGCCGTGAAGGGTTCTGCAAAACCGATAAATTGCTGAATTCGATCGCTGAGCGATTCCTGAAGCGGCACGCCCATCCGATAGGTAAGGAAGAAAACCAGCGCCATCACCGCCAGTAGTATGGGAATCCCGAAAACCGGACGCGTCAGGATATGATCGATCCTGTCAGTCAAGACCACTTGTCCCATTTTAAAGCGGGAAACGGCGGAGCGGGTGATTGCTTCAATCCAGTCATAACGACCGTTGACCACGGCATGCAGGGCGTCTTCATGTTTGATGAGCAATTGCTCTATGTGATCGCGCGCAGGTTTCTGAACCTGCTGCTCAACAAGATTCGTAACTTCCGGGTCGCCTTCCATCAGCTTCACCGCCACCCATGCCGGTGTGTAAGGCTCATGAATATATGGTCTGACCAGTATCAGAATCTCCTGATAGATCTGCTGATGATCGGCGGATACTTGAGGCATTACCGGTTTAAATCTGTATTCGCAGGAAGCGATCATGGATATTTGGGAAACCAGTTCTCTGATGCCGCTGTTGCGTTTGGCCACCATGGGAATAACCGGAATTTCCAGAGAGTCTTCCAATGCGCGTGTTTTGATTTCGATGTTTTGATCTGAGGCGACGTCAAGCATATTCAGAGCCACGATGACCGGCCGATTGAGCAACAGCAATTCGGCCAAAAGATAAAGCCCCCGTTCCAGCGCCGTTGCGTTCAAGACCAGCACAACCAGTTCCGGCTTCTCTTTGATAATGAAATCACGGGTAATTCTTTCTTCTTCAGAGAAAGCTGTCAGGCTATAGGTTCCCGGCAAATCAACTATTCTTATTAAAATATTGTCCGCACGATGAGATCCTTCTTTCTTCTCCACCGTTTTTCCCGGCCAATTGCCGACATGCTGGGATAAACCGGTCAGAATATTAAAAATAGTCGATTTGCCCACATTGGGCTGACCGACCAGCGCCACGGAAATTTCCTTTTCAATGGGTGGCAGACAGATTTCAGCCTCCGGAACGATTCTGGAAACCGTTATTTTTGAAGCTTCACCCCGTCCCAGTGCGATACGGGTATTGGCAACCTGAATAACGATAAGACCGCCGCTGATCTGTGAAACACGGAATCGGGCATTAGTAACAATGCCCATCCCGGCCAGGCGGCTGGTAATGGCCGAACCACCTTCAATGGAATGAATGACACCCTGATCACCTTCATGCAATAATGTTATGTTCACCAAATTGTTCATCGATATAAACTTTCCAGATTACTTAATGCCGACACGATATTTCTTCAGCAGAAACTCCGGACCATAGGATTTTTTTGTCCGGCGTAAATTCTTATTGCCCATGTCCTCTTCCAGATTAAGATACTTATATTCAGGCTTCAGTCTTTCAGCCACGTCATTAAACATATATTCGTAAATTCCGTGGTACCGTTTCGATGCCTTGGCGAAATGGAGACTGAACGTATCACCTGTCAGTGCTTCCCCGATGATAAAACCGGCCGGTTTGCCAGCAATGTAATATATTATTCCCCAGAGCGCAAGGCCGGAAAAATTTTGCAGGGCTTCGCTGCATTGTTCAAAGTCCGTTTTATCGGATGACAAGCAGAAATCGTCCTGCCATTCCTGTAAGACAGTCAACGCATCGCTGAAGTTATGATCGGATAAGGAAACTCCCTCGGCGATGTACGAAGCAAGAAATTGTTTTAAATGATTGCGATGGCGCAAGTATTGTTTTCCCTTAAAACCAGCCATGTTTTCTGTACGGTACAGATAGTCGGATTCGCTTTCGTCATAACTGATGCTGAATTTGTCTTTCGGGAAATAAACAAGCCACTCCTCAGGGATGGGAAAGAAGAAATCTCTCTCTCCCAGAATTTCATTGAACGTTTTTAAATCACAGCCTCGTGGATCATTCAGAGGCATGACGTATGTCTGTTTTTGTTTATTCCGGCCGGAAACAAACAGACCGCATTCCTTGGTCACAAATTCGTAACGGTTGACGTTGCGAAACAGATAAACATTGGCAAAGGTATAATCGGAAATCTGTATATTCATCTGCCGAAAACGTTCCGCCAGACAATCACGGTGTTTCAGATCAATGGTTTCAATGTGTTCCATGTCGATACGTTACAATTCCTTTCTTTCGTTCGCTCAAAGCGCACAGTTTCGATGGTTATGGTTAAGCCAGCGGCGTTGTTCTCTGAACGAAGGAATAACTTCCTCCACCTTTTTCCAGAATCTCGACGAATGATTCTTTTCCCGGATGTGCGTCAACTCATGGACAATCACGTAATCAACAACATCCGGCGGCGCCATGATCAGCCGATAACTGAAAGAAATGCTGTTATCTTCCGAACAGGACCCCCAGCGGCTTTCGGCGGATGTTATGCTGATCTTTTCATATGGCAATTTAAGCATCTTACTGAAAAAATCAACACGATGACGAATAAACTTGTCCGCTTTTTGCTTATACCATGAAATAAAATAATGTTTTTTTAACGCTTTGTCGCCGCGGCAATTAAGATAAAAGCGATTATTCCGGAAAACAACCCCTTCCTTCTCAAAAGGTTCAAAGAAGACCTCCAGCGGAAAGAGCTGTCCGAGATAAAAAAGGTGTTCGCCGGTTTCGTATTCTTTATCTTTGAGTTGCGCGGTCTCCTGCTTCTGTCTCGCCAGTATTTTAGCCAGCCAGCCTTTTTTTTGCTCCACAAAACGTCTGATGTCATCGGCGGGTGTAAAGTAAGGAGCGGATACGATTATTTTGGCGTCGTCGCAAACCTGCAACAAAATTGTTTTTTTTCTTTTCCGGCTTCGTTTAACCGTATAGGATATGTTCATCAATGCCCGTTACTTTCCGTCAACTTGATCGATACGTGATGGGTGATTATCATAATTTAAATTCTAAAGCGAGTATGGAAAATCCAAAAGAGAGCTTTTCTCTGCTCAGAATTTGTGTTAGTTAAACGGCAAAATTTACAGGTGGTCGAAATGGGACAAATCACCAAATGCCCTTGGGGCAGTTTTGAAGTTTTATCGGAAGCAACCGGACACAAAGTCAAAAGAATTATTGTGGAACCCGGAGGGTGTCTAAGTTTGCAGCTTCACCTTTTCCGTTCCGAACACTGGTTTGTCGTTTCCGGTAAAGGCGTTGCTATGGTTGACGGCAAAAAAAAATCTCTAAAAGCAGGGGATGCAATGGATATTCCTAAAAAAGCAAAACATCGCATCCAAAATTTCTCAGACGAAAAACTGATCTTTATCGAAGTCCAGACCGGTGAATATTGCGGCGATGAAGACATAGAACGATTTGAAGATAAATATGGTCGTGTTTAAAAAGCAAATTTCAATGTAATCAGAATCATTCCTGACCAACGTGATATAGTTCCACTCGTTAGAATCCCATGAGAATGTTATTTTTCAATTGATTGTAAGAAGAGGCTGAGTAAAATACAAAACCTGGTCAATTATGACGACAACGGAAACATCCTCTATGAGTAAACATATAAAAACAGTGAATACGGGATTGCTTATTCAAAACGCCTCCAATATCATTTTGCTCTTGAGTATTATAACAAGGCGATACGCTTAAAACCGGAATATGACGACGCCTACTTCAACCGTGGTACTGTTTATTTTCTCCTATGCGATAAAGAACAGGGTTGCCGTGACGCAAAAAGAATGTAATTTAGGAACATGCAAATTATTGGAACAGGTTAAAAGTAAAAGATATTGCCGTTGAAAGTTAATGACGCAGCCCTACAAACATTTCCTTCCTCAAATCATCAACAATATGGAACATACATCCTTTCTGTCTAAATTATCAAAAAAGGCTGAACTCTGACTTGATATATGTTAGAAGGGAATGCCGAATGTTCGCAAAATCAGTAATAGGGTTTTTACAACACATAATTTATTTAGGAGGCCATTATTATGGGTATGATGAAAGAGTTCAAGGAATTTGCGGTAAAAGGTAATGTTGTTGATATGGCCGTCGGTATTATTATCGGCGCCGCTTTTGGTAAAATTGTTTCATCCTTTGTGGGTGACGTGATTATGCCTCCAATCGGAGTGCTTCTGGGAGGCGTGGATTTTTCCAATTTGGCTTTCATAATCAAAGAATCGGCGGGAGAAGTTCCCGCTGTTGTTATCGGTTATGGAAAGTTCATTCAAACTCTCATCGATTTCGCAATCATTGCTTTCGCTATTTTTCTCGTCATCAAGGCCATTAATTCAATGAAACGAAAAGAGGAAGAAGCTCCGGCAGAACCTTCATCGCAGGAAAAATTACTAGTCGAAATACGTGATTTACTGAAAGAACGGAAATAACTTACAAAGGGATCAATCTCTTTTATTGACAGCATCATCGAATGGTTATGAAACAGGCTACAATTGCCATCCGATGATGCTGAATATTAACGGGTTGTATAGTTACAATCATTTTTTTAATTTATAGATTTCGGCCTGGCAGTATTCCTCAAACCCCATTTTCTTGTATATTCTTTCTCCCATTGGAGTGGCCTGTAAAATAACATTTTCAAAACCTGCTTCTTTTGCCGATTGCATCGCGGCCTGTGTAATCTTCAGACCGCATCCTTTGTTTCTGTAGGCGGGAAGAGTTGATACGTAATAAATTCCCGCCGTATTCTGGTGAGTAAAAAGAAGTGATGTTGCCACAGGCTTTTCATCGCAATACGCGATAAAAAGTTTTTGAGGAGAGTATTCGTCAAGATCAAAGGATGAAACAAAAAAGCTATATGGCCCTTTTGCACGATCCGGCATTTCAAATCCCTCGAAGGAGACATCTCTCCATATAAGCAAATCCTTTTTACTCTTGACCTGTAATACCCTGACTTCATCCGTCAGGCTATAATCAAGCAATGAATCGTTTAACGTTGTAGCCATACAGGGAACTTTTTTAAATAACGTCAGATTTGCATCCTGCAACGTCTTGTGGTTTTCAGGCGATTGCCCACGGGGATATACCCACCACCAGAAGCGAAGTTTTAATGTTTCATAATATTTTTTTATTTCATCAACATGTTCTGCACAAACATTGTTTAAAGGGCTTTCATTGAACACCCAATTGATGTCGGAAACAGGGACACCGGTACTCATTGCCGTTATGAGATCGACTCTTTTCAATGAACAATTTAAAGTTCCCCAATACCGGCAAACGGCAAAAAAATTTTCTTCGATATGTTCGATAATGCTTTTGATGGTTTTCCTTTATCTCCCAGTTTCAGAATATTCTATTTCTGCGGAGTATAAAAAAGCTGGTTTTGTATGTCAACTTAAACTGAAGAAGAAATAACATTTTAACGCGTTATCAACCACTGGATTTTTTATTTTATTTGACTTTTTTTCAAAGAAATTCATTGACATGCATACTTAATTTTCTTATAGTCCCGTTGCCGGAAAACGAAATATCATACGCGAAAATTTCGATTAAGAATCTTCTGTCCAGTGAAGGCACACGGGTAATACTTAAGTTTATTGTAAATCATTCAAACAATTTTTCAACCAAACATTGATTCAGGCTATTTTATGCAAAAGGTCAAGAAAAAAGAACCGACTGCGCTGGAGACATTAAAAGATCTGATCAGCCGCAATCGGGAATTCGACATCATCGATCTTTTCTCCGATATGCATCCGGCCGACATCGCCGACCTCATCGACGAACTCGAAGAAGAAGACCGCTTACATCTTTTCTCGCTGCTCGATGTGGACAAAGCGTCCGACGTTATTCTAGAATTATCCGATACATCCCGTGAGCAGCTTATCGAAGATCTTTCCAACGAAAAACTCACCGACATTATCGAAGAGATGGACTCCGACGACAAGGCGGATATCATCGCGGAGTTATCCGATGACCAGGCCAAGGCCGTTTTGGAAGCGATTGAACCGGAAGAATCCCAAGAAGTTCAGGAACTGCTGAAATACGCCGATGATACCGCCGGCGGTATCATGCAGTCGGAACTGGTTTCCGTAAGAAAAGACTCGACCATCAACGACGCCTTTCAGGCCGTTGCCGACGCTAAAGATGAAATTGAAAATATTCATAACATTTTTGTCGTTGATGATACTGATAAATTGATCGGAACCGTTCCTCTGCAAAGCATTATTACAACGACACGTTTTGCGCCGATTTTGGATGTTATCGATGAGGATATTCCCAGCGTTCCCCACGACATGGATCAGGAAGAAGTGGCCCGTCTTTTCAAAAAATACGATCTGGTCTCCATCGGTGTCGTGGATCATCAACAGCGTCTGTTGGGTCGGATTACCATTGACGACGTTGTCGACGCCATCCAGGAAGAAACATCCGAAGATATCTACCGCATCGCCGGATTGGGTGAGGACGACACCGTTTTCAACAATACCACCGAATCCGTTAAAAAAAGGCTCCCATGGCTTTATCTGAATCTCATCACGGCTCTTGCCTCCGTACTGGTGATAGGTTTTTTCGAAGAAACAATAAAATTGATGGTGGCACTGGTGTTCTTTATGCCGGTTGTAGCCGGCTTGGGCGGCAATGCGGGCAGTCAGACGCTGACACTTATCGTGCGCGGAATGGCGCTTGGAGAAATTACCTTTGAGAACGCGAAGCGCGCTCTGTTCAGACAAATTGCCGTCGGTATTGCCAATGGCATCGCCGTAGGGATTGTCATAGGCATCATTGCGTATTTCTGGAAAGGCATACCTATTCTGGGGTTGATTCTTGGCCTTGCCATGATTATTAGTATTTTTACAGGCACACTCGTCGGCGCTTTAATCCCTTTGGCGTTGAAGCGCCTCAAGCTGGATCCGGCGCTGGGATCGCATATTTTTCTGACCGCTTTTACAGACGCGTTCGGTTTTTTGACTTTCCTGGGACTGGCGACCGTTTTTCTGAAACTCTTTCATTTATAGCCGGTTTTCAGTAAACGAAGAAATCAATTTTAACATCTTCATGAACAACATTTGAATCTGGCTAAGTGGCAACCACCCTATTCTTTCCCTGATCCTTCCCTTCATAAAGGGCTTTGTCTGCACGTTTTACAGCCTCGTCAATGCTGTCATCAGTATTTTGATAAACAGTAAGGCCAAAGGTCATCGTCACAAGAAGTCTCTGGTTTTTATGATTAAAGTTTGTATTTTCAATTTTTCTTCTTATTCTTTCGGCAACCCTTTGTCCGCTTTCAAGGTCGGTATCGACAAGAACAATCAGAAACTCTTCCCCTCCCCATCGGGCAGGGCAATCAATATTGCGAACCTGGTTTCTTAAAATCCTTCCAATGGTTTGCAGCACGTAATCTCCGGCATCGTGCCCGTAAGTATCGTTCAAGTTTTTAAAATTATCCAGATCACCCATAATGATCGTAAAGGGCTCTCCCATACGCAAATGACGTTCCCTTTCGATCTCCATCTTTTCTATGACATCTCTGCGGTTGGAAAGTTCGGTCAGGGAATCATGTTTGGACGCATTTTCGAATCTATCCCGTTCCTGTTGAATATGAAGGATAAGCATTTGTTGCGACGACTCATAATAATAAATAACAAATGTCAGGATTAAATAAATAATGCTGAAGCGCACAACCATGGAACGGGAATACGGTGGGGAATTAAACAAGATTTCGGGCGCAGTCATTAAAAAAAGTCCAACACAGAAAGACACCAGGGCAATTATCAAACCTCTCTTATCTCCGATGACCGAAATGGATACGATCGGAAGCAAAAAGGCCCATAAAAATATGGAAACGTCTGTTCTGCCGAAGATTGTTGTCCCGCAAAAAATCAATACAATGCCTACACCGATGATCCAGTAAGCAATAGGCGCATTTTTTCTTGAACGCATATAAAGAAGCACCAAAAGAGCACTAAAAATAGTCAGCACGTTCCATGCAACAATGGAATACCGATGATGATATACGTGGTAAAGACTGAGGATGGGAAAGCTGATTAAGACTATCAGCAGAGCACATACCGCCGATATACGCCTGCGTCTTTCTTCCGGTTCTAGTTCACAAGAACTGCCGATCTTCATCAAAAAGCGGATGAGACGTGAACCTTCAATATATTCAGGGAATTTATTCTGCACAGCCGCTCCTTATATGGCGGCAGTGTAAAAAAGATATTACCATCTGTCAATATGAAATTGATCCTATGAAATGTATTTTCTATGAACAACTATATTTTCTTGGATGGTTTTAAAATGATAGATCTGAGAAACTTATTTTTTCAGCACCAGATATTTTTCGTCGATACCGGTATATTTTGTCCAACTGGAAATTTCCCAACTCGGATCTGAGTATTCGTTGCCTTTGAGCGCAGTTTTCAGCCCGCATTTAACAGCGAAGTAATGATGGAAGGCAAGACATCCTGTTAATTCCGGATGAAACACTGTCACCAGAATGGATTCATTTTCCGCTGCGGCTATATAATCATCCATTTCCAGAAGAACTTCGACATCAGAACCTGCATTGATTATTTTAGGTGCGCGAATAAAAGTCAGCGGGATCGGTTTGGCGGCAACAGCCGGAATCAATGCCTCGCTGACAAAGCTGTCCAGCTGACTGCCGAAGCTGTTACGTTTCACTGTGATATTGATTAAATCAAGACAGGATTTCTCACCGATAACCTTTTTAGCCAGTAAAATTGCTCCGGCGCAGGTCCCCCAGATTTTCATTCCCCGATGATGAGCGGCCAGCAGGATATCTCTGATTTCAAAAATATCAATCAATCTGGAAAGGCAGGAACTTTCACCACCGGGAATAATCAATCCCGCCAGATCGGTAAAATCTTCCGCGTGTTTCACTCTTTTATAGGCGACACCCAACCGCTCCAGACGTTCCAGATGCTCATGAACTCCCCCCTGCAAATCCAAAACACCGATAACGGAAGGTTTGTCGCTTACCAAACGCAGTGTCATAGAAACTTACCAGCCGCGTCCTGCTAGAATTTGTTCAGGAGGAATTTGAGAAATTTCCAGACCGGGCATGGCCTCGCCCAAATCCATCGACGCTTCGAGAACCTTTTGCGGATCGTTGAAGTAAGCGGTCGCTTTAACAATCGCCCTGGCGCGTTTGGCCGGATCGGCTGATTTGAAAATACCTGAGCCGACAAAGATACCGTCGCAACCGAGTTGCATCATCAACGCTGCATCCGCCGGCGTTGCGATACCACCCGCCGCAAAATTAACGACCGGCAATCGACCCAATTCTTTAACCTTCAAAGCCAGTTCATATGGAATGCCGTTGGCTTTGCAAAATCCAGTGACTTCTTCCACCGGCATCTGAACCAATTGCCCTATTTCGCGATTCATCGTTCTCATATGACGTACAGCTTCCACAACATTTCCCGTTCCTGCTTCCCCTTTCGTACGAATCATGGCTGCGCCCTCGGCAATCCGGCGTAAAGCTTCGCCTAAATTACGCGCACCGCAAACAAAGGGAATCGAAAATTTTGTCTTGTCAATATGGCATTCTTCATCTGCCGGAGTCAAAACTTCGCTTTCATCAATATAATCAATACGCAATGCCTCAAGAATCTGCGCTTCCACGAAATGACCAATCCGGGCTTTGGCCATGACTGGTATTGTTACAGCCTTCTTAATAGCGGCAATCATCGAAGGATCGGACATCCTGGCCACGCCACCGTCTTTACGAATATCCGCAGGCACACGTTCCAGAGCCATGACGGATACGGCTCCCGCTTCTTCCGCTATTTTTGCCTGTTCGACATTGATCACATCCATGATGACGCCGCCTTTGAGCATTTGCGCCAGTTGAACATTTAATTCATACCTCTTTGTATCCACTTTTATCAGCCTCCTGACTTAATAATCTTATTATAATACTTCCCTAGAGAGTTTCCTAGTGCAAAATATCAAAAATTACCAGAGCATTCTTGTCTTAATATTTTGTCTATACAAATATTTCTTAATATTTTCAATAGTGTATGTCCGATAATGCACCATGGAAGCGATGAGTGCGGCATCTGCCTTTCCGATAGTCAAAACATCGGCCAGGTGTTCGGGTTTACCCGCTCCACCGGAGGCAATAACCGGGATACGGACATTTTCGGAGATCATCCTTGTTAAAGTCAACTCATAACCGGTCTGCACGCCGTCCGCATCAATGGAATTCAGACAAATTTCACCGGCTCCCAGATTCTCCGCCTCCTTTGCCCACCAGAGCGCATCAATCCCTGTATAAATTCTACCGCCGTGAATAACAATTTCATAGCCTGATGGAATTTTATCGGACACGTCCATTTTTTTTACATCCATACCCAGCACAACGCACTGGCTGCCGAATGCTTTCGCGCCCTGCGTGATGATGTCCGGTTTTTCCACAGCCGCCGAGTTAACACTGACTTTTTCCGCTCCCGCCAGTATGACTTTGCGCATATCCTCCAGATTACGGATGCCGCCACCCACGGAAAATGGAATAAAAATCGTTTCCGCCACACGCCGCACTACATCAATCATGATATCACGTTTGTCTGATGATGCTGTTATATCGTAAAAGACGATTTCATCGGCACCCTGTTCGTAATATTCCCGCGCGGCTTCCACCGGATCACCGATATCTACATTACCTTTGAACTTGATTCCCTTCGTCAGTTTGCCACCACGTACGTCGAGGCAGGGTATGATTCGTTTACTTAACATTACCCCTCCAAGTGCAGAAATTTCTCAGAATCTGCAATCCGGGACGTCCGCTTTTTTCCGGGTGAAACTGCATGGCCACCAGATTATCTTTCGCTAACACGGAACAAAAGCTTATGCCGTAGTTGGTTGTTCCCAAAACTACCGTTTCATCAGAAGGCGCGGGATAATAAGAATGCACAAAATAAAATTCAGCCTCCGGCAAAACATCTTCAAATACCGGATGACCGCGCCTTAATTTAACACTGTTCCAGCCCATCTGAGGAATCTTTAACAACTCACCTTCTCCAATCAATTTTTCAGGAAAACGTTTTGTTGAACCGGCTATAAGCCCGATGCAATCGGTTTCGTTTTCCTCGGAATAATCCAAAATAATCTGCGTCCCCAGGCAAATACCCAGAAGTGGTTTGCCTGTTTTTATATAATTTTTCAGCCAAACATCCAGTTTCTTTTCGCGAAGATAAGCCATCGCTTCGCCTGCCGCTCCTACTCCCGGGAAAATAACCCGCGAAGCTTTATCGAGCTTTTTTGTTTCATCCGTAATAACAAAATCCTGCCTGATATTTTGCAGCGCCCGCGCCACACTGGTGATGTTTCCTGCGTTATAATCAATTATCGCTATCATTGATTCCTCAATAAAAAATTTTACGGATATACACTTAACAATTTTTGTGTTCAATTCACAGTTAAATCTTTAACCTCTTATATATTTATTTTATTAACACAATTTTGTATCCGGTTAAGCCGTTTTTGATATAATTGTTGAACCATAACATCGCTGTCTTGTATCAGGTCAAATTACCTTGACACAAATTTGACATCTTGTTATATCTTTATTATAGAAAAGGCGCAAATCGAAACGGATTCAACTAAATCTCAAAAGAAAACATCAGCGTGGTTCTCCTATGGACATGAAACGCGATTATTATGAGGACGTTGAGCTATTCAAAAGCGGCACCATTCTGGCCTGGTCCATTGTCTTACTGATTGTTCTGTTTACCCTGCCCTTTTACATGCCTTCATACAATATCTACCTGCTAAATATTATTATGGTTAATATCATTCTGGCGGTAGGTCTCAATATTCTGGTGGGTTATACCGGTCAGATATCGCTGGGACACGCGGGATTTTTTGCCATCGGTGCTTACGGCACCTCCTTGATTATGATGCATTTGCATGTTCCATTTTTTGCGGCAATTATTATTGCTGCTCTCCTTGCCGCTTTCTTCGGATTCATTATCGGTCTCCCGGCTCTGAGACTGGAAGGTCCTTATCTGGCTATTGCCACTTTGGGCTTCGGTTTGACCATCATGCACATCATCGGCCGGTGGGATGTTTTCGGCGGCAGAATGGGCATTACCGCCCCACCTCTTGATTTGGGCGTTTCCGGTTCATCATTCAGTTATGTCATACAGGGGGATGTTAAAATCTATTATCTGATTATGATCATCACCATTCTCATGGTCATTACAGCCAGGAACATGATGAAAACCCGTGTCGGCAGGGCTTTCATGTCTATTCGTGATGATGATATTGCTGCAGAAGTCATGGGCGTTAATCTGACGATCTATAAAACGATGTCTTTTGCCGTCAGCGCTTTTTACGCGGGAGTAGCGGGCGGCCTTTATGGTTTTGTCGTCGGCTTTTTCGATCCTTTTACTTTTAATCTGATTCTTTCCATTATTTTTCTGGTTATGATCACGGTGGGCGGACTGGGTTCGATAATGGGCGCTATCATGGGCGCTATACTGATAACGTATCTCCAGTATGACCTATTGAAAAATGTGGAAAATCTGCCATACCTTGGCGGGCTTCTTACAACTATGTCGAAAAAATGGTTTACGGTAATTGGTCTGGCCAATTTTTCCAGCATCGCGTTGGGGTTGATCATGATTGCGATTGTTATTTTTGAACCGTTGGGAATGTTCGGCATCTGGATTAGAATCAAGAAATACTGGAAGACCTGGCCGTTTTAAAAAAAAGGGAGTGACGTCATGTTTGAGATGCTGCTGATTGAAGGAATTGCCATTGGAGCCTGCTATGGTCTTTTTGGCGTTGCTGTCGCCATCATTTACAAAACATCGGACGTTATAAATTTCGCTCAGGGCGAAATGGGCATGGTGGCGACCTTTGTAGCCTACCATATTCTGACAGCTTATAATTTTCCCTTCTGGGTAGCCTTTCCTGCCACAATGGTCTTTGCGATTTTGCTGGGCATGGCCATTGAATTTTGTTTTCTGCGTCCGGCAAAAGATCCAACCGTGTTGGGTTTGCTGATTATCACTCTTGGCGCGGAAATGCTGCTCATGGGACTGGCCGGCTGGAAGTGGGGAGCGGAGCAAAAAGATTTTCCGTTTCTGCTTTCCGTTACCAAGACTCACGAAATCATCCCCGGCCTGGTCATCAATGAATGGACTATCGGCGTTTTCACATTGACCATCATTATTATGATATTCCTGTTTTTATTTTTCCGCTATTCCAAACTGGGCATTGCCATGCGCGCGACCCAGCAAAACGTCAACGCTGCCAAAATCATGGGTATCAAGGTGGAAAGAGTTTTCTCTTTTACCTGGGCAATGAGTTCGCTGATCGGCGCAATCGCGGCCATGTTTTTTGCTGCGCGTTCTGTGCTTGATCCCAACTTTATGATGGAACCGTTTATGCGCGCTTTTGCCGCGGCGGTTCTGGGCGGCCTGACCAGTATTCCCGGTGTCGTCATCGGCGGGCTGATTATGGGCATTGTTGAAAATTTCTTCGGTTATGCGTGGCCGGAATGGAAACCGATCGTCGCTTTTGTCGTGATTATTCTTATTATTACCGTCAGGCCGAGTGGCTTATTCTCCAAGCATTATGTAAAAAAGGTATAAAACGTCATCATAATAAATCAACGGATTGAGAGATGAGTAAAGCGACAAAAATAATTATTATTTCTTGTGCAACCGTGATGATTGCCGGCCTGTTGATCTGGGATGTTCCGCGCAATAAAGTACAGTTGTATCTGGAAAAAAATACCATTGAAAAAGCAGCTCTTGATTACCTGAATGCCGAGAAGCAAAAAGATGTCAAGGCCGTCTATGCTCTTCTCGCGCCGTCATCTGATTATAAACGAAATCATTCCTATGAGCAGTATTTACAGGATATCGCGGCCAAGCCTCCGCTATCCATTGATGATTATAAAATTATAAGAATTTATCGCCTGCGAGACAATGATAACCAAAAAAACTATCCTGCTGTGGACAAGTTTGTTCAGGTTGAAGTGGAATTTGTGTTCGCTCATTCAGGACCAAACAGCATTTATAATTACAGCTTCACTTTCCTGAAAGAACAGGGAAAGTGGTACAAGGGCTGATCAACAAAACAATGATTAGAAGGTAAAGGGTAATAATTTATTTAAAATATTTGAACGCAAGGAGGTCATTATGAAAAAATTAGTAATTGCATCAATGATTGTCATCGCTGTTTTTGTGTGTTCGCTTCTCGTCTTTGCTCAGGCTAAGCCGGGTTTTGACGATAAGGAAATCAGGATTGGCCAGTGGGGACCGCAGACAGGGCCGGCCGCTCCCTGGGGATCGGTAGCCAGGGGCAGTGGTCTTTTATTTCAAATTGTCAACGATGAAGGCGGTATTCATGGTCGTAAAATTAAGTATTTCATCCGCGATGACCAGTACAATCCCGCTCAGACCAAAGCCGTGGTCAAGGAACTTGTTGAACGCGAGGGAATTTTTGCCTTTGTAGGCGGGGTCGGCGCTGCCTGCGGGATGGCTGTGAAAGACTATCTGACCCAAAACAAAATCATCTGGGTGAATCCTTCGACGGCCATTGAGGAGTACGTGTTTCCCGTCAATCCGTACCTCTTTGCCATGTACACGCTTTATGACGATGAGGCGAGCATCCTGACCAAATATGCGGTGGAAAAGCTTAAAGCCAAAAAAATCGGATTCCTTTATCAGAACGACACGTATGGTAAGACGGGACTTAGAGGCTGCAAGGAACGCCTGGCCACATATAAGATGAAGCTGGCGGAAGAAATTTCGGTCGAGCCGGGTGAAAAGGATCTCTCTTCCCAAATGCTAAGGCTCAAGAATTCAGGTGCGGAAGTTGCCTTCATGTGGGTGAACCCGACAACCGCTGCGATTGCGCTGAAGACCTGTGCTACTATCGGTTACAAACCTCAATGGATTTCTTCCGACACGTTGATGGATTTCCCGCTGATGAACAAGATCACCGGAGGTTTGTGGGAAGGTGTCATTACCGGGGGAATCGGTCTGCCGACCGACGTCGATCACCCGTTGATGAATAAATATCGTGCGGCTGCAAAAAAATACGCACCGGAAGAGCGTTTTGGAGTTTTCTATACCGCCGGCATTATGTTTGCAGAACCCTTGGTGGATGCGCTCAAGCGGGTTGGTCCGAAACTGAGCACAGAAGCACTTATGAGAGAACTCAACGCCACAAAGAATTTCCAGGGATTAGGTGCAGTTGTGAACTGGAGTCTTACCGTACATCAGGGTTGCGATTCCATTCAGATTCTGAAATGCGGGCCAAATTCCAGTTATATTACACTGCAGGATTGGACACCAAATGATCTGGCTACATGGAAGAAGAAGTAGTCAAACCCGAGGCGGGGCTTGATACCCCGCTTCCATTCAATGATGTACGAATATTTTAATTAACAACCTGTTCAGGTCTGTAAATTATGGCTCATTTCAAAGTGGAAAACCTGAGTATTTCCTTCGGTGGCATCAAGGCTGTCAGTAATGTCAGCTTCGAGGTTGAACACAACAAGATATTTTCGATTATCGGCCCCAACGGAAGCGGCAAAACCACTATCTTCAACATGATCAGCGGCATTTATAGACCCAACGCGGGTAACGTTTTCCTCGAAAACGAAAATCTTGTCGGCTTGCGTCCGGATAAAATTGCCCGCAAGGGTGTGGCACGAACATTCCAGAACATTCAGCTTTTCGGTAACGCCACTGTCATGGATAATCTCATGCTCGGACGCCACATCCACATGAAAACCGGAATCGCAAGCGGCGCTTTTATGTTGGGCAGGCACTCTCCCGCCGCAAAAGAAGAAGTAAGGCACCGGGAACACATCGAACACATTATCGACTTTCTTGATCTTCAATCGCTCAGGGATTTGTTTGTGTCCAACCTTCCCTACGGTAAGCGCAAACTTGTCGAACTCGGAAGGGCGCTGGCGCTGGAACCGAAAATTTTACTTTTGGATGAACCGTCTGCTGGAATGAACACGGAAGAAAAAGACGACCTGCGCATTTGGATCAAGGATATCCAAGAAGACTATCAAGTAACTATTCTGCTCATCGAGCATGACATGAATATGGTCATGGGAATTTCCGACCGTATTTTGGCCATTAATCAGGGAGAGAAAATTATCGAAGGCACGCCGAAGGAAGTTCAAAAAAATCCCGAAGTCATTGCCGCCTATCTGGGAGAGGAGGAATAATGCTCTCGGTTAAAAATATCGAAACCTGGTACGATTTGATTCGGGCGCTGCATGGCATCTCTTTTGAAATTAAAGAGGGCTCCATCGTGGCGCTTCTCGGCAGCAATGGCGCGGGGAAAACCACAACACTGAAGACAATCATGCGACTTCTGGATGATGATCAACCGGAAAAAGGAACCATCGAGTTTTTGGGTAAAAGAATAGACCGCATGGACACGGAGGAAATCGTCCGGTTGGGCATCAGCTATGTGCCGGAAGGACGCGAGGTTTTTCCCGAACTTACCGTGATGGAAAATATTCTGATGGGCGCTTACACACGCAAAGACAGAAAAGAAATTCAGGAGGATATTGACGGCATTCTCAAACAGTTTCCTATATTGAGCGAACGAAGTAATCAGCAGGCTGGTCACTTGAGCGGAGGCGAACAGCAGATGCTTGCTATAGGGAGGGCGTTGATGAGCCGCCCAAAACTGTTGATGCTGGATGAACCGTCGCTGGGCCTTTCTCCGCTTCTGACCAAAGAAATTTTCACAATCATACAGAAAATCAATCAGCAGGGTGTCACGATTCTGCTTGTTGAACAAAACGTAAACATGGCGCTGAAATATTCACACTATGCGTTTTTAATGGAAAACGGGCGAATCGTCCGTGCTGACAAGCCGGAGATTCTGCGTGAAGATGACGACGTCAAGGAATTTTATCTGGGTATTGCCACGGAAACATCCGTCAAGGGATACAAACGTTACCGCCGCAAGGTTCGTTTCCGTTGAGGTATAAATATGATTGAAGACGACATCAAAACCCTTCCTCAGGGGCTGAAATTTCTTGTGGACAAGCAACCGGGTAGGATTGCCATGCGCATGAAGGATTACGGTATCTGGCACGACATTACCTGGAAACAATATTACGAAAACGTGAAAAAGGTAGCCTTGGGGTTGTATGCGCTGGGGGTAAAGCCATTCGATCATGTGGCTATTGTCGGCGAGAATAAACCCCAATGGCTTTTTTCGGCCATGGGCGTCATGTCACTACGCGGAATCTTTGTCGGTGTTTATACCACCAATCCAGCAGCGGAATGCGAATACGTGGTCGGACATTCCGAATCGGTGGTGTTTTTCTGCGAAGATGAAGAACAGTTTGATAAGGCGCTGGCCTGTCGCGGGCGGACGCCGCATCTAAAAAAAATAATCGTCTGGGATATGGAAGGCCTCAAGCACTTCGATGATCCCATGCTGATGAGCTTTGAAAAGCTTCTGGAACTGGGAGCAACGATAGACAGAGAAAAACCGGGTCTTTACGAGAGAATAGTAGAGGAAGGAAAAACCGAGGAGACGGCTTCCATCATCTATACATCGGGGACAACCGGTCCTCCAAAAGGCGCTCAAATTTCCCATCACAATTATTTATGGATTGCGCGTCAAAGTCAAAAAATAACCAAAATGAGCGTCGATGATGAAACTATTTCCTTTCTGCCGCTGAATCATGTCTATGAGCAGATATTCGATTTGATGATGCACCTTACAACGGGTCATATTGTCAATTTTACCGAAAACACCGACACGGTCATGAACGATTTGCGCGATGTTTCTCCCACGCTTTTTCATGCCGTGCCGCGAATCTGGGAAAAATATCACTCCGGCATTGTGCTGAAGATGGCGGATGCCACCTGGCTCAAACGCACTGTTTTCAATCTGGCCTTTAAGATCGGGACAAAATACAACAGTTTCAAACTGGCCGGGAAACCGATCCCCTGGTATTTATTCCTCGGTTATCAATTGGCGTATTTCAGTGTTTTCTGGAAACTCAAGCAACGCCTGGGATTTGACAAAGTGCGATTGGGATTTTCCGGAGCGGCACCGATCTCGCATGAAGTTCTGAAATTCTTTCAGAGCATCGGTATACCGATTCGTGAAGGTTACGGGCTGACCGAAACAACCGGCATCACGCATATGTCCGATGAAGAACATTTCAAAGTAGGAACCGTAGGCCGGGCTCTGCCCGATTCCGAAGTTAAGATAGCTGAAGACGGTGAAATATTAATCAAACACGGTGGAATTTTTCAGGGATACTTCAAAGAACCGGAGGCCACGGCGGAAGCCCTGGAAGGTGGCTGGTTTCATACCGGTGATGTTGGAGAAATAGATGCGGAAGGATATTTAAAAATCACCGACCGCAAAAAAGACCTTATTATCACGGCAGGCGGTAAAAATGTCGCGCCTCAGTACATTGAAAATCTGTTGAAGTTTTCCCCCTATATCACGGATGCCGTTGTCATCGGCGACAGGCGTAAATACATTACCGCACTTATCGTTATCGATGAAGAGAATGTTGTGAAATACGCTCAGGATCACAAAATTCAATATACGACCTTTGCCAGTTTAACTAAAACGGAAGAAGTGGTCAGACTTATTTCCGACGAGGTGGAAAAGGTCAACAGGCAGATTGCCCGCGTGGAAAACATCCGCAAATTTCGCCTGCTGGACAAAAAGCTTTACACGGAAGACGGTGAAGTCACACCCACCATGAAGGTCAAACGCAAATCCATCTCGGCACAATATAAAGATATCATCGAAGAAATGTATAAAAACGATTAATAATTTTCATCTCATTTAATTTACAAATTTATCAGAGGGAGTTTGGATATGAATATAAAAGGCACCGCTTTTACTACAGCAAAGGTTACGATCACTCAGGCTTTCGGAGAAGAACGATGGAATGCCTTTATGGCTAAAATGGCGGAGAAGGATAGTTACTACAAAGGGATGATCTTATCCATCGCCCTTATTCCTGTGGAAAAACATCTCTTTTTCCTTAACGAACTCATTAAGGAATTTTTTAACAACGATAAAAAGCTATTCTTCATGTTCGGTAAAGTAGCGGCCAAATTTACCCTGTCGCCGGGAGGTTCCCGTCACTCTTTTATCCTGGCAAAGACTTTAAAACAGTTTGTCGAAGTGAGTATGCCGCAAATCTGGACCAGTTTGTATGACGAGAGTGTTCTTTCCACAAATTTGGAAAACAACATTGTTCATTTCAAAGTCATCCAAATTCCAATCAATAGTGTTGACTTTGAGTTCATGACCGTGGGTTACTTTAAGCAGGCGCTTAAAATTTTCGGTAAGAAATCCAATGAAAAATGTATTAGAGGTTTCTCAAAAGGTAATAATGATCTTTATTATCAGTTTGAAATAATAGATTCTTGATCATAAAATATTTTGTTTTATTGATGTTGCCTTCCAAGAATCTTTATTTGGCGTTCTGGCATATTACTCTCTTTCCATTTGAATATTTGTTACTTCCAGGGCTTCCGTAATCGCCCATATGGAAGATTCCAACTTAAAATCAACGAGGTTGATATTTCTCTTTTTTTAAAATAAAGAACAGTGTTATGATACTATCTGACGTATAATGAAATACGTCGGATATTAATTGTTTGGAGTGAATTGTAATGAAAAAATTGTTTTTATCCTCTCTGATCGTTTTCATCACAGCGTCCATTATATCATCGCCATCCGTTTGTTTTCCAGAACAACCGGACCCTGAAGTTTGGGAACATTTAAGCGACAATTTTTATTACAATAAAACAAACCTGATTAAATCATCGGACATCATATCCATATGGACTTACAGAACCATTGCCGATAAAGAAAGAAAATATTTGATTGAGCACTTTAAAGAATCGGATGTGAAAAAATCAACAAGATACCGGAACCTCGACCATCAGACGATGTTGCTCGACATTGACTGCCGAAAGAGATTGAGCAAGATTGAAAAATTAGCCAATTATGACGATAAGGGAAATGTCCTGTACGAAGAAACATATAAAAATAGTGAATGGACAAGTATTGTGCCTGAAAGCAAATTGGATGAAACGTACAGAATAATTTGTGACACGCCGGAGAAACGACAGAAAATAAGTGCGTTGAAGAAACAATGTGAAAGAGAGTGTAAAGAATGGGTCAAGGCTGATGAAAACAAGTTTTTTAGAGACAAGTTTACCCATCAAAACCATTACAACGCGAGCTTGGATAAATGTTTTATTTTAGTAAACTATTTAAAGAAACCATTAAAGGTTTTGAGAGAGCTCGACGAAAATAAAATATACGGTTCGTTCCGTTCCAAAGGAGATGGCACAACTATTATGTGTAATGTTTTGGAAAAGACATGTAAATCGGAAGCAGAATGGGATTCTCTTGTAAAACCTTATATGGAAGAATAATAAAATGAGAGATGCAATTTTGTGGATTATCATAATAATTTTTTCCGTAACATTTCTTTGGTGGATCTATAAGGGTGGAAAGTTAAAAGATTTGATGGATAAAAAAATAAGAGACTTCAGGGCTGCCGAGATATTCACCATTCTATACTTAATTTTGCTGATATTTTCATTAATCATCAGTCTGTTCCGTTTATTAAATTAGCGGCAGGAACTTTTATTTTTATTTCAAGCATCATCATCAGACACTCTTTCCTGTCGTTTTGGAATATTTTCCTCTTTAAAAGATCAAGAATCATGCTATGATTCCAGCAAGACGTTGCAAAAACGACCATGTATAAGTAAAAGGACTGAGAAACAATGGAGGAAAAAGAAAAAGAGCGGAGGATAGACCGATTGTTTAATCCAATTTTGGATGCATTGGAAGATCACCCCTATCCAGGAATGCTTGTCATCGCTTTCGTCTGCACCTTGATAGTTGCCTTCTTCCCCCCATCGTTAGTATTTTTTTTAATTTTCATCGGTTATGGATTTTATCTGCATTCCAAACGGGCAAAAAAAGATAAAAAATAGTGCTTACTGATCGGGCGTCATAAGTTGTTTGTAATTCCCAGCGTCAACAAACACGCAAGTCTGAATCGTATTGGGTATGACATTCCATTCTTTCGTCATTAACTTTTTGGGGACGAAACAGGATGAAAGCATTTTTAACCGATGGACAATCAGGACAGTGATTCAACGCGATCCGTCCGGTACTTTTTCCCCTGATAAGAATCACGTCGTATCAGTTCTTTATTGATTGAGTTTAACACGTCTAGTTTGTTCATTGCCCAGTCGGGCGCGAGGAAAATATCGCGGTAACCGTCCGCGGTCAGGCGTTGAATGACCATGTCCGGCGGCAACACCTCCAGAACATCGGCTACCAAAGAAACATATTTCTCTTTGGTGATCATGTGGATGATTCCTTTCTTATACATCTCTCCAAGAGCCGTTTCGTCCAGCGCCAGCAGGGAATGAATTTTGATGCCGCGAATCGGCATGGCTGCAAGCGTTTTTGCTGTAGCCAGCATATCTTCGTCGCTTTCTCCCGGCAAACCGATAATGATGTGCACACAAATATTCAATTCTCGACCGGCAAGTAAATGGACAGCGTCGGAAAATTGCTGAAAAGTGTGTCCCCTGTTAATAAACGCCAACGTCTTGTCATGGGCCGATTGTAAACCAAGTTCCACCCAGACATGATACTTTTGCGCGTAGCTTCTCAACAGTTCGATAACATCAGGTCCCAGGCAATCCGGCCTGGTGCCGATGGAAAGCCCGATAACATCTTCCTGATTGAGCGCTTCATCATAGAGCGCGCGCAACTTCTCCACCGGCGCGTAAGTATTGGTAAATGTTTGGAAATAAGCTATAAATTTCGCCGCGTGCGTCTTGTAATATTTTTTGCCAGAATTAATCTGCTCGGTAATTGAAGGCAGTGCCCCCTTTTGGCGTAACTTTGAACCCCGGCCATCGCAGTAAATACAGCCACCCAGAGCCACATGCCCGTCTCGATTAGGACAGGTAAAGCCAGCGTCAATTTGCAGCTTATGAACATAACAGCCGAAAAGGTTGCGCCAGTAACTTTTCAAGTCATTGTATCGCTTAATATTCGGTTTCGCCAAGGCTGCCTCTTTTTTATGTTGTATTTTTACACTCTATGCCGTAAAAAATGCTTGTCATTCGCGTGAAAACGGGAATCTACTATTTCTCTTTCCTCCCTTGAGGGGAGGAAACCAAAAGGAGGGTGAAAACTTTCAATATCCCCCTCCCTTTCATTCCCGCCCACCAGAGGCGGGAAAAGAGTTCCGGATGCATCGGCATCACAAAATGTTTTTACTATTGATTTAAAACAAGAGCAAGTGTTTGATTAAAGGATGACTAACTTAACAGACAATTATGATGTTGCAGTCGTTGGCGGCGGCCATGCCGGATGCGAAGCGGCGCTGGCCTGCGCGCGCATGGGATGCCGGACGATTCTGTTCAATATCAATCTGGATTCGATCGCGCTGATGTCCTGCAATCCGGCCATCGGGGGACTGGCCAAGGGACAGCTGGTCAAGGAAATTGACGCCCTGGGCGGAGAAATGGGCAAGGTAACGGATAAAACCGCCGTGCATTTTCGCCTGCTCAATGCCTCCAAAGGTCCGGCGGTGCATTCCTCCCGGATGCAGTGCGACAAGCAACTCTACCGCCTGACCATGAAAGCCGTTGTCGAAAACCAGCTTAATCTTTATGTCAGGCAGGCTATGATTGAAAAGCTGGTGATTGAAGACGGCAGAGTCATCGGCATGCTGGATCAGAGTGAGCATTTTTACGGCGCAAAAAAAGTTATTATTACCACCGGGACTTTCTTAAATGGCCTGGTGCATGTCGGCGCTTCGCAAACACCTTCGGGACGCGCGGGAGAACTGGCATCCATCGGCCTTGCCAATCATCTCAAAGAAATTGGTTTTGATATCGGCAGAATGAAAACGGGCACTCCTCCCCGTCTGCGTGCCTCCTCAATTGATTTTTCCCGGCTGGAGCGGCAGGACAGCGACCCCGCTCCAAAACCATTTTCCTTTACGACCGAAAGATTACGCACAGAACGCCTGCCTTCATATTTTTCGGCCACATCCGCCGAAACGCATCGCGTGATTCGGGAAAACATTCAGCACTCACCGTTATATTCCGGCATCATCAAAGGCGTGAGCGCCCGCTACTGCCCTTCACTGGAAGACAAGGTCATGCGCTTCGGTGAGCGCCAGAGCCATCCCGTTGTGCTGGAGCATGAAGGACTCGACACGCAGGAAGTTTACGCCAAAGGCCTCGGCAACTGTCTGCCACTGGAACTGCAGTACAAGATTGTGCGCAGCGTCAAAGGACTGGAGCAGGCACAGATCATGCGCCCGGCTTATGCCATTGAATATGACTTTGTTCAGCCCACACAACTCAAACCCACGTTGGAAACAAAACTGGTTGACGGGCTTTATCTGGCCGGTCAGATTAACGGAACGTCCGGCTATGAGGAAGCGGCGGCACAGGGTCTCTGGGCGGGCATCAATGCCGCCTGCGCTGTACAAGGCGCTCCAGCATTTACGCTGGATCGCTCCGAGGCCTACATGGCCGTCATGATAGACGATCTTGTTACCCGTGGTGTGGATGAACCCTATCGTATGTTTACTTCACGTGCCGAATACCGCCTTATCTTACGCGAAGACAATGCAACCATTCGTCTGATGGGCAAGGGCTGCGAGTTGGGATTGGTTGATAGAGCACAGTATCTGGAACTTCAGAACAAAATTAAAAAGATAGAACAGGGCATTGAACACCTGAAATCCGTACCAATAAAACCCACGGCGGAAACAAATAAAAAACTGACAGCGCTAAATTCTACTCCGCTGAGCAATCACACTACGCTTCATGGTCTTTTGAAGAGGCATGAATTGTCTTATGATAATCTGTCTGTTTTTTCCGGATGGGAACCGCAACCGGATGCTTTTGTCAAACAGCAGATTGAAATCGAAACCAAATATGAAGGCTATATCAAACGTCAGTTTGATGCCGTAAAGAAATTAAAGGAACAGGAAAAAAAGAAAATTCCGCCGGACTTCGATTACAACTCCGTTCCCGGCCTTTCCAACGAACTAAAAGCCAAGCTCACTAAAATAGCGCCGCAGACGCTCGGCCAGATGGCGCGCATCCCCGGCATGACCGAAGGGGCAATTTCGGCGGTGTTGATTATGATGAAAAAGCAGGAACTGCAGGGCAGTTAAAAACTCACACTGCAAGTAGACAACTTGTTGACAACTTTTGAAATCGATATTTAGAATAGGCTTCAACCATTTCTCATTTAATTTTAAAACTTAACTGATCTTTCGCCTGGGTGAGTTTTTCTTTGTCCAGATAATATTTCCCATTATTGGTTTTGATCACCAGGCCATCGGCAATGAGCAGATTCAGCGCCCGGGGGCGAATATTTTTGGTCCCCACGCGGAAGAAGTTTTTCCGCTCGTCCTGAATTTTTATCGCCCTTCCCTCTTTGAAGGCTCTGGCTTCTTCCATTTCGGCAATAATCTGAAAGCTGGCCCGCCGCACAGCCAGGCCACCGATGTAAAGAAAAACGATCACAATGGCGATAAAGACCGCGGCCAGAAGCAGGATTTGTAAATAAACCGGCATATGAAATCTCTCAAATTTATTATTTGTTTCATATAATTGATAAGTTCGTTTGTCAATCCTGCCGGTCAGCCATGAAAAAAATATGCCTTGACAATTTATAGGCATGATTGTATCTTTCCCCAAACCGGAATGATTCCAGAGTATAAATGATGCATAGAGACAGCCTGATCGGCCAATTAAAAGAAAAAGGTCTCAAGATGACCCCTCAGCGACTGGCAATCATTGATGCGCTGGTGGAGTATAGCGAAGCTCACCCCGGCGCTACTTTGATTTATGAGGCAACGAGGAAAAAAGCGTCTCGTATCAGCTTATCCACCGTTTATGCGACGCTGAAGGAGTTTTCTGAAAACGGTCTGATTAGACAACTGGAATTCGATCGGATGGAAAACCGCTATGATGTGGACATTTCGGATCATGTGAATCTCATCTGCAACCGCTGCGGGAAGATTTTTGACTATGCCATTCCCGCATCGCTTGAACCCAGGGACATTGCCCGGAAATCGGGCTTTGTCGTAACCGACACCCGACTGGAGTTTCACGGGTATTGCCGGGATTGCCTGAAGCGCCCCGACTGAATTTTCCTATTGCACAATCCCGCGGCATTTTGAACAAATGGTGAAAGAAGGACAATGACCGGTTTTTTATTCTGATTCAGAATCATTCCAGATTATAGAACAGACAAGGAGGCAAAAGGAATAAGGTTTTTAACCCATTACTGAAAGAAAGGAGGAAATCAGATGACCGAAGAAAGCAAATGCCCGGTAACAGGCATGATGAAAAAACCCATTTCGGGTGGCGGCACCTCGAACCGGGACTGGTGGCCGAATCAATTGAACCTCAGAATTCTTCATCAGCACACCCTTAAAAGCAATCCCATGGGCGAGTCGTTTAATTACGTCAGGGAATTTAAAAAACTGGATTTGAAAGCCATCAAGAAAGACCTCTATGCGCTTATGACCGATTCGCAGGACTGGTGGCCGGCCGACTGGGGTTACTACGGCGGACTTTTCATCCGGATGGCCTGGCACAGTGCAGGCACCTACCGCATGGGCGATGGTCGCGGCGGCGCGGGAACAGGCAATCAGCGGCTGGCCCCGTTAAATTCCTGGCCCGATAACGTGAACCTCGACAAGGCGCGAAGGCTTCTGTGGCCGATCAAGCAGAAATACGGCAAAAAAATCTCCTGGGCCGACCTGATGATTCTGGCCGGCAATTGCGCTCTGGAATCGATGGGATTTAAAACCTTCGGCTTTGCCGGTGGACGCGTGGACGTCTGGGAACCGGAAGAAGACATCTACTGGGGCAGCGAAGAGGAATGGCTGGCTACCAGCGACAAGCCCAAGAGCCGCTACTCCGGCGAGCGCGATCTCGAAAACCCTCTCGCGGCCGTGCAAATGGGACTGATCTATGTGAACCCTGAAGGCCCGGACGGGAATCCCGATCCGGTCGCCTCCGGCCGCGACGTGCGCGTAACCTTTGCGCGTATGGCCATGAACGATGAAGAAACCGTCGCATTGGTTGCCGGAGGCCATACATTCGGAAAATGCCACGGCGCCGGTCCCGCGACCCATGTGGGACCTGAACCGGAAGCGGCTCCCATCGAAGAACAGGGTCTTGGATGGAAAAGCAGTTATAAAAGCAGCAAGGGTGGAGATACCATCTCCAGCGGCATTGAAGGGGCCTGGAAACCGAATCCGACGACCTGGGATATGGGCTATCTGAAAGTGCTGTTCAAATATGAATGGGAACTGGTCAAAAGCCCGGCTGGCGCCAATCAGTGGCTGGCCAAGGACGTGGCAGCGGAGGACATGGTGGTGGACGCACACGACCCGTCCAAGAAGCGCCGCCCGATGATGACCACGGCGGATCTCTCGCTGCGTTTCGACCCGATTTATGAGCCGATTGCCCGGCGCTACCTGGCCAATCCGAAGGAATTTGCCGACGCCTTTGCCCGCGCCTGGTTCAAGCTGACCCATCGCGACATGGGTCCGCGTTCGCGTTATCTCGGGCCGGAGGTTCCAAAAGAAGTGCTGATCTGGCAGGACCCCATTCCTGCCGTCAATCATAAGCTGATCAACAAATCGGACGCCAACTCCTTGAAAAGCAGGATTCTGGCTTCAGGTCTGTCCATATCGGAACTGGTTTCGACGGCATGGGCGTCAGCCTCCACGTTCCGCGGCTCCGACATGCGCGGCGGCGCCAACGGTGCCCGCATCCGCCTGGCTCCGCAGAAGGACTGGGAAGTGAACGAACCGGAACGTCTCGCCCGCGTGCTCAAAACGCTCGAGCGTATCCAGAAAGCATTCAACAAGGATCAGAAAGGCGACAAGAAGGTATCGCTCGCCGATCTGATCGTTCTGGCCGGTTGTACCGGTGTCGAACAGGCGGCGAAAAATGCCGGTTACAAAATTACGGTTCCTTTCACGCCGGGTCGCATGGACGCGTCACAGAAGCAGACCGATGTAGCTTCGTTTGGCGTGCTGGAACCGAAAGCCGACGGATTCCGCAACTACCAGAAGGCCAAATATACCGTATTGCCCGAAGAGATGCTGGTGGACAAGGCTCAGCTTCTCACGCTCACGGCGCCGGAAATGACCGTGCTGATAGGCGGCCTGCGCGTGCTGGGTGCCAATTTCGGAGGTTCTCCGCATGGGGTTTTCACCTCGCGTCCGGGTGCGCTTACCAACGAATTCTTCGTCAACCTGCTCGACATGGACACGGAGTGGAAGGCGTCAAAAGATGCGGATGTGTTTGAAGGGCGCGACCGCAGGACTGGCGAGATCAAATGGACCGGTACCCGCATTGATCTGATTTTCGGGTCGAACTCACAGCTTCGGGCTGTGGCGGAGGTCTATGCCTGTAGAGATTCACAGGAGAAGTTCCTGGAAGACTTTGTGGCGGCCTGGAACAAGGTCATGAATCTGGACCGTTTTGACTTGGCGTGATTTTTAACATTACCGCTTTTCAACGGTTTGAAAAGAGTGTTAAATAACTCATGAGTAAAACACCGGATTGGCGGCAGCCGCAACGCCGTTGCTAATCTGATATGTTACACCTTATCGTTAATCAGTAAAGGTATTATAAACATTGCAAAAAAATGAAGGAGGTGCATCATGGCAAAAAGAAATGAGGTCTTTAAATGTGACGTATGCGGCCATATCATCGAAGTACTCCACGAAGGCGTGGGAAAGCTTGTGTGTTGCGATCAACCCATGAAACTTATGACGGAAAATACGACGGATGCCGCGAAAGAAAAACATGTTCCGGTCGTGGAAAAGGTGGAAAGCGGTATTAAGGTGATCGTTGGCAGCGTGGCCCATCCCATGGAGGAAAAACATTACATCGAATGGATTGAGATCATCGCGGACGGCAAAATCTATCGCCAGTATTTAGCTCCGGGCCAGACGCCGGAAGCAGTCTTTCCCATTGAAGCGACCAGCATCACCGCACGGGAATACTGCAATCTGCATGGCCTGTGGAAAGCGTAAGTAAAGGCTGAACCATTATTTTAAAAGGAGAACACATGGTCAAATTATACCGATGCACGATATGCGGCGACGCATATATCGGCGCCAATCCGCCGGCAAACTGTCCGTTCTGTGGCGCCCATATGGCGTATATTGTGGAAGCAAAGGAGGCGGTCGTGAACTTTGACGTGCCTCTCAGCGCGAAGGATCGGGCCAATGCCGAACATGCGCTCAAGGTGGAAATAAGCAACGCGACATTTTATTCGTGCGCTGCCAAAGAAACAAATCATCCCGAAGGGAAAATTTTATTTAAAGCCCTGGGTAAAATCGAAGCGGAACACGCCTCCATATGGAGAAAGATTCTCAAACTGGATGCCCTGCCGCCGGGAAACGAATCCTGCCATATGGAAAATGTTGAGAATCTGAAAGAGTCCCACGCAAGGGAAACACGGGCAATCGAATTCTACAGAAAATCAGCCGCCGAAGCGGATCATCCTAGGATCCGGCAGCTTTTTGAAGCGCTGGTGGAAATCGAGACAGATCATTTGTTTTTGTCTGTAGAAAGATTGAATTAGAACAAAAGCAGCGTGCAGATCGCGGTCGTATTTCCGCGGTCTGCGCGCAAAAGCCCTCCCCGAACAAGTCCGGATAGCTTTCCAAAAACATAAGCATGTCCGCATCGGGTTGATTGATGATTATTTTCTCCAATGAAATCAAAGAAAATGAATTGTCTTGACAGTCGAAAACCTTGTTTCTATACTCCCACAAAAAGCGTAATGATTGATTCCGGCCTCTAGAGCCGCAATGACATGATCGTCTTTAAGATGTTCCAAAAAAAGGAGAAGAACGATGCGCTGGAGAGGTAAAAGGCAAAGCGATAATGTTGAAGACCGCCGGGGAATGTCGATTTCCCGTGGCGCAAAGTTCGGCGGCATCGGCGGCATCGGTCTGGTGGCTATCGTGGTCATCAGTATGTTCATGGGCGTTGATCCGACTTCAATATTGCAGATCGTGGAGCAGAACACGCAGTCTTCTTCAATGTCGGTTGAACAAAGCGCAACGACAGCCGCCAATGACGATATGCGCAATTTTGTCGCGGTGGTGCTGGCGGAAACGGAGGATGTCTGGAACGATGTTTTTCAGCAGACAGGACGGACATACGAAGAACCGAAACTTGTATTGTTTTCCGAGGCCGTTGAATCCGCATGCGGCATGGCGGGTTCGGCCACGGGGCCATTTTATTGTTCGGCCGATCACAAGGTTTATCTTGATCTTGCCTTTTTTGAAGAACTTCATTCCCGTTTTGGCGCATCCGGCGATTTCGCCCAGGCTTATGTTATCGCACATGAAATCGGTCACCACGTGCAGACTCAGCTGGGAATCATCCAGAAAGTGCATGAACTTCAATCACGAGCAGGCAAAACTGAAAGTAATAAACTAAACGTGATGCTGGAATTGCAGGCGGATTGTCTCGCGGGAATGTGGGCGCACCAGGCCGATAAGCAAAGAAATATCCTGGAAGAAGGCGATATTGAGGAAGGATTGAATGCCGCCAGCGCCGTCGGAGATGACCGCATCCAGAAGCAAACGCAGGGCTATGTTGTGCCCGATGGCTTCACGCACGGCAGTTCCGCGCAGCGAGTCAGCTGGTTTAAACGCGGCTTCGAACAGGGCAATATCAGCGCCTGCGATACCTTTAGCACTGATCGTTTATAATAGGTTGTTTAGATATAAGGCCACCATGCCTGGAAACAGAAAACAAAATCTTTGTTCTGTCAGTGGCACAGGTAATATCTGGAAACCGCGGCAACAGCCTTAAGAGCATTTTTCACGTCGTCAAAAACCGGCATTCCGGCTTCTGTAAAAAGACGGCGGGTTTCCCGGATAACTTCTTCAACTTCGATATCATCTTCATCCTGTCTGATATTCGGCAGAATAAGCACTACAGGTTTTTTCCCGATGTCCATGGCTTCGCGGCATACTTTTGCCAGTTCTTTATAAGGAGTAATATCGCTCAGTTTTACATTGCCCATGGCCAGCTGCAATGCTTTATAGTGATATAAAAGCTGGATGACGATGTGGAAATCAATGTTATCATCCTGCGACGCATGAAGAAGAATCTCTCTGATGTACCTGGCGCTGACATAAGGATTGGCAATATCTATTGGATTGGTCGCGCTTGAACCGGGCTTGGGCAACACGTCCAGAATGGCGACCTGCAAATCCTTTCTTAGACCCGGCACCTTGATTCCAAAGGACTCTGCCGTGTCCGCCGCCGCTATCCCCAACGCTCCGCCGCCGCCCATGACAGAACATCCTTTGTATTCCCTCACCGGAAGCAGTGAAAAAGCCAAGGCGGCATCGCTCATTTCTTCGAGGTTTTCCACCTGAATAACATGGCACTGACGCAGCGCGGCTTCCCAAATAACCTTCTTTCCTCCCATCGATGCCGTATGACTAGCCGCCGCCCTGCTCCCCGATTCCGACAGGCCTCCTTTGATGACGATGACGGGTTTCTCCGCAGCCGTGTCTTTCAGGGCAGTGAAAAATTCAGGACCGTCGGCAACGCCTTCGATATACATGCAGATGACTTGTGTTTCAGCATCTTGGCGCAGATAGCGAAGCATCTCCGCTTCCCTGAGATCGCAACCGTTTCCGAAACTGACAACTTTAGAGTAGTGTATCCCCCGCCATTTTCCCACATAGCCGAGGTCTATGGAAAGGCCGCCGCTCTGCGAAAGCACGGCCACGCCTCCCGGTTTTCTTGAAAGGTCGGGACCGGGCAGCATGGTCAGTCCCGATTTCGGGCAATAGATTCCAAAACAATTGGGACCAATCACTCTGATGCCTCTTGCAGCGATTGTTCTCAGTTCTTCTTCCAAAGCTATTCCTTCCGGCGTTCCTGTTTCACTAAAACCCGCGGAAAGAATTTCGGCGCCCACCGCGCCCTTTATCCGGCAGGCTTCCAGCGCCGAAGGAACCAGCAGCGCCGGAACTGCAATGATGGCGAAATCTATTTTATCCGGAATATCTTCTATGGCAGAATAGATTTTCATTCCGGCAATGGAACCGCCACGTTTATTCACAGGATACAGTTTGCCCTCATAGCGGATGGAACGGAGCGAAAGAAAAATACCGCGGCCGAAACCGAATCCTTCCGCAGAAACGCCGACAACCGCAATGCTCCCAGGCTCGAATATCCTGTCCAGGTCTGCAAATTTTTTCAAATCGTTTTCTGTTGCCACAAAATCATTCTCCTGCTTCCTCTTTTATCGAGGCCAACAATCAATACCACATTCCGGGAAAGCAGGCAAAAACTTAGAAACTTTCTCTTTTTTAAAAGAACAGGCTGTGCTATTTTGACATGCAAAACTGCAAAACAGCGATAGCAAAAACTATTTAGCCTATGGCAGTGTAATATTAATGAATAAAGCATACGTTCACGGATACGACTATCGGGAAAATATAAGATTGCAGGATCAGGCATTTACTTTAGTAGAACTGTTACACTCCGACACCAAATATCCGGCGGGAAGCAAGGTGCTGGAAGCCGGTTGCGGTATCGGCGCGCAAACCATAACGCTGGCTAAAAACAGCCCCGGTGCTTTGATAACCTCGATTGATATATCCGAAGCATCCGTCAATGAAGCTAGAAAAAAAGCCAAAGCCGCAGGTATAACCAATGTTCGGTTCGAACATGCGGACATTTTTAATTTGCCCTATCAGCCGAAATCGTTCGACCATATCTTTATTTGTTTCGTTCTGGAACATCTTCCTCGGCCAGTCGACGTTTTAAAGATCCTGAAAGAATATTTAAAGCCAGACGGCACCATGACGTTAATTGAAGGAGATCATGGATCGGCTTATTTTTACCCGGAAAGCGATGCGGCGCACAAAGCGATTCAATGCCAGGTAGAATTACAACGGCGCGCAGGCGGAAACGCCAATATCGGCAGGGAACTTTATCCGTTGATGCAAAGCGCGGGTTTTAAAGAAGTGCGCGTATCTCCCCGCATGGTCTATGCGGACCCCAGCAGACCCCTACTGGGAGATGGTTTCACAAAAAAAACGTTCACGGCAATGATTGAAGGCGTTCGGAAACAGGCCATTAAGTCGGGATTGATCGATGAACAGGTTTTCGATCAGGGCATTCGCGATTTATACAGAACCGCCGAGTCTGATGGGGTATTCTGCTACACGTTTTTTAAGGCAACCGGTAATAATTAATTTCTGATATGAGCATTAAATCCGGCAAAAAAAGCAAAACGTGGATTGTTTATATTCTGCGCTGTTGCGACGGAAGCCTGTATACAGGCATCACCAACAATATCGAAAAACGTCTGGCAGCTCATCAACAAGGGAAAGCGGCAAAATATACCCGCTCCCGCCGGCCGGTGGAATTGCTGGTCACCAGCGCGAAGCTGGATAGGGTTTTGGCGATGCAACTGGAAATAAAAATCAAAAAAATGCCGAAAGAAAAAAAGTTGTCTACGTTGAAAGATTCAGCCGTCGCGAAATCAAAAAAACGCATTCCCGTTGTTCAAGCAACATCCCTGTTCAGCCGGGAAAATCTGAAAACCGTCGCCAATCTGTGGAAGATACGATTGAAGAAACTTCACCCCCGGATGACTATTCAGGGCAGCCCGGAACGTTCTTTGTTCCGTATTGTTCTGGAAGATCATCAGACCCGGTGTTTTTTGTTGGAACAAATCGCTCAAAAATCATTGAAACATAAAAAGCAGGTTGCCAGAACACTTGATTTTCTGGCCGGGAAAAAACTGGCACGTATCCAGCCTTATCTGTCCGATGGAAACGGTAATCATGTCATTCCGTACAAAAATAATTTCTGGCAAATTTCTCCTTTCGTGCAGGGGAAGGAACTGGATCGC
>CAYNWA010000001.1:223433-244342 GCA_964400795.1 uncultured Smithella sp.
GAAAAATGGCGCGGCCCTGTGCTGGCCACTTTCCTAATGGACCTGCGCCGCAAATCGCGCACACTGCCACTTGCGGATTTTTGTAATGTGTTTTCGCTGAAGGATTACGTGTATCAATTAGTCTGGGAAATCAATTTATACAACAACGACATCCGGGATGAGATAAACAGGGTCGTTTGTTTTCTGGAGAAAGATTTCATGCCCACCTATGAAAAGCTGCCTGTTGCTTTCTGTCATGGCGATTATCATCCTCTAAATATTATCTGGTCGACCAATGACATCAAATGCGTGATTGACTGGGAATTCTGCGGTTTTAAAAGTGAACTCTACGATGTGGCTAATTTAATCGGTTGCATCGGTGTGGAAGATCCGCAAAGCCTCCTGGGTGAATTGGTAAAGAGTTTCATTGCAAGAATGAACAAATCCGGCATTATATCCAAAATAAGCTGGAAATATCTGTTGGACTTTATCGTCGCCCTGCGTTTTGCCTGGATGGCCGAGTGGCTGCGCCGAAACGACAAGGAAATGATACGACTTGAACTGGATTATATGCGGCTTCTGATTGATAATAAAAACATTTTACAAAAATCCTGGCTGTGTTAAAAAGAATTCATTATTTTTAGCATGATATTTTAGAATGGTATAGGGACAGACAAAACAGATGAATATCGAATGTCCACATTGTAAAGTCGATTTCAATGCCGAAGATATCGCGCATACGCTTAAGAACGGCTATTATAAATGTCCTGTATGTGAAAAAAAAATACCTTCCTTTTCCGGTGATAGACAAAATAGTTCCGCGTCGTTTATATCGCAAAAAAAATACGTTATTCCGGCTTTAATTATAGTGGTGCTTGCGGTAGCTTTAGCTTTTATGCTTTCTTTAAAATCTCCAGACAAAACTACAGAAATTGTTAAACCCATCACTCCTAATACGATATCGCCCCCGCCAAACCCTTCTCCTGCCCCAGTGAGCACGCCACTGGAAAAACCGGCGTCTCGAGAAATAATACCGGCATTGCAGGAAATACCAGCGGCGCCCCAAGCACCGAAAAAACCGGATAAAATGCAGATTGTGGAAAGGATTGCCGCCATTTACCACGCCAGCCATTCTTATACCATGGACGAAGGTTTTGTCTGCCTGGACATGGCCATTGACGTTTGGAATCAATTAAAAACGAACGGTATCGAGTCAAAAATCATAGGTGGCACGATCCACGAAAACATCACGGCTTGGAACTATCGGCAACTGGCGATGGAAGGCAATCATGCCTGGGTGATTGCTACCATCGGTCCAAACGAAAAGGTCGCTATCGAAACCACTTCTGGCAAGATTATTAAACAGGGGACGACCGACGCCACGCCTTATTTCAAGGGCATTGTCTTTGATGACCCGGCCCAAGTTAAAAGATTTGAACAACTCCGGAAATTAGCAGTGGGAAACTGTAGGGATGCCTCTAATTTGGCAGATGACTTTAATAAAGACATCGCCGAAAGACAACTTCGCCCCGAGGAAATCATCGCCAGAAAGTCGAAATTTGAACAAAGAAAGCAAGACTGTGAAAGAGCTTTCAGCCATCTTAAGGAATTCGAGTCGAAAGCCATTTTTTATTAAATACTCTGTCTCTTAGCCTCACAAGATCACCATACAGCCATTTTCTTTTTAAAAATAATATGAATATCCCCAAATATTATGGTAAATTTACATATCTATCAGTAAAAACAAGGGGAACAAAAGCGTTGTTGTGGATGTCTAATATAACAAATAGTACAAAGGCGGTCATAGCGGATGAAGATCTGAAATATGTTTTTCTTTGTCAGAGAGGCGACGTGGACGCTTTTGAGGTCCTTGTGGAAAGGCATCAGAAAAAAATGCTGAATATCGCTTACCGATTAACGGGAGATTACGATGAAGCCTGCGACGTCACACAGGAGGCTTTTGTTTCGGCTTATAAATCAATTAAAAAGTTCAAGGCAGAAGCAAAATTTTCCACGTGGTTGTATAGAATCGTCGTTAACTATTCCAAAAACCGATTAAAACAGCTGAATGTTCTGGCTAAACACGAAAAAATTTCCATTGACGACACGGAAGCAAACAGAACAGACACAACATGGGTACAAGCATTTACAAGCAGTTCCAATCCAGGCACACATATGGAGAGGCACGAAAGAGAAGCGCATGTTCAGAAATGCATATCGTTACTCGATGAGGAATACAAAGAAGTCCTTGTGCTCAGGGACATTCAGGGATTTTCTTATGAAGAGATAAGAGATATACTGAAGATACCGGATGGAACGGTAAAATCCAGACTTTCCCGGGCACGCAACGCCCTCAAGGATTGTCTGACTAAAGTTATTGGTGATTTATGAAAGAATGCAAAGATATTCAAAATAATCTTCCGCTATATCTGGATGATTCCCTTTCGGCTGCGGACAAAAAATCAGTCGAAGAACATTTGAAAATCTGTCCGCAATGCAAGAAAACACTTTCTCAATTAAGGAAAACAGAGGCTTGGGTCAGCAGTGTTCAACCGGTTGATACGCCACCCCGGTTCAGGCAAGAAATAATGGCCAAAGTGCGGGAAGAAGCTGAAAAAAAGAGTTTCGTTCAAAAATGGTTTTATCCACTACAAATAAAAATTCCTGTCCAGATATTTGCCACCGTTTGCATTGCTGTGCTGGCCGTTTATATTTACAGGGCGGGAGAAGAACAAATGAAAGAAGTAGTTCCTTCATCCGCGCCCGCTCCGGTTGTCGAAGTTCAAAAAAGTCCATTATCGGAACAAAAAACGAGAACGTCCACTGATACCAAGGATATTCAACAAGAATATCAATCAAAGCAAACTGGCACGATGCAGAAGGAAAGTGTTGCTGCTTCGTTATCGGACGCAGCCGGGGATGTAAAACCGTGGGACGCCAAGGAGATAAAAGCCGACAAATATGAAAGCGCTCCGGCCATGAAATCTCCTGAACTGCCCGAGCCGTCTCTGGAGAGGAAAAAAGAAATGAATCTTTCCGGAGCAGTCATGAAGACAAGCAGAGCTCCACAGGCACAAAGCCTTGTGACAAAACCAAATGTTTTATTAAAAGTTTCCGATATTGATATTGCCGCAAAAGAAGCGGAAAAACTTCTCAGACGATATGAAGCAAGAATCGTGACCAGGCAAATCATGCCTGACAAAATCCTGATAACGGCTCAATTAAAAAACGAGAAAGTAAAGGATTTCCTGACCCGGCTGAATAAAATAAGCCCTATCGAGGAAAGCGTTTTACCTGTTGCTGATACGGAAGGAAATGTTTCTATTGTGATGGAAATTATCAATAATTAATTTAATCGTCTTTTCTCTATTCTATGTCAGGACGAAAACATCACAGCAAAGAAGAAGCTATGATATAGGTTAAAATAATGACGAATATTACCGCAAGAACCAGCCCTGTGACAGGTAACACTTTTTTTGCATTTTCTTCTGATAATCCAAGAAAACCAAAAAAGCCGCCCACGATAGCAAGCGTCATACTAACGAACAGGTATACGACAAATGTCACGGACACACCGGTCTCATCTTTTGCGGTAATTCCCATCGGTCTTATGGCAACCAGCATTATTAAAGCAACAACCGTCAACGCAATCGACGCATATCCGCTGGCCGTATGCTTATCTTCACCGGATGTTATCATTTCATCTTCATCTGCCATGGTCATTTCCCTCCTTTCATTTTTTTAGCACGTGCTGATTTGAAAGGACAAAAGCTCTTTTTTTCATTATAGCAAAAATGTTTCAGGGTGTCAATTAAATATTGGTTATAAAAAGCGATGCGCCTATTATTTTCTGGCATTACCCGAAAGAAATCCCGTTTGACTATACGCAGGCTCCGGATAGGAATAAAAACCCTTTTTGGTTTTAGCACCGAGTTCACCTCTGTCCACGTATTGTTTCAAAAATTCCGCGTTTTTCTTTGCCTGAGCATCATGTCTTTTCTCCGCCCAGTAATCGTTGATGGACCAAACGGTCTTCAAGCCTATCTGATCCATGATGCCGAAGGGACCGATGGACATTAGCGTAACCCCCATCCATGCGCGGTCAACATCTTCCAGACTGCATACATTTGTGGTGACAAGCGTTAAGGCCGTGCTGAACAGGCTCGAAAGCATCGCGTTAAAAACATAACCGTTGTTTTCGCGATGAAGCGTAATCACCGTCTGACCGATGCTTACGGCAAAGTCATGAATAAGACTGGTCACATTCGGATCCGTCCCCGGATGCGGCATGACATCAACCACATTGGAGACTCGCACATCATGAAAATGAAGGGCGGCAAATTTTTCCGGTCTGCCGGTCGCCTGAGCAAATTTCGACGGCATCAACAGTGATGTATTCGTCGTAAAGATTGTCCTTTTCGGGCAAAGCTCATTAAATCGGGCAAAGACCCCGCCTTTGAGTTTCGGGTCTTCGGGGATGGACTCACTAATAATATCCGCATCCTTTGCCGCTGCCTTCGTATCAGAGGTAGCTGTTATAAGGCCCATCGTATCTTCGAGCTGTTCAGGAGTCATTCTATTCATACGCACAAACCACGATGCCCCGAGCTTTTCCATTCGTTTTACGGACGCATTCAGAACATCATCTGCGATATCATAAAGAGTGACATGATAACCGTGCATGGCGCATAAAAAGCCGATCTGCTGCCCCATGGTTCCTGCTCCCAGAATGAGCACTTTTTTAATGTCTTTGAGTTTCATATTCATTCCTTTCTCCAATTATCGGGCTCAACAATAACACCGGGTTATGCTTTCTTAAAAAATACAAACGCATAATATTTATAAATTAATATGCTCTTCAAATCGGACAAATAATTAAAATTGCATCAATATCATCCTACTTCCTGCAGAGTTTTCATTTAGACCACTGATTAAATCTGTGTGAATATTATACTTGAATATTGATAAAATAAACAATATATAATGTGAAATATTTAACTTATATGCCGTGGAGGGATATGTTAAGATGAATGTAAAAGGTACTGTTTTTCTCACAGGAAAGGTTGCTATAATAGCAAATTTCGGCGAAGCCAGCTGGAATATTTTCAATGCCAACCTGGCGAAGAAGGACCAATATTTCAACAATATCATTATGCCTATTACGCAAATCCCTGAGCATAAATTCGCTTTTTTTCTTGACGAACTTATTAAGGAGTTTTTTAACAACGACGTTAACAGTTACCTGATATTCGGTAAAGTAGCGGCAAAATTCGCCCTTTCGCAGGGAGGGCCTTATTACACTTATCTCATGTCAAATGATTTAAAATATGTTGTCGAATCGGTCATCCCGAAACTCTGGACGACGTATTTTGACGAAGGAATATTGACGGCACGCATTGAGAACAATGTTGTGCATATAAAAATCACGGGAATTCCTTTTAAACATATTTATTTCGAGTATATTATTGCAGGCTATGTTCAGAAAGGAATCAAAATGTTTGGTAAGAAAGCGATAGAAACATGCGTCAGAGGATTCTCCAAAGGCGACGACGACATTTATTATCAGTATGAGATAAAAAACCTCTGATAAAAATTCAGTTGTGTTCACATGAAAATCTCTACGTCTTGACGTGCAGCAGAGGCAGACCTAGATGACGACGTCTAGTTTCTCCTTTGAGCCGCGTCTGTTCGCGCACCGTTGGAGTTCCTCTACGACCTTTCCCCAATTTGTCAATCAGATGAGAACCGCCCAGATGCAGCGTGTGCTTGCCGAACTTTTGTCCGAGCTCATCGGCGGCACTGTAAAGATCTCTTATCTTTTCCGCCTGCATCGGATTGTCAAAAAGAGAATATTGCACCTGATCGTCCGGCTCCAAATCGCACAAAACAACGCCGGTGGCGCGGTAAATATCTTTCGGTGAATAACATTCATCAAAAAGTTCACGAATGATGTTTGAAAACTCCATGGGGAAGGCGCATGGACGCGAAAGTTTTGCTTCATTGCCGACGGTGTTGAAATCGTTCTTTTTGAGAAAAACAATGATTTTTTTCGGCGCCAGCGAGTAACGCCGGGCCTTGATGCACGCCGATTCCATGTTGCGCATGAGCTGGGCAAAAAGATATTCAGCATTGGACATCGGCGGCGCGAACGTTTTCGTCTTGCTGATGGAAGCGTAAGAACTTTTTTCTTCCGCAGTTACCGGATAAACCGATACCCCGCGCAACTCCTGCCAGATTTCCACGCCGGGCTTCGTAAATATTTCCCGCACGTTTTTCTCCGCCAGTTGCGCATACTCCAGCGCGTAGCGAATACCCATCTTCGCCAGATAGTTGGTTGTGGCGGGACCGATGCCCCAGATTTTTTCCACGGGAAGATTGCAAAGATAAGCGGCAATGTCCCTTCCCTTAATGATGGTCATGCCGGATGGTTTTTGATGTTTGGAAGCGACTTTGGCCAGCACCTTGGTAATACTCAACCCTGCCGAAACGGTTATGCCCAGTTCCCGTTCAATTTCCTTTTTCATCTTTACAACAATTTCTTCATAGGATGAACGCAGCGCACGGCGCATGCCGGTAATGTCGGCAAAGGCTTCATCAATGGAATATTCTTCCACATCGGGTGTAAAGCGTCGCATGATGCTGAACATCCGTTGTGAAAACAGGCTGTAGGTTTCATAATCCGAGGGCAGGACAATCAGTCCCGGACAGATTTTGCGCGCCTCGTGCAGAGGGACACCGCGCTTGATCCCCAGTTTCTTGGCCGGATAACTGGCACAGGCGACAATACCGCGTTCGCCTCCCGTAATCAACGGTTTGCCTCTAAGTTCGGGATGGATGGCTTCCTCGCAGGACGTGAAAAAGGCGTCGCCGTCAAGATGCACAATCGCCCGCGGCCAGGAGGAAAGACTGAATAATAGTTGAGACATAAAACCTTTTAAAAATGTAAAGAGAAAAGTTGAAAAACCCGGGAAAATTTCAATCACTGATTGTTAGCTCTCTGGTTGAAAGACCCATGTTTTTACCGGCGAACCGATGGCGCTTGTGAATCGGGCTAACGAAGGTTTTTTCTTCATAACAAACAGATGAGATAAACACTTGCAATCCGTGCAGCCAAATCCTTTCACCGGTGATGTTTCCTCCATCTCTGATAATACCTGTGCCCACCGGTGCTCTAAATTTACCGGTTCATTGCTATACCACGCAAAAACAGGATCCGCATGTTCCCGGAGATAATCGATATGCCAGTGTTTAGACTTTGTCTTCCGGCAATGCCGAGAAACACGCGTCTGCACGCCTCCCGGACCCATTGCACTACCCACGTAGATATAGTATCCCGGAACTATCCTGAGACACCCCCATCGGCCGATTTGCGTGCTTGTGCTTTGAAGGCTCCTAAGCACCAACGCATATGTCCCCGGTTTCGCTTTCATGATTCACACTTCTGTCTAATATAAAGCTAAGACGGAGCGTCCTGAGCGTGTTCGCTCCGGTGAACTGGTTCGGTCAAGTGATTACTTCCAAATTCATGACTTCAATTGATACGGATCAGGCTTTCTCCGCGCCTGCCACCAGACGATGGCTTCCGCGGTTTTTTCCCTGCCATTCAGCTTCACCTTCAACTTGAGTCGGTAGTTCATCCCCGCGACAACCTGATTTTCTGCTTCCAGAATTTCAACCAATTCCAGTCTTGTTGTTTTCCCGCTTGCTTTCTCCTGTGCCTTGATCGCAAAGGATGCTGCACGGATTACGTCATTGCTGGTTACCTCTGTTGTAGTGTATCCACCAGGCATAGGCCGTTGAGTCTGACCCATAAAGGAACAGGCGGCAACCAATAAAACAAGAACCGTAATGCCTGTTGCAATACATTTCATCTTGCCAAGTTTCTCTTTCGTTGACGGCTATAACGTTTGAGATCAGGTCTACGCACTTCCTAAACTCCATCGGGAATCTTGGACTGCATCATCTTTCTCCTATCAATCTTCCGCCCATCCACTACGAAGGTACCATCACCAACCGCGTGCAACGTTCGTTTTTCTTTCCGTTGATCATCGATGTAGGCGGCAATGCCATCAAGAACAATGATATTGTGCTTCTCGATGATATCGATAACTTTACATTCGATATTCGCCAGACATTCTTTTATCAAAGGCGCTTTGACATGCTTTCCCTTCACAGGCGTTAGCCCGAACTTTTCAAATTTGTCCGTATCCGCTCCGGAACATGTTCCCACTCCAACGACCTTATCAATCATGTCAACAGTGGGAATTGCAATAACACATTCCTTTGTTTTACGAAGAGCGGCAAAGGAATAGTTCCAGGGCCCGGTAGTCATGGCAAACATCGGAGTAAAGTCCACCACCATGGCCCACGAGATCGTCATGATATTGTTCTTCTTTCCGTCATGTGTCGTAATAAGAACAACCGGACCAGATTCGATCAACGTAAACGCTTTACTGATCTGTATTTTTTTCATGAGCTCATGCCTCCCTTTTATCATTTTTGCCTAACAACGAAATCAGCCGGAGCTTATTGATCTCTTAAATAGTTAAGTACACTGCTCCCCGAATTCAAACAGTGATATCTCTTTTCTCATGGCTCATCATGGGCATGCCCAACAAGGCGCGTTAGCCAACTGGCACTGTGCCATACCCCCCTTTCTTGAACACATAAATCGCCCACCCCAGCGTTTCCCGTCCCCACCTCAGATACGCTGTCTTGCCCTCACGCACTCGCTTCAGCACGGTCTCCACATCCGGGTCATCCCGATGATCACCCGCCCAGGTTTCCGCAGCATACCACTGTAACCCTTCATATCTATCCCAGTCATCCCGGCTGCTTACGAGTGTGTAGACCGCCTCCAATCCGTACTCTCGCCCGGCCTCTACATTCTGATAATGTGTTCCAAAGTCGTTCCGTGTCTGTCCGATCGCTTCTAAATACTCTTTTTCCGGTTCATGCCGCCAGTACGGCTCTCCCACAACGATCCAGCTTTCCGGGGCTGCCATCTTCTTGAGCGCGTTCAACGTCCCCCGATGTCCTCCATAAATCCAACTCGCACCGATGCAGGCAACCAGATCAAAGCTCTCCGAGATCTCCGGAACATACTTGGCCCCGTCCATCTCCAGGAAATGGAGTTGGGCATCCGGAACGCGTTCTTGATGCTTTTTGCGGACATCAGCAATGTAATATGGAGAGAGATCAACTCCTGTCCCTGTCATTTGCCGGTGCCGCTCTGCAAGCCTGATGAGAAACTCGCCCTTTCCAGTGGCGATATCAAGCACGCGTGCCCCGGTTTTCAGAGGCAGAAGCGTGATGAGCTGTTCAAGTTTTTCAAGACTCATCGGATTGCAGAGAATGTGCTCCCGATGCGTGATGTCATAGAATTTCCACATGTCCATGCGCATATCTCCTTTATCAATGCCAGCCGAACGAAAAAATCACCCGGAGCAGCCCACAGGTCTGAGCTCGGCTCTAGCGTATTGTTGGTCTTTTTTATTTGTACGTTGGAACTTACTCGTAATGTGTCCACATTCTAATGATTTTTACAGTACGGATATCTTTTAGTACTTGATAAATTAAACGATGTTGTATGTTGATTCTTCTGGAATATGCTCCCGTAAGGTCACCCATAAGTTTTTCATAGGGTGGCGGATTTCGAAATGGATTTTCTCTGAGTACATCTAACAAGCGGCTTGTCTGGGATTTTAATCCGGATGCTGCAATTTTTTTTGCATCTTTTTGCGCCTGTCTAGTGAAAACCAATCGCCAACTCACCAGCCCGGTTCCTCCTTGCATTTTTCAACCGGTGTCTTCAAACCCTTCTTGATGGATTCCCGCATACCAGGAATAGACGTGAGATATAATGTTTCTTCTATAGCTCGCCAATCTTCTTCGGATACCAGCACGGCGGAATTTCTTTTCCCTACAATCTGAACCGGAACATGTGAATCTTTAACTTCGTCGACGAGGTTGTATAGACGTTTCCTTGCTTCTGATGCTGTAAATGATGTCATTTTTCTCACCTCCATAACGTACGATATATGGTACGACACAATTGCATTCATGTCAACCTATTTTATGGCCAACGAAACAATCAGCCGAAGCGTTAGCGATTGGCCGGATTGATCCTGTTATGCAATAATTTCATTCAGCCCTTCAATGGCCTGATTCAACTCTTCCAGAGATGCTTTGCCAATGACTTTCCCAATTCTTTCTACAGACAGGGTTCGGATTTGACTGATTTTAAGCCATGATTTCTTGGGCAAATTTGGAGATTTCAGTTCAAGGGTCAATGGGAATCCAGCTTTTTGTGGTTGGCTTGTGATAGCCACGGCTATGACCGTGCCTGATTTCTCATTAAAAATATCATGGCTCAAAATGAGCACAGGACGCAACCCGGCCTGCTCATGCCCCCGCACCGGATTTAAATCCGCCCATCTTATCTCGCCTCTTAATATTCTGGCCATTGGCTCACATCCTCAGCTAATCCTTCTTCCGCCATAGCTTTTTCAAATTTCGGATCGAGTTTTGCGCATTCCATTGATAAACGGCTGCGTTTCATGCGGGCGAGTTTTTCACGCACAGCATCACAGATGGCTTGGCTGCGATTTTGAAAATAGTTCTCTTCGACCAATCTATCCAATTCGCCAATATATTCGGCATCTAATGTGATCGCTATTTTTGCTTTTCCCATGATCCACCTCCCTTAAAGGTATTCTATTATATCATACCACGCAAGAAGTAATCAACTTATTTCAGGCGTAACAATGTTTATACAGTCTGTATAATTCTGTAAACACAGACTGTTTCCTTCTGTATAAATCGGCTAAAGTCCGTCAAAAGGACTCTTAACTCCGTGACCACCCTTGCTTAAAACGTGAGTAAATCATGGTCGTACTGACATCCTTGTGTCCTAAAAGTTCCTATATCTTACTTTATCACTAAAAAACCTCATTTATGGTATTTCCTCACCACTGCTGTAATCACTCCGGCAACGCGCAATTCCTCCTGCGGCGTAATCGGCGGATATTTCGGGTTGGCCGCCTCCAGTGTTATCTTTTTCCCTTTCTTGCGGAAATACTTCATTGTCCAGTGGCCGTCCACTTCCGCCAGAATGATGTCGCCGTTTTTCGGTTCCCGTCCGCGTTCCACGATCACCAGGTCTTTCTCCTTGATGCCTTCGCCGATCATGGAATCGCCGGTAACGGAGAGGACAAAAGACGACGCCCGGTTATTGACAAGATACTCGTCAAAGGAAATCGTGTCGCGCAGTTCTTCTTCCGCCGGTGAGGGAAAGCCCGCCGCCACATTACCCACCAACGGAAGATTGAAAGACAAACGAGCCGGCTTGAGAAACCCTTTGGCGTCTTTTTCCAAAGCGCCCTTGGCCAGCAGTTTCTTGATCCAGTACTCAGCGGCGCTTTTGGCTTTGACCCCCAAAAGGGGCAGCATTTCCGAATAGGTGGGCATTCTTCTCTGTTCCTTGAAGAACGAGGCAAATTGTTGCTCTACAGCATTGATGTCCATTCTTTTCTTCATGAAAATAGCATATAGGACGAACGTCCTATTGTCAAGAAAAAAAATCCCCCCGCAAAAAATGAACCTCCCAGCCGCAAGCTGCGGGGAATTGCAAGTTAAAATCAATGATGGTTTTTATCAATCTTTACAAAGGCAGGTGTTTGTCATTATTAAATGGCAGGCAAAATTAATTTTGCTGAGCAAGGGCTTCCTTGAGTTTCTGCGCGACGTTTTTATCTTCAAAAAGTTTTTCAATGGCATCGGCCAGCACGATATCCGCCTGCTCTGCAAGAATATTTTCGGAAAACAAGACATGCTCCATCGAATAACTACTCTCGACTGTTGTATTATAAAATATCTTGCCTTTGATCAAATCAGCGAAAACGACGTTTAATTTAATATTACTGGTATAAGCATTCGTGAGCCAGTCTTTCCGGCAATATATTTCGAGGTCTTCAATATTCCCCCCGACAAGAATTTTGGAATTCCCCTGTGGAATGGTTTCTTCCTTTAAATTCCATTGTTCTATTCTTTCAGCAACTTTATAACCGGCTTTCTGCAAATAGTATTTGATGCCGTTGGATACAACTTTTGTCGGTTTCATATTTTTAGGAAAAATCAGTACATTCTCGCCATTACTTTTAATCACCCGTCCAATTACCAGTTCGTCATCGATTTTACGGATATCGGTAAATTCAGACACGGAAATGGCATAATCATCATGCTTGATAGTGTTTTTTAAATTTACGGGAATATCGGCATCATAAGCATCATAGTACATGTTAATGCTGTATAGGTTGGGTCCGGCGCATCCCGCGATTATAAAAATGGAAAGCAATACTCCGCAAAGTACCATGAGGGATCGTTTATTGATTTTCATTATTATCTCCTTATTTTATGCCAGGCAGGATTGAGCAAATTGTTTGACATTTTCGTCCTCGCCCATCGATATTAATCGGTCCCCTTCTTCGATAACATAATTGGCCATAGGATTGAATATCATCTTTCCGGATTCCTTCTTTACGGCAACAATGATCAGTCCGAAACGTTTGCGTATTCCTGAATCTTCCAGCGTTTTGGATATGAACGGTGAGTTCTTACATATTGAAATTTCTTCCATGCGCAACTCCAGGCTCTGGCGACTGGTGGTGATTTCGATGAAATCCAACATGGCCGGACGCATAATGGCCATCGCCATGCGTACGCCGCCCAGTGTGTAGGGTGACATGACTTTATCCGCTCCCGCCCGCAGCAGCCTGTGTTCCGATTCTTCTTCCTCAGAACGCGCCATGATGTATATTTTATTATTCAATTCCTTGGCCGTCAGGATAACATAAAGATTTTCCGCGTCAGTCGGCAGGACGCAAATGATACCTTTCGCCCGTTTGATGCCAGCGGCTATCAATACTTTATCCTGTGTCGCGTCTCCCTTGCAGTATATGAAATTTTCATCCTGCGCCTTTTGAATAACCTCGGGATCATTATCAATGATCAGGCAGGGAATCTTGCCCGCCATCAGTTCGCGGCAAATCAGAAAACCGATTCGTCCGCCGCCGCAGATAATATAATGATTTTCCATTTTCTCGATTATTTTTTCCAATTTACCCCTCCCTAATAAATAGCGCAGACGCCCTTCAATAAAAGTTTCCGCCAGTAAAACCAAGGTATAAAACATCATACCCACGCCAAATACAATGACACCAACGGTAAAGAATTTACCCGTGGTTGTATCCGGCGCGAAGTCACCATAACCCACCGTGGATAAGGTAGCAATACAAACATAAAAAGAATCGATAAGATTCCATCCCTCGATAAGATGAAAACCGACTGTGCCGATGATGATAATGGTTAATAAAATGATAAGAGCGAATTTTATTTTACTGGTGAATATCAAAAGTTCATTTTCTCCTTCGGGTATCCAGTGACCTATCCCCTCATGAAATCATACATTTTTTTCTTTCCGACTACAGTGCATTATAATATAATAAGAACCATCTGGCAACAGGATAGCGCAACAAATGTCGTTAAATTGAATACTTAATTTCCATTCTTCATCTTAAAGGGAGGTCAATATGACGGAAGCAACCGAACAGGCATTATGCGGGCTGAGGGATCTTTCCATGATCAAATGGTATGTTATACCCCTTTTGGCGATTGTCTTTTATATTTATACGAGAGAAATAAAAGACGCGCGACGAACCGGAGACTGGAACGCCGTTCTGGCCGGACTGACCATTTTCGGCGTGGATTTCTTCAACGAAACATGGAACGGCTGGGTGATGCATCTGACACAACGTTCGGCGTTCTGGACGACGCCCGGCGACACGGCATTGCGGACGCTGGTGGGCTGGAACATTGAAATCATGTTCATGTTCCTCATCATCGGTATTATCTTCTATCACACCTTATCCGACAGCAAGAATGAGAAAATTCTGGGTCTGCCCGAAAAATGGTTCTGGGCCATCAGCTATAGCGCGTTTTGCGTGTTTGTCGAATGTCTGCTCAACATCGGCGGACATCTGGTCTGGGAATATCCTTTCTGGTATTTATCCTTCAAGGGCGTCTGGCTGATTTTCCTTTTCGGTTACTTCCATTTCTTCTGCTTTGCCATTCTGGTGATCAGTCTGAAATCGATGAAGGCCAAACTGACGACGGTGGGAATAATCTATGCCGTGCCGATTACCATGAATGTATTGGCGTTTGGGTTCTGGGGCTGGAATTATTGATACCGATTATGTAGGGGCTGTTCCCCGAACAGCCCGCGATTTTCGGCGCGTTCAGGAGAACGCGCCCTACATTGGCAACATTTTTGCCCCGCCGAAGCGTGACAGTTTCCAATTCCAATTAATCGGAATTGGATAATTCGACTTACAAAATTCAGTTCGCTTAGCTCCTGAATTTTTAGTCTCATTACAGCTGACGAATTACATTTACTGTTTAATTGTAATTCGAGTTCCACTGCCGCCTCGATATCATCTTTGATTTAGAACCGGTGGAGTATTAAGATAATTAAAGGCCCAGCGAAGAATACTCTTCATAAACTTTATTGTATTTTTCGTGAATCATTTTGCGGTCGAATTCCCAGAACTCGGCAAGCATTTTGATTTGTTCCTCTTTGTTAAAATATTCCTGACACGGATAAAAAAAGTGTTTGTCTTCTTTTTCGATGTGTTTGGGATAGAAATTGCCCAACTGCCGGGCATGGTCTATGATGACGGAAAGTTGTTCCACATCCCCTCGTAAATACTTTTCCTTTGCCGCAACCAGCGCGGCGGTGGTTTTTCTTCCCCAGACATGCTCATCAAGCAGTTCCTGCATGATTTTTTTCAGTTCTGGCGTAAGTTCTTTTTTGGCCAGATCCCGGAAAAGGATTTCTTCCTCCTTCCCGTGATGTGTGCGATCGGCATAGGTGCGTATAAAATCAACGGCCGTATCAATAATCAAAGGATTCACTTTTTTGGTCTTTTCTACCGCATCAACATGCCGCATCATGGATGCCAGCATTTTTTCGATTAATCTGTGTTCCCACATTAAAGGACCGATGGGTTTCATAAGCAATCCTCCTTTTTCATATATTTTCTATACTTTATACCAGTCACGTCATTCGTCAATATGATTTTTATTCCGGCCCGATAATTGTTGCAACCCCGCTGTATTTTTGATAGTTAAATTTAATTATTTGGAAATAATGAACATCCGCCGCTAGCAGCGGGGCATCCAAAGGGACTGCGCCCCAAGAGACGGGAAATTAGATCCACATTTATCCCGCTCTGCCTATAGTGACCCTATAGTGCCCTTCAGGGTATTTAGGTTATTTGCCTCGGGGATAATTCGACCATCACATTTCAGTCGAAGATGACCTTCAGGTTATGCACTTTGTTTCTGAAATTTGGGTCTCATTAAAAAATTACATGAGAAGAATCATGATGCGTTCAAGAAAAATATGCCTGCTGCTGTTGATCGTTTTGGCGTGTGTTTTGTCCTGCCAGCAGGCCAATGAATCAGATAAGGAAAACAAAAAATTAAACGTCATCGCGACGATTTTTCCCGTCTATGATTTTGCGCGCAATATCGGCGGAGATAAAATCAATGTTAAAATGCTGCTGCCACCGGGAACCGACGCCCATCATTATGAATTAAGACCCGAAGACATCGCCAAGGTTACCCAAGCGGATATTTTCCTTTTTACCAATTTCGAACTGGAACAATGGGCCTACAAAATCATCAAGGCCGCCGATAAAAATACCAACATGCTGGCGATTGAAACCGGAAACGGAACCGTTTTGATTCCTCTGGGAAAAGAAAAAGCGGGAACGGAACAACATGAAAATCATGAAGAGAACATTTCCCAATTTGATCCGCACATCTGGCTGGATATGGATAACGCGATGAAAATGGTGGATAATATCGCGGACGCGTTTATAAAAAAAGACCATCGGAACAGCGATTATTACAAAAAAAATGCCGGTGATTACAAACTCAGATTAACGGCTCTGGATCAGCAATACCGCACGTCATTGACCGGCTGTAAAACGAAAATTATTTTACATGCCGGTCACTCGGCGTTTGCTTATCTGGCCAGAAGATATAATCTGCAATATATCGCGGTTTACAATGTTTTTGCCGACGCGGAGCCTTCGCCGGAACGTATTTTTCAGTTAATCGAACGGATTAAGAACGAAAATGTACCCTATGTGTATTATGAAGACATGATGAATCCGCGCCTGGCGGCAATGATCGCGGGAGAAACCGGTGTCGGCCTGCTGAAACTGAATAACGGCCATGACATCAGAAAGAAAGATCTGGATAAAGGCGTATCGTTTATCTCCATTATGGAAAAAAACCTGACCAACCTGAAAAAGGGGTTGAAATGTCCGCAGAAATAATTCACGTGGATAACCTGACCTTCCGTTACAACGGCATGGAAGTGATCAGCGATATTTCCTTGTCGATAAAGCAGGGCGATTATCTAGGCATTGCCGGTTCCAACGGTTCCGGCAAGAGTACCCTGATTAAGAACATTCTGGGGATTCTGCAACCGGTTAAGGGAACCATCACCATTTTCGGTCAGCAGTTGCCTTCTTTTAATCAATGGCAGAGGATCGGTTATCTGCCGCAACGTATCAACGCCCTAAGCTATCACTTTCCCGGTACCGTATCGGAAATTGTGAAATTGGGAATCAGAAAGGCTGACCAGGATGACGTTAAGAATACGCTTTCCCTGATGGGCATCGCGCATTTGTCCCAAAATCTTATCGGGGAGCTTTCCCACGGCGAACAGCAACGGGTGATGCTGGCACGTGCTTTAATGAGAAAACCCGACCTGCTGATCTTCGATGAGCCGACAACGGCGCTTGATCCGGAAACACGGGATATTTTTTATTCCCTGATGGATAAAATAAACCGCAACGGTAGTACCGTGGTTCTGGTCACGCATGACACGGGGATCATCGGCAAATATGCGCGCAATCTTCTTTATCTTGATAAAAAAGTTATTTTCTGCGGAACGTTCGAGGATTTCTGCGCCTCTCCCGACATGACCGGCTTTTTCGGTTTGGACAGTCAGCATATGATCTGTCATCAACATGATAAAACGGGGAATAACATCTGATGGACTTGGCCGGCATTTTTAGCTACGCATTTGTTCAGAGGGCTTTCCTCGCGGGAATACTGATTGCCGCCGTTTCTTCCATTCTGGGCGTTTTTCTTGTGCTGCGCCGTTTTTCTCTGATCGGCGACGGTCTGGCTCATGTGACCTTCGGCAGCGTCGCGGTGGTGATGCTGATCGGCGTCAGTCCAACCTACATCACCCTGGCCGCTCTGCCGCTGGTAATGATTTCGTCTCTGTCCATTCTGAAATTAACCGGTTCCAAACGCATTCAGGGGGACGCAGCCATCGGGATCGTTTCTTCCGTCGGTATTGCCGCCGGCATTGTTCTGGCGAGTCTATCCGGCGGATATAATCTTGATTTGTTCAGTTATCTCTTCGGCAATATTTTGACCGTGACCCGGGCGGAACTCTTGCTCTCTTTCATCGTGCTTGTGGTGGTCGTGGCCTTGGTATTTTTTTTCTATGACGAGCTGCTGGCCATAACCTTTGATGAAGAACTTGCCCTGACCATGGGCATCAAAACAAAAAGAATTAACATAATGCTGTTTCTGCTTACTGCGGTCACTGCGGTGCTGGCGATGAAAATCGCCGGGATCATGCTTGTTTCCGCGATGCTGATTCTGCCGCCACTAACTGCGCTGCAGCTATCGCTCAGTTTCCGGATGACGATTTTTTCATCAGTGCTATTTTCAATTTTATCAGTTATATCAGGACTACTGCTGGCATTTTTATTGAATTTGCCCGCCGGTGGCACGATAGTCATGATCAATATCGGATTCCTTTTGCTTGTTTTTGGAACTAAAAAAATATTGCCCGTCAAGAGGTGAAACAGTATGGCGTTTCGTTTTCACGCTTATCGTTCAAACATTATATTCATGCTCGCGCTGATTTTCGGCATAGCCTTGCCGCAATGCTCGCAGGTCGGCAGAATTCTTATTCTGCCGGCTCTGACCGTCATTATTACCATTACACTTCTGAGATTTCCCCGCGGTTTTTTCCGCAACCCCGGATCACTCTTTTATTCATCCATCCAGAGCAATATCATGAACTACCTTGTCCTGGGTAATTTTATCATTTTATCCGGTGTGTTTTTGATTCAGAGACAGGAGCTTTGGGTGGGTATGGTCCTCGTAGCCGCGATGCCCTTATCCTTGGAAATAATTATCATGGGTGATTTATTGCGCATTGAAAAAAATTATGTTTTCACGTCTGTGGCCGGCACATACCTGGGAGCTTTGTTAATTGTCCCTCTGGTTGGCGCCGGTTTTCTGAAATACATGAATTTGAATTACTGGAATATTATTGTGATGATTTTATGTCTCATTGTCCTGCCGCTTTTATTTTCCCGAATTGCCGTCGACAAAGACTGGGATGAAACCATTAATAAGCACGACGATGTAATTATGGATTACAGTTCATTTGTCGTGTTTTATGCCATCACGGCCAATTGCAGAAATTTTATTCTGAACTGGTCTGCCGATCTTATCATTGTAATTTGCATAGCGTTTGCCAGCACTTTTTTATTCTATTTTATTGCCAGAAGAATCGGACGTTATTTTCATGTGCCGCAGGAAAAGATTAATTATTTCATCCTACCCGGCACCATGAAGGAATGCGGACTGGCCGGCGGTATTGCCCTGACTGTTTTTAATCAGGAAGTTGCCCTTCCCGCCCTGATTTTCGCTGTTTTCACTTATATTTATATGAATTGGCTCAAATTCAGATTCAGGCATATTGCCGATTCCGATAATAGTCAAAATATTCAAAATATGAGTTTGACAAACTCAAAACATGAACTATCTTAATATAAATTTAGCTGATTTCGTCCCGATACACTTCGGTAGAGGGATAATTCGACCATCAAATTTCAGTGCACTTCGTTTCTGAAATTTGGGTCTCATTAAAAAAGGAGATGGAATATGATCATATTATTACCGGATTTACCCTTTGCAAAAGACGCTTTAGCACCATTCATCAGCAGCAACACTCTGGAGTTTCACCATGGGAAGCATCACAAGGCTTATGTGGATAATCTGAACAAATTAATCGCGGGCACTGACCTGGAGGGAAAATCTCTCGAAGATATTATTAAGATCACTGCAAAAGATTCCGCCAAGGCCGGAATTTTCAACAATGCCGCCCAGATTTGGAACCACTCCTTTTACTGGAATTGTCTGAAAAAAGGGGGAGGAGGAACACCTGCCGGCAAAATCGCGGAAAAAATTAATTCCGCATGGGGAAGCTACGAGAAATTTGTCGAAGAACTGAAAAACGCGGGTGCCACTCAGTTCGGCAGTGGCTGGGCCTGGCTTGTTCAGGAAGGAGATCAGTTGAAAATAACCAAAACGACCAACGCAGACACTCCTTTAGTTCACGATCAAAAAGCGCTTTTAACTATAGATGTTTGGGAACACGCTTATTATCTTGATTACCAGAACAGAAGACCGGATTATCTTTCCGCTGTGATTCAGAATTTAATCAATTGGGATTTTGTTAACTCTAATTTATAATTTACGTTATTTCCGTTTCAAAAATGCAATAAAAAGGAAAAGGAGGCGATGAGGCCTCCTTTTTTATATTATAAACATAGGCAATGATTGTTATTTTTTTCTGTCAACTCTAAGTTTTAATTCTTTTCCCACCTTAAAGAATGGCAATTTCTTCGGTTCAACCTGAATTTTAGTGCCGGTTTTAGGATTTCGTCCCGTATACGATCCGTATTTTTTCACTACAAAACTTCCGAACCCTCTGATTTCAATACGACCGCTTTTCTTCAATTCATCAATGAAACCCTTAAAAATGAGATTAACGACATCAATCGCCTTTTTTTCCGTCAGGTTTAATTTGCTGCTTAAAGCCTCAATAAGATCGGATTTGTTCATAGCTCCTCCTTAAAACTGATTGCATCTTATAATAGCTAAATAATAATATATTTTTTATATTTTCTATATTTGATTTTATTATTTATTTTTTAATGAAAGTCAAGATAATTTTTACCCTTTTTGCCCTGTGGCATGACCAAGCAATTGACGGATTTCTTTTTTTGTCAAATGCCGCCATTCACCTTCCTTTAAAAAACCCAGCTTAAGATCACCGATCGCTTCACGGATAAGATGCGCAATCCTGTATCCGATTGTCTCGAATCCTCTTCTGATGATTCTGTTTTTACCCTCTCTCAGGGTGAGCTTTATCCAGCAGCTTTTATCATTGATCTTTTCCACTTTAAGATTTTCCGGTTTGAAAAAGTCGTCATCAACTTTAATTCCTTTGCCCAATTGCCTTAATTGTTCTTTGGACAAATGTCCCTGGATTTTTACTTTGTATAATTTAGGTTTCTGGAAACGCGGATGCTGTATTCTCTGCGCGAAATCGCCATCATTAGTTAATATGAGCAAGCCTCGGGAATCGTAATCCAATCGCCCTACCGGATAGACTCTTTCCGGAAAATCCCTTATTAAATCGATAACCGCCGGCCTGTTCTGGGGATCATGAAGCGTGGTAACAAAACCGGCGGGTTTATTTAAGGCGATGTAATACTTTGTTTTTTCCGTGGAAATAATCCTGCCGTCAACGCGGATAATGTCTTTTCGGGCATCGGCTTTTTCTCCCAGCTTCGTTACCACAACATTATTAATACTCACCCGTCCTTCAGTGATTAGTTTTTCGGCGTGACGTCGTGAAGTTATTCCGGCGGTGGCAATGACCTTTTGCAGACGCTCTTTCATACAAGGGGAGTTTCTTCTGTCTTTTCTTCTGTCTTTTCTTCTGTCTTTTCTTCTGTCTTTTCTTCTGTCTTTTCTTC
>CAYNWA010000001.1:244442-248407 GCA_964400795.1 uncultured Smithella sp.
TGTCTTTTGCTGTTCCAGACGTTCCTGTTCCATTTCTTCCTGTTGCGGAGTAAAAACCTCATCCTCCTGATAGAGAAGTTCCTGTTGCTGATGAAGTTCTTTTAATTCACGAATATTGGGTAAATCAGTTATATCTTTAAGATTGAAAACTTCCAAAAATTTTCTGGTTGTTCCGTAAATAATCGGTTTGCCAGGCACATCCTTGCGTCCGATAATGCGAATAAGCTTTTTTTCCAGAAGACCTTTGAGCGGACCGCCAACATCCACGCCGCGAATATCTTCAATTTCCGATTTCACAATGGGTTGCTTATAAGCAATGATGGCCAGAGTCTCCAGAGCCTGCGACGAAAGATGATGAGGTTTTGTGCTCTTGAGCTTCTTAATCCACTGTCCAAGTTCGGGATTGGTTCGGAACTGAAAGCCGCCCGCTACTTCCTGAATGCAAATTCCACCCTGGCGTTCATTATAATCATTGATGAGTTGATCAATGATTTCCTTAATTTCTGTTTTTTCCACGTCCGGGAAAACGGCACGAATTTTTTCAGGCGCCAGCGGCGCATCGGAAGCGAAAATCATCGCCTCAATGATTGCTTTAATCTTTTCCATTTACGACTCCACGGCCGGAAATATCCGGATCACTCCAAAAATCGAAGTTTGATAAGCTTTAATCATTCTAAGCTTTATGAGTTCCAGTATCGCTAAAAAAGTATAGATGATGCGCCTGCGATCTCTTTTTCCTTTGAGCAAATCTTCAAACGTCACGCTTTTGGTCACCGCAAGTTGATCCATGACCTCATTGATTATATCAGTGAGAGACAATTTCTCCAAATCAATTTCCAGAAGTTCTTTTTTATCAAGCTGGGAAATAATGCGATGAAAAGCTTCGATCAGTTCGAAAACACTGGCCTCAACAAGCTCTTCCTCCTCCCCCTGAATTTTTTCTCTCTCCTCAGGTGGAAAAACTGCACGGGTAAAAACGTCTCTTTCCAATAGAGGCCGGCTGCCCAGATTTTCAGCTATTTCTTTAAATGTTTTATGCTCCAGAAGCTGTCTGACCAGTTCGGCGCGTGGATCTTCCTCTTCTTCTTCCGGTTCTTCAGGAGGAGGTAAAAGCAATCGGGATTTGATATGAATAAGCGTCGCGGCCATCACCAGATACTCACCGGCCAGATCCAAGTTAAGCGCCTTGATCATTTTGAGATAATCAAGGTATTGCTCGGTAATAAGGGCTATGGGAATATTATAGATGTCAATTTCATTTTTCTTGATCAAATAAAGAAGCAGATCCAGCGGACCTTCAAAGATGTCCAGCTTAATTGCATAATTTAAACTTTGTTCATTATCCATATAATCCATCGAACGTCCGACTGATGACATCCATTCAGATATTAATCGCGGCACGTACTTCCTGCATAGTCTGACGGGCGATTTTCGTTGCTTTTTTATTGCCTTCGTCTATGATCTCATCAATTTCATCCGTGTGACTTATATAATGATCCATACGCTGGTGAACAGGACTTAATGCTTCGGCAACACGCTTGGCCAGCATTTTCTTGCAATCGGTACAACCGATCCCCGCTTTCCGGCACTCCATATCAATCTCTTTTATTTTCTCCTGTGAAGAATATAAACCATGAAAAGTATACACATTGCATATTTCAGGATTTCCCGGATCACTCTTCCTCATCCTTTGAGGATCCGTAAACATGGAACTGATTTTATGCTGCAAAATTTTGCCGCGATCACTGATATAAATGGAGTTATCATAAGATTTACTCATCTTTCTTCCGTCGATTCCCAAAAGTTTGGGAACGCTGGTTAAAAGCGGCTCCGGCACCGGGAATATTTCCTTGTAAAGAAAGTTGAAACGACGGGCTATTTCGCGGGTAAGCTCAACATGTGGAAGTTGATCAACGCCGACGGGCACGCCATACGCTTTGTACATGATGATATCGGCGGCCTGCAGCACCGGATATCCCAGAAAACCGAAAGTCGATAAATCCTTATTGGCCAGTTCGGTTTTCATTTCCTTGTATGTGGGATTTCGTTCCAGCCAGGCCAATGGAGTAATCATGGAAAGAAGAAGGAACAGTTCGGCATGTTCCTTAACCGCCGACTGCACGAAAAGGGTGCTTTTTTGCGGATCAAGTCCGACACTAAGCCAGTCAATGAGCATATTGACGATGTTGTCTTTAATGCCTTCCGTGGAACTGTATTCACTGGTAATCGCATGCCAATCGGCAACAAAATAGCAACAATCATATCGGCCGCTTTCCTGCAATTCAATCCAGTTATGCAACGCTCCGTGCAGGTTACCCAGATGCAGCTTACCGGTGGGTCTCATCCCGCTGAGAATTCTTTTTCGCTCCAAATAATAAACTCCTTCTTAATTATTTTACTTGCCATTACGGATATTAGATTCTTGCTTTGCGGGACTATCCCGCCGAGTTTCGCTACCGGGATAGTTCGACTTACAAATTTCAATGCACTTCGTTTTTGAAATTTGAGTCTCACTAACGAACTAAGGCCTCCGGCTATACAAAAAACGGAGGCCCTAGTTTTAATAGAACAAATTAATTTGTTATTTAACTTTACCGGCCAGTTCTTTCCCTGCTTTGAATTTTACAACTTTCTTTGCGGGAATCTTGATTTTTTTGCCGGTCTGAGGATTTCTGCCCTCTCTGGCCTTTCTTTTAGAGACTGAGAACGTGCCAAAGCCTACCAGAGCCAGTCTGCCGCCCTTTTTGAGTTCTTTAGTAATCGCATCCTGAAAAGCATCCAGAGCCTTTCCCGCCTTGTCCTTGGTAATGCATGCCGTTTTTGCTATCACCCCTACTAATTCTGCTTTTGTCATCTTCTAAAATCCCCCTTTCTAAAATAAAATTTAAAATTTTATTATCAACCGCTTTCACGGTTATAACCGCAAAAATATTTCCCAGGTTGCTCAAATCCGCTTATTCTCTGGCTTAGAACGATGCTATTGTCTTCAAACTAGCGTTACGACTAGCACAATAAAAATTAACAATCAAGGGAAAAAGTTGTTTTTTCGCAACAATGTCATTTTTTTTATCAGTATTATCCCGCGGCAATTCAATATCAAGAAAAATTACTGACGATACTGATTCCGGCGGGTACCTTCATAAAACATTGATCAATGCTATGCATCGCTCTTCTTTACAAAGACCGACCTTTATGTTAATCACCGGTACAATATTACACTTATACGGCAGTGCGTTTGTAATAATTTCATGTAATGAGCATCTTATAAAAAACCGGCCGCAGTGAATTCCGATATTTTATGCTTACAAACATGGGAAAACTAAAGGGATGGATTATTCTCAGCCGTCCGCCTTTTCATACAGTCGGTATCCTGCCCTTCATATTAGGAACACTTTTGGCAAACCAAATTAATTCTGTCTTCAGCGTCGAAATATTTATTCTTGGCGTTTTAGGGGTCATATTGATTATGCTTTCCAGCTATCACGCAGGTGAATATTTCGACTACCGGGAAGATGAGATATCCCAGCGTTTCTACAAAAACAAATTTGCCGGCGGGTCCGGCGCCATTCCCGCCGGGAAAATATCTCGCCCCGTCGCTTTTCAAACCAGCATTATCGCTCTGCTTCTTGCCGGATTCATTGGCCTTTTTTTGCAATTCTTTTTAAAAACCGGACCTTATACATTGCTTTTGGGGTGCATTGGCGCCTTTTCCGGATTTTTTTATTCCACAAAGCCGGTCAGACTGGTTCAAAGGGGTATTGGCGAGATTTTCATCGGCTTTTGCTACGGCTGGCTCCCTGTCGCGTCCGCCTATTACATCCAGACAAACGCAGTTCACCCGGTTATTCACTGGATGGCAATCCCCATCGGCCTGACCATTTTCAATGTCATTTTACTCAACGAATTCCCCGACTATGAAGCCGACAAGACTACAGGTAAGAAAAACCTTCTCTATCGCCTTGGAA
>CAYNWA010000001.1:248417-302362 GCA_964400795.1 uncultured Smithella sp.
AAAGAGGAACTTTTCTTTATATTGTTTTTTCTTTGCTGGCTTCGGCGGCAGTACTTTTATCTCCGTTCTGGAAAATTCCGTTTAACGTTATTTATTTTTATTTACCTGCTCTGATGGTTTCTTTGTTCATTATTGTAATGATGTTACACGGCAAACATGAGGACAAAACAATGCTGGAAAAATTATGCGGATTGAATATCGCCGTTAATCTTGGCACATCCCTGGCTTACATTCTGGCATATATTTAAGTAATTTTATGAAAACAAAAAAAGTGAAAGCATTTTACAACCCGCCTTCTTTATTGCTCAAACAATTGGGCAGCTCTCTTTTAATGGCTTATTTAAACAAATGGTGGGATTACCCGGGATGGGGATTTAAATACGGTTTCCGATCCATACCGGTGGCCAATGGCGCCTGGGGAATGGGCTGCATCGGCTATCCCGGACATCCGGTCTGGGAAGTAACCAGTGCCTGCAATCTGAGATGCATCCATTGTCACGCCGTCAGCGGTAATGCTGAGGCCGATGAGTTGACCACTGATGAAGGGAAACGTTTGATTGATGCGATTGCCTCTATCAGCGAATTCCGGACGTTAGTCTATACCGGCGGAGAACCGCTGGTAAGGCCTGATATTTTTGAATTGCTCAGGCATTCTCAGCAGGCGGGACTGGCCAATATCATCGCCACCAACGGCACACTGATTGACGAAAAAATGGCTTTTAAATTGAAGGATCATGGTGTCGTCTGTAACGCTATCAGCATTGATGCCGCCAATCCTTCTATTCACGACATGGTGCGTAACAAACCGGGTTCCTTTGACCTGGCGATAAAAGCCATAGAAGCCACAAAAAAAGCGGGCATTATGCTGCAAATCAATACCACGGCAATGGAATACAATATGCCTCATCTCTCTGAGCTGATTGATTTTGCAGACGGCTGCGGCGCCGGCATTATGCTGATGTATCAGTTGGTTGCCGTAGGTCGCGGGGGAAAAATTGAAAAAGCCACTTTAAAGAAAAGCGCCAATAAGTTTTTAAGCGAGCTTATTGCCAATAAACAAAAAAACGCGAAAACGATTATCGAGCCGGTAGCCGGCCCTCAGTACTGGCCTTTCTTACTGGAGAAGAAAGGCATTAAAGATGGCCTCGGACTGAAACTTGCCGGAAAAGTTTTTCACGGCTGTGCGGCTGGACGCGGTTTTGTGTATGTCAAGGCCAACGGCGATGTCTGGCCCTGCCCCTTTGTGGAAATCAGCGCCGGAAACATCCGGGATTTGAGCTTTGGTGAAATTTACAGGAATTCTACGATATTTCAGAATCTGCGCTGCCGGGAAGAACTTTTAAAAGGCGCCTGCGGTGAATGTAATTACAAAACCGTTTGCGGCGGATGCCGCGGTCGCGCTCACGCTTATAGCGGAGATTATCTGGGAGAAGACCCCCGATGTTTTATACGGGAGACATCAAAGCACCACCCCTAGAGGTGCTTCGCTTGGTTGAGGGAGGGCCTTATGAAATTATAAAATCAATCAAGCTCAAACTTCGGAAACTGAATATAATTCCATCACATCCTGTAAAGTCCGGTGACAACATTCAGCCCGGCGCTTGCGGAAAGAAAAAGGATATTATCGCCTTTTTTCAGTCTACCGGCATGATACGCATCATGATAGGCAACTATAAGAGCCGATGAATGAGGATTCCCGTATTTTTCATACAAACACTCCACGGGATGCCCGTTCAATCCCGCAGATATGGCAACCTTTTTAGCGAAACCTTTCCAAGGATGAGTTGAAACAAGTTTAATGTTAGACTGCTGAACGGAATGGTTCCTACGATAATGCTCCAGAAGTTCCTGAATCGTTTTTACCGTAAAGGCGGTAAGACGCTCGGCATAATCAGGTTCATAATCAAAGTTCATTGTTTTAATGGAATCCACTCCACTTTTGTTGATGTCAAAAAAAGCTCTTGATCCGATATAATCATCTGCGCAGGTCTTCATCTCGATGGATTGAAAACCATCATCCGGATTATTCGACCACTCCAGAAGCATAGCCGCACCGACGGCGTTATAGGGAAAATTTTTCATTTTGGTTCTGGAAGGATGCACGTCACCTCCCAGGATTAGGGCGCACTGCGCATCACCATTGGCCAATAGAGCATCCGCGGCCTGAGCCGCATTCAACATGCCACCCGAGCCATTAAGCATGTCAAAGGCAAAAGTATGATAACGAGGATCTTCCAACGTTAAATTGACCCCCATACGCTGTTGAATCAATGTGACCATGGCCGGCTCCATGATATTTTTGTCCCTGAAAATGCCGACATTGATCATCAGGTTGATTCCTTTCTTTTCCTTGCCGGATTCTCTGATACAATCTTCCGCGGCCCGCGCGGCAAGTTCGACAATGCTATGCGTATCTTGATCCAGACAAATCGCGGTGGATTTAATTACCGCTCCCACTCTAAACCTCCAAACCACCAATCGTAAAAGAAAGATGACCGAAGCACGCCCCCGAAGCCAAAGCAATCAATAAAATTTTGTCACCCTTCTTGATTTTTTTTTGTTTCAAACCATTATACAGCACCAGAAACAGGGTTGTGGTCGCCGTATTGCCGTAATCCTGGACGCTCATCAGCGTGGGCAAATGTTTCATGTCGTTAACAGCGCCAAATTCTTTAAGATATAATTTGACCAATTTTTCCGTAACCTGGTGGGTAATGATATAATCGTAATTGTCCAAATGTGTCTTGTGCTTTTTTAGGTTGTTTTCGAGGAAACGGGAAGCGTCGCCGAGTGATTCGTGCATTTCCTTGGGTTTGGCCACCATGCACGGTTTCCCGGATACCTCACTCGGCCTGCCAATGCATAGGTGCGCGTAGTCGGCAATGGTCATAAGTTCAATATAGTCAATGCCTTCATTGTCATCAACGGCGGCATCCATGATAAAAGCCGCTCCCGCATCACCGACGGTAAGGGAAGCAAACTGACCATCGCAATAATCGTTGATCTCGTGCAAGGCGGTTTCAGCGATGGGCGTAATCGCTTCGCCGCTAACCACCATGCCGTTTTTGACCACACCCGTTCTGATCATCGCGTTAAGCAGATAAGCGCCGGTCATCATACCGGCACAGGCATTATTAATGTCAAAATTGCCGGCATTGCATGCCCCCAGCTCTTTTTTAATGAATACGCTCATGGCCGGATCCATGTAATACGTGGCCGGCTTCATCGTGCGGGATATCGAGGAGCTGATTACCATATCCAGATCCCGCGCTTGATACCGCGAATTCCTCAAGCAATCGAGGGCGGCATTCATAGCGATCGAATGGCTGGTTTCTTCTTCCGAACGCCATCTGCGTTTTCTGATGCCGGTGATTTCTTCCAGTGCAATGGTTAAGTTCTTCTCGTTTTTCAGACGATCCGTCAATTCCGCGGTGGTTACTTCCTTTTCCGGCACATAAAGGCCCAAACTCTCAAAGCGCGATTTCACAGTTACCATCTCCCCGATTAGTCATGAAAATGAATGCATCCCATACACTGAATTTCTGATAATTTACTTTTAAATGTTTTATCTGAAAAAACATATCAAATCGCCCTTTGTATATTCATTATCCATTATGATTCCGTTTCCTTTTCAGCTCGCTGCTTTTTCGTTCAGTGACAACTTTTTTCGTCCTGATTTTTGTGTTTTTCTTTACAGTTATCAACCGGGTTGAAATGTTCTTTTTCAATATAATAGATCGCGTAATTTCTTTGATTTTTTTTGCGGTCTTTTCCAAATCTTCTGATCCATCAACAACCAGAGGCTTTATCAGTTTATCCAGAAAATCTATTTGACTATTAAATGCGCTACGTTCATCAAAGGCCAGGGAATGAAAAGAAAGTCCGATAAGAAATATGAAAATGAAACGGGCAAACTGCGGGGAAATGTTCATCCTCTCGGACCAGGCGTCCGTGTAGAGGTCAGAAAAAAAGGCATAGACTTCCTTATATTGCTGGATATTTGAATTCCGGTAAAAGTCAAATGCGAGAAGCAAGGTTTTTTCATAAAATTCGCCGTTTTCTTTAATCCATTCGGTAACCATGTCAAACCGGTTACGAATACTCTCGACCGATTTGCTCCGGCGATAAAAGTCACTGATGTTTTTGTCAGCAATCCAGGCCATCATCTCCGCGAGTATATTTACTTTGGATGGGAAATAATGGTAGAGCGTTCCCGTGGATACACCAATTTCAGTGGCAATCTCCTTCATGTTGACATTGCTGTAACCTTTACGGGTAAATAAATTTAAACTCTTTTCCAATAACTCCTGTCGATAGTTATTATGATCAACAATTTTAGGCATCGGCAGAATCTCCTTTCTTATTCTTGCTACATTTTCCAGCTCAGCATGATTGATAATTTAAAAATACGCAATTCAAATGCTTCATTTAAAATACCGGTCAACATTTGCCAGGCCATCTTTAGCGTCGCGCTGAACAAATACATTCAACGGATAGCCCAACGGTGCTTTGTGCGGATCCCGAGCAAGGATCCACTCCATATCGCGGACAAATGCTTCACGATCGCCGGTTTTTGTGTACAAAAGAAGCGCGCGGGTCCTCCGGTAGTTGAGCATCATGGGGCCTAATTCAATCGCCTTCTTAAACATGGCCTCTGCCTTCTTTAAATCTCCTCCGGCAAACGAAGGAGCTCCGCTGTAAAAGCTTGCCCATAGATAATAAGGCATACCATGCAGATATGTCGGGTCTATTGCCATCATTCGCCCGATGACCTTTTGAAATCGTTGTACCCAGATAACATTCATTAACCGCTCCAAAACATTGAAACATTCTTTCCAGTAACTGCCCGCTGAAAAATACCAACTCATCAGGGCATACATATCATTTCGCGTCAATACACTTAGCGATTCCCAGAGTTTCGCACCGCTGTCCACCTTGGCCTCGAAATCTTTGTTTAGACACAACGCCTGTTCGGCATATTGAATCGATTTTACGTAGTAATGTGACTTTTCATCCACATTACGGCTATATCCGTATGCCATCAAAAAGCAGTTTCGCGCAAGACTCTCCAGAATCGTTCGGTTGACCGGTTTCCGCTGCGACGCTGATTCATAAACCGCTATGAGTTCCTGAAGTTTCTCTTTGGTGTCCGCATCATTCTCAAGCTTTTTTGTTTGTTCAAAAATCACATTTGCGTCACCCTGCGCATCCATGCTGGGAGACATTTCCCAGCCTGGATGCCACTTGATGCATCCGGTAATATAGGTAAGAATGACTATTGTAGTGAATGGGATGAATTTCTTCGGAAGTCTTTCCATAACCTTTTTACCCCTGAAATTATACTTCCTTTTTACAGCCAATCAAAAAACAAGCGTTCTTGAAAAAAAATCTCTTCACGAGGAAACATTCCCCGCTGAAAACTTTGCATCAGACAATATAATACTTTCTTTTCAAATCTTGTTTCTCAAGCGTCAATCTAAAAGCCTGTTCTGACAGAAGAAACGGAGACTTGATCATCATCTCACTTGAATGCGAAAGAGTATATGCAACCTTTTTGCATATGTCAATTTTTTATAATGCTCGTTCAAAATAAAATTTTTTATGGATTAGACCTACATTTATCCCGCTCGGCCTATAGTGACCCCATGGTGCCCTTTAGGGTATTTAGGTTATTCGCTTCTGAAGCTTGGGACTCATTAAATTTGAGTCTCACAATAAACTTACAGGGGGAAATTATTCAATACTGTTTTACATAGACGATTAAGAAAATGAATTTATACTGATCGAGCATTGAACGTAAAATAATGAATCCATACGAATTATTTTTTCAGCAGCAAATATAACTCTCCCTCCTCTTTAAGCGTCCCGGCAGTACATTCGGCTTTTTTACCAAAGCCGCAGAAGATATCCACTCTGCCAGGACCTTTGATGGCAGCGCCTTTATCCTGACTCAGGACAAAGCGCGAAAAATTTATTCTCTCTTTTATGTTGTCTTCCGTATCGAACACCGGTTTACTCAAACGGATAAAAGCCAGCGCCCCTTCCGGAAAAAAATCAGGGTCGGTTGCGATGGACCTGTCCGGGGTCACCGCTTCGCCCAAAGAGCCTATGGGATCGTTTTCCAGCAAGCGAAAGAATGTGTATCTTTCGTTGTGGCTTAAAACGTCATAGATTTCCTGATCGCTTTTGCCTCTCAGAAACTCGTGCCGATAAGAAGCTTCCTTCGTCTGTATCCGGCCTTCCTCCAGCATAAATTTGGTAACACTGCGGAAAGGCCGACCGTTGGTTTGCGCAAAACCGACTGTCAAAACGGTCCCATCTTCCAGTTGAACTTTGCCGGAACCCTGGATATGCAGAGAAAACAAATCCAGTGCATTGGATACCCAGACAAGTTCCAGATTTTTCTCCCGCAGCACCCCTTCGATATCAATCTCACGTCGGGTATAATACGGCACAAATTCATCATCCGCCATCCGTCCGATCTGGTTTTCCCTGATGACTAAATCGGGCGGTACCTGATAAATAGGATATTTGTATTTATCGGTCCGTTCAAGAGAACCTTCCAGCAGGGGCTCATAATATCCGGTAAAAAGCACCCCACCTTCATCATCAGAACCGGCGGCCTGAAAAACATTGAAGGATTCGGATATTTTTTTTCTTATATTATCTTGATCATCATCCTTACTCAGAATATCACGAAAAGCCAACAGCGTTTCTTTTAAATACTGCGCGCTAATCTCCCGGTCATCGATACGATAAACTTTATTGCGTCCGGCTTTTTCATAAAAATTAATGCTTCGATCAATCGCCAACTTCAGAGATTCAGGATCAAGATCATCGGCAAAATCCATATCTGAAGCATCAATTTCTACAAATGATTTCAGAGGTTTTACGGAAGATTCCCGAACAGCACACAGACATCCGCAAAAGAAAATAACCATAATGATTAAAATAAATAATTTCAGAAAGTATTTCATAGCTCCACAATCATCGCCGTTTCATCGCAATAATCGGGATATTTGGAACAGCGGAAACAATCCGACCAGATTTTTTCCGGCAATAAATTCTTATCAGTTTCTTTGAAACCTAATTTGGCAAAAAATTCCTTTTTATAAGTCAGGGTGAATATTTTAAAAAGGCGGAGGGTGATCGCTTCGGAAATGCAGGCTTCCACAAGTTTCCGGCCCACACCCTTTCCCCGATGGTTTTCAGCCACATAAAGAGAACGAATTTCCGCCAGATTTTCCCAGATGATGTTCATCGCGCAAATGCCTGTAATGTTGGATTCATCCTCATCATAATAAACAAAAAAATCTCGCAGAGAATTATAAATATCCATCAGAGAGCGCGGCAGCATTTCACCTTTTCCCGATGATAAATTGATCAGGCGGTGGATGGTTTTTACATCATCAATTCGCGCTTTTCTCAGCATCTATTCTCCATATTTAATTTATTTGTGTGACCTCGCGCTCGCAAGCATTTCACGGGCGTGCTCTCGCGTTTTTTGGGTCACATGAACGCCGCCGAGCATTCTGCTTATTTCCTCGATTTTTTCTTCATTGTCAAGTTCATTCACGGACGTAATCGTTCGGCCTTTGACAACCTTTTTGGCAACGAACATATGTTTATCTCCGAAACAGGCGATCTGCGGTAAATGGGTGATGCAAATCACCTGATGATTTGTGGAAACTGCTTTTAATTTTCGGCCGACGATTTCTGCAACAGCCCCCCCGATGCCGTTGTCCACTTCATCAAAAACAATGGATGAAACCGAACCGGTGCGCGACAAAACATTCTTCATAGCCAGAATGATTCGAGAAAGCTCGCCGCCTGAAGCAACTTTATTCAACGGTTTTGCATCCTCGCCTTTATTGGCGGAAAAGTAAAATTCGACTTCATCGATTCCTTTCGGCCCGAAGGATTCGGAAGCATCGTCGGCGTTTTGTTTCATATTAACACGAAAAGAAGCGTACGGCATGTTCAGTGCGTTAATTTCTTTGTCCACCGCTTCCTGTAATTTCTGAGCCGTCTGTTTTCTTTTCCGGGAAAGCACCAGGGCGCCCTCCAGCATCTTTTCTCTAACGTTCCCTTCCTCTTTGTTCAGGTATTCCCATTCCTCTTCCAAAGATGACACGGTTTTCAGGGCTTCTTCAATTTCTTGTCTTTTACGCAAAACGGTCTCCAGGGAACCGCCGTGTTTTCGTTTGAGACGGTTCAATACATCCAGCCTCTCATCGATTTCCATAAGTCTGTCTGAATCAAAAAAAAGATTCTTGCTGTAATCACGCAGAGTCAATACCACCTCTTGAAGCATAACCATACTACTCTCGATATCAGCATCGTCGATTTTCAAGCCGGCATCTATTTTTTTTATTTCTTTTATCTGATTCTGAGCATCCTTCAGTTTAACGACTACACAATCCTTATCGCCATAGAGTAAATCATATGAATGACTGGCGCAATCGGTCAGCTTCTGCGTGTTGACCAGAACTTTTTTTTCATCCATCAGGGTTGTATCTTCCGCCGGCTGAGGATTAATATCGTTCATTTCTTTTAATTGAAACTTATACAAATCGGTTTTTTCTTCTCGGCTTTTGCTCACCTCCTGCAATTTTTCAATCTGAGCCCTGATTTGCTGATATTGATCATAAATCGTCTCATATGCTGCCCTGTCCGAAAGACAGCCGCCAAATTCATCCAGAATGTCAATATGATTTTCCGCATCGAGAATCACCTGATGTTCGTGCTGTCCGCAAATATTGATCAGTCGTTCGCTGACGGCTGATAGATTCATCAACGTCGCCGCCTGGCCGTTAATAAAGGATCTGTTCTTTCCGGAATGAGAGATGACCCGTCGGATGATCAATTCTTCCGAATCGGGGAAACCCATATCTGTCATTTTGTTTCGCAGAGGTTTGTTGGATGAAACATCAAAGACGGCTTCGACGGTTGCCGTGTCGGCCTGGGTTCTGATCATATCCGTTGTCGCCCGGTCTCCCAGAAGCAGACTGACCGCGCCGATAATAATTGACTTGCCGGCGCCCGTTTCGCCGGAAATAACATTCAGCCCTTCACCAAAAGAAACGTGAAGTTCATCAATAATAGCAAAGTTTTTAATGCTCAGTTCATTTAGCATTTTTCCTTTTTTTAGCTCCCGGAGGTAAATCGCCCCAACCGAGCTTGGAACGCAGGATTTCCGCATAGCTGCGATATGGAGAAAGCACCAGCATGATGGGATGTCTCGATCTTTTCACCATCACGGCATCACCTGATTTTATTTTGTGAGACCGTTGTCCATCCAAAGTCAGCATGGCGCCTCTATCCTTGGACCAGAGCGTTATTTTCAAATTAGCATCGTCGGAAAAAATGATCGGGCGATTTGTCAGGGTGTGGGGACAAATGGGATTGATAATAATTAAATCTTTCCCCGGAAAGATGATGGGCCCCCCCGCGGAAAGTGAATAAGCGGTTGAACCTGTCGGTGTGGAAACGATAAGACCGTCTCCTTTGTAGGTTGTCAGATACGCGCCGTTGACTTCCACTTCCAGTTCGTTCATCCGCGACAAATCACCGCGATTAATAACCACATCATTTAAAACACTGCCAACATGAGAAATGGTTTTCCCGTGCTTAACGGCAACATCCAGCATCATTCTTTTTTCCGTACGGAATTTTCCCTGAATCATCAATTCCAAAGTCGAATGTATCTCATTAAGATTAACTTCGGTAAGATAACCAAAATTACCCATATTGATGCCCAAAATGGGAACCCGGTGACCGGCCAAATGACGCGCCGTACGGAGCATCGTGCCGTCTCCGCCCAGCGTTACAACCATTTCAGCGTTTCGCGCCAGTTCATTCCATTTCCACCCGTTGCTGTGTGCAATTTTTCTGGAAATTTCCATTTCCAGAAACACTTTGACACCCTTGTCTTCCAGCCATTTTTTTAATGACCTGACGTGATCGGCAATTTTTTCTTTTTCAATATTGGCAGTGATGCCTATTTTTTTTATTTTCAGCGTCAACACCTCCGACAGGAATGAAAACGTGCCACATAACAACGCGACCCACAGCGAATTACAACAAAGTCGCAGGCTGCGCGATGAACATAAACCTCAGAGTATGAAGGTCACTAACACAAAAAAAATTCTCTGTCCACGGATAAATATTTCAGGGATACATTTATAAAATAATTCAACTTTAGATAAAGCACACAACATAAACTTGACACATTTGAACCGCTATAATATAGCCTGCAACCAAAATGAGGTGTTTAAAATGGGCTTATTAAAAGGCAGTTTTACTTTTTCGCGTTTTCATGTGGAAGGACAGTTACCGCAAGCCTTTCTAAATTTCATCAACAGTCGCATTAAGGCCAATTCCTTTAAAGAGTCTCCCAAAACAACGGAGGAGAAAAGGATGGGATGGGTTTCACTGACCGATATATTGGATACCAATTTTGAAAAAGCCAATTACGCCCTGGGTGATTATCTCGTTTTTTCTCTGCGGATTGACCGTAAGGTGATTCCCTCAAAACTTTTGAAAATAAAACTCATGGAAGCGGAAAGACACTTTCTTGCCGAAAACGGCAAAAGCAGACTTAACAAACAGGCGGCCGAAAGCATGAAAGACAAGGTTAAGTTGGAACTGCTGGCAAAAATTGACGCCATACCTTCCTTTTACGATGTCTGCTGGTCGGTCAGTAAAAACACACTTTATTTTTCTTCACTTTCCGACACGGTTTGTGATGATTTTGCTGATTTATTTAAAAAGACTTTTTCGCTGACCCTGAAACGTTTTTCACCGCAGGGAAACGATCTGATAACAAAAAATCCCGAATCGATAGAAACCGCTTCTCTTATAGGACGCGAATTTTTAACCTGGCTTTGGTTCAAATCAGAGGAACGCAATGGCAGAATAAAATTAACCAACAAAGAAGAAATCGAACTCCATTTTCTCAAAAGAATATCTCTGGAAGCCGGTGAAGGCGAATACTCTCAGGGCGTTGTCTGCCACGGACTTCATGCCGAACTCAAGGAAGGCAAGGAAGCCATCCGCCAGGGGAAAAAAGTCAAGGAAGCGGGCATTAAACTGATCCACGATAAAAACGAGTGGGAATGTACGCTCAAGGCCGATGCTTTTCATTTTCAATCCCTGAAACTGCCCACTGCCGACTGGCAGGACACGCCTGAAGATCCGTCGGGAAGCCTCCTGGAGCGCATTTACCTCATCGAAAACGCGGTTAAAACCATTGACAGCCTTTACGAATCTTTTTTAGAAATCCGGTTTTCACCGCAATGGAAAGAGAAGGAAACAAAACTACTGAACAAGTGGCTGGAACATGATTTAAAAAATTGAATCATGATCTCTCAAATTGATTAATTCCAAGGAAAGTATTTTTTTCTGATATTGCCTGTCTATTCTTTGCTTTTTTCTTCCCCGGACAATCGCTTGATGACTCGTTTAGGAATTTCATCCAGCGGCAACACATCACAGGCGGCGCCCAACTGAACCGCCTCACCGGGCATTCCATAAACGACGGAAGTTGCCTCATCCTGGGCAATCGTATAAGCTTTATTTTGCTTCATCGCCAGAAGACCGTCGGCGCCATCCGCGCCCATACCGGTCAGCAATATCCCCATGGCATTTCCCCCGGCATTTTTAGCCACGGAATGAAAAAGGACATCGACGCTGGGCTTTTGATGATGCACCATGGGACCTCCTTTGATTCTGACATTGTAAAAAGCTCCGCTTCGCTCCAAAAGCATGTGATGCCCGCCGGGGGCTATGAGGGCCAGCCCGGGACCAGCGGTATCGCCGTCCCTAGCCTCCCGCACTTCAATTTTGCATAGCGTATTCAATCGTTCAGCAAAACTGGCCGTAAAATATTCCGGCATATGCTGTACAACCAAAATACCGGGAATATTCATGGGCATCCTGGTCAGAATATTCTCTATGGCTATTGTTCCTCCTGTGGAAGCGCCAATGGCGATTACCTTATGAGTGGTTTTCAGTTGAATCTTATATGCGGGACTGCTTTCTTTCTCCGCCGGCTCAACCGACGATGTTCTTCCGGCTATTTTCGCGCGAGCTGCCGCGCGAATAGCGTCAACCAATCGTTTGGAAATATCCGTCGTGGACAAACTGGATCCCGGTTTGCAAATGACTTCCACGGCCCCCAGTTCCAATGCTTTAATTGCGTTTTGACTGTTTTGAGGAGTTAAAGAACTGACGACCACGACCGGCATCGGATAAAATTTCATTAATTTGGACAAAAATGACAGGCCATCCATCCGGGGCATTTCAATGTCCAGAGTGATGACATCAGGCTTTAGCCGGACAATTTTGTCTCGCGCGACGTACGGATCAATAGCCCCTCCTACCACCTCGATATCGCTGTAGCGGGATAGTTCTTCCGTCAGCACTTTGCGAACCAGAGCGGAATCGTCTACAACCAGAACTTTAATCAATCTGTTATCTCCTTCTCCCGATTATCATTATCTACAAAAAGCTTGATGTCAGCTCTTCCCTGATTAAAATTCAAGGTAACTTCAGCCAAAGGCTTCCCCTTTTCTTCTTTCGCCAACTCATCTTTAGTCAAAAATACGGGGCTTTCAATTTTATTTCCTTTTCCTTTTCTCCTGCCCAACGAGGGAACGATATTCCCGCATATGATATTGGCAACTTCTCCCAAGGCGTCCTTTTTCTGCTTAGCACTGGGATGGTCATTACTCAACATATTAGCGGCAACAGCAGACACCAAATCTCCTCTGCTCTCAATGATCAGTTTACCGGAAAAATCACCCCGAAATTTAACTTCAGTCATAGCCTCCAGATCTAAATTTTTCTGTGAATCTTTTAGCTCTGGTTCAAGATACATAAAGCAGATGTCCTCAAACGTTTTAATCGATGCTTCTTCCAAAACGGCCTCAATCTTCTTTTTCATTACTCACCCCCGTAATAGCAATCATAACTTCTTTTAACGTTTCCGGTTTAAAGGGCTTGTGGATAAAGGTGGCCCCTTTTTTGTGTATCATTTCTATCTTATGGGGATCACTTTCCGAACTGATGACAATCACTGGAAGACTCGCATACTGTTCGTTATCTCTCAGGTGATTGATCATTTCTTCTCCATCCATAACCGGCATGTGTATATCCACCATGGCGAGATCGATCCATTTTTCACCTAATAATTTCAGGCCCTCCTCTCCGTTTTCTGCCTGCCAGATATCGCCCAACGGTAGGCCTGTCATTTTCAGTGTTTTAATGATGATGGAACGCATTACGGAGCTATCATCAACCACAAGAATATTTAAGCCCATATTTTATCTCCTGTTTTATTTTTTGTTTGTTTTGTTCACTCAAAATGTCAACCTTACAGCTCTCTCAGAAAGCCATGTGATTTAATCATCATCTTTCCACTTTCGACCTCTAAAGTAACGGTGCGAGAGCTGTATCCGCCTACATCATAAGACTTAAGCAACAGTCCTTCATCCCATAAATATTTTCGGAGGCTTACAAAATTGCGGCGGCCGATTTTAAAAAAGTCTTCTTCCTCATTCACTTTTGAACTCGAGCCTCCGGCCACTCGAATCACAAGGTCATGTTTACGGGAACCCTTGCGATAAAAACTGTCCAGCATCAGTTTCATTCCACTATCCACATATAGACAGGGGTTTCCTTCCGCCTTTTTTTTGTCCATACTGGAATCCGGCAACATGCAGTGAAGCAATGCCGCCCTCTTTGTTCTGAAGTCATAAACCGTTATTCCCAGGCAACTGCCCAAAGCATAGGTTATTAATAAGTCTTCAACATCTTCGGATATCTTGAGATCAGCCACCCCTACTGTGTAAACCATAAACCACTACTTCCCTTTTGACTCGATATGCTTCTTATGCACTTTAAGCGCCGGTCTTATCTTTTGATATACGGCAGGCATCAGATAGCGATATTCATGGGCAAGAAAGCTTAAGCTCTCTGAATGACCTACCAAAAGGTAACCACCTTCTCTCAACATATGCCAAAATCTTTTAACCAGATTTTCTTGTGTCGGTCTGTCGAAGTAAATCATGACGTTGCGACAGAAGATCACATCAAACGGCCCTCTCATCGGCCAGTTCTCCATGAGATTAAGCTTGGCAAAACTGATCATGGTCTGCAATCGGGGATTAATTTTATATTTATGTCCTGCGCCGACCACCGTCTTATGAAAATATTTAAGTTTCAAATGAGGCGATATTTCTTTTAAACTTTCTTCATCATAAAGACCCTGACGAGCTTTCTCCATCATTCTGTCCGAAATATCGGTAGCCAGAATTTTAACATCTCGATGCATGATATCAGAAATAGATTCATTTAAAACAATCGCGATGGAGTAAGGTTCTTCACCCGAAGAGCACCCGGCGCTCCAGATTCTAACCTGACCCTTTCCCCAATGGGGAATGATCTCATGTTTTAAAAAATCAAGATGCTCGGGTTCTCTGAAAAAATTGGTCTTATTGGTGGTCAATATGTCCACCATGGCGCCAATTTCCACTCCGCTTTTATCATGGGCTATATACTTGAGATATTGATTGAAATCATAAATCTTCAATTGTCTGAGACGCTTCATGAGCCTTGCTTTGACCAGTTCTTCCTTCCCTTCATGAAGATCTATCCCGGAAATTTGATAAACGAGTCTGCTGATTTTATCAAACTGATGCGACGAAAGTTTTAAAGAATAATAATCCGTCGAAACATTATTTACATCTGAATCCATAATATTTTTATCGTATCTTTTTTCTATTTACAGCTAATTATTTTATAAATTGTTCTCAAATCCGTTTAAGTAGACCCACATTTATCCCACTCGGCCTATAGTGACCTTTAGGTTATTCGCCTCGGGGATAATTCCCAATCCCGATAAATCGAGGATTGGATAATTCGCCTTACAAAATTCAGTTCACTATGTTCCTGAATTTTGAGTCTCATTACGACCATCAAATTTCAGTGCTCTTCGTTTCTGAAATTTGGGTCTCATTAAAACTTCTGTAAAACGTCATGATCTTTTTCATCCAAGGGTATCACTTTGCGGGGATCGGGATGAAGACCGGATATGGCTTTGCCGCCTTTCTTCCCTGCGGGCAAGTTCTGCATCATTTGCACGGTTTGACTTCCTGTGCCCAGCGTTTTGGTAAAATCTCCGGATCCTGTTAATTTGAAACCGGCCACCATGCTGCGCATTTCTTCAGACTGTGAAGACATCTCCTCGGCAGCGCTCGCCGATTCCTCGGCATTGGCCGCGTTTTGCTGTGTCAAGAGATTCATCTGCTCTACAGCCTTGTTTACCTGCGTAATTCCCTGATCCTGCTGATCGGATGCCGCCGCAATTTCTGCCACGACCTGACTGACCTTGTTGATCTTCTCTGTAATCTCCTGGAAATTCTTCAAAACTTCAGAATTGATTGATACGCCATTCTCCGAATTCCTGACGGCTTCTTCTATCAGATTGGCCGTGTTCTTGGCCGCCTCAGCGCTGCGCATTGCCAAATTTCTGACTTCCTCGGCTACGACCGCAAAACCCTTACCTGCATCTCCGGCACGGGCGGCTTCCACGGCGGCATTGAGGGCCAAAAGATTGGTCTGAAAGGCTATTTCATCAATGGTCTTGACGATCTTGGCGGTGGCGTCGGATGATGATTTGATCTGATTGATCGCCGAGGACATCCGGCTCATACTCTCCACTCCTTTTTGAGCGCTTTCACTGGCTGCCATCGCTACGCCATTCGCTTCTCGGGCGTTGAGAGCGTTTTGCTTGGTCATGGATGACATTTCCTGCAGAGAGCTGGAAATTTCCTCCAGAGAACTGGCCTGTTCACTGGCTCCCTGCGACAGGGATTGTCCACCCGTGCTTACCTGTAAGCTTGCCGATGCCACCTGATCCGCGCCGATGGCCACCTGCTGCAAAGCCTTATCCAGATTCTCAACAACCATATTAATGGACTCTTTAATTCTGGCATGGTCCCCTTTGTAATCCCCCAGCATTCGGGCTGTCATATCCTTGTCCGCGACTTTCCTCAGCGTTATGGCTGCTTCGTTTATCGGACGCATTACTGCATCCAGTGTATCGTTAAATCCCTGAATGATTTTTTGATATGTTCCCTGGTAAGGTGTTGCATCTGCTCTGTTTTGAAGATTGCCATCCAGTGCGACATGAAAACACTTTTCTATATCATTGCTCATCAGGCTTATGGCATTAATCATCTTATTCAGCGCCGGTCCAATCTCATCCTTGTCATCCGTTATAGAGGGCTTTACATCCATATTACCTTCTGATATCTGCTGCATGCTGTACACGATGTTTTTCTGAATGTTTTCCGCAAACTTATCAATGGATCTGCTTAAGCTGCCCAGTTCATCCTTCCTGTTCATTTTTAATCTTTTGGAAAGATGCCCTTTCTCAATATCCTGCATCATCATTACTATTTTCTTAATGGGATTGGTGACATTTTTGTGCACGATTGTCCCCAAACCTATTAACATCATAGCGCCAAAGGCTGAAAATAACCACAGGATGCCGGACCAGCCTCCTCGTCCTTTGACGTATTGCTTGATATTCGCTTCATTCTTGCCGATACTGTAATCAGTAAGACCTTTAACCGCCGCAAAGGTTTTCTTGCTCGCTTCGCTCAAATAACTTTTATCAGCCAACAGGCTTGCAACTTCCTCATTTTTCCCTTCATCCACCGCCTTTATCACAGCTTCATAACCACGCTGCATTTCCGGCCAGGCGGTATCGAATTCGGAGAAGAGCTTGCCTTCTTCCGTATCCAATGTTTTAACCTTGCTGGCTTCTATAATTTGAATAATGGAATCTGCTGCCTCTTTAATACTTGCCCGGGTATGACTGCGTGTGGAAGGTACCGAAACATAAGCATAAAGATCCTTGCCCATGTTGTCCAGGTTGGTCTTCAGATTTCCAAAATCTTTAATATCATCTACGTAGTGGCGATAATTCATATCCAGCATACGCAACGCTTTCATTCTTACCGCTGCTCCCGAAAGCATCATCGCCGTTACAAACACAAAGATAAACGCAAAAATTCCTACAAGCTTTACACCTAATTTCATATCGTTTCCTCCCTGTAACGTGTGCTGTTACTGTTCTATTGCTTCGTTTGCAATACGGCCGCCTTGCATAAAATGTCCTGACCCGGTAAGTTTGAATCCGGCCACCATGCTCCGCATCTGTTCGGACTGTGAAGACATTTCTTCGGCAGCGCTCGCCGATTCCTCGGCATTGGCCGCATTCTGCTGAGTCAGCTGGTTCATCTGCTCCACCGCCTTGTTGACCTGGCTGATGCCCTGATCCTGCTGATCCGATGCCGCCGCAATCTCCGCGACCACCTGACTGACTTTATTAATGCGCTCGGTTATTTCCTGAAAGTTTGCTAAAACCTCAGCGTTGATCACAACACCGTTCTCCGAATTTTTAACCGCTTCTTCAATAAGACTGGCCGTGTTTTTGGCCGCTTCAGCACTGCGCATTGCCAAATTCCTTACCTCTTCGGCTACCACTGCAAAGCCTTTCCCGGCATCTCCGGCACGGGCCGCTTCCACTGCAGCATTCAGCGCCAAAAGATTCGTCTGGAATGCAATTTCATCAATCGTCTTCACGATCTTGGCTGTCGCATCAGAAGATGATTTGATCTGGTTAATAGCCTGCGACATCCGATTCATGCTTTCCACTCCCTTCTGGGCGCTGCCACGGGCTGCTTCGGCCACGCCATTTGCTTCTCTAGCGTTCAGAGCATTTTGCTTGGTCATGGATGACATTTCCTGCAGGCTACTCGATACTTCTTCCAGAGAACTGGCCTGTTCACTGGCTCCTTGTGATAACGACTGCCCCCCCGTGCTCACCTGAACGCTTGCCGAGGCCACCTGATCCGCGCCAATCGCCACCTGCTGCAGAGCCTTGTCCAGATTTTCCACAGCCATGTTCAGTGATTCCTTAATCTTGGCAAAATCGCCCTTGTAATCACCGGTCATCCGAGCGGTCATATCCTTGGCAGACATATATTCCAGAGCTTTAGATGCTTCGTTGATTGGACTAGTTATTTCGTCCAATGTACGATTCACGCCTTGAATGATGTCCTGATAAGCACCCCTGAATGCATCTGCGTTACCGCGTACGTCGAGTTTGCCTTCCATGGCTGACTTGGTCAGAAGGTTCATTTCAACGACCAGGTTATTGATAGTTTCCACCATTTTTTTCAGAGCAGGACCAATTTCATCTTTTTCATCCATGATGGCCGACTGAACATTGATATCGCCATCGGATATCTGCTGCATATTGAATACAACATTCTTCTGAAGATGATCGGCAAACTGATCCATGGCATTCGCCAATACTCCGATTTCGTCCTTGCGCTTAATACCCAGACGGTTGGAAAGGTGGCCTTTCCTTAGCTCCTGCATCATTACCACGCCCTTCTTCAACGGCCGGGTGATTGATATACCTAGTAATATTACCAAGACGATAATCAATCCTATCGCTATACCTGATAATATTATCATGGCACCCGATAAACCTCCGGACGATTTCATATTTTCCTTAATCATTGCCTTATTCTTTGTGTTTATGTATTCATTTAGATTAAGGATTGCGGCTAAAGTTTTATCTCCGGATTGAACCACGTAGCTTCCGGCGCCCAAAAGCAGGGCAACTTCATTATTTTTACCCTCCGATGCCATCGTCATGACTTCCTTGTATCCGCGCTGCATCTCCGACCAGGCAACGTCGAATTCAGTAACTATCTTTTTTTCTTCAGCGTCTATATTTCTATTCTTATAAGCCTGCATAGACTCATCGATGGAACCCATAATCTCGTTCACATTCCGAGCCATTTTCTGCCGATCGGCTGGCACATAAATATACCGGTAGGTGTCTCCCCGCATTTTTTCGAGGCCGGCCTTTATATCTCCAATTTTCTGGATTTCATATTCATATTTGCCGTGCACCGAATCCATCTTATGCAATAATTCAATTCTTAGTTTTGCACCATACAGAATGACCCCTGTCGCCATTAAACAGACCAGTACAATGCTCCCGACAAGTTTGTAACCAACTTTAATATTATTAATAAGCATGCTAAAACTCCTTATTATCTATTTTCAGTTTATTTTTTATATATGCTTGTCTTTTTAAGTTTCAATTTTTTCCATCAGGCATTCACTTTTTATTTTGTGATTGTGCTTTTCCTCTATTTTCAAAAATTCCTCAAATCTTCATGGTCTTTTTCATCCAACGGTATCACCTTGCGGGGATCAGGATAAAATCCGGATATGGCTTTACTGCCTTTTTTTTCTGTGGATAAATCCGACAGCTTATGCCCGGATGGTCTGCCGGCCGGCAAAGCTTGATTAAAATCAAAGGTTCCGGTCAGCTTGAAACCGGCGACCATGCTCCTCATTTCTTCGGACTGCGAAGACATTTCCTCAGCAGCGCTAGCCGATTCCTCGGCATTGGCCGCATTCTGCTGAGTCATTGTATTCATTCGCTCCACCGCTTTGTTGACCTCGCTGATTCCTTCGTCCTGTTGATCCGAGGCCATCGCTATTTCCGCCACGACTTGGCTTACTTTGTTGATCTTATCCGTAATTTCCTGGAAGTTTTTTAAAACTTCAGAATTGATATTCACACCATCGTCCGAGTTTCTGACCGCTTGTTCTATCAGGTTGGCCGTATTCTTGGCTGCCTCAGCGCTCCGCATCGCCAGATTCCTCACTTCCTCAGCTACGACTGCGAAACCTTTACCGGCATCTCCGGCGCGGGCGGCCTCCACGGCGGCATTGAGTGCCAGAAGGTTGGTCTGAAAGGCTATCTCGTCTATCGTTTTGACTATCTTAGCCGTGGCATCGGAGGAGGATTTAATACGATTGATAGCTGAAGACATCCGATTCATGCTTTCCACTCCTCTGTCGGCACTGTTGCGAGCTTCTTCAGCTATGCCATTGGCTTCTCTCGCACTCAGTGCATTTTGTCTTGTCATGGAAGACATTTGCTGTAAACTGCTGGAAATCTCTTCCAGAGAGCTTGCCTGATCACTTGCGCCATGAGATAATGCTTGTCCGCCGTTGCTGACTTGTACGCTTGCCGATGCCACCTGATCAGCGCCGATGGCCACCTGCTGTAAAGCCTTGTCCAGATTCTCCACTGCCATATTAAGGAATTCTTTGATTTTGGCATGATCGCCGCTGTAATCACCCCCGACGCGCGCTGTCATATCTTTATCGGCTATCTTTTCCAACACATTCGCTGCTTCATGGATCGGACCCAACACAGCATCGAGCGTTTTATTGACTCCATTCACAAGGTATCTAAAGACACCTTTTAAATTTTCTTTATTACCGCGAACGTTTAATTTACCTTCCATGGCCGACTTTGTTAATACTGTCATTTCATTACCCAGTTCATTCATATGTTCAATCATTCTTTTAAACGATGGGCCAATTTCATCCTTGTCGTCAATGACTGTGGTATTGATATCGATATCGCCGTCAGCTATCTTTTGAATATTGGATACGATGTTTTGCTGAAGATAATCGGCAAATTGATCGATGGTATTAGCCACTTCTCCGATCTCGTCCCTGCTTTTAATACCCAGCCTGTGGGAAACACGTCCCCTGCCCAGTTGCTGCACTCCCTGAACTATTTTTTTCAACGGACGCAGCGACCAGGAAACGATTATAAAAATTGTGCCCATGATACAGAAAATAAGTGCGATCATCGTTAATGTGATGAACATGACTGAATTTTGGCTTAGAGAGTTAATCATCCTGACAATCTGATCTTTCGGAATTCCGGCATAGAGAATACCAATGACATCACCTTCAGTACTGAGCAAAGGTTCATAGATGGTAAGATATGGTTTATTGAGAATGTTGGCCTCTCCAATATAAGTGCGGCCATTGATACAACTTTGGTAAGCCTTGCTATCGGTGCCCAGATTGGTCCCATCAGCGCGACTGCCGTCAGCTTTTTTAACGGTGGTCACCACCCTTATGAAGTCATTGCCGCTGCGGGCGAAAATCGTTGCCGTGCTGGAAAATTGTTCTGATATCTTGTCCACCACCTCATAACGATTGACAATTGGCGTTCCTATCTGGTCAACCAACATACCGTCTTTAAGTCTCAATATGCCGTATTCTCTTTCTACTTGATTGCTGAAAGCTTTAATCTCCGAAGAAAGTTTCTGTTCCAATACATGGTCGGCCACGATCATGGCTGTCTTTTTTAATTGGTTACTGGCAATAAAGAGCACAGCCAATGTAAAAATAATGATTGGAATCAAGCAGAATAGAATAATCTTCAACCAAATACGCATTTTATTATTTTTTCCCCTGTCTTGTTATTTTAGTATTCTCTTGTTCAATTTTGTATTGAGGCTTTTAATTCTCCGTACCGGTGGCCTTTTTCATATTAATAATGTCAGTCGCGTTTATCACTTTTTCAATGTCCAGAAGCAGGCGGACCCGTCCGCCGGTCTTACCTACGCCCAGAAGGTATTCAGGGTTCACGTCCGCTCCAAAGGACGGAGTATCTTCAATATCCTCGGAACTAATGTTCACGACTTCCGAAACCTTGTCCACAAGGACACCCATCATCAAGCTGGATGTTTTGATGACAATAATGCAGGTTTCGTCGGTGATCTCAGTTTCTTCCATACCGAACTTGATTTTCAAATCCATGATAGGATGAATCTTGCCACGCAGGTTGATCACACCCCTGATATACCTGGACGTCAGCGGCACAGGCGTTATAGGCATCCGTCCGATGATTTCCTGCACTTTCAGAATTTCCACCCCGTATTCCTCACTGGCAAGGAAAAATGTAAGATATTTACCGGCCCGGGAATCAACACTGGCGGACGGATTCCCTTTTATTGCTGTTGCGTTACTCATGTTTTTCCTCCTCATATGGCCTTGTTTGTTATGTTGCTGTATTCACTTGTTGCCGGGCTATGTTGACTATTCCCGAAGCATCCAGAATTAAACCTACCGTGCCATCGCCCATGATGGCTCCGCCGGCCACTCCCGGAACCTCATTAAATCCCTTGCCCAACAATTTGGTCACAACCTGTGTCTGACTCAAAAGATCATCCACAAAGAGAGCGCACCGCTGTTGTCCCTCGCCGATCACGACCAGCAAGCCGGCCGTCATTTCGGTTAACGCATCGGGTATATCGAATAAACGGTGCAGTCGAACAACCGGAACAAATTCATCACGGAATGAAAGCATCTCCGCTCGCTGGTTTACCGTATGGATATCGGACGGTAGAGGTCTGACTGCTTTTTGAATATTAGCCGTCGGCAGAATATATCTTTGAGATCCTACCTTAACAATCATTCCGTCCGTGATCGCCATGGTAAGAGGCATTCTCATGATGAAAGTACATCCCTGACCTTCCGACGTTCGAACCTCTATCCGGCCACGCAAATCCTCCACGGCCTGTCGAACCACATCCATGCCGACTCCCCGGCCGGAAATTTCCGTTACCTTTTCGGCCGTTGAAAAGCCCGGTAGAAATATCATCTGCCAGACTTCCTGATCAGTCATTCGGTCGGCTGATTCAATTAAACCTCTTTCTATCGCCTTATTCACTATATTCTGGCGGCTCATTCCCCGGCCATCGTCCCAGATGGTCAACATGATGCTTCCTTCCGCATGAGCGGCTGTTAACTGAATATGTCCGTTTTCGGATTTGCCGACCCGACGCCGTTCTTCGGGTGTTTCAATACCGTGGTCAACGGCATTGCGAATCAGATGGATCAGAGGATCGGCAACCATGTCAACCATGTTGCGGTCTATCTCGATATCGTCGCCTTCCGTAACACAGGTAACGGATTTACCGTTCTTTTGCGCAAGATCGCGGGCCAATCTAACCATCTTCTGAAAAGTACCCTTCAGCGGAACCATTCGCAAAAACATGCTGAGATCATGAAGTTCGCGAACCAACTTCCCCGCTTGAGATATTTTTTTATTCAGCTCATGATATTTCCCGCTTACAACCAACTCATCCTGTCCCACCATGGTTTGGGCGATAACCATTTCACCCACGGTATCCAGCAATTTATCCAATCTGTCTATTTTGACTCTGACCGTTGATTCCGCCACCGATTCAGAAACTTTCAGTGAAGAAACCGTCTTTTCTGACGACACTTCAACGTCCTGTTTTTCAGTTTTATTCATGGATACCTGCGCTTCCACCGATTCCGATGAAATCACGTCGACTTCTACTTCTTTGGCGCCAGCCTTGATCTCTTTCGCGTCCGAAATGAAGTTTTTCAATGATTCTAATAATTCGTCGTGCCCCCACGGCAACTCAATTTGCTTTCCCGGACCGGATGATTTCATTCGTTCAAGAATTGTTTTAATCATGTCCAGCGATTTAAGGGCCAGGTTGGCATAGCCCGTCGTAAAAACATCCGATCCATCTCTCACTTTAGCCAGCATGGATTCAACCTGGTGCGCAAGATCCTTAACGCAGTCAAGATTAAGAAATGCGGAGGTTCCTTTGATCGTGTGAAATCCTCTAAATATGGTATTGAGCAATTCCTGGTTGTTCGGATTTTGTTCCCATTCCAAAATGGCTGATTCGGCCATTGCGGCCCATTCCATGTTTTCTATAATAAATTCATTGAGCAAATCCGAATCAAAATCATTCGACAAAGTTATTTGTGGGGCTTCCTTCTTTTCTTTGGTTTCAACTTGACGCTGCTTAGGTCTCACATCAGATACATCGGGCTCGCCAGTCATCATGGCCTTTTCTAATAATTCCCCCAGTCGAGCGATACCGGCTTGCCGCAATTCGAGACTCTGGCCGAACAGTGCATCGACTTCGGAACACGCTTCACTTAGTACTTTTTTAAGATGCCCTTTAGCCTGCTTTTTACTGATTTCAAGGTTTTTTTTGAATTCTTCCAGCTGGGCAGAATTTTCCGGATTGAGTTCAATCAATGATATTGCCAGGTGATTTAAGTTCATTTTTAAATAATAATCCTATCAAACGTTAAAAGTTAAGAATTTTTGTGACATGAAGAGAGTATTCCCATAAATAAACAGCAACTTTGTAAAATATTAAGTTTTTTTGCATGTTTTGTCAATATTATAGTTTTATTAAACATAGTCCGTTCATGCTATTATTATCTTTTTTTAATTTATTACAAGGGAGCTTCTTGAATCCCTTGAGCACGTATTTTGGATTTCAGAAATGTCAACCAAGGGAGAAAAAGTTAAAAACTAATATAAGAAATACTATTGAAAAAACCGGATAAATCTGTTTATACAATGAGCAATGCTTGACATGACATATTTATAATGTACTTTACAGAAAGCGATATCGCACTTTTTACAAAAATATGCTTTCCCGATAAACTATTTTATGATAACAATCATGAAAAGAGGTGTTTATGATCAAAAAGATATTAATTGTTGATGATTCACCCATATCTGTTAAAATTATCAAAAGCTGCATTCCTAAAGACATGGGTTACGAATTGTTCGATGCCGCCGATGGTCAACAGGGAGTGGAAAAATATAAGGAATTAACCCCTGATCTTGCTTTCCTGGATTTAACCATGCCAGTGATGAACGGATTCCAGGCTTTGGAAGAAATTCTCAAGTTTGATCCGAAAGCAATGGTAATCATTCTGACGGCTGATGTACAGATCAAGGCGGTTGCCAAAGCCCATGACTTAGGCGCTTTTTCGGTACTCAAAAAACCTCCTTCCAAAGAATCAATCATTGCAGCCATCAAAGAAGCAGACGATGCCCTGGCTGCGCGTGGGTAAATTATGCCAAATGATAATGTTAAATATTTAATTACAAGCGCGGAAACAGATCTCCTACAGGAAATCATGAATATCGCTTTTGGCCGCGCCGCTTCGGATCTTGCTGAATTCATCGATATCTTTGTTATCTTGAGTGTTCCTCAAATAAAACTTTTGCAGGCGTATGATCTTCCTGCATACATCAACAACGAGATCATGGATTATGATCAAGACAGGGTTTCTGTTGTTGAACAAAACTTCTGGGGAAAATTTAAAGGAAACGCTTTTCTGGTTTTTCCCTCCGGAACGGGAAAAAGGATGATTTCTCTGTTTGACGGAAGAGATGAATACTTCGAGTCAGATCCCTCTCATGAGCTGGAAAAAGAAACTTTTCTGGAGATAGGCAACATTCTAATCGGAGCATGCATTGGAAAACTCGCCGAGCTTTTGGGAGATGTCACGACATATTCGCCGCCCCGTGTTCTCGTTGAAAAAAGTCTTCATGGTTTGTATGAAAACCTCTTAGATCCCGACAGCATGGCTATTGTTCTGAGAACAGTCTTCGAGTTCAACGAAAAAAATATCAGCGGGTACATGTTTGTTCTGACCAAACAGGAATCTTTTGCCTGGCTGAAGCAGGCATTGCACAAATTCCTGGAACAGTACGATTAACCTCAAAAAAAGGTATATTCATTCATCCGTCAGACCATCCAATGTCCTGCAATGATGTCGACAGAATTGCAGATGCGGCCTCATGATTTTTTCCAGCATTCTGGTCCTATTTTCATATTCTTCTTCATTCATAAACTTGGGCAACTCAATTTTTTGACAGAATTTTATCTTGACCCGGGAAAAAGGTTTGGGAATCATAAATCTGTCCCAACTCCGCAAATACCAGGCCCGGTCAGCGCGAATAACCAGAGGAACCATTACGGCTCCCGTGTAATTGGCAAGCGTAATAGCTCCGGGCTTGACAACGCCAGCCGGACCCTGTGGCCCATCCAAAACATGTACTCCGACGCGATAACGGTCTAGTCTTTTCATCATCTCTTTAAGTGCGGCAATACCGCCTCGAGAAGACGAACCTCTAACCGCAAAAAGCCCGCCGGCCTCAAAAATTCTCGCGGCAATATCCCCGTCAAGACTTTGAGAAATCATCACGCTTATCTCATATTTTTTATACTTAGAAAGGAGGTAAATCGTCGAAAATAATTGCTGATGCCATAAACAAATCAAAATTTTTCCACCCTGTTTGAGATGGTCGATCCATTGAGATTCATTTTCTATGGTTAGACGAAATGTCGCGCAATATAATTTTGCCAACCGATAAATCAAAATCCCGGCAATTCTGGTCCTGGCGACAGCACGCAGTTGTTTCCACATATTCCCTTTCCTGTTTTTTTATTTTAAATAATCATGAATAAATTTTCAGTGCAAGTCAGTTTTTATCTTGATTATATGGATATGATTGTTAGATAATTTAAAAAACATCATCTGCCAAGGACGGATATCATGACTCATCCCCGATTGATTGAAGCCATGAAAAACCCTGATTTTTATCCTCACCATCCGCGTGAGGTCGAATTCATTCAAACGCATATATCTTATATTTTTATTGCAGGAGATTTTGTTTACAAAATCAAAAAATCGCTTAAATTTGATTTTCTTGATTTCACCAGCCTGGAAAAACGAAAACATTTTTGTGAGGAAGAATTGAAATTAAACAGAAGACTGGCACCGGAAACGTATCTGGATGTTGTAGCCATATCAAGAAATTCTTCGGGTCATATTACGCTCGACAAAGGAACGGATATTATTGAATACGCTGTGCACATGAAAAAACTTCCTGCTGACAGAATGCTCAAGACGCTTCTTTCACAGGGCATCGTCGATGAAAAAATCATGGATTCCCTTGCCAGGAAAATTGCTTTATTTCATCAGCAGGCGCGAACAGGTGAAGAAATTGATAAAATGGGCCGTATCGAAAACATTCGTCACAACAATGAAGAAAATTTTACCGAAACGGGAAATTATATCAATATCACGATTCCTGAATATCAATATACCTTCATTCAAGACTATGTGCATAGATTTCTGATGGAGAAGGAAACGTTTTTTGAAAAAAGAATACATGACCACAAAATAAGAGACTGCCACGGTGATTTACACCTGGATCATATTTGCATCCATGATGACATTACGATTTTCGACTGCATTGAGTTTAACGAACGTTTCCGTTACGGAGATGTCGCTGAAGATGTGGCTTTTCTGACCATGGATATTGATTTCAACGGTTATCCGGAATATGCTGAATGTTTTGTTCAATCCTATATTAAATATTCCGCTGATAGCGACATGCTGAAATTGTTGAATTTTTACCGATGCTATTACGCTTATGTTCGTGGGAAGGTAACCAGTCTTCGACTGTCCCAGAAAGAAATCACCAAAAAAGAACGACGGGATATTACGAGCATGGCCAGGAGATATTTTGACCTGGCGTACACCTACGCCACTCGCCTGGAGAAACCGGTCTTGATCATAACCGCGGGACTGATGGGCTCAGGAAAAAGTTACCAGGCACGGGAGCTTGCCGGACGTTTGGGGGCGGCAATTATCCGCACCGATGTATTACGCAAAGATTTATTCAGCATAAAAACGACCGAAAAGTGTTATGAAGATTTTGGCAAAGGCATTTACTCCGAGGATATTTCCCGTCTTATTTATAAAAAAGCATTGGAACTGGCAAAGCAAAAAATCCATCAGGGAAAATCCGTAATTATTGACGCCTCTTTCAAAAAACGGGCAGAACGGAAAGAAGCCATGGAAATGGCCAAAAAACTCGATGTTCGTTTTTATATTTTAGAATGCATCTGCTCCAATGATATTACCAAAAATCGTCTAAATAAAAGATTGCGGGGAAACGACAATGTTTCGGATGGACGTTGGGAGTTGTTTCAAGAACAAAAGAATGTTTTTGATATCATTAACGAAGCGACGTCAAATTGTCATTTTATTATTGATACAACCTCTGATCCCGAAACTGTCAGGCAAAAAATTATCCGAAAAATTAAATTCGATGAATCACGGGTATGAGCCCCAGGGAAAGCCCTGGACCCTAATTCCGCAGCAAGCTGGGGGGGGGGTATCATACCCTCCGCTGTGCGGGATTGTTCGACTTACAAATTTCAATGCACCTATAGTGCCCCTATAGTGCCCTTCAGGGTATTTAGGGTATTCGTTTTTGAAATTTGAGTCTCACAATAAATTGGCGGCCGGTATATAAAACCGCGGGAAATATTTATCTAAAACAGGACTTAACCTTACAATAAATATCAAGATGATTGATAACTTCCCGTAAGTCGATTTTCCAATAGTCTATATTCATAAAACATTCCCCTAAGAAATAATGGATGATTTTCAACTTTTCATGTTGTATTATATACATAACAGTTTTAATATCACACAAACTAATTTATATTAAAATGAAGGATAAGAAATTTATCATTTTGATCGATACGCATACAGAATGCTGTTATAGGTGAAATTGAATATGAGCAATAAAACAGAGAACGAACTATTGAGAAGATTGCTGGAAGCCAGTGATGCTTACGCCCAGAACTTACTGGGTGTTATGTATCAGAATGGCAAAGGTGTGCCAAAAGACGAGGCTGAGGCGATAAAATGGTACCTCAAGGCTGCTGAACAAGGAGATGCTGAAGCGCAGTATAACCTTGCGGTAATGTATCAAAATGGTAACAGTGTGCCAAAAGATGAGGCTGAAGCCATCAGATGGTATCTCAAGGCTGCCCAGCAGGATCATGTCGAAGCGCAATACAGCCTTGGCGTGATGTATCAAAATGGTAACGGTGTGCCAAAAGATGAGGCTGAAGCCATCAGATGGTATCTTAAGGCTGCCCAGCAGGATCATGCTGATGCCCGGAACAATCTGGTCTTGATGTATCAAAAAGATAAACGTATTTCGCTGGAAAAGGCTGAGGCAATCAAATGGTATCTCAAGGTTGCTGAGCTGGGTCATGCGGACGCCCAGAATACCATAGGGATGATATACCAGAATGGTAAGGGGGTGCCGCAAGACGAGACCGAGGCAATGCAATGGTATCTCAAGGCTGCTGAACAGGGTCACGCGGAAGCACAGTATAATCTGGGCGTGATGTATCAAAATGAAGCCATCAAATGGTATATCAAGGCTGCTGAACAAGATCATACCGGTGCACGGTTCAATTTGGGTTTGATAAATGATTTCCCGTCAGAAGAACCTGAGACAATCCGAAAGGAAACTGAAAAAGAGAAGGGTGTTTCGTCAGACGAGCCTGAGGAAACAGGCAAGGAGACTCAAGAAGGCACGGGTGTTCCGTCAGGTGAACCGGAGATTATCCGCAAAGAGATTGAAGAAGAGTACGGTTTTCCTGAGAAACCCGAAGTTATTAGTAAGGACTTTGAATTAGGCAAGGATTTTCCTGAAAAGCCCGGGATTGTAGGCGAGGACTTTCCGGAAAAACATGAGGCTACCCGTAAAGACATTGAACCGGACAAGGATTTCCCGGAAAAACCAGAGGTTGTCAGCACGGAGACTGACAAAGAGCATGATGTCTCTACAGTTGAGCCGGAGGCTGTCGGCAAAGAGATTAAAGAAGATAAAGATATTCCTGAGAAACCCAAGGCCGACAGTAAGGACATTGAAGCAGGTAAGGATTTCCCGGAAAAACCCAAGGATACCAGTAAAAATTTTGAGTTAGGCAAGGATTTCCCGGAAAAACCCAAGGTGATCAGCAAGGCCCATAAAGCAGACAAGGATGTCCCGCAAAAACATGAGGCTATCAATAAAGACATGGAAGCAGACAAGAATGTTCCGGAAAAACCCAAGGCTGTCGGTAAGGACATTGAGGTAGACACAGATGTTCCGCTTATCGAGCCTGAGGCTATCAGAAATGCTGCTGAAAAGGGAATTGCATCTGCCCAGTTCAGTTTAGGTTTGATGTACGAAAAAGGTCAGGGGGTTCCGCAAGACGAGGTTAAAGCAACTAAATGGTATCTCAAAGCTGCTGAACAGGGTCATGCCAATGCCCAATATCACATGGGTTTGATGTTTAGCAGAGGATTGCAAGACTATGTTGAAGCTGCAAGGTGGTTTTTAAAATCTGCTGAACAAGGAAATGCAGATGCACAATTCAATATCGGCATGATACTGGAACAAGGCAGAGGTGTCCGGCAGGATTATGATTCGGCCGCGGTGTGGTATGGCGAGGCGGCCGAGCAAGGGCACGCAGAATCACAATTCGCCCTTGGAATGATGTACTCCAAGGGACTTGGTGTTTCCAAGGATTATTATGAAGCTATAAAATTGTTTCGCAAGGCGGCCGAACAGGGATTGTCAAAGGCCAAGATGCAATTGGAAATTTTGAAAAATAAATAAGGCAATTTCGCGGGATAATCCCGAATGTTCAAATCAAAAACAGTATCCCTTGCTTTTAACGGACTCCAGCAATTCACAGACTCCCAGTTCACAGGCTTTTTGCGCATCGTGGCATCCCGATTTTTTGTTGCCCTGCCATAAATAAAGCATCGCCTTGTTCCTGTAGGCTTCGGCAAGATCCGGTTTCAGGCGAATTGCATGATTCAAGTCATCCATGGCACGTTGATTCTCACCGATTTTAGCGTAAGCTATCCCCCGGTTGTTGTAATACCTGGCATAAAACGGTTTTAAGCGGATGGCGTTGTTATAGTTATCGATGGCGAGTTGATGTTGTCCAAGTTCATCATAAATAAAGCCGAGATGGTGATACGCCAAAGCGTTGTCATTTGTTATCCGCGCGGTGTGGCTGAATAGAGTTATACTGTTTTTCCAGTAGCCGCATTGTTTCCAAGTTAAAACTGCCAGAATGAAAAGCATAACGAATGCAGACGGAAATAAAATTCTTTTACGGTAGTACTGGCTCGGGAATAAAAGAGGAATGCCCCATGCAAGCATTACGGAGATTCCTATGGAGGGTAAATAGGCATAATGGTCCGCCATAAAGGGCAGATAATCCGACTTAACAATTCCGATAACAGGAAGAATAGTTATAGCATACCAAAACCATCCAACGAAGAGATACGGGAGACGCTTTATCATTACCATGACAGTGGCGCTGATTAAAACAATCAGTAAAGTGGCGCCCCAAAACTGCCAGCCGGAAATCTGGATTGAACAAGGATGACAAAAAGCCAGGTTGTGAGGCCAAAATATTTTCTCAATATAGATTACAAAAGCTAAAGAAGCGTCGGCGATTCGAGAAGCTAAGGTGGACGGATTATGTTGTTGGGCGTAAAGTGCGATGCCGGAAAATATTGCTGACAAAATAAAAAAGGGGGCTTTTTCGCGCACTTGCCATAAAATTAAATTTGATTTTTGCGATTGAAAACGACTTAGCGGCCAGTAATCCAGAAGAATCATCATCAAGGGTAACGTTACAACCATCGGCTTGCTCATAAGAGCCAATGCAAAGGAAAAAATAACTAGCAGATATCTTCGTATAGCCGGTTTTTCCGTGTAAAGAACATACAGGCAAAGTGTCAGCATCCAGAAAAACGCGCTTAAAACATCTTTGCGTTCCGATACCCAGGCAACCGATTCCACATGGATTGGATGAAGGGCGAAGAGAGCCGCAACAAAAGCGCTTTTCCAGATCTCCCCTGTCATACGGCAAAAGAGCCAGAAGAGCAAAAGCGTGCTAAGAATATGCAGGATAAGATTGGTTATATGGTAACCGCCAGCATCTAGACCGTAAAGCTGATGGTCCGACATTAAAGACAACCAGACGAGAGGGTTCCACAAATACTCTTGTAACGTGCTGAACGCCCAAAGAAATCCATTCAATGTGATTCCAGCCTGGACATAATTGTTTTGTGTGACGTAAGGGTTATCCTCAATGATGAAATCATATCGATTTACCTGCCAGTAAATGGCGAGCGTGGCTAAAAGCAGAATGACGTAAACAACAAATTTCTGTCCGTTAGGACTAATCTTTAGCCTATTTAGCATAGGGACCTACTGCCTGTGTCTGTCAATTTAAAATCTGTCATTTATTGATTATTTACTGTTGAAAGGTTGTATGAAATGCAAAAACAGGGAAACAAACCCCGAAAAATACTGGCCACTGTAAACTCAGTATCGTTGAGGACAGTTTAGGGCAATTTATTATTTTTTATCAGTGTTCTCTTCTTCTTTCTTTTTTTCCTCCTCTTCTTTCTTAAGCTTCTCAGCCTCTTTTTTTTCTGCTTCTTTCTTTAGCACTTCTTCTTCCTTCCTCTTCTTTTCTTCCTCTTTCCTCAGTTGCTCTTCTTCTTTCTTCTTCTTTTCGGCTTCCTGCTTCAACCGCTTTGCTTCTTTCTTTTCTTCTTCTTTTCTCAGCTTTTCAGCTTCCTGCTGTCTTTTTTCTTCCTCTTTTCTCAGCTTCGCTTCTTCTTTCTTTTTCTTTTCAGCTTCCTGCTTCAACCGCTTCGCTTCTTTCTTTTCTTCCTCTTTTCTCAACTTTTCAGCTTCCGCCTGCTTTTTTTCTTCCTCTTTTTTCAGTTTCTCTTCTTCTTTCCTTTTCTTTTCAGCTTCTTTATCCAGCCTGATTTTCTCTTCATCGGCCAGCTTGGTTTTTGCTTCATTAATGTAATACTCTATTTTATAATCAAATCCGACATTATTATATTCACTCGCTATTCTCTCAAAACGCGCAAGCGCCGCCTTATATTTTTTCTGTGTCATGTAGAAATTACCGATATAAAATTCACGCTCGGCCATTCTCTTCTTGACTTCTTTCAACATTTTCTCGGCCATAATGGCAAACTTGCTTTCAGGATAACGGGCGATAAGCTTTTCCCATTCTTTTCTGGCTTTAATCGTTTCCGTTTCATCACGATCCATCGCTTCCATCTGGTTATAATGGCACATGCCCATCTGGTATATTGCATAGGGAACATTTTCGTTGACCGGATGGAGAGATATAAAATCGTTGTAAGCTTCCTCCGCCGATATGTAATCTTTATCGCTGTATAAGGAATCGGCAATGCCTATTTCTGCCAGAACGGCCATATCGTGAAGCGGATATTGTTCCTTAACCCTTATAAAGTATTCACGTGCTTTACCATAATTGCCATTTTGATATTCCTCGGAAGCCCTGGCATAAATTCCCTCAGGAGACGCCTTGGGCAGGTCGCTCTTGCCGAAAAAATTAATACCTGAACAACCATTTACAAAAAACACGAATGAGATAATTAAAATAATTTTTATTTTTATTACTTTCCCAAGTATTTCTGAATGCATCGATTTCATTCCTCTCGATTGAAATAATTTATCTGAGCACAGTCTTGACTAGTTCCTCGAGTCTCGCCTTTGGAACGAGACCGATAAGGGTATCCATCACATTACCCTTATTAAAAAGAATGATGGTCGGAATACTGCGTACGGCATAATTGATGGCGGTTTTCTGGTTATCATCAACATTGAGTTTCATAACTTTGACGTTGTCTTTATATTGCGCGGCGATCTCTTCAATAACAGGTCCCAAGGCTTTACAGGGACCGCACCACGGAGCCCAGAAATCAACAAGGACAGGTTTATCACTTTTTAAGACTTCACTTTCAAAGTTGGCATCCGTGGCAGTGCCCAATAATTCGCTACTCATTACCAAGCCCTCCTTATTTTTTAGTGTCGTACTATATGGCATAACAAAGCCCCTAAAGTCAAATGCTATCTGGATATCGTAAATTATCCGATCAGGTGTCCGTTCATTCCTTTGACGGGCTGAAATTAATTTGCTATACAGCATCATCAAAGGAGAGTTCCATGGGCAGAATGCTGGGTATTATTTCGACAAAATTAGTCATGGAAAGAAGCGACTTTCTCAGGGATGGTGCCCCCAGGCGGATGGAAAACGAATTCGGACAAGCCACCGTCTTTCTGACGGATAGAACGGCATTAATCCTGAGACACGGTGACGATCCGCGCAATCATATTCTCCCGCATTTGATTAATCACCACGCCAACATAAAAGCGCTGAAAGATATCGGCGCCGGAGAAATTGTCGGTATCAATTCGACCGGTTCCCTGAAAAAGGCTTTTTCTCCCGGAATGATTGTCATCCCCGACGACTTCATCACGCTGACCGCCACCCCTACAATCTTCAGCAGCAGCACGGTGCACATCACGCCCTCCTTGAGCGATAGCGTGCGGCAAAAAATCATTAACGCGGCAAAAAGCTGCAATTTGACAATCGTTAAGCAGGGCACCTACTGGCAGACAAACGGACCGCGGCTGGAAACAAAAGCGGAAATTAAAATGATGGCTAACTTTGCCGATATTGTCGGCATGACCATGGCCAATGAGGCCGTCATCGCCCAGGAACTGGAAATCCCTTACGCCAGCGCCTGTTCTGTGGATAATTACGGCAACGGAATTCTTGACAAACCCTTGAGCATGGAGGAAATTCTTGAAGGAACCTGTAAGAACGCCGATTTAATGATACAGCTGCTGCAGAGCTATCTGAATTTGTCCCTTAAATAATCAGAAAGCTCCCAACTGACACGGCTTGATTTTGATCTCCAACGCCTCACAAGCGGCGCAAACTTTCATGCGCGGCATACTCAATTGACCGGCTATTTCCCAGGCCGCGGCACAGGAAAGCTTTTCATCCCGCAAAGCCGATACTATGCTTTCTTTCAATTCCGGAGCAACGTCCTTCGCCGGTTGAACAATTTTCTTCGTCTCACCGTAGCCGAAAAGCCCCAACTGGCACTTTGTAATATTAATATTAAGAAGATCAATTGCCCGGCCGGTTTCTTCGATGCTAAACCCGAGTTCCCCGGCGATTTCCTCCGCTTTCTTGCACGAGATACTGTTGTTTTTTACCTGATTAAGAATTTCCTGCTTTAATTCATCATCGACCGTGGCGCCTTCAGGATGTTTTTTGTGATATTTTCCTTTATCAGCGTGTGTCATAATTTATCCTCCTCTTAGGGTTCATCGTTTCCGTTAAACGGCGGAAAGAGATTGTACGTCCAGCGTTTTAAAACCGGCCGATTCCAGAAGCTGCTCCGTTTTCTGCATCTGATCGACATCGACCACAAAAACCGCTTTCTTCGCGCTCTCCAGCACAAAACCATAAGCATTGTTGATGTTGATTCCCTCCTCGTAGAGAAGCTGCATCAATTTGTCCAAACCTCCGGGAACATCCGGAATCAGGACAGCCAGTACTTCCCGCAAATGGACCGTCATGCCCGCTTCAGAAAGAGCTTTTTCTGCACGCTTCGGATCATCCACAATCAGATTGATGATGCCGAAGGTGTCCGCCGTGGCAATGGTCGTTGCCCGGATATTAATTTTTTCTTTGGCCAGAACACCGGTAACCTTGGCAAGTTTTCCGGATTTGTTTTCCGCGAAAATGGAAAGCTGATAGGCAATCATACTGTTCTCCTTTGTTTATTTAATAATTCGCTGTCTGTGCTTCCACAAGGCTGCCGCCGCAATATTTTTCGCGAAGCTTTGGTTTTTCAATTTTTCCGGTGGGATTGCGTGGCACTTTATCAAAAATAATTTTGCGAGGACGTTTGTAACGCGGCAACGCACTGCAAAATGCTTCAACCTCGACTTCTGAGACGTGGGAACCCTGCTTTAACTCAATGATCGCCGCAACGATTTCTCCCAGGCGCTGATCAGGAAGACCGATGACGGCCACGTCCTTGATGGCTTCGTGCGCACGTAAAAAATCCTCGATCTGCACAGGATAAATATTCTCGCCGCCGGTGATAATCACATCCTTCTTGCGATCGACAAGATAAATAAATGCATCTTCATCCATTTTCGCCATATCGCCCGTATAAAGCCAGCCGTCTTTGAGAATCTCGGCGGTGGCTTGAGGATTTCTGTAATAGTATTTCATCACTCCATCGCCTTTAACGCACAGCTCACCCACTTCGCCTCGCTTCACTGCGAGTCCCTTTTCATCCACAATTTTCACGTCCCAGCCATAACCGGCTTTTCCTATCGCGCCGACTTTATGAATATTTTCAATCCCTAGATGCACACAGCCCGGTCCAATGGATTCCGAAAGCCCGTAATTGGTATCGTAGGCATGATGGGGAAAATACCGTTTCCACCGTTTGACCAGGCTGGGCGGAACAGGCTGAGCGCCGATGTGCATCAAACGCCACTGATCCAGCTTGTAGTCCTTTAATTTGATATCGCCACGTTCGACGGCATCCAGAATGTCCTGTGCCCAGGGAACCAGCAGCCAGACGATGGTTATCCCTTCTTCGGATACCGCTTTGAAAATCCATTCCGGCTTGACGCCACGCAGCAGCACGGCACGACTTCCGGCCAGAAAACTGCCGAACCAGTGCATTTTCGCACCCGTATGATAGAGAGGCGGGATGCAGAGAAAATTATCTGTGCGCGTCTGCCCATGATGTTCTCTTTCCACTTCACAGGAAAACATCAAAGCACGGTGCGAATGAAGAATGGCTTTGGGAAAGCCGGTGGTGCCCGACGAAAAATAAATGGCCGCATCATCATCGTCGGACAACGCGATTTTCGGATCGACGGACGAACAACACGCGGTGAGCGCGTAATAACTTTCGGCAAACGCCGGACGGCCAACGCCCAAAAACAGCTTCATTTTCACATTCGGAATTTCGTCCTTAATCGCGGCAACCCTGTCGGTAAACTCCGGCCCGAAAATTAAAACATCGCATTCGGCCAACGCAAGACAGTATTTGATTTCATCTTCGGTATAGCGGTAGTTGAGCGGTACCGCAAGCGCTCCGGTTTTCAACACACCGAAATAAATAGGCAGCCACTCCAGACAGTTCATCAGCAGAATCCCGACCTTGTGACCTTTTGTGAGACCTCTTTCCAGCAGAAAATTGGCAAAACGGTTGGCCTTATCGTCGAACTCACGCCAGGTCATTTCCCGCCTGTATCTTTTCTCCGGATTACTTTCGACAAGATCGTAATCCTTCCAGCTTGCCTTGACTTCTTTGATCTCCGGATTGATCTCCACAATACATATTTCATCACCATACATGGCGGCATTGCGGGCGAGAATTTCTGTGACTGGCATGGTTTATTCCTTGCTTAATATCTTTTCCAAAACTATTTTATGATTATGACGTTTATCCGCAATTATTTTTACAATTCCATGGCAATTTTATCAAGTCAAATGATTAGTGCATTTCTAAAAACCAATAATCTGTTTTTTTACGAACTATTTTTTTCATTAGACCATGTGCCCCGAATAACCGAAACAAAAATAATCCACCTCATGCCCTGGAAAGACGGATTCAGGAATAGATTTCCAATCCTGAAGATTAAACCAAAAACTCGTATGCCCATAAACGCCAGCTTGCTCTCGTTTAGTAAAAGCAAGTAACTCAATTTACAATTCATCCCGACCATACGGCATTGCCGGACGTCTTTTTTATTGTTGATTGCAAAATCGATTACATGTCCGAAATGCTTTTTATAAGTGTGTAAATAATCTTTTCTTCTACTGGAAACAGCGTATGCAAAATCGGCAACCGCCAGATAAAATCCCGAAAGAAGAATTTCTTTTTCCCAGGGATATCTTTTGACAAGATCCCTATAGCGTTCATACATTATAATACTTTTGTCCATCTCGTTCTGGATTTTCCCCGCACTGGTAATACTGTCACCCCTTCGCAGATAATAATATTTACTGCTGTTGAGAAAAACAATCTTTTCCGCCTTCTCGAATAATTTATACGCAATGGCGATATCTTCAAAACATCTGCCATAAGGAAAATAAATCCCCTCAAACAATTCTTTTTTAAACAATTTATTCCACACATGACTGGTAAATGTTTCATCATGTAAAAGATTGCGGAGCGCATCCTTGCGGTTATATAAGGTGGTATCTTTCTCTTTGACTTCCTTATGCTTATTACCACCGGCATAATAATAGCCGCAAATAGCTATCTGCGCATCGTATTTTGAAATACCATTGAACAAGATTTCAAACATATCGTCATCAATCCAGTCGTCACTATCCACAAAACCGATATACTCCCCTGAAGCAATTTTCAACCCTGCATTACGGGCGGCGGAAATACCCTCGTTTGGTTGGTGGATAACCTTGATTCGCGGATCACGAGTCGAAAATTCATCGCATATTTTCCCGCAGTGGTCGGGAGAGCCGTCATCGATAAGGATTATTTCCAGATTTTTATATGTCTGATTGATAATGCTGTTGAGACATTTGGCAAGATAGGATTCCGTTTTATACACAGGAACGATAATGCTGATTAATGAAGACATATGGAATTGTGTTGTATTAAATTGAAATTCAACCTAACCTCCGGATGAAAACTACCAGATATTAAAATCTAACACAAGACTGAAATGAATACGTTTTGCTCATTTTAGCCGTAATATAATTGCCTGCAAATCACCCGTCCCGCATCATTAACCATGATTCCCTCTTTTTCCAATAACGCACGTTTCATTTTAATTCCGCTTTGAAAGCCGCCGATGTGAAGATTAGAAAGTACGGTCCGGTGACATGGAATGATTAAAGGAAATGGATTGGTTGCCATAACATTGCCCACCGCCCGCGCACCGCCGGGCGCGCCCACGTGCGCAGCAATAAGCCTGTATGTGCTTACAGAGCCGCGTGGAATGGCAAATTGTGCGCGCAAAACCGACTGCTGAAATTTTGTACACTGAGACAAATCAACGTCACGCAGAAAAAACTTCACCTCATCTCCTTCCAGGCAGGCCTTGATTGAATCTGCTATCGCGTCAATTTCCGCACAGGATGATTTTACAGCATCCGGAAAAAGTTGAGATGCGTGATCTTCCGCCGAAAGACCCGGTCGTGAAAGCATAATTTGAGTAATGCGAGGATGATCCTTTGGCACCAACCAGACAATACAGACAGAACCGAAGGGTGTCCGTCTGATAATTTTCTTATTTGTCTGATGAATCGTTACGAACGCCATGCTTTTTCTCAAGTTTCTTCTTGGGAATCAAAAAGAAAATACCAATGAGTAAAACAATTGTCAACGGCGGATACGCATCTTTGAAAACCGCCCAGGTCATCATCATTAAAAACGGCAGGGCAAGCGTCATGATATGAATACGGAGAATGCCGTTCGACTTAAACGGAAACGCTATTCTTTGCCACGGATTATTTTGCACAAAATCATCCGCGTTCGCGACAAGCGTCGCCACAATCATCGGCCAGTAACGGTCCGCCAGGTAGGTAACCGGCGTGAAGAAATCCGAATTGATAAAACCGTTCCTTCCGAAAAGATCCAGCGGCTGCATCTCTGCAAAGACGGAGAGAAACAATCCATAGAAAGAAAATATCCAGCAGTAAATATAAAGTGCTATAAATCCCACCAGCAACGTCACAGGAATAATGGCCACGGTAAATATTTCCGGCGGGATTCTTTTTATAAAATGCACTTCTCCATCGTAATAATCCTTGTTTGTTCTGGCCGTCAACATAATCTGAACAGCTGCCGTGATCACGCAGGCCCATGAATAAAAAAGCCCGGACAGCCACACGCACCAGCAGAATTCCTGCAATGACCATTCTTGCACAACTGCCAGATAGGACATTAAAGCGAAAGCGATTAAAGCTGAAATGAAGGAAGATTTCATCAAGATACGTGACGTGCATTCAGCGTTATCGTTAAAATGCCGCTAAAGATTCAGCTACTTTTTCTCGTCACCCAATAACCACCGTTTGGCTTCTTCAAGATTTGGAAATATTCCACCGTTGGCCAAACCGCGATTCTTCACAACAACCGTTTCAACAAATTCGACTCCCCCGGCGGTCTCTTTCACCTGATTCACCCAGGCAATACGATACTGTAATGTTAATCCCATCTCTTCCAATATCTTGAGATGATTGAACGCATCCATGGTGGACAGTTCTTCAGTCGTATAATTCTCTCCAAGAATCTTGAAGCAGTTATGTTTTTTGCACATCGCCATGATACGCTGCCATAATTCAAGGGAAATATCGTAATTGTTCTTGCCGTGGAGCTGCGCATGAACATAACCGTCTTCATTATACTCAACAACAATCTCGTTGCGCATCGTATATCCTCCTTTGGCCACTAACTTAGAATGGACTTATTGCACTTCTACTTTGTTTCCCAAAATATTGCAATGCTTCTTTTCAGCGTTGTCATTCGACAACAAAACCCCAATAAGATAAATTGTAGGGCGCGATTCCCAATCGCGCCGTAATTCCTGCGGCATGTTCGGGGAACCCGCCCTACATCTTGACTTCTCCCCAGCATAGCTGGACTACAGCCTTTGGTCGAAGTCACATATAATTTACAATTATTGATTTATATATTCATAAAAAACGATTTGAAATTTAAAAATTGCCGTTATATTAAATCAAGCTTTTCGAGGCATAAATGGTCATCAACTTCAAAATATTTTCCGACTACATTTGACCCTTCTGTTATATCGGCAAGGGCATTGTCGACCGGCTGAAAAAAGAATATCTCATAGATGATCACTGGCTTAGTTTCGAACTGCATCCCGAAACGCCGCCAGAAGGAATGCTGCTTTCCGAGAGATTCAAGGGCATTAACCTCTCCTCTTTCTTTGAACACATACTCCAACGCGGCCAAGAAGAGGGCATTACTTTCGGCATTGTAGAAGTCCTTTCCAATTCCAGACTGGCGCTAATGGCTTCCGAATACGCTCGCGATCAAGGCAAGTATTATACTTTTCATGAAAACATGTTTCACGCCTACTTTACGGAAGCTTTGGACATTGGCAAGCCGGATGTTATTGCCGACGTTGCTAAAAGAAGCGGACTTGAAGAAAAGAAAACACTAAACGCTGTCAACAATGGCCGTTATGAGCTGCGTCTGAATGAAGCAAGGGAAGAAGGAGAAGCAATCGGCCTGACAGGCGTGCCCCTGTTTATCATCAACAACAAATATCAAATCACCGGCGCTCAACCGATAGAAACATTTCGCAATCTTCTCGATAAAATTAAATGAAAATCGCTTGGGCAAATACTGAAAAACAGCCAATGTCTAGACACAAAATTAGATTTAATATTTATGTTGTCCTATAAATTTGTCCTGGAATGTCCTATATCGGTGTCCCATAATGTCCTATATTATTTTGGCAACAAGGTTGATGATAAGACATAATAGGCGCCTTTAAGTTCGCCTTTCATTTCAATAAGACCCTTTTGTACAAGCGACGCCAAATCTCTCGTCGCTGTTCGTCGGATACTACCACAAAGCTTTTGGCATTGCTCATTGTCTATCCGTTCATTAATAACCAAAAAACGGATTATCTTTCCCTGCCGCATATTCAGATTATGACTTGTAATGCCTTTGAGAATCTTTTCCGAAACGATAATTCTTTTCCCTTTTTCCTGAATTTCAGCCATCTGTGACCGCAGGCCGTCAACAAAATATTCCAGCCACGTTGTCATGTCCATTTTGTTCTTACGTACATTCTGGATGGCCTGATAATAGCCCGGACGGTCTTTGTCGTAATACTCCGAAATAGTAAAAAGCTTTTTAAAGTCGTAGCCGGTCTTGTAGAGAATGAGCGTCGAAAGAAGCCGGGCCGTGCGGCCATTGCCGTCAATAAACGGATGAATATGCACAAACTGAAATTGCGCGATGCCGGCAACAAGAACGGGCGAAACATCCACGACTTTATTTATCCATTCCGTAAACTCCCGCATGAGAGGAGGAACATCCAAAGCCCCCGGCGGAGTGTAAATGATTTCACGAGTCCGGGAATTGACGACATAGTTTTGCACTTTGCGGTAATTGCCCGGATCTGCGTTTTCGCCACGGACACCTTTGACAAGAATTTTGTGAAGCTCCCGGATAATGCCTTCCGATACCAGTGCGTCCTTGCCAAGATACTTTGAAATAAAATCCATCGCCTTCTTGTAATTCAAAAGCTCTTTTTCATCGTCGCGGCTGACGCCCTTAACCTTTTTGCCTTCCAAAATGCTTTTGGCCTGCTCAAGGCTCAGAGCCGTGCCTTCAATGTGCGTGGAATGGTGAGACTCAAGAATGAGCGCCTTTTTCTGCATATCGGCTATCCAGTCGTCCTTGAGCTTAACCGCATCGAGAAATCCCCGCACCCGCTCAATTTCAACGAGCACTTTATTGATCTTGGGGGTAATGCTAAATTTCGGTTTAAATGCCATCGGCAACCTCGCTAATCAATGCGAATGCTTAATTTCTTCAATTCCAATTAATGATTGATAAAACTCTATGTTTTTCTGCGAAATATTTCAATGCCCTTTTTCAACCTCGTCATTCCAGCACCGCATCTTTCCTCCCTTGATGGGAGGAAATTAAAAGGAGGGTGAAAATTCTTCATCCTTTCCATGCAATTGCAAACCGCGCCTTGCGCAGAGCCTGCCATCGATTTAATCGGGGTGGCAATCTTTATTCAATATAAAAAAACGATTTGAAATTTAAAAAATTGCGAGTATATTTAGCACGCTTTCCCCTGCCTATTTAAAAAATAGGCCTTTAAATGAGCTAAAAAATAAATTTTTATTTTTAATAAAAGGTAAAAATGAATTTAATTGACAAAGGCATTGAAAAAGGGCTTGTCCGTTTAAGCGAAGATAAGAATTTCATCACTTACATTCATCAAAACAAAAAACGATATTTCAACAATCCAGAGGAGAAAGTTCAGGCCGAAACCTTTCTCAATCTGGTTTTGATTTACAGCTATCCCGTTGAAAGAATCAGGCAGTTTGTCAGCGTGCAAATGGGTTCTGAAACAAAAGAGGCTGATATCATCGTTTATTCGGATGACGAATGTGAAGAAACTTTTATTGTCGTTGAATGCAAGAAAGAAGAAATTACCGATCAGGAATTTAATAAGGCGGTTGATCAGGCATACAGCTATGCTGTTGCAGAAGGCGGCTCATATGTGTGAGTAACTTCGCGAATAAAGAATGAATATTATGAAGTTCCAAAGGCCAAGCCCAAAAGCAGGCTTGCCATTCCCGACATTCCGCAATTCGGCGTTAAGAAACTTGCCCAGTATAAGTATGTAAAAGGCGGTAGTTCACAAACAGAAGCAGGTGTTTATGAACAAGACACGGAATATGTCAAAAAACAAAAGTTTTTCGAACTGGAAATTGTCAGCGAAAATGAATTAACGCGCATTTTCATTCAGGCACATCAAACGCTTTGGGGTGGCGGACAAAGAAATCCTTCCGTTGCCTTTGATGAACTGGACAAACTTATCTTCTGCAAAATCTGGGATGAAAAGCATCCACGCAAAACTGGCGAACCATATGAATTTCAAATTTTCAGAGATGAAAAATCGGGCGATCTATTAAAGCGTATCAAAGGTCTTTATGAACAGGGAAGAAAAAAAGACCCGGAGGTTTTCAAAGAAGACATAAACCTGACTGCTGAAGAAATGCAGACCATGGTGAAATACCTGCAAAGAATCAACCTCAACAAAACCGATCTGGATAGCAAAGGCAAAGCCTTTGAAACCTTCATGGGAAGTTATTTCCGCGGTGATTTCGGACAGTATTCACCCCCAGAGCGATCGTAAAATTTATTGTTGCGTCTTTACCCATTACCAATCAATCACGGGTTTTGGATACCAGTTGCGGCAGCGGCGGTTTTCTTCTGTATGCGCTGGATAAAGTAAGAGAACAGGCTGACGAATTTTACAATAAAGCCAAAGAAGAAAAAGATCATTATAAATACTGGCATGATTTTGCAGAAAAGAATTTATTCGGCATAGAAATTAATGATCAGATTGCGCGAACGGCCAAGATGAACATGATTATTCACGACGACGGCCACACCAACGTCATTGCCGCCGATGGTTTATTGAACGATGTTGACCTTCAAACCAAATCCAAAAACAAAGAATTTCAATACGGCACTTTCGATTTCATCATCACCAACCCTCCTTTCGGCAGCATGATCAAACTGACAGAAAAAGCCTACCTGCATCAATACAGTTTAGGCAAAAAGGAACTGGATTGGTTAAATACAAATCAAAACGGAAAAGAAATAGTTCGCGACAGTCAAAGCACGGAAATATTATTTCTGGAACAATGTCATAAGTTTTTGGAAGAAAACGGATATCTGGCAATCGTTATTCCTGATGGTATTCTAACTAACAGCAGCCTGCAATATGTAAGGGATAGGATTGAAGAACTTTACCGAATCGTCGCCGTGGTTTCCATGCCACAGACAGCTTTTACCGCCACGGGCGCGGGCGTAAAGAGTTCCGTTTTATTCCTGCGCAAACATAAGGTAAAAACCACCGAACGGATTGCCAATAAGAAATCCAGTTTAAAATCAACGTTACTCAAGGACAACAGTTACCTTAAAACCATTGAAAAGTGGGAGGCTGAGAAAAAAGCCGCTATTAAAAAACTGGAAGAAAAAGCAAAACAGCAATCTCCCAAAGCTGGCAAGAAACAAATCAGTGAATTGATTAAAGATGAAAAGGCCAACCTGCAGGCAGCATTTACCGAAAAAGTAAATCTATTGAAGGAAGAATTGACCGAAAAATATTTTTTAGCCAAACAGCAGATATTAGATGACTATCCTATTTTCATGGCGATAGCCGAAGATATTGGCTACGATGCCACAGGCAGATCCACGGGTAATAACGAATTGATTGAAATCGGCAATGAACTGACAAAATTCATTACTCATATTAACAAGACGGAAAAATAATGAATACTTATAACCTTTCCTCAGCACTTGATAAAAACAAAGCGTTTATCATTCAAAAAAGTGAATTAGAAAAACGTCTTGATCCTTTTTATTATGTGCCAGAATTAGTTGATCTCGAAAAAAAAGTTCTCGCCCATAAGCCAAAACGTTTACGTGATTACGTGCAGTACATGGCAAGCGGAGCTACTCCAAGGAAAACCGAAAGTGACTTGTATTATTCAGATGCAGAAAATGGCGTTCCTTTTATTCGCGTTCAAAACCTTTCACCTACCGGTGAATTGGATTTCGATGATTGCAAATATATAAATCATAAAACTCATTCGGAATATTTAAAGCGTAGTCGGGTTTTTGAAAACGATTTGCTGGTTAAAATAACTGGTGTTGGGCGCATGGCAGTTTCCTCTGTTGCTCCTGCAGGATTTGAAGGTAACATAAATCAGCACATCGTTGTTTTTAAAACTGAAAATAAGGGACTTAGCGAAACCATTGCTGCTTTTTTAAATTCCGACATTGGTGAACGTTTGGCCTCGCGTCGGAGCACAGGTGGTACGCGACCGGCGTTGGATTATCCCGCAATACTTTCTATACCTGTTATTATTGAACCAAAAATTTTTGAAATAACGCGAAAGATTGTTGAAATAAAAAAAACCAACGATGCTTGTGCGCAGCAATTGCTCGATTCTATTGATGGCTATTTACTTAATGAACTGGGTATTACCTTGCCCGCACCACCGGCAAATACTTTAAAAAATAGAATGTTCACAACAACTATAAAAAATATTTCTGGTAATAGATTCGATCCAGTATTCCATCGAATCAGTTTCAAAAAATTAATAGAATCAATTATAAATTCTAAATATCCATCTAAGAGAAACAAAGAAATATTAGATTTCATTGATTATGGACTAATGCCCACTCAAGATTATGCCTTCTCGAAAGAAGATGGCTTGGCAATGGTACGTGTTACTAATATTACACGGGATGGATATATCGATATGTCAGATATTAAATACATAAAATTTGATACACCTAAACTATATGACAAAATTATTAAAGAAAATGATTTATTAATGGTCCAGTGTGGAAATACTACAGGTAAATGTTCTTTGGTAACAAAAGAGTTTGAAGGATTAACATACGGTTCATTTTCATTTCTCATTCGCGGAGATAAAAATATTGTTCGTCAAGATTATTTATGGCATGTTTATAACTCTAAAATCATTCAGGATCAATTAAATAGAACTATGACTGTGGCATCTGTCAGGCCTAATACTTCAAAGCCGGATGTTTTGAACTTTATAGTACCTATTCCACCTATCCATAAACAACAAGAGATTGCTGAACATATCAATGCTATTCGGCTACAAGCGCAGAATTTAAGAAAGCAAACCCAACTTGCCCTGCAAAAGGCAAATGAAGAAATTGAACGGATTATACTTGGAGGGAATTAATTAAATGACTGGATTCCCCGGTCAAGCCGGGGAATGACAAACAGGGAATAAGGAGATCAACGTCATGCCCAGAGTCGAATTAAATGTTCAGGCGCCGGATTTTACGTTGAATGATTTCAGCGGCAACAGCGTAACTCTTTCCGATTATAAAAATAAAAAGAACGTAATGCTGGTTTTCAACCGCGGATTTATTTGACCCTTCTGCCGCGCGCACATGGCGCAGTTGCGCCAGGATTATGAGAAATTCGTTGCGCTGGACACGGAAATCCTGGTTGCCGGACCGGAAAATGCCGAAGCGTTCAAAAAATACTGGGAGAAGGAAATCCTGCCGTTTGTCGGTCTGCCCGATCCGGAACACAAGGTTTTGAAATTGTACGGTCAGGAGGTAAAGATTTTCAAGCTCGGCCGAATGCCCGCGCAGGTCATTATCGACAAATCCGGCACGGTTCGCTTTGTCCACTACGGTCATTCGATGATGGACATTCCGGGAAACGAGGAAATTATCGGATTGCTGAAATCGTTATAAATACTGAGATATATTGCTTCCTCATGTCATTCCGAATCCGCCTAAGCGGGCGAGGAATCTTAAATCAATTAAAGCACAAGACTTCTCATCCCGATACATCGGGATTCGAAGTGACAAGTAAGGTAACGCTGGTAGTTCTGGATTTTCCGGTCACGCCGGGAAATGACAAAATATCTCACTCTCACCCGCTTTCTCCCTTCAAGCGAGAGGAGATTCACTGGATTTACCCCAAAGGGCACCCGTATTTGATATTTTGGAGCTAAGACGCCTTTAGTGTATACTGAATATAAAGATCATCATCTCCCGATGCAATACTCCGGATTCGTTTTGCATCGGTTTTCTGCCCGAAAATTTTGAGGGCCTGCTGATTGTAGCCCATAACAAGATTCTCGAAATGTGTATTTTTGACATCAAGTCCGGTGACCTTGAGATGAATCATGTTACCCTCCAGCCATGAGGTAAATGTACCGCCATCAAAATAAGCCGACCATATCTTGGGCATGGACATCTCGACGAACTGCTTCAAATCCCTGGCAAGCATATATGATTTGTATGCACCATCCGGCGACAGGACAAATTTAGCTCCGGACTTTCCAAACATCGCGTACTGCATTTTGTCGTTGTTGAAGAATTCCCTGCACATCTCGTCAAAAAAGATGATTATTTTATCCACCGGAACAAGGGTGACGGACATAATCATGTTGTTGAAATACTTATCCTTCTCCACCAGCTTGTTCTTAAAAGTATTCCAGCGTTCCTCACCGAAAGCTTCGGAAATAATCGCCTTTGTTGTAACATAAGTGATGCCTTTTACATTCATATCCAAACCTCTCAAGAATACCTATACGGCATAAAATACTTTTAAAATATATTGTGTGCCCCATGAATATGCAAGCATTATCTTTTTTTATTAAAAGCGGAATAAATTAAATGCTTGCATTATGCGACACAAAATTTCTATCCCCAATAACAATGTGCCCCTTAAATTTCGCGGTTAGCATTTGGTTGACATAATAGATACTATTTTATATGAATTCTCAGTAAGGAATCATTTTCTTATCAAAAACTATAAAAGATTAAAGAAAGGGAGTGATAAATGAAACGCATATTTTTTTCTATTGTCTTATTTTTTATGATACCTGCCATTTTTGCTGCGGCTGATACATCAGATAGAAATGATTCATTAATTCAAGCCACGGGGGAAGGCAATCTTCAGGGCGTGACTACGGCGCTGACCAGCGGTGCCGATGTAAATGCAATAGATAACAATGACAGAACGAGCCTGATCACGGCATCTTCAAAAGGTTTTAAGGATATCGTCAAACTCCTTCTGGATAAGGGCGCTGACGTGAATATACAGGACAAATACGACAGAACGGCTCTGATGGCGGCATCGCTGGGCGGCCATACCGAGATTGTCAAACTTCTTATGGATAAGGAAGTAAAAGTAAACGAAAAAAATACCGATGGCGCAACAGCTCTGATGATAGCATCGCAGGATAACCATAAGGATATTGTCAAGCTCCTTCTGGACAAGAACGCTAAGGTAAATTTCAAAGATAGATACGACAGGACAGCCCTGATGATGGCATCGTTCAGCGGCTATATGGAAATTGTCAAGCTTCTTTTGGATAAGGGCGCCGATGTCAATGTGAAAGACGTCAACGACAGAACAGCCTTGATGGGAGCATCGTCGAAAGGTCATGCGGAAGTCGTCAAGCTCCTTTTGGACAAAGGCGCTGAAGTAAACACAAAAGATAATAATGACAGAACAGCCCTGATGATGGCAACATTAGGCGGTCATACGGAAGTTGTCAAACTCCTTTTGGATAAAGGCGCTAATGTAAATATAGAAGCGAATATTAACGATGTTGATTATACAGCTCTCAAAATAGCAAAAATGAAGAAGAAGCAAGAAATTATAGAAATGCTTGAGAAAGCTGGCGCAAGAGAATAGACGCCCACTACATTTTTCTATGCAGTCATCACGGTGATTTTCGCCTTGGCGTCGTCGTTTAAGAAATTCCAAAAACCATACTTACAAAAAGCAATAAAAAAAGATATTAAGAGGGGCTAATCTCCTGAGATTCAAAAAGATGAATTCTCTCCTTTGCCAATCCTTCCTCGTTTTTCCTCATAATTTGAGTTTAAAAATTAGTCGTTGACATGCCGATGGCTTTAACTCTATACTTTTCACACAGCAAAAAAATAATAAACGTAAATAGTCGTCAACGTTTGCTCAATGCTCAAATTGGCCTGTATCAGGCTAAAATAAAAAGAGAGGTGTTTTTTATGTTCAAAAAATTATTGTTGTTTTGTTCAGCCATCCTTATCCTGGCATCCGTGGGTTACGCAAAGGAAATCGCCGGAATTACTATGCCGGAAACTCTGACGGCCGGAAGTGATACGCTTGTATTAAATGGGGCCGGCACCAGAACAAAATTTTTCATCAAGGCTTATGTGGGTGGACTTTATCTCAAGAAAAAAGGCGGCAACGCCAACGCAATCATTAATGCCGATGAACCCATGGCTATCAGGCTCCACATGATATCCAAGCTGATCACCAGTGACAAAATGGAAGATGCCACCCGGGAAGGATTCCAGAATTCCACGAACGGCAACATTGCACCCATCAAAGACAAGATGGAAAAATTTATCTCCGTTTTTAAGAGTGGTATAAAAATAAACGATGTATATGATATCATCTACACTCCTGCAGAAGGGGTTAAAGTATACAAGAACAAGGAATTGAAAGCTTCTGAAACAGGTCTGGATTTCAAGAAGGCTCTTTTTGGCATCTGGCTGTGCAACAAACCGGCTGATAAAGATTTAAAAAATGCAATGCTGAGCGGCAAATAGAAACATAAGCATTGAACAAAACACAGGCGCAAAGACGTCATCATTGTCGAGGTCTTTGCGCCTTATTATTTTAATGACACCAAGAACTTTATGGTATTATGAGTCAGATAATTCAAAGGTAAATCCTTGCTAAAATAATTTATTGACATGCAGGTGCAACTTTCCTATCTTCTCGGTGAATCAAACAATATTTCGTTAAACAAAGCAGACGTGATATGAAATCGAATAAAAACAGTAACTGGCTCACTGTCATTGTCATCAATCTTAGTATTCTAATTATTTTATTGTTTTTTATTGAGCTTATCCTGCAGACCATGCATTATTGCGAACTGCGCCGGATGAGCGATTTTAAAACCAGCAACCGAAATATTGAATTCGAATATAACCTCTTTCTGCAAATCAGACTTAAACCGAACGGCATAGATGTCAACCGCTTTGGATTTCGCAGTCCGGAAATTACGCGTCTTAAGCAGACCGGTGTTGTACGCATAGCTATGTTGGGCGGATCAACCACCGCTGACTTGGGAAATGCATATCAAAACACGTATCCCGCCATATTAGTCGATATGCTAAAAAATCGTTTTCCGGGCAAACGGATAGAATTTATTAATGCCGGTTGTGACTGGTACACATCGGAACATTCAATCATCAACTATCTTTTCTGGATAAAGGATTTTCATCCCGACATCGTAATTTTTATGCATACCATAAATGATCTTATCCGTAGTTTTCCCGCTGACGGTTTCACTGACGAAACAGGATTCAAAGAAGATTATTCTCATTATTACGGACATGTAACCCGGTTCATCAGGATGAACAGGGAATATTTACACCATCATTTTTTCTCGGAATTCTTGTTATGGAAGCGTCTGAAAGAAATTGTTTTCAAGAAACTGGAAAAAGACAAAATATTTGAGGCGAAGGAATTTGCCAGCCTGTCCGCTTATAAAAGAAATCTACAAAGTATGATTTCAATATTGCAAGCCGATCACGTGGAACTTATTTTTGTTAGTGAAGGCAGTTTATACCGTCCGGATGAAAAATATCGAAATATGATATGGATGAACGAAATCTGTAAAACAAAGGGAGAGCTCCCATCTTATGCTTCCATGAGAAGAGGGATGGAAATATTCAATGATGAACTGAATAAGGCGGCGGAGAAAAATGGCATTCCCCTCGTGCGCGGTGACTTGCTGATACCCAAGGAACCGCGTTATTTCAGGGACGATGTGCATCTTACCGTCGAAGGGAATAAAATGCTTGCCGAAGCCATACTAAATGTTATCAAAAATAATAATAAATTATCCGGGTACTTCAAGCCTTAATCATATTGATACCTGAACAGAACAAGCTGTCTTTTCTGCAAAAGACAGCTTGTTTATCAATGACGGTTCAATATATTTTACTATGTGATTATCCCTATGTCTGCATCGCGTATTCACCCTTTAAGGCAAATACGTATTTCTGCCAAACTCTACTATATTGTGCGTCGTCTCCCTGGCTCTTGATCAGCATGATTTCCTTACAATAGGTACGCTGTTCTTCTGTGGTGTTGTGCATGCCGTAGATCTGCAGGGCAAAACGGGAAAAATCGCGCACCATGAAATCAAAAATCTGGTTGATAATATCCTCGTCCACCTTGTCAAACGCGGTCTGTTCCAGAATGAGCTGGCCGTAAACAACGATCGAAAACATCTCGCCCACAGGCAATGACCACGAAGGATCCATATCCTGTGCCTTATCCGGACCGGCTTTTTCCAGCAGTTCCTTAAACAGATTAATCTGCTGAATGAAAATGTTCACATTGGGAAGCTTTCTGCTGGCTTCAAAAACGGGTCTGTAATCGTGAAACTGCACGGAACCCAGGCCTTTTGTCGGTCCCTGATTAAACAAAAACAGGTCATCCTTTGTGGAAAAATCAGGCGCGACCGGTACGTATTGAGCCGGATTGAAGAAGTAATTCTTCATGAACTTGCGAATCAGCTGAACATTGACGTGAACGGTGCCCTCCAGTTTGGAGGGACCCCGGATATCGGCAGCAGCCATGTGGAAATAAGTATCTTTTTCAAAACCCTTGGCGGCAATGACTTCCCAGAGCAGGTTAATCACTTCCTCAGCCTGTAATGTCACCTTCATCTTGCTGGTGGGATTGTAAAGAAGATACCGCCTGTCTTTGTCGTTAGCATTGCGGAAATAGTCGGTAGCCCGGCGCTGATAAAGTTTCATGCCCACAATACGCAACCAGGCATCCATAAAATTTTTACGCACATGCGGCATGTCGGTTACTGGCATGCCGTACAGCACCCGATTCGCCGCGTGAGTTATCGCTTCATAGAAACAATGCTCTGCCACACCAATGGAAGCCGGGCCGATGTTGAATTTGCCGATATTGACCGTGTTGAGCGCCGAATCCCAGGCGTGTGGTCCACGTGACAGGATGTCATCCGCGGTAATGGGATAATCATGAAGCGCGAAATTAGAGACGTATTCCTGATGAGAGATGACGTTCTTTTTAAGTTCGTAGGCTTTATGTTTATAATTGGTCACAAAGAAAGTGTAGTCGTCTGTTCCGTCCTTGATCTTGCCCAGCGTGGACACCATTTCCGCTTCATTCCCGTTGCCGATATAATATTTTTCTCCATTGGCGACCCAGGTTCCGTCTTTCGCCGGCGTCAGTGTGGTTTCTGTGGAGTATATGTCTGCGCCATGCGTTCTTTCGGAAAGACCAAAGGCAAAAATCGCTCCTTTCTTGAGCAATTCCGCCGCCTTCTTCTTGGCCTTTTCATTGGGACTCATCCAGATGGGTCCAAGTCCCAAGATACTGACCTGAAAGCAATACCAGTAGCCGAGGCCATAAAAAGCCAGAAGCTCGCTGTACTCGCTGTTGCGTGCGGTGTCCCAGCGGCAATCGGGATCGCCGTCGCCGTATTGGCTGGGTGTGAGAAGTTTGGCAAAAATCTGTTCCTTCCCGATGAAATCAACAAATTCCCGGTACCAAACTTTTTTATTATAGTCATCGAGCAGGCGTTCTTTTCCCATTTTCTCGAAAAAGTCGATTGTTTTTTCCATGATAGCCTTGGAACCCATATCGGCCATAAGGCTTTGATACTTTTTGGGCTGTATTAGGTAATTCATTTGCTCCTCCCTAAAAGAAAAACATTATTACTTTTATTCAATACTGTCTTGTCGACACCATTCAGTAACTGACAGCATAATTTACGCCTTTTTTAAAAAAAGAGCTACAGCAAAATATTTATTTCCTTCTTTCGACAAACATTTATTAATGAGATAATAGGCACGTACAAATGCAGAAATGATAAATGCGCGAACACACGAGAATGATTGACAGTATGCAGTTTTTATTTCTTATTACTTACGTATCAACAAAATGGATAAGAAACAACCTGATAAAAGCCTAAAAATCTCTGGGCAGTGTATCGAGTTCGGCCAGTGAAAACACAGGACCGTCGGAGCAGACATATTTGTAACCGACGTTGCAGCGGCCACATTTGCCGATACCGCATTTCATGCGCATTTCTAATGATGTCAGAATATTTTCCTTGGAAAAACCCAGATCAAAAAATACCGGCAGCGTAAATTTAATCATGACTGGCGGACCGCAAATCACAGTCACCGCGTTTTTCGGCAATGGGGCCACCTCCTTGCAAACCGCTGGAACAAAACCTTCCCTGCCCTTCCATGTTTCATCACCCTTGTCTACTGTGATAATCGTTTTAATATCGTCTCTTTTTTCCCATGCGGCCAGTTCGTCCTTATATAAAAGCAAGCCAGGGGTTCTCGCACCGTAAATGACTGTGATGTCACCGAAGCGGGAACGGTTGTTCTCGTGCAGCATATAATTAATTAATGAACGTAGCGTGGTAAAGGCAAATCCGCCGCCGACGACCACGATGTTCTTTTTTTCCAAAAATTCAATCGGCCAGGAATTGCCCAAAGGACCGCGCAGGCCGATTTTCGCGCCTTCGTCCATATCATGCAGCGTCGCCGTGACCAGTCCCGGCTGGATGGCGCCCGCCCGCTGAACGGTGAATTCCACGTAACCTTCTTGCGTGGGTGATGAAGCGATGCCGATGGGGGATTCGCCTTTTCCGTAAACAGAGAGTTCGGAAAACTGCCCGGGAAGATATTTGAATCCGGCCTCGTCTTCCTTGTTCAGAAATTTCAGACGAAACGATTTGATGTCGTGCGTATCCACTTCATCGATGATTTTGATGATCTCCACCGGCATGGGAATGTACGGATTATTTTCGGACATATTCCTTCCTCAAAATATTTTTCTATTTATATCCCCCGCTGGCGGGGGCAAGGGGTTGGATTCCTTTTGTTTTCATGAAATATTTTTTGCTCCCCCGTCGCTACGCGACACCCCTCTTAAGGGGGATAAAATAAGAATAGCAGCCTATTCCTTCAACGCCTGATCCACAATCGAGAAAATGTCGATATTCACCGGACAGTTTCGCGTGCAGCGACCGCAGCCGACGCAGGAAATCACGCCGTATTTCCGGACGTGGAATGAATATTTGTGACAGATTTTC
>CAYNWA010000001.1:302372-307412 GCA_964400795.1 uncultured Smithella sp.
GGGATTATGACCGCTGGCCTCCAGCGTGAAATCCGTAAACATGCAGGCATCCCAAACGCGGCGGCGGACACCCTTGCTGAACAACGTTTCATCGCAGATATCAAAGCAGTAACAGGTGGGACAGACAAACGTGCAGGCGCCGCAGCTTAGACACGCATCGGAAACTTGTTCCCAGAATTCCGTTTTAAGGAAAATATCTTCCAGCTTTTTGGCAATAACCTTGTCGTCCACACAGGCAAATCTTGTTTTAAACGATTTTCCCGCTGCAATGGTGTCATCGAAGTATTTTTCATCATCCTTGGAAGCGTCAGCCAGTGAACTCAATGAACCAAGCAGAGATTCTCCCTTCGGTGTAACGGCTTTTAAAAGCAAATCATCACCTTTTTTCATCATAAAGATGTCACTGCCCTCGGGATCGGCTGCGCCAATGTTCAGCGTCGAATAGAAATCCGCTCCGTCGGCGGGCATGTTCGGGTCGAAAGCGTAACCGAAAATGGTCGCCACTTCTCTTCTTTTTTTCCAGTAAGGATCCACAGCGCCCGTACCGGAAAAATGAATATCCATGATTTCAAAACTCTTGGCGTCGCAGGGACGGACACCGAAAAGAAAGATCGGCTTTAAATTCAGGTCCACACATTCAGCATCCAGAACGGATTTATTTTTATCGTAGCGCACGAAATCTTCGGTATGCGGGAAAAAAGCCGATTTGGGACTCATCAGCGTATTGTAGAAATTCAAATCCACCTGTTTGGCATCGGAAATCTCGCGGAAATTAAATCCTGCGTTCTCCTTAACGGGCGCAACCAGCGTTCCTTTTCCCATCAATTGCGCGGCCAGATCGGATATATTTTGAACGGTTGTCTTCTTCATTCTTCGTTACTCCAGAATTTTATCGGAATCATCCACGCGGAAATTGACCAGCGCGGGCTTGTCTTCAATCTTCATCCCCGCGGCCTGGCCAAACATTTGCTCGCATTCCTTCGCCACCTTCTTGTGGAACAGATAAAGCGGAATATCCACGGGGCAGGCACGTGAACACTCCCCGCAATCAATACAGCGTCCGGCCAGATGATGAAACCGGGTCAAATGATACATCAGGTTGCCGTGCGATTCGGGTGATTTTTCACCCCATTTGGGTTTGTTCTGATCGATAAAGCAGGGATCGCAATAGCACATCGGACAGGCCTTGCGGCAGGCATAACAGCGGATACAGCGATCCAGTTCCTTTTTCCAGAAAGCCCAGCGCGCGTCCTTATCCATTTGTTCGTACTCGGCAAGAACATCGTACGGTGATACACCAGGCTGACCGTGGATTTCTTCGCCCATTAGCGTGTCATAGATAACGGGATTGTACATTCCGCAGGTGGTTTTGCTGTCGATGATTTCACCGGTTTTGAAATTCTTCATCCCGTAAACCGGAATACCCAGAACAATCAGATCTTCGCGTTTGACCTTGTCTTCCTGAATCAGTTGAACAACGGCGCGGCTGTCCGCCGGTTTGACGGCAATGGCGATTTTGGTTCCTCTCGGATAACGAACCAGATAACGCGCCATGTTGGCCGTGCAGTATTCGTTGAAAACAATATTCTCGACGTCGGACGTTTTTCGGACAACATAGGGCATGGGATGTTTTTCGTCATAACCCTTTCCGTAGGCCAGCACGATGCTTACCTTGCCTTCTTCCAACAGTTTTTTGGTTTCGGTTTTTAATTTGTCTTCAATCTGCTTAAAATTGATGTTCATATCTTCTCCAGCGATGGCTGTTGTTCAATCTTAAACTTAGTCTGGGGACCAAGATTTTTTACCTGTTCGGTAAATTCTCTGACAATCTCGGCAAATCGGTTGCCTTCGGAGGCGGAAATCCATTCCACGCGGAACCTTCCCGATTCGATGCCCGCGAATTCCAGTATTTTTTTTGTTACGGCAAGCCTTCGACGCGCGTAAAGATTGCCGGTATTGTAATGGCAGTCTCCCGGATGACAGCCGCCAACCAGCACGCCGTCCGCTCCCAGTTGAAAGGCGCGAAAGATAAAAGAAGGATTGATGCGACTGGAACACATCACGCGCACCACCCTTAGGTTCTGTGGATACTGCAGTCTGGTTGTTCCGGCCAGATCCGCTCCGGTATACGTGCACCAGTTGCAGGCAATGCCCAGTATCTTAGGTTCAAATGACATAAAAAAATCCTTTCAGCGCTTTTTATCCTCCGCTGGCGGAGGTGGCCGCCATGGCGGACGGAGGTGGATTTTCTAAAACATCCTCCCCCTTAATCCCCCTCCAGCGGGGGACACAAAAAATTAACATATGCTGTTCAAAAATGTCCCAGATACGCGGCGCACAAAGCCTTCGGAGTGAGGCGTATATTCTAATACGCCGCAATGACGTAAGGCCGCAGTGCAACAAAGCAGATGGGCTTTTTTCAACAGCATATTCAAAACTCCATCAGGCCTTCTATTTCGGCCAGTACCTGGTCGTTCGTAAAATGCCGCGCAATAATCGCAGAGGCTGGACAAACCGACGCGCAAAGTCCGCAGCCCTTGCACAACGCTTCGTTGATTTCGGAAACGCCTTTCTGTTCATTAAAGAACGGCGCGCCATAGGGACATACCCGCACACAATTCTGGCAGGCGCAACATGACGCCGGATTAATCATTGCCGTGGTCGCCTCCAGTTCCATTTTATCTTTCACAACGATGGTCAAAGCTTCGGCTGCCGCTCCGTTGGCCTGTGCCACCGTATCGGGAATATCCTTCGGGCTCTGGCAGACACCGGCGATGAAAATGCCTTCCGACATGGTGGACAGCGGCGCAAGTTTCGGATGCCGCTCCATGAAAAAGCCGTACTTGTCTGTGCTCAGATTAAATAGTCTGGCAACGTCTTTGGAATCCGCGCGTGGAATCATTGCTGGAGACAGCACGACCATGTCCACCGGCAGTTTGACGAACTTGCCGGTGATCGTATCTTCCGCTTCCACGACTAGACGGCCGGGCTCCTCGGCGTTTTCCGCCACACGCGCGCCCTTGCCGCGGATGAATTTCACATCTTCTTCAATGATGCGGTTGTAAAATTCTTCATAACCTTTGCCGGGGGCGCGCATGTCAATGTAGAACTGATAAACATCAGCTGCTGTTTTTTCCTTGAATAGGTGAGCAAATTTGAGCGAATACATGCAACAAACGCGGCTGCAGTGCTCATAATTGTTTTTGTCGCGGCTGCCGATGCAGTGCAGAATGGCGATGGCTTGCGGCTCCTTGCCGTCGCGCAATGCTACCTTGCCGCCCGTGGGACCGGCGGAATTGAACAGTCTTTCCACCTCCAGCGCGCTGTAGACACCGGGATATTTGCCGTAGCCGTATTGAACAAGCGGTTTTGTATTCATCAAATCATAACCCGTTGCGACAATAACCGCTCCGACTTTGACGGTTGTAAAAGAATCCTGCTGCTCGAAATCAATGGCTTTTTGTTCGCAAACTTTTTCGCAAAGACGACATTTCCCTTTCAGAAAATACGTACAGGCATCTCTGTCAATCACCGGTTTCTGCGGTACAGCCTGCGGGAAGGGAATGTAAATGGCTTTTCTTTTCACCAGACCTTCATCCCATTCGGAAACACCTTTTCCGGGACATTTTTCCGTACAGGCCAGGCAGGCATTACACTTGCTGTGATCGACGTAACGCGCTTTCTGCTTCACGGTAATATCAAAATTACCCACGAAGCCTTTGACCTCGGTGACTTCGCAATAGGTCATCAGAATGATATTTTTATGCTGCAACACTGCGTCCATCTTGGGCGTCAGAATACAGGCAGAGCAATCCAGCGTAGGAAATGTTTTGTCAAACTGCGCCATGTGCCCGCCGATGGTGGAATTCTTTTCAACCAGATAGACTTTCTTGCCGGTGTTGGCCAGTTCCAGAGCAGCCTGGATGCCGGCAATGCCGCCACCGATGACTATGACATCAGGATTGACGTCAATAACCCGCGACGTTAGAGGGGCAAGCAATCTCGCGCGATAAACAGCGCCGTTAAGGACGGCCTTGGCTTTGGATGTTCCTTCTTCAATATCGTGCGTGACCCAGGAAACCTGTTCGCGAATATTGACGATGGTCACCATGTATTTATTCAATCCGGCATTTTCGAGAACTTTGCGAAAAGTCTGCTCATGCATCAATGGAGAACAGGCCGACACAATGACCCGATCAAGTTTGTGCTCCTTGATATCGTTGGCAATCATTTCCTGCCCGGGCGTGGAACACATAAATTTGTAGTCTTTCGCCACGACCACATCCGGCAGCGTGGACGCGAACTGCGCCAGTTCGCTTACCCGAACCGTTTTGGCTATATTCAAACCGCAGTGGCAAACATAAACACCAATTCTGCTCATAGGGTCTCCCTGCTAAACATTATTTAAAAACATTAACCTGTCATTTCGAAGTGAAGCGAGAAATCTTATAAAATAACAATACAAAAAAGATTTCTCGTCGTCCCGACAAATAAGGACTCCTCGAAATGACATTAATTGCAATCTTTCAAAAGTCTCTTACTTTTCTCCAAAAAATATTTCAATCAGCTTTACAAGTAAAGTTAAGGTCGGAAGCGCCGGCCATCAACTCATCCATATTAACACCCAGGCTTTCCAGAAAGAGTTCCGTCACGTCTTTGATTTTAATCTGTTCATCCACATTCAGCGTTCTGGTGCTGTCTTCAAACATCGTGATACAGTACGGGCAGGAAGTCGCCAGAACCGTAGCTCCCGTGGCCATGGCTTCCTCAATTCTCAAGTCGCTCAAACGTTCGCCTTTGAGCTTTTCCATCCAGAGTCCTCCGCCACCGCCCCCACAGCACATGCTCTGCTCGCGGTTACGTCCCATTTCCACAAAATCAATGCCAGGAATGGCCTTAAGAATATCACGGGGTGCATCATAAACGCCGCTGTGCCGGCCAAGATAACAGGGATCATGATAGGTCACCTTACTACCACCGAAATCTTTTTTCGGCGTCAGTTTACCTTCTTTTATCAGCCGTGCAATTAGTTGGCTTAAG
>CAYNWA010000001.1:307564-331263 GCA_964400795.1 uncultured Smithella sp.
ATTGCCGCGTGCGGAAAGGGAACCGACAAAAGCCCGCAGACTCTGCGGCAGCATGCCTCCCCCACTGTATACATTGCGGATCGCCGTAACCACGTCAATCAGCTCCACACCGCGGGGACAGCGGTCCACGCAGAATTTGCAGGTGGAACATCCCCACATGAAATCTTCTATACCGTCCAAGCCAAGCTGTCCGTAACGCACCAGTTTGCGGATATTGAAATGGGTAATCGGCGTCCAGGGACAGGTACCCGTGCAGGTTCCGCACTGATAGCATTTTTTCAGCGCCTCTCCACCCGCGTCAACAATAGCCTGTGACATTTCCAGATAAGGTGTGACTGTTTGCGACATTCAACTTCTCCCGTCATTTATAATTTTGTCAGCACAAAAATCAAACGGCAATTCCGGATTACCGGAATCAGCTTTCAGAGGAACTTCGCATCGTTAAAAAAAGGGAACCCTCTGGTTCCCTAAAAATAATTTTTAAAGACTCGGAGATGCTTTTTAGTATTCGGGCGTCAGTTTATCCAGTTCTGCGAGAGAAAATACCGGACCGTCTTTACAAACGTATTTGCTGCCCACGTTGCAGCGGCCGCACTTGCCGATACCACATTTCATTCTCATTTCCAGGGACGTGATAATATTTTCCTTGGAGAAGCCCAGATCGAAAAATACCGGCAGAGTAAAACGAATCATAATCGGAGGTCCGCAGATCACCGCCACGGCGTTTTCCTTGCTGGGTGCCACTTCTTTGCAAACCGTAGGAACAAAACCTTCCCTGCCCTTCCACGTGGCATCGCCTTTATCAACGGTAACATTGAGATTGATATCCGTTCTCTTGCCCCATTCGACCAATTCATCTTTATAAAGCAACAATCCAGGATTTCGGGCACCATAGATAACTGTAATATTGCCAAAGCGCTTGCGGTTATCTTCGAAAAGCATGTAATTAATCAGTGAGCGCAACGTGGTAAAAGCGAAACCACCGCCGACGATGACGATATTCTTGCCGGCCAGAAAGTCCAACGGCCAGGAATTGCCCAGAGGACCGCGGATGCCCATCATCGTTCCTTCTTCCATTTCATGCAGCGCCGTGGTCACCACGCCGGCTTTCTGTACGGTAAATTCCACATAGCCTTTCTGCGTCGGAGAAGAGGCGATGCCGATCGGCGATTCACCTTTTCCGAAGATGGAAAGTTCACCGAATTGTCCGGGGATATAGGCATATTTCTGTTCGTCTTCCGGATTCACGAATTTAAAACGGAATGTTTTGATGTCTTTGGTATCGACTTCGGTAATGATTTTATCCACTACAACGGGATACGGTATATACGGGTTCTGCATTACTAACTCCCTGATTATAATTTTGAAATATCTTCAACAATTTTACGAATATCAATATTCACCGGGCAACTCATGACGCAACGTCCGCAACCCACACAGGCAATGCAATTGAACATGTCGATATAATATTTGAACTTGTGCATGGTGCGCTGACGCCATCTTTCCTTCTGCGAAGAACGCGGATTATGTCCTGACGTCTCCTTGGTAAACAGCGGAAACATGCAGGAATCCCACGACCGGATGCGGACACCGTCGCTGCCCTTCACTTCATCGCTGATATCGAAACAATGGCAGGTGGGACACAAATACGTGCAGGTCCCGCAGGCCAGACATTTGCCGTGAATGGTGTTCCAGAAAGGATTGTCAAAATTCTTATCCAGAATCGGTTTGATTTCATGAGCCGGTATTTTGGACTTGATGGCTTCTTTAGCCTTGGCGGCAATATCATTTTTTTTCGCATCAGCAGCAGCGTCCGCTTTGGCATCGCCAAAATAACTTGCCAGTTTTTCTCCCTTGGGGGTGATGAACTCTACCAGGTAATCGGAGCCGATGTCCGTAATCAAAATGTCCGCACCATCCGAAGACACAGGTTCGCCGTCAACCGATGTGCAGAAACAACTGGCGTAGGGCGGTTTAACACAGGCCAATGAGATAACCGTTGTGCTTTGTCTTTTGGCAATGTAGTAGCCGTCCTTGTACTTTTCCTGATCAAAAAGTTTGTCCAGCAGGACGAAACTGTGAGCGTCGCAGGGACGGACTCCGAATAAGACCGATTCGACGGCCTTGTTTTCCTCAGCGGAGAAAACCATCCCCTTGGGAGTGCGGGTATATTTCATCATGGTTTCCGTGTGCGGAAAGAAAACATTTTTGGGCGCGTTCTTGGAATTCAAGTAAGCCAGGAAAGGTTCGCTATCTTTCTTCAGGGGCTCAAAAAGCACATTATCTTCTTTCTTTACCGGCGCCCAGACAAGAAGTTTCTCGGCCATTTTTTTGGCAATGCCCGCCAGTGCATCTTTTTTAATCAAACGTTTTTCCATAATTAAGAATGTTCTCCAAACGAAATTCGCTTACAATTTATTAAATCAGCCCCACCTGCTGTAACAGCGGCCGGGGATCAAAAATATGTGATTTGAACGTATCTTTCGATCCGGGAAGGCCCATCGCCAACGATATCAATTCCGTGAAATAAAAAATGGGCAGTTTCTTTCCTTCGCTGGGACGCATATCCAGATTGGCCATACACAGCGGACAGGCGGTAACAACACAATTGGCGTCCGCTTCACGGGCGGCATTCATCAATTTGTCACACATCTCCACGACAATGGCTGTTTTACTGATGGCCAGCGATCCGCCGCAGCAATCGGTCTTATACGACCAGTTCTTAACATCGGCGCCCATGGCGTTCATGATTTTATCCAGCATGAACGGATTTTCATAATTTTCGAACTGGCAAACCTCGGGCGGTCTCAGGAGCAAACAACCGTAATAGGAAACCGGCTTTAAACCCGCGAGGGGTTTGACAACTTTCTTGACCAGCGCATCAATCCCGATATCGTTATAAAGGATATCGATGGGATTGCGAATCGCAATGCCGCCCTGATACTTCGCGCCAATAATCCCTTCAATCTTTGCTTTGAGATCCTTATCGGCTTTTAAATGATGCTCGGCTGTTTTAAAACGATTAAAACAGGCGGCGCAGGGCACCATGACATCCATCGCGTCTTTTTCTGCGGCAATAAGGTTCTTTGCCGGCAGAGCAATGGACAAATCAAAATTTGTATTATGGGCGGACGATGCGCCGCAGCAGCACCAGTCGTCAACTTCTTTGAGTTCGATGTCGAGGGCTCGACTGACGGCCTTCATTGACTGATCATATTCTTTTCCCGTCGCGTGCAGCGAACAGCCCGGATAGTAAGAAACTTTCAACTGTATCCTCCTTAATTAGGCTTTATAAAAAGTCCCCGGCATGCGCCGGGCAAGCATCTGCGAAGCATGTCCGGTGTATTCCGGATTTCGCTTCAGGCTTGCATCTGGATGCTTTTTCTAAGAGCCTCCGTTTGCATAATATATCAAACTTCTAAAATAATTTACTCCTTACGAGTGCTTTGTTTTTTCAAAAATATTTCTAACCGATTTCATGTCTTTCGTACGGGGTGACAACAGGGCCAGTTTGCCTTTCATAAACATATCCAGACCCAGCAGCGCGTCGGAGAATAAATCTCCGGACTTGAGCTTGTACTGCACCATCATTATCGGTTCGTTGATGCGTCCGCCGAACTTCATGCCGGAGAGGAATGCCTCATGGAACTTCAAAACATTCGCTTCACGGACGGTGCCCTGCTGTATGGCCATCTGCCTAAGTACATCCATCATGCTGGCGATGTCCACCTGATTGGGACAGCGGGTAATACAGGTTTCGCAGGACAGGCAAAGCCAGATGGTGGAACTGTTGAGCACCTTGTCGCGCTGGCCGTTCTGAATCATTTTGATGATCTTGTTGGGGTTGTACTCCATGTGCTTTGTCATGGGACAGCCAGCCGTGCATTTGCGGCAGTGATAGCAGCGTTGCAGCGGTACCCCGTTTATCTTTTTATTTACTTCTTCCAGAAAAGTTTCCATGCAAACTCCATTATCTCAAGCTATTTATGGGTTGTAGACAAAGTCTCCCTTGTCGTGATGTTCATCATATTTGCCGAGCGGCGGCATGTCTTCCATACTGGAGCCGGCGCGGTTGCCGAAGAATTCAAAACAATCCTTGTCGAGTTTCTTGAGGAACTTCCTCAAATCAACGCCCATCGGGCAGACGGAAATGCACGAACCGCAATCCACGCAGCGTCCGACCATGTGGTAAAGGCGCATCAACTGGAACACCTGAGTGTCGGACGGATCTTCACCGATGCCGACCCACTGCGGCTGGCTCTGTTCGACAAAACAGGTCGGACAATAACACGAAGGGCAGGCCTGACGGCAGGCATAACAGCGGATGCATTTCTCCATTTCCTTGGTAAAGTACGCCCAGCGCTCCTCAATGGATTTTCCTTCGAATTCCTTGACGTCATTATATTCGGCGTCGGGATTCATGGCCGGAGCGGGAGAACCGATCATCACATCGGAAATAATGGGATTATTGAACCGGCAGGTTTTGCAGTTGTCCGCCAGAACATCCTTGAGCGCAACCGTTTTGTCACCGTCAGAAGTCTTCATCTTGATCTGGCCACCGTCAATGGATCCGTCCACGATATCCGCACCGCCGATCGCGACCTTCAATCCCTTACCGTCCACATAGCCGTCACAGGGAACTCCGATGATATACACTTCATCGCGTCCGTACTGTCTTTCCTGAAGATGAATGATGAGAGAACGGGTGGTGCAACCGCGCGCCACGACACCGATGATTTTTTTCTTCCGATCTTCCGGTTTGACACGTTTTTGTGAATTCTTGTGAGCAGTGATCAAATCATGAACATATTTGGCCAGATTCTGTGTGCAGAGATTGTTCCACACCAGTTTCTCCGTTTCTTCCGGCTTGGTAACGAAACAAGGCGTCGCCGTCAAGGGCAGCGTGCCTTTTTCATAACCGACAATGACATCAACCTTTTTTTCCAGAAGCAGCCTGTTTGCTTCTTCCCGTAATTTTGTTTCGATGTTTTCCACAGTGATGATTCCCCGTTATTTTTTGTTGCAAAATTTAATCAATCTTTTTTATCAATTTATCAGCCGGTCCCAGCGCCTTGATTTTCTCCGTAGCGCCTTTGATGACCTGCGCCCATCTGTCGCCTTCTGAGGCGGAAACCCACGTAAAGATGGTTCTATCGCCTTCCACACCGATGTAGTTCAGGAAACTTTTTAACGTCGCAAACTTGCGCCGTGCCACCAGATTTCCCGAGGTATAGTGGCATTCACCCGGGTGTCAACCCGACACCAGCACACCGTCGGCACCGGTCTGCAGGGCTTTCACGATATAGAAAGGATTGATCCTTCCCGTGCAGGGAACGCGGATGATCCGGACATTTGTCGGGTACTGAATTCTGCTGATACCCGCCAGATCGGCGCCCGCGTACGTACACCAGTTGCAGACAATGGCAACGAATTTCGGTGTCCATTCCTTGTTTGCCAAGTTTTCAGCCATATATTCTCCTTCCAACGACTTGACGGCTTTTATGCCGTTAGCCTTCATTTAAGTTATAAATCTGTGCCAGCACTTCTTCGTTGTTGAACCCGTTGAGATCCACGGCATTCATACGACAGGACGCCGTGCATACGCCGCACCCTTTGCAAAGAACCGCGTTCACTTCGGCACAGCCTTCCGCGACATTCACCTGAATCGCACTGTAGGGACAATTGATTTCGCAGAGTCCGCAGCCCGAGCAACGTTCCTTGTTGACAAAAGCGGTTTTGCCTTCCGCCTGGATGTAATCCAGTGTCAGAATCATACAGGCGCGCGATACCGCGGCGTTGGCCTGCGTAATGGATTCGTCACTGAACTTGGGAGAATGCGCCATGCCGCACATGAAAACACCATCGGTCGCGAAATCCACCGGTCGCAGTTTGACGTGGGCTTCCAGGAAGAAACCGTCCTGATTGGTCGGGACTTTCAGCATATTGCCGATGGTCACGTTTTCCGGATTCGGCACAACACCGACGCTCAAGGCCACCAGATCGGCGGACAGGACGACATCTTCATTGAGAATCGGGTCAAAAACCTTTACTTCCGCCTTGTCGCCCGAAGCAACCACTTCCGGTTTGCGGTCTTCCTCGTAAGAGATGAACTTGACATTTAATTCACGCGCTTTCTTGTAATAATCTTCCTTGAAAGCAAAGGTGCGAATATCCCGGTAAATAATCGTGATATCACGGGACGGATCTGCTTCTTTAAGTTCAAGTGCATTCTTAATCGCTTCGGAACAGCAATAACGGCTGCAATATGGTCTTTCCTTGTCGCGACTGCCCACGCACTGAATCATAACCACGTTTTTCACGGAAGCCAGTTTGGCATCCTTCTCGTAGATCATGGTTTCCAGTTCTCTCTGCGTTTTCACCGACGCATTCTGACCGTAGAGATATTCCTTCGGTTTGTTTTCGTAGGCCCCGATGGCAACAATCACCACACCGTGTTCGAACACTTTTTCGCCGTCCTTGGACTGGACGGTCGTTTTGTAGTTGCCGATATACCCTTCAATCTTTTTGATTTCGGCGGAGGTCACGACCGTGATCAACGGATTCTTATATACTTTATCCAGCAAACTCTTCAAATGGGTCCGGGTATCGAGACCCTCGAGCGTCTTGTACAGATGATTGTAATTACCTCCCAGGCGATCTTCTTTTTCTACAACGAATGATGCAAAACCCTGATCGGCCAGTGACAGCGCCGCGGTCATACCGGCCAAACCGCCGCCTATAATCAAGGCCTGATGATTGACAGGCAATTGCCCCGGCTTCAAAGGTTTGAGATACTGTGCCTTGGCCACAGCCATTCTCAGCAAATCTTTGGCTTTCGCGGTCGCCGCTTCCGGTTCGTGCATATGTACCCAGGAATCCTGATCGCGGATATTGGCCATCTCAAACAGGTATCTGTTCAAACACGCCGGTACGTACGCTTTGTCCGCGCATATCCTTTTCTTCCGGATTCTGCACCGGCGTAATCATGGTGCCACGTTTTGTCGCGAGAAGTCCTTCCGCGCAGGCCGCGGCAGCGGAGGCTTCCATAACCGTTTCGGGAATGTCTTTGGGACCGCCGAAAGCGCCGCAGACGAACACGCCGGGACGCGAGGTCTGTACGGGATTTTCCAGCGAGGTCTTGCAGAAGCCGTGTTCTTCCAGTTCAATACCCAAACTAGCCGCCAACTGTTTCGCTTCTTTGGGAGGCATCAGGCCGATCGACAGAACCACCATGTCGAATTCTTCTTCGGTCAGGGTTCCGTCCTGGTTGACATAGGTAATCAGCAGATTGTTGCTCTGCTGCAATTCTTTGATGACAGACGGCATGGAACGGATGTAACGGATCCCGTATTCTTCTTTGGCGCGATTGACAAAGCGGTCGAAGTCCTTGCCATGCGCGCGGATGTCCATGTAAAAGATGGTGGGCTCTAGTCCTTTGGCGTGTTCCTTACCGATAATCGCCTCTTTGGTGGCATACATACAACAAACAGATGAGCACCAACTGTTATCACAGGAGACGTCGCGTGATCCGACACACTGAATGAAGGCGATTTTCTTGGGTTCCTTGCCGTCGGAAATTCTCTGCACGTGTCCGAAGAACGGACCGGAGGCAGACAGAATTCTTTCGAACTGAAGCGCTGATACAACATTCTTGTAAATGCCGTAACCGTATTCGCCGCGCAGACGCGGATCAAAAAGTTCAAAACCGGGCGAAGCAATGATGGCACCGACTTCGATGGTTTCCTCCTCCACTTTCATATCGTGATCGATGGCCTTGGCAATACAAGCTTCCACGCACTGATAACATTCGGAGCAGATACCGCAGGATAAACAGCGGCTCGCTTCAGCAATGGCCTGCGCCTCGCTGAAACCCAGGCCGACTTCCTTGAAATTCGTTCTGCGGTCTTCCGGTTTCATGAGCGGATATTTTTCACGCGGCACCTTGGCTACATCGGAAACATCCGCCTTATCCGCCAGATCCTTGGTCCAGTCTTTCTCACGACCGGCTTTCATATCCTCTCCGCGTAGATAACGGTCAATGGATTTGGCCGCTTCCTTACCGGAGAAAACAGCTTTAACGACGGTCTGGGGACCGGTGGAAACGTCACCGCCGGTGAATATGCCGGGAACGTTGGTTGCAAATGTTACCTTGTCGAAATCTACATTATTCCATTTATTGATGGAGACGCCGCTTTCCTTGGTGATAAAGGACAAGTCGGCTTCCTGGCCGATGGCGGGAACGATGGCATCGCATTCGACGATGAATTCGGAGCCCTTGATTTCCACGGGACGGCGACGACCGCTGGCATCCGGTTCACCCAGTTCCATGCGCGTACATTCGATTCCCGTAACTTTTCCATCCTTGCCCACAACACGTTTCGGGGCAACAAGGAATTTCATTTCCACACCTTCTTCAATGGCCTCTTCGATTTCCTCAGGAGATGCGGGCATTTCCGCGCGGGTACGACGATACAGAATGAAGACTTCCTTCGACCCGGTTCTGACGGCTACGCGGACAGCATCCATCGCGACGTTACCGCCGCCGATGACGGCAACCTTGTCACCCAGCTTGACTTTTTCGCCCAGATTGACTTTCATCAGATAATCAACACCGTGAACCACGCCCTGCAAATCTTCGCCGGGAATGTTGAGCTTGCTGCTCTTCATCGTACCGCAGCCGATGAATACGGCGTTGTAATCAGCCTTCAATTTATCAAAGGAAATATCCTTGCCGATTCTCTTGTTGAGATGAATTTTTACACCCAGGTCTTCAATGACTTTGATTTCCGCGTTGAGAACTTTTTTGGGCAGACGGTATTCCGGAATACCCACGGCCATCCAGCCGCCGGCAACCGGCAGAGCTTCGAAAACATCGACATCGTAACCTTCAATGGCCAGATAATACGCGCAGGTCAAACCCGAAGGACCGGCACCGACCACGGCGATCTTCTTGCCTTTGCTTTCTTTCTTCTCCGGTACATAGCGGGTCTCGCTGTTGAGATCCAGATCAGCGACAAATTGTTTGAGGTGCATAATATCGATCGGATCATCCACCTTGGCGCGCATACAGGCCGTCTCGCAGGGATGGTTACAGACACGACCGCAAACGATGGGGAAAGGATTATCCTGTTTAATGAGTTTGAGAGCTTCCTTGAATTTGCCTTCGGCAATCAGCGCCACATAACCCTGAACGCTGATGTGCGTGGGACAATGGGCTTTACAGGGAGATGTTCCCAGTTTGTCAATGGCGAAGCCGCTGGGAATCGCCTGCGGGAAATGACGATAGATGGCTTTTCTTTCACTTAAATTGCCGTTAAATTCAGCTTTTACGGAGACGGGACAGACTTTGGCGCAGTCGCCGCAACCGGTACATTTATCCAGATTGACATACCGCGGAGCGGATGTCATTTTTATTTTGAATTTTCCGGGTTCACCCTCAACCGAATTCACGGTCCGCCGTGTCTTGATTTCCACATTGGGATGGCGGCCGACTTCAACCAGTTTGGGGGACAATATACAGGCGGAACAGTCATTGGTGGGGAAGGTTTTGTCCAACTGAGCCATGACACCGCCGATGCTGATTCCGTTTTCGACGAGATAGACTTTCATTCCGGAATTGGCCAAATCGAGAGACGCCTGAATGCCGGCGATTCCCGAACCCACTACCATTACAGCACCAACTTTTTCGTTATCTTTTAGCACCTGATTACACCTCTTCTGATATATTAAAGAACCTCATCACGGGTACTTTAGTACCCTCTGCTGAGCGGGATAATTCGACTTCCGCTTCAAACTTCGCTTTGCTCGTTTTCAGCAAGTCTCATTATATTTTTTTCCAAAAATACTACTTCCAACAAGCGTCACTCGGCTAACACAAATAATTTTTTCTGTCAAGAGAGCAAGCTAAATTTATTTAATTTTTATTGCTAAATACTTAATATGAAAAGACTAAAAAAATGACCGGCGTTCAGCAGGCATTTAACGAAATGTTCAATCACGGCAGAGTTTTTTCTTGACCAACAGTGGAGCCACGCCGGAAGATTGCGAGTCGCGGGATTCAGTAAAAAATTTTTATGGCTTTCCTGCAGAAAGAGAAGCTAAGTGATTTTTTAAAATATCCCAGATGTCGGTTTTACCTTTTTGTGTCTTGGCTGAGAACAAAATTGGTTTTTTTTCGGACGAAACCTGTAAAGTTTTTTCAATTGCTCTCTTTCGTGCAATGGCTTGATTGTTGGATAATTTGTCTGTCTTGGTTAAAACATATAAATAAGGAATGCGGTAATGCTTCAACCAGTCACGCAAAGACAAATCGTCGGCGTTGGGATCGCGCCGGATATCCAGAATAAAAATGACCAGAGCAAGATTTTGCCTCTCCTTGAGATACGCTTCCATCATCTCGCCCCAGTCCTTTTTGACAGACTGAGGAACTTTGGCAAAACCATAGCCGGGTAAATCAACAAAAGATATTTTTTCGTTAATCGTGAAAAAATTAATCAACTGCGTCCGTCCGGGCGTGTTGCTGGTCTTCGCCAGATTTTTGCGCCCCAGCAGCGTGTTAATCAACGATGACTTGCCAACATTGGAACGTCCGACAAAAGCCACCTCCGGCAGTGTTGCCGGTGGATACTGCGGCGGCCAGACGGCACTTTTAATAAATTCTGCACTGGTAATTTTCATAATAAAATTTAGAGTGAAATAACATTTCGGTCACAAAATATTTTTCAAATTTATCAGAATACGATTCATTATTCAATCTTCATATGAATTAAGAATTTTTATTAATAATCTCTATATTCTCAACTTGATATATGGCGGAAGTGTTAAAAACAGTTTAATTTTAAAAAATTTTCTAAGGTCTCGTATGCGGACCATATTTTTTGTGTAATACCTTGAAACATCTGTGCCGTTTTGGTATGCTCCGCGGCACAAAATTGTTCTATGAACAATTTTGTGTTTTTATTTTCATATAAAGGGTTTGTCTTATGAATTATTCCCAACGTGTTTTTTGCGGCGAACTTTCGCAGGAATATGTCGGCCGGACCGTTCAGCTTTGCGGCTGGGTGGACGCCTACCGCGATCACGGCGGCCTACTGTTTATTCATTTGCGCGACCGCAGCGGCATTGTCCAGATTGTGTTCAGTCCGGATGCCACGACCGAGTCTGTCTGTCAGTCGGCGGCAACGCTCCGTCCTGAATACTGCATTACGGTTAAGGGTAGTGTGCGGCAAAGAATTGCCGGCACGGAAAATCCCAATATCGAAACCGGACAACTGGAAGTTTTTGTCGACGACATGACCATTCTATCCGAATCCGATCCGTTGCCGTTTGTCATTACCGACAAGGCGATGGTGGCGGGCGGGGAAACCGCGGTTTCGGAAAATGTTTCCGAGGATTTGCGCTTGCAGTACCGGTATCTGGATATTCGTCGTCCGGGAATGCAGAATAATCTGCTGCTGAGGCATCGTATTTTTCAGGGCGTGCGGCAGTTTCTCGATTCGCGCGGGTTTGTGGAAGTGGAAACGCCTGTGCTGACCGCAAGCACGCCCGAAGGGGCGCGCGATTATCTCGTCCCCAGCCGTGTCCATCCGCAGAATTTTTACGCGCTGCCCCAGTCGCCGCAGCTCTTCAAACAACTGCTGATGATCGGCGGACTGGAGCGCTACTTTCAATTGGCTCGCTGTTTCCGCGATGAAGATCTGCGGCCCAACCGTCAGCCGGAATTCACGCAGCTGGATATCGAAGCGTCTTTTATCGACGAGGAGTTCCTCTACGAATTGATTGAAGAGCTGACGGTCAAAATGTTTGCCGTCGGCGGGATTGAATTAAAACGTCCGTTTGCGCGCATGAGTTACACCGAGGCGATGGACACGACCGGCTCCGACCGTCCCGATCTGCGGTTCGGTCTGCGTTTTGTGGATGTGACGGACGCCTTCAAGAGCACCAATTATTCCATCTTCCGTCAGATTCTGCAGCGCGGCGGCTGCATCAAGGGCATCAACATCAAGGGCCAATCCGAAAAACTCAGCAAAAATGTTTTGCAAAATGAATACGCCAAAGAAATTGCGCCGTCGTTCGGCGCCAAGGGCATGACCTGGATGCGCGCCGAAAACGGCAAACTGGAATCCAATATTGTGCAGTTTTTCAGCGAGGCGGAACTGGACGAATTGAAGCGCCGCTTCGATGTTCACGACGGCGATGTGTTGATCATGGTGGCCGATCCGTCCTACAGCATTGTCACATCCGCGCTGGGTCAGTTGCGCCTGCATCTGGCCGACCGTCTGGGACTGATTCCGGTAAACAGTTTTTATCCGGTCTGGATTACCGAATTTCCGTTGTTTGAACCGACGGACGAAGGAGGGGTGACTTCCAGCCACCATCCGTTTACCGCACCGGATCGCACGGATTTCGATCCGAAAAACATCGAAGAACTTTTATCCCTGAAATCACGCGCCTATGACCTGGTCATGAACGGCGAGGAACTGGGGGGCGGCAGTATCCGTATCAACAATCGCGACCTCCAGCGCAAGATTTTCGCGGCGCTGGGATTGACGGAAGAGGACATGAAGGAAAAGTTCGGCTTCTTCCTGCGGGCGTTTGACTTTGGCGCGCCGCCGCACGGCGGACTGGCCCTGGGCATGGACCGCACCGTGTCGATGATTCTGCAGACGGCGTCGATCCGCGAAGTCATCGCGTTTCCGAAAAACCGCAGCGCGGCCTGTCCGCTGACCGGAGCGCCCTCCGCGGTGAAACGCGAACAACTGGCCGAACTGGGACTTTTGAATCTGGGTGAAAAAGATGTGCTGCCGGGAACAGCTGCAAAAGAGAACCTACTGGATCGCGTTTCCTGGGTATCACGTCTGGGCATTGCCGAGACGGAGCGTCCGGTGATGGAAGATATTCTCAAGCAGTCCGAAGACATGGCAGCGAAGGTTCGCGACCTGGCCGGCACTGAAGATCCGATCCGGTCGGTTGCGCCCGCGGCGGGTAAAACACGTCCGGGAGCAAAGGCCATGCGCTCCCCGCTGGCCGAAACGGGACAACTGCTGAAAAGCGCGCCGGCGGTCAAGGGAAATTATTTCAAAGTTGCCAATATTATCGAATAGAGGGAGACATCCTGATGGATTCCATTTTTTTCTATCAAAATTCCGAACAGTCGGCAGGTTCAGGCAAAGGAGCTTTGCAGAAACTGAAGGTGGCTGTTCAACCCAATATTTCCGTGCAAGGCTGGCCGACGGAAGCGGGCTCGGCGGCACTGGCCGGTTTTAAAGCCCTGGAAGACGCGGCGGTTGTGGAGAGGCTTTTCGGAGCGGGCGCTGCTCTGATCGGTTCCACGGCCATGAGCGAGTTCGGTTTCGGACTAAAGGACAGTTACGCCGGTAAAGCTTTGGGAAAAAAATCCGCCGATGTGGAACTGATGCTGGACATGGCCGGAGAAGCGCGTCTGGCCGCAGCCCGCGAAGGCGTTTGCGGTTTCAAACCGAGCTATGGTCTGATTTCGCGCATCGGTCTTGTCGGCCTGATTCCGTCCATGGAAACCTGCGGCATTCTGGCGCGCGATATACCCTCCATCCGGGAGGTTCTGCAAACCATTACCGGTCCGGACGAACGCGATTTTTCTCTTCCCGATGAAAAAATGCCGGATTTTTCAGCGCAAGACATTGACCCGGCAAAAACGACGCTGGGCATCATTTCGGACGTTGTGAACGGACTGCCTTCAAATGAGCGCAGAGCCTTTGCAAAAACATGCGACGCACTGAAAAAGGACGGATTCCAAATCAAGGAATTATCCTTTCCTGATTTTTCGCATTTCCTGCTGGTGCATCAGATTGTCGGTTCGGTGGAAGCCTCCTCCTGCGCGGGACGGTACGATTCCGTGCGTTACGGCCAGCGGGTGCCGGGCGCCAAAAACTGGAACGACATGTATCTGCAATCGCGCGGCGCGGCCTTCGGGACGTTATTGAAAAGCTACCTGTTTCAGGGAGCGTTTTTCCAGTTTGAAAAATACGATGCCTACGACGATGCCTGCCGGCTCCGTGCGCGTCTGCTCAAAGAGATGCAAACCATTAGCGGACAGGCTGATTTTCTGATGCTGCCGACCGTCAACAATGCCGCGTTCGGCAAAACAGAATCGCTGACCGATCTGTACACCGAATTCAGGTATACCGCTTTTGCCAATGTGACCGGTCAGCCCGCGCTTTATATTCCGGCGTCATCCGATAAGAAGCAGACGGGATGGCAGATCACCGCGCCGCGGCTTGCCGACGGGCGATTACTTGCTTTCAGCGATTATCTGCTGAGCCATCGTCAGGGAGGTAAATCATAATGGAATTTGAAGCGGTCATCGGATTGGAAATTCATGTTGAACTCAACAGCGCAACCAAATTGTTCTGCGATTGTCCCAACAATCCCGGCGACGAACCCAACGCAAACACATGCCCGACCTGCCTGTGGTTTCCGGGCGCCGTTCCCCGTTTAAGCCGGGTCGCGCTGGAAAAGGCGGCGCTATTGTGTCTGGGACTGAACGCCGAGCTCCAGTCCCGAAGCGCGTTCGATCAGAAGGTTTATTATTATCCCGATTTGCCCAAAGGCTATCAGCTTTCGCAGGCGCACCTGCCCCTGTCGCGCGGCGGCTGGATCGACATTGTGGATGAAGACGGATCGACCAAACGACTGCGCATTCATCACATTCACATGGAGGAGGATGTCGCCAAACTGGTGCACGAAATGGAAGGCCGCCTGCCGATCAGTCTGGTAGATTTCAACCGGGCGGGCGCCCCGCTGGTGGAAATTGTAACCGAACCGGATTTCCGCACGCCCCATCACGCGATGGAATTTCTCAAGGGGCTGCGTACGCAGGTGCGTTACGTGGGATCGTCCGAGTGCAGCATGGAAAACGGCACGATGCGCGTAGATGCCAACATCTCCGTCCGTCCGCAAGGCACGAATCAGATGAACACCAAAGTGGAAGTCAAAAACATGAACTCCATCCGTCACGTGGGCGACGCGATTGCTTACGAGATCAACCGTCAGAGCGCGGCGGTCGGGGCCGGTGAGGCGGTTGTGCTGCACACCCGTTTATGGAATCCGGATAAAAAAGCGACGCTGCCGATGCGCGCCAAGTTTGAAGGGCCGTGTGTGCCCGATCCGACGGTTCCGCACATTATTTTGTCCGCGGAAGACATCGCGTTCCTGCGGGTCAAACTGCCGGAAATGCCTGCTGCGCGCGCTGAACGATTCGTCAACCAGTACGGCTTTTCCGTTGAGGAAGCGACGTATTTGAGTTCCGATCCGGAGGTTGCGGGATATTGCGAGGCGGTGATGAAAGAAGGCGTGGCGCCGCGCACGGTCATGCACTGGCTGACCACGCAACTGATGCCCGCTGCGAAAGACCGCGGCCAGGAACTGAATCAAACAAAAGTAACGCCCGCGCGGTTTGCCGCGTTATTAAACATGCTTTCCAGGGATGAAATCAACGCCAACGCGGCGCGCGATGTGCTTGCGCAGCTTTTCGACAGCGATGAAACGCCGGACGCCATCGTCAGTGCCAGGGGGTTCAAGCAGGTTTCCGATCGCGGCGCTCTGGAGGCCATGATCGACAAGGTCTTGGACGAACAGGCGTCGGCCGTGGCGGACTTTAAAAGCGGGCAGGGCAAGGCCATGGGCTTTTTAATCGGCCAGGTGATGCAGGCCTCCGGCGGCAAAGCCAATCCGAAAATTATCCGCGAATTGCTCGCGGGCAAATTGGCAACAAAATGATAATCTAGTGTAGTGCCTCAAAGAAACCTTATCCGGCTCACTGAATCATGCCTACACAAAGGCTTCAATAAGCTCCGCCGCGACAACCTGATTTTTGTTTTTGATCGTTCTTTTTCCGTCGGCAAAATTCGTGACGGTACATTTGTTGAACACCGTGCAGTTTCCCGACTTGTCCGGTTTGAAGCCGCGGCAGACGCGCAGCACATCGGGTGATATTTCGTCAATCAGCACGATTTTCCCGTCACCGTATTTCAGACGACCGAGCTCGAATTTGCCGTCAATGACGTGCAGCTTTTTAGACGTGAATTCCTTGGAAACGATGTCGGCGATTTTTTGCACCAGCTTCACGCTGTCGGCGATTTCTTTTTTCGTCAGCGCGCCGGTTTCCTCCAGCGCTTCCATCGTAATCAGGATGTCGCTGTCGCCTTTGGTCCACGTTTCGACAACCTTGTGAAGGTTTACGCACGGTTTTACAAACGGATACCGCCGCCAGAAACTTCCGGTGGCGTTATTGCGCCAGGTGAATTCCAGATTCGTCAGCGGAGCGGATCCGGTAAATTGCGGCGCGGCTTCCTTCATGCTCAGCGGGATGGCCGGTTCCACAATCATTTCGTTGTCGCTGATGGTGTCGATGTAATGGGTGGCAACGCCCTTTGCCTTCAGCAGTTTGAAAAAATAGGTAGCGAAACGGCAGGCGATGGCGCCTTTGCCGGGAATTTCACCGACCACCACATCATAGCCCGGATCGAAAACAACCCTGCCTTTTTCAATATAGCCTGTGCCGCGGTCCGTAAAGACGAACCGGTACTTCCCTTTGTATTTTCCACCGGTGATTTTATAAACGTCTTTTGATTTGCCGCGATAGACAAGGTTTTTCTCCGCCATTTTTTTTGCTCCTTAAAATATATTTTATTTAATAATGATTCTGAACGTAATTATTATTAAGATGAACGATGCAAGATCGATACATCATTTTTTGTTTCAAATCCAGACCAAAGTGAACTTTATTTTAATGATGACGAAAACTCATTGAGACCATCGATAAGACTTTTTTCTTTTTTGAAAATCTTACACGGACCTTGTTTTCTATGAACTTCTTTATGAAACAAACATCCATTTCCGTAACAGGCACGTTTCATTCCCGATGATTATCAACAATGAATTGCAAGCGGTAAAGGAAATTTTGTGTTCCTTACATCCTCTTAAAAGTCATAATGTCTTTTTCACGAACGTTTCCGCCTGTGCATATAGGCACAATAAAAACAGCCTTGACCCTTGTTTCGATTTGATATGGCGGCCTTCCATTCATGACCTTTCGAACACAGCCACCATACTTGATCATGAGAAATCGCCGTTACATCTTTGGGCGTCAGATTTCCATTCTTGGTCGGATGCCACTCCTTTGCCAGATTGGGATTAACTGCTTGAAGGCAGTTTTCAGGGCTTTCTTTCCTGATCGAATCTTCTGTTGATTTTTTTTGCTGAATTTTTTCAGGACGCAATTCTTCTTTTTCTGATTTGTCCGGTGTTCCATTTTGTATTTCCTTACCGGAACAATACGGACACGATTTATCTTTAATCCTTTCACCGACTGTTGCCAACCATTCATGACCTTTCGAACATAACCACCATACTTTCATGCCTTCATTTTTTGTAGGATGCCATTCTTTGAGCAGCGCGGAATCAAACGCCTTCGGGATTTCTTTATCGTTTTCTTTTTTATCGGAACAAAAGGGACAAGTTTTGCCATGTATCCTTTCATTAACAGTCGCCGCCCATACATGATCTTTCGAGCATAGCCACCATACTTTCCTGTTATAATTTAACGTTGGATCTCTCGGCGTCAGGCCTCCATTCTTCGCAGGATGCCATTCCTTCGCTATGGCAGGATGGGTAAAATACAAGTTGCTTTTTGTGGGAGGTGGCTTATGCATAACCGGCATTCTAATTTCAGATTTTTTATTTACATTACCACAAATTGCATCTGAAATACAGGTTTAGGAATGCCCCCGGTCGGAGTACACATACTTATTTTCACTGCATATACTGAGGCGATCGCACTGCGCTTTTTTATAAATTATGAACTGGTAATTTCCATCTTCCAATAATGAGCCTAAAAGCACCATACTAGTTTTGAGGGCTGATCACCGGGAGCGCATTCCCGCAGGGAAGCGCAATTAAAATTGACATCTTCCTTACCGGTAAACGCCGAAGGCTTTTACAAAGTGCTGAGATGCGAGGCGCGCCAGAATCCTGCCGCAAGGCGTCTAGTTTCATACGTTGAGGGCGGAAAGGCGTAGCGCAATCCAAATTTTATCGGAACAGACGGGTGTTTTTCAACAGCCCCACTTACTCCCGCTCAAAGGTAATCCCGTACTTCTCCAACTTCCTTTCCAAAGTAGGGCGGGAAACACCCAGGATCTCGCAGATTTCGCCTTTGTTTTTATCTGTTTCTTTGATGACTTTCCGGATGTAACGCTCTTCCACTTCATCCAGCGTCAAAAATTTTCCGGATTCTGATGGTTTGAACAAATCAGAAAATGTCTCGCTGGATATTTTGGTAATTTCTTCCTTCCCCAGTTCGGGAAAATCGTTGACGCCCAGTACCTGACCCTTGGCTACAACGCAGGCGCGGACGAGCAGATTTTCCAGTTCACGAACATTTCCCGGCCAGTTGTAGTTCATGAATATTTCCATCATCTCGTCGGAAACGCCGATGATTTTCTTGTGCAGGTCCAGATTAATTTTGGCAAGCAGGTAATCGATCAACCCCGGGATATCCTGACGGCGGGCGCGCAACGGCGGCAGATTAATCGATACAATATTGAGGCGGTAATACAAATCATCTCGAAATTTTCCCTCCTTGACCATTGCCTTCAAATCCTTGTTGGTCGCGGCCATAATCCGCGCGTTGACCTTGACCTTTTCCTTTCCCCCCACCCTGTCGAATTCCATTTCCTGTAAAACGCGCAAAAGCTTGGCTTGCAGGTTGACGGACATTTCGCTGATTTCATCCAGAAAGACTGAACCATATCTCGCCAGTTCAAACTTGCCGAGTTTTCGTGCCACCGCGCCGGTGAAGGAGCCCTTTTCATGGCCGAACAATTCCGACTCCAGAAGCGTTTCGACAATCGCGGAACAGTTCACGGCGATAAAGGGCTCATCGGGTGACGTATTGTTATGAATAACCTTGGCAATCAGTTCTTTGCCGGTGCCGCTTTCTCCCTGAATCAGCACGGTGGTGCGGCTTTGGGAAACCGTCCCGATGGTTTTGAAGATTTCCCGCATTTCGTTGCCGGTGCCGATGATATCGCCCACGCGGAAGTTTCTCGACGGTTCCATCAAAAGGCCGTCAATCTTTTTTTCCATTTCAAGAGATTTCAGGGCTTTTTTAATAGCCAGATCCAGTTCATCAACATTAACCGGTTTGTGAATATAATCGAAAGCTCCGCTTTTCATCGCATTAATGGTCGTTTCCATGTCGTGAAAAGCGGTAATCATAATCACCTTGACGTTCTCATTTTCTTCTTTCAGATCTTCCAGAACGGAAAACCCGTCGACGTCCGGCAGACGAATATCCAGAATAACGACATCCGATGGTTCCTGTACGTATTTATTCAAACCATCCGTACCGGTTAGTGCCGTGCGGACTTTATAGCCTTCTTCTGTAAGATACAAATCCAATGTCTCAGCGATGGAAGCGTCATCATCAATAACAAGAATGCTCGGCATAATGGATTACCTTTTCAATTATTGACTGCTGGTGAAAGCGCGCCTTCTGTCTCCAGCGGTAAAATGATCAGCACTTTCGTTCCCTCGTTTGTCTTGCTGGAAACATCTATCATTCCCTGATGGAGATCAATGATTTTCTTGACCAGAGAAAGTCCCAACCCTGTACCATAATTTTTGCGCGTAAAGAAGGGATTAAATATGTGCGGCATATCTGCCTCATCAATTCCGCTGCCATTATCCTTTACCTCAACAACAACCAACTGACGGGTTTCATAAGCATAGCGCAGGGTAATGGTGATTTTCCCGTAGTCTGGCGAAGCATCCACGGCGTTACGGATAACATTTAAAAATGCGTCGGCCATCATTCCCGCATCAACATTCACATGAGGCACATCAGCATACCCTGTTTGGATGTCAATCTTCTTATCGGAAATTCCCTTCTCCGCCAACACGATGGCATGTTCCAGAACTTTGGAGAGATCCACAGGCACTTTCTTTGGTTCCACCGGTTTGGCAAACGCCAGAATATCATTCACCAGGGTTTCCAGATGGTCTACTTCTTTCTCCGCTATTTTGAATCTCTTCAAATCATTTCCTTCAGGATTCATTCGCTTGGTCAATATTTGCAGACTCATCTTAATGGAAGAAAGCGGATTGCGTATTTCGTGAGCGATGCCCGCCGATAGCTGGCCCAACGCCGCCAGTTTCTGGCTGTCATAAAGTTTCTTCTCCAGATTCTTGAATTCGGTGATATCACGCTGCACAAGGATATAATGATTTGTTCCTATAACAGGAGAGGTCGTAATCAAAAGATTATGCTTGCGGCCATCCTTGCCCGTCGCCTCGATTTCGTAGGGTTTATAAATGCCTTTTTTCGCCTCTTCCCATTTAGAGAAAACAAAATCTTCATATCCGGGTGCGACAAAATCCAGGAAATGTTTATTCAAAAATTCACGGGAAGATGGTTCTTCTTTTTTCCTTAAACCGCGACTCATAAAATTGATGATGCCATTTTCATCAATTTCATAAATTTTATCCGGCAGACTGTTTACGATAGATTGTAAATAGTTATACAGACCTTCAATCTGTTTTCGCAGCTCGATGTTTTCGATCAACTCATTTTGCAGCGTTTCAGCGTACTCGCTCAAACTGTTCGTCATTTCCCTTTCACGGGAAATATCCTGCAGGGTTTCAATCGCTCCTAAAATTTCACCTTTTTTGTCCCGAATAGGAGCTGCTAGAAAATACAGGAAGCGACTGCGACCTCCAAGATTATCAAAATGGTCGGTCGCTTCATAAGCGCCCTGTAATTTCTCCGCTTTTTTTATTTTATCCCCATAATACCGACTCAGATCTTCTATCTCGTTATCAATAATCAGATCCGCGATAAGCGGTCTTTTTTCCGAATAAAAAGCCTTGTAGTGATTATCCGTACTGAGCATTTCTTCAGAGGAATAGCCTGTAAGTTCCGTACAGGCGCGATTCCATAATATAACCTTGTGTTCATTGTTGATGACAAAGCTCGCGATAGGCGAACCTTCAATAACACCTTCTATGGTATTTTTTTCTTTGAGTAATTTTTCCTGCCAATCTCTGCGTTCCCTCAATCTTTTTTTCTCTTCCCGTAGACGGAGTCTTTTACCTTCTCTATAAGCAAAGGACATGCTGGCAATAATAATAACAATAATAAGCAATAATGAGCTGAAAAGCGTATAGAAAAAAGTTTTACGGAGAGGTGAAATAACTTTACTGTACGGAGAAACAGCGAGAAAAAACCATTTTTGATCTCCTGTTTTTAAAGGATAATATGAAATAATGCTTCTTTGCTGTTTTTTATCGCTGAGATGGATGTTGGATTCAAAATAACCGCCGTCATTGGACAAAAAATCAATTTTCACCTGATCGATGTTGCTGAAAAGGTCCTTTACGTCCTTCTCAATAAAAGCTGAGTGCCGGTAAACAATGATCTTCCGGTTTTCATCCAATACCCATAGCTCTCCCCACTCGTTATCTGCAGGCTTGTATTTATTCACAACAGCCAAAAGAGAAAAGGAAACTAGCCAGGCACCGTCAAATTCACCGTTCTTTTTCTTGATCGGAGAACCAACGATCAGATATTTGTCGCGAGCGTTTTCAAAATTTGCCCCATTGGCAGGCTTCGGCAAAGCCACACCCAAATATTTTTTTTGCTTATTTTTTAAAATCTTGAATTGTTCGTACACATTGACTGCCGGAATGGATCCTTTCGGATAAATACTTTTTATAGTTCCTTGAGCGTCAAATAGAACAATGGAGTCAAAAGTGTTTTCCCAGCCGGAAGATAACATTTTGTAATAACCATCAATCCCCTCGGAAGACATTGAAAAACGATAATAAGAATTGGAAAACAAGTCGACATTTTTAGTTGTTTGAGAAAAAACATCCGCCATTCTCGTAGCGATATTTTGAACATTGGCCAGCTGCTGACGGCTGAATATTTCCACAATATCTTTTTCGCGTGCGCTATTTACCGTCAACGCTAAAAGAAGAAAAAGGATAATGACCGTGATGCTGGCAAACCAGATGCGTAATTTTACAGCCCGATAGAAAAGGATTTTAATTCGATTGAATAAAGCCACCTATTCTTCTTTATCCTCTTTGTTTTCTTTCTGAGAGAGTTTCATGCCTACCAGGACATAAACAAGGATTGCTGCCGTCAATGCAATGAGAAGCTTTGCCAAACCACTTTCAATTTTTAATATATAGGAACAAATAAGCCATACAACCGGGTAAGTTATCGCCGTCAAAAGCTCCTGCATAATCATCCTTCTTTGAAATTTTTTTATTTTTTGTTATTTAAGATATAACGACCTTAGCGAAAAAATTCAATAAAAATAATGAGACTCTCTGAAACCGAGCTTTGCGACGGTTGAAGAGTTAGTCGAATTATCCCCGAAGCAAAGCGAAGCGGGATTAATGAGGCTTGCTGAAGACGAATGAAATGAAGTCTGAAGCATTAGCCGAATTATCCCTGAAGCGTAGCGGAACGGGATTTTGAGGCTTGCTGAAGACGAATGAAATGAAGTCTGAAGCATTAGCCGAATTATCCCTGAAGCGTAGCGGAACGGGATTTTGAGGCTTGCTAAGAACGAGTCCCGATTTCGGGACGACGTTCAAAGCATTAGCCGTAGTGAGTCCCAAATTTTAGGAGCGTAGCGAACTGGAATTTGATAGACGAACTATCCAATCCCGATATCGGGTGGAAATTATCCCCGAAGCGAAGTGGGATTAATAAGACTCTCTGAAACCGAGCTTTGTGACGGTTGAAAAGTTGATCGAATCAATGAAACTCAGACATTACAGACGCAGTGCGGTAATGTCTGTAAGTTAAATTGTCCCTTATGCGAAGCATATAGGATATCCCCAAAGTGACGTGGATTCATGCAATTCATAAAATTGTCTTGATAATGATTTTTAATGTTTTATTATTTTATTTAATAAAACATTAAATAAATTTGTTTAGCCTTAATATTTTTTCATAAACACAAAAATTCTTACATATTATTTTATGATTTTTTTATCTTTGTATTATCTAACGAAAGCAAATAATATCAGTATATTAGAATGATTTTAAAGAAATTTTTATGACCGTTAGTATATATTTTTGGCTTTCGTATTTTCATGGCATAAGTAATGCAAGAATCTTCGACCGGTGTAAGTATTAAATTATTTCTCTTTCCCATGGCTGGCGATTTATGTTATGGAAAACGGAAAATAATAAATAAATAATTTATTATGAAAGGAGACAAACAATGTTACACAAATTTGGTAAAAAAATCTTAACAGTATTAACATCAATGGCAATGCTGCTTGTGGCAAGTCCAGCTGTATTTGCTGAGGCAGAAGCCATACCGGGCGATCTTCATTCCAAAGCTATTTTCGCTGTTGGAGCAATGATTGCAGCCGGTTTAGCCATTGGCATTGGAGCCGTCGGCGCAGGTTTGGGTATTGGAACTGCAGCCAGTGGAGCTTGCGGCGCTGTGGGAAGAAATCCCGGCGTTCAGGGAAAAATCATGATGACCATGCTGGTCGGCATGGCCATGGCCGAATCCATTGCGATTTACGCGCTGGTTGTTTCTCTGGTTCTTCTCTATGCTAACCCTTACATGCGTTATTTTTTGGGTTAATGAAAAAATTTAATAAAAAATAACAAAGATTATGGGGAAATAGTA
>CAYNWA010000001.1:331273-350840 GCA_964400795.1 uncultured Smithella sp.
GGCTTTCTTAATTGCCAACGGCATGTTTAAGCTGGGGGTTACTGTAAAAGAGAGAACCGTCAACGTTCTCGATAACAAATCCCAGGAAGATATGAAGGCAAGAGCCGTCAATACGGCAAATGAAGTTGCTAAATTCCTGATGGAATGTAAAAAAGATTTGCAAGTCGCAACAATCATTCCCTCGACAGAAGCTGTATACAAACAGTTTGTTAGTGAAAATAAAAAATCAATTTGGGTCAAAAAGAACGATAAAATACAGCAGACACTAATGCCGCTGTATAAAGAGATGGCACTGATTGATAAAAACGGCAACGAACAGATTAAAATCGTTGACGGCCAGGCAGTGCCGGCAGACAAACGGGTCAATGTCAGCAATCCGGCCAATACGACATATAAAACTGAAGACTATTTTGCCAAGACAAAAGGTCTGAACAAAGGCGAATTATATGTTTCTCCTGTAACGGGTTATTATGTCGATAAGGCAGCTTTTGAAAAGGGACAAAGGTTTTCCGGAATTATCCGTTTTGCGACACCGATATTCAATCAAAGTGGCTTTGCGGGCATGATTGTACTTTCTTTGGATTATCGCCATCTGGCCGCGTTTACCGATCAACTTGTGCCTACGCAAGCTGAAAAAGTATTCGAAACTGATACTAATACCGGAAATTATGCTTACCTGGTAGATAATCGCGGTTATGTCGTTTCACATCCAGCGGATTATCACATTGTTGGACTTAATCAAGATGGAACACTCGTGCCAACACTCTCATCTCAAAATGCAACAGAACTGGCCAAGAAAGGCGCGGAAGCATTGAATATGTTCCAACTGGGCTTTCTGGATCACAATATATTTAATATTGCCAAGGAAGCGGCAACAGGAAAATCAGGAATTCTCATGTACAAATTTAGTGGCATCACCAAATTTGTTTCGTACGCGCCAATCAAGTTTTTCGCGTCCAACCTTCCGGAACCGGCCGGTTTTGGATGGATAGGACTGGGATTGGATGTTGAGAAATATAACCATGAAGCCATGAAAGTAGCCAAAGAAATTGAAAAGGAATCTAAAGCATGGACCGCGACAGTCATTTTTATTCTTATCGCTTCCATGATTATTCTTTTCTTCATTATGCTTCTGCTTGTCCGCGGCATCAGCCGTTCACTGCAGGCGGAAATTCCTGAAGGATCGGAAGGCATTGGCTCTTTCGATGACGATGACGATGACGATAAGTAATTAAATTAAATCCAACAACTTTTAAAAGGCCGAATTTCGATTCGGCCTTTTTTAATGGACTTTAATCAAATACAATATATAATATTTTAAGTTAGTATTAACATCTAAACAACAAAAAATTTGTTTTCGTTTAAAGGAGATGAAAATGAACTATTTGCCTCATTTGTTCGCATTTATTGTAGGTTGCATTGTTCTTTGGATCATAAGAAGAAAATACAAAAAAATAAGCAATCGCGAATTAATCATAGTCTTCATCCTCTTTATCATATTAATTGCCATCTTTACAGAACTGGGAATGGATCTCATTAAAAGATTCATAAATATTATCCAATTAGAATAAGCTTTCATCGATGTGGTCGTTTGGCGTAAAAAAGCATACTAAATTTTTTTATGTTCATATTTTGAAGGGGTTTGAATGAAATGATATGAAGGGTTATCAGATAGGGAGAAAACCAAAGGAAGATCCTGATCAGGTCCGTAAATTCGGCGGAATTTTAATGTTGTCGGCATGGGGGGTTGCGATGGTGTTATCTTCCTTTTTGTTTTTATACTTTGGATATCTTGTGGACGAAATTCTCGGAACAACACCCAACTTCATGCTTTGTTCTTTTTTCCTTGCAATAGGTCTTTGCGTTTGGAAGCTTTATAGTGAAGCGAAGGAAAGAGGAAAGAAGATGTAAATCAAATTTATATTATTATAAAAGCGCTAGAATCACATAAAATGTTTAATGTACATATCAGGCGAGAAGAAGATCATAAGCCGAGTTCTGTTTCGTGTATCGGTTACCCTCAACACGTCGATGATCATTCATCTGGGACGTCAGTTGCCTGACGCCTCTAGCGACACGACCCGAGAACATCGGACGGGCCGCCCTCAAACGTTCTCCTATTTGGTCTTGCTCCGGATGGGGTTTACCCTGCCTTTTCCGTCGCCGGAAAAGCGGTGAGCTCTTACCTCGCCTTTTCACCCTTACCCCGCTCGCGCGGGGCGGTATTTTTTCTGTGGCACTTTCCCTGGGGTCGCCCCCGGTCGCCGTTAACGACCATCCTGCCCTGCGGAGCTCGGACTTTCCTCCGGCTGCTCAAAGCATACCGGCGATCATCTGATCTTCTCCTGCCTGTTATTGAAGTCTACACTTGATTGGTTTTTCTTTCAATAACTGTATTTGCAGGTGAAAGAAAACAAACAAATTGACCTAGATTCAATACCAATTTACAACGGAGTCGACCCATCTTTAATGATATGAACATCGGTCATCATTGTCATCATAAAATATTGATAATTTTTAATTTGTAAAAATTTACGTTAAAGGATATCTGCTTGTCATATCCGCGTATATTCTACCGCTTTTTTCCTTCATCATGGTAAAACTCGTTGGAGCTGTTACTCCAAAATATACAATACTGCCAACATTGGAACCCAGCCCCATAGATTCAAGATCGTTGATATGAGTCAAGTTACTCGAAACGATATCTGTGCTGATATTAAAAGGAGAAAAATTTTCCAACACATCCGTTTTAATCTCTACACCATACTCCGATATATAGGATATTTTTTTTATGAATTTTTCACTTCTCGACTCAGTAATAGATACATTGAGACGATATGCAATCTCATATATCGACATTTTATCCATCTCATCTTTGGTAAAGTCGGTGATGTTAATAAAATAGGCGGTACCGATATACATCGGATCAATATCAGAATTTATCTCCCGGAGATTAATTGGAGTTCTTAACCTAATTTTATCAGCGTCAGGCAGAATTTCTTGATGGTATTTTTTTAATAAAAATGCATTGATGATTTGATTATTCGAGATTACAAATTTTTCATTCTCTCGTTTTGCTTTATTTTTCAATTCATTGAGAAATTCTTCTGAAAAGTATTTTTTTTCGAGTATGTTTTCAAGTTACGCCTATGTTTGACCCGATTTTGAATTTTATCACTCAGTTCTGATAACGGTGGTATAAAAACTTCATCAATTTTATCAGAATGGATCGGTTTGCCCTTGAATAATCGCTGTGTTGAAGGAAGCAGAAAATCCTTTCCTTCTATGATACAACTCCAGGCAAACAAGAAAAGAAGCAATGAAATCCCATCGGTCATGGCATGCGAACAACTGATGCCACCGAATACCCCATCTTTTATCGGTATTCCCGTCAGAGCGACAAGAGGTTCACCCGGCAAGGTTTCAACATGAACCATCATTTTTTTAATATCATCAATATCGATTTTATTAAATGTTACATTGATAGGTTCCATAATTTTAACTTCAATTCCATCGGTACAGTGATGTAGAGCAAATTTATCATCGTCAATCATAATCAAACGGCTGGAGAAAAGATTATAATATTCAGCTGCTTTCAAAAAACTATCTGTAAGTTTAGGAATAGGAGTTTCTTTCTTATAAAATATTATGATTTCCCCTGGTGCATTACCCGGCCTGACTTCATTTTCAAACATTGATATTGGCAGAATATTCTTGCCAAGATTTTCTTCCAAATACGCAATCTGTTCTTTATTAAGTTTCATCACAACCTCTCCGATGTAATAATATATGTTAGCATAATTATATATTTACCTGCCATGGAAATAAACATGGGATGATATCTTTATTCACTAATGAGTAATAAATGGATATCGGCTTGTTATCTGCGCAAATATTCTGCCATCTTTTTCTTTCAATAATTGTGTTGCAGATTTGAGAAATAATAAAAATCGAGTTCCCTGGATTGAATGATGATCAATATCAAGAAGTTCCTTGCTTATAAAATATCATTTAAGCCATTGATCATTCAAAAACATTTTCATTTGATCGCTTACGAGTTTTAAAAACTTTAAAAAAGTTTTTTAAAAATCAACCTCGCAAAGGTCAATGGCACAATAACAGGGAACAATATTATTTTTTCAAAAGCCCTAAACGGCCAGGCAACTATTTTCAGAAATTTTTTTGTTGCATTTTTTAATGAATCAACAAACTTGCCTTCGGAACCTTCATTGATTTTATCGCTCTCAAGTGAGCAGAAGCCGAACAGAAATACATACACAATCAGGCAGAAAAGGACCGCAAGCATGGGAATATGATGACCGATATAGAGCGACATTTTACTGAGCGAGCCCAGGAATCCCTGTACGCTACTTGCGGAGGTCGCGGCTAAAGATGATAATTTATCCGAACCCAAAAGAAATATATGTCGTAAAACAAATTCATAGATCACGAGTTCAATAACAGCAATAATCGCAAAAGCCCCGTTCAAATTGTTGGACAGAAAATTACGTACTTTGGACCACCAGTCTTTGGATTGCCAACGTCCTTTACTTTTTCTTTGCAGGGCAGGATCCCAATCTTTTCCCACTGAAGCAACTTGCGCTTTGTTTTCATTTTTTGGTTTTTTGTTCTGCATGAATGACACATACGAACTCAAAAAAAGCTTTTTCCCAAAACCGACTAATGCATCCGTCCACGACGCCTTGTAAAGTTGCATAATGCCACCAATGATCAAATAAGGATAGACCGTAGGCATACCCAAGAGGCCGACGTAAAGATAAAATACTGGATAATTTGCAGCCGGCACGGAATAAATATATCGGATAATTTTTTTGAAATTCTCATAGAAAGAACCATCCAACGGCTCAAGGGGTAAAGGCGGTTTAAAAAAGCCATTGGTAATCTGAAAAACGCCTAGTTCGGCAACAGATGAAATCATCTCCGCTGCTTTTTTTTCTCCGTACCTCGCGGACATCCATTTTTCGAGCCGAAGGATATCCCGAACGTGACGAGCCCGTATTCTTTTAAAGGTATGCCATTCTTCAGACAGGTCATATTTAACGATAGCATCGGCGGCAATATAAATATTTTCCGGGCCGACCAAAGCGGAGATGGCTACGTCGTCACTGCTGACTTCATCATTCATCTCGTCAAAATGAAAAAGAACGCTTGCATCGGCCAGGTAACCCATGCCGGAAATAAATTTCATAAATATGCCCTGATTGCTTGGCGGTAGTGACCCATAGCCGTAGTAGACAATTGATTCTAATAAACCCCAGATGGTTATTCTATTTCGGGGGAGAATGTTAGATCCCACCAGTAATGGTTTTTTACCGGCGCTTGTGTTAGCCCTTTCCCAAAGAGCTTGAACGGCCTTTACGTCCCAGTCGACATCGGCATCACTGAACAGGACGTGGCTGAATTTTCCCGCAAAATTTTTTCTAATGTAATTTACTCCGCTTTTCAGGCCGTTTATTTTACCCGGCTTTCCCTCGTAGATCACTTCTATGGAAATATGATTCTCTGAAAGTTCATGCGAGTGTTCGTAATAAAATTGAGCCACAGCGGCAGTCGTTTCATCCGTGCTGACATTGTTGAAAACCAGAATAGCCACATGCATACCGGTGTGATTTCTCTGAAAGTATACGGCCGAATCCATCAGCGTCTTTAAAGTAAGAGGCAAGGATACTTCTTCGTTGCGCGCGCAAATCACCATAGGCAATACTGTTCTGCCTTCCAGAGGTTGATTTTTTCTGACGGTTTCGGACATAACATTCAACAAAAGCTTTGCGTATTGACCGACGGGAGAACCGGCGCCTTCTCTATTGATTATGTCCTGAAGTTTTTTCTCCGGTTGTTCCTCGTTGACCAGCTGATTAATTAGAGCCCGTTTTTCGGGCTCAAGGTTCCATTTGTAACTTTGTCCATTAATGCTCATTTCCATCCAGCTGCTCCAACCATCATTCATGAAGTTTTGTATTGCTATATGACTTGACAACCTTTGTCTAGCATTTATTTCTGTGGTTCAACGGTAGAAATAAAAAATCATAGACAATTGCTTTCAAATTTTTTTTGTAAAAAATACTTACAAGGCGGCTGGAAAAATAAGACAATCCGGTTGTAATAATCGCAATCAAAAAAATTGTTGAGAGGTAAATATAATTCACATTAATGAAGAATGAATGGATATCGGCTTGTTATTTGCGCAAACGTACTGCCATTTTTTTCCTTCAACATAATGAAACTTGTCGGCGAGGCGCTGATATATAATATGTTTACAAGATTTGAACTCAGGCCTAAAGACTGCGGATCATTCAGATGGATTAAATTGCTCGACACTATATCCGTATCAACATTGTAGAAAGAATAATTGCTAATGATGTTTGCCTTTAATTCTATCCCATACGGGGATAAGTATAATATTGCTTTAATGTAATGTTCGTTTCTCGTATGATTAACCGATTCTTTCAGGCGATGCGCAATTTGAGGTATGGACATTCTATAGATTTCATCTTTTGTAAATTCGGTCGTATTATCAAAGAACGCGTTGCCAATATACAGGGGATCGATATCCGGATGGACCTCTCTGAGATCAACAGGATTTCTCAAGACAATCCTGTCCGTGCCTGGCAGAACTTGATCATAATATTTTTTTAATAGAAATGCGGTTATAATCTGATTATTGGAAATGATATATTTCTCATTTTCCGATCTTGCTTTATGTTTTACATCATCAAAAAACTCATCTGAAAAGTATTCTCTTTTAGAATATGTTTTAATATTGCTTGATTTAACCCTGTTTTGAATTTTAACGTTTAATTCGGTTAATGAGGGGATCAATGCCTTGCTAATTTTATCAGAACTCACGGGCTGTCCTGTAAATAATCTCTGGGATGAAGGAAGTGGAAAAGCGTTACCTTCTATGATGCATTTCCATGCATAACAAAAAACAATTAATGAAACAAAATCAGCTACCGCATCAGAACAGCTAATGCCAACAAATCTTCCACCTATCACCGGTATCACGGTCAGCGCAAAAAGAGGTTCTCCGGGCAATGTTTTAACATGGACCATCATCTTTTTTATGTCATCAATATGAATACTATCGGAATGAGCATTAAGCTGCGGCAGAAAATTAAATTCAATACCGTCGGTACAGTATTGCAAAGCAAATTTATTATCATCAGTCATGATTAAACGGCTGGAAAAAAGATTATAATATTTAACAGTCTTGAAGAAACTATCTTTAGCTTCCGAGATGGTTGATTCTCTTTTCCAGAAAAACACAAGCTCCAGCGGCTCCGAACCTGGAATGTATTCATTTTGAAATATTGACAAAGGGAGAATTGTTTTGCCGATATTTTCTTCCAGATATTGAATATACGTCTTATGATTGACTTTATTAATTTTCACCATGACATTCCCAAGGGGGAAATTTCTTTATTTACTCTTGCACACCTTTGAGTAAAAAAACAAGACGGTTTTATATTAATATTTTAATATAAAACAAAAAAACTGGTTAATTTACATCCGGTGATTAAAGTTAACAAGAGAGGAAATATTTGCTATTTGCAAGCACTTCCTTAGTACTCCATGGATATCAAATTATTTATATTGATTTTCGTTATTTTATCAACAATGATATCCGCATTACTCAAATCCTGATTTCCAGAGTTTACATTTACAAAGCCAATGCACTTCATTCCGGCTCTTTTTGCAGCGATGACACCGTTTTTAGAATCTTCAACAACGACACATCCTCTGGGATGAACTTGTAAAACGTCAGCAGTTTTTAAGAAAATATCCGGTTCCGGCTTACTTTTCTCCAGGTTTTCCCCTGAAACCCACGTTTTAATAAATTTTTCCACTCTAATTTTTTTTAGAACTTCTTTAATGAATCTACCTGAAGATGAAGATGCCACGGCAACCGGGATATCATGAATATTCAATGTTTCCAATAATTCCGGGATTCCTTCAATGGGATCAAAATCACTCTGACTTAATAATTCCAATTTCGTTAAAACCGACATATTCAGTATTTCTTGTAGACTATTCTGAATATTAAACGCATGCTTTATTTCTCTCCACTTGTCAGGAGCGGAAAATCCCACATATTTATTATGATACTCTTTAGTTGTTTCAATATTAAGTCTTTTTAATAAGGTTATATCCGACATGAAATGCAATGGTTCGCTGTCGATCAGAACTCCATCCATATCAAAGATTGCTGCTTCTATTCGACTCATTTAAAATCCTTTTAACGAAGTTTTACATAAAAATTGTATTGAATAAATTTTTAAGAATGAAGGAGCATAGGGAGCTCTGACATATATGTCAAGAAATATTTATAAAAAATACAGGGCATGATGTCCACTATCTCAGGCACAAAATATGCCTGCCAACAATTTATGTCTTTTATTTTATTGAGTTTAGTTTAGACGGGCAAAAATAATCTTTGCTGACCATATAAACCTTATACTATTTAATTTCTAAAACGATAAATCACGGATATGAACCCCAGGGCAAGCCCTCGACCCTAATTCCGCAGCAAGCTGCGGGGTATTATACCCGCGCTTATGCAGGATAATTCAACCTGCAAGTTTCAGCGCACTTTGTTTCTGAAACTTGGGGCTCATTACCCTCTGCTGCGCAGGATTGTTCAACGTACCCATTCCGCTACGCCTATAGTAACCCCATGGTGCCCTTCAGGGTATTTAGGTTATGCGCTTTCGGAATGGGAGTTTCACAATAAAAAATGCCTGAATTTCAACTGAACATGTGATAGAAAAGCCCGTGCAGATTATTGTTTCATCATGAATCATTACAATACATTCTGTAATTCGACATAATACATTCATCAACGGGAGGCCTTTGGATAATGAAAGCATTTATTGTCAATAAAGACGGTTCCACAGAAATCAGAGAAATACCGACGCCCAGATTTTCCAAACAACAGGCGCTCGTGAAAACCATTGCCTGCGGTATTTGCGGAACAGATATTAAACTGCTTCATCATCAATTCAAGGGCGTTCCAAAGTCAACGTATCCGTTAATCCTGGGACACGAAGGGGTTGGTGAAGTCGTCGAAATCGGCGCTGCCGTCAAGAGCTTCAAACGCGGAGATAAGGTTCTGCTTCCCTTTGTTGATCCGGATCCGGAGTTGTTCGGTGAATTGGGTTCCGGCTGGGGGGCCTTGAGCGAATACGCCGTCGTGTCCGATCTTAGGGCTTATCCCGAAGGCCGGGCACCGGATGTTGCCTACGCGCAGACAATTCTGCCCCAAGATATCAATCATACCGACGCCATAATGATAGTAACCTTCCGCGAGGTTCTGAGCAGTCACCGTTATTTTGGCATAAAGCGCGGCGATTCCGTCGCGGTGTATGGTTGCGGGCCTGTGGGTCTTTCCTTCATTCGTATCATGCATCTTCTGGGCATTAAAAATATCATTGCCGTTGACCGCCATGATGAAAAGCTGGCCAAGGCCAAGAAACTCGGATCGGAAGCTGTCATCAAGCAGAATGTTTCGTCTGCCGGTCATGCCGAAAGAAACGAAGTTCAACGCATCGTCCATGAACTTTATCCCAAAGGAGTCAACTATGTAATCGACGCCGTCGGATCCCCTGCCGTTGTTAATGATGCCATGGGTATCCTGGCCGACCGCGGCAGCGTATTGTGCTATGGTGTTCCTGAAAAGGAAGAAATAACCATCGACTACAGTCAAGCGAATTATAACTGGAACGTCATATTCCAGCAGATGCCGGTCAAGGCCGAGGAAGGCGCCGCCCACGAACAGGTCATGAAATGGATAACGTCCGGCAGGCTGGTGTTCAAGGATTTCATTTCCGATTATTTCCCATTTGAAAATTCAAAGGAAGCCTATCAGAAGAAGCTTGATAAAAAGATTATGGGCAAGGGCATTATAATTTTTTAATTTTTCAGTATCAGAAATGAAATATATAAAATTTGAAATAAGTATTCCGATCGACGGAAATCAATCAATACTGCAGTTGGCGGAATATTCATGCATCATCTGCTGGAAGCAGAACTTACTTCAATGGATATCTGCTTGTTATGTCAGCAAAGATTTTGCCACTTTCTTCCTTCAGTATAACAAAACCTGTATGGACCGGCGTCGTAACATACAAAAATTTACCTTTCTCCTCAGGCAATCCCAACGTGGCAATGTCATTCAAATGAGCTAAATTTGCTGAAATCATATCGGTTTCTACATTATAAAGGGAATAATTTTCAATCAAATCGGATTTTAACTGGATCCCATATTGAGTTAAAGAGGCAATTCCCTTTATATATTCCACATCCCTCATTACAGCAATGGATTCTTTCAATCGGTACGCGATCTCATATATGGACAGCCTATCCATTTCCTCTTTGCTAAAGTCGGCGATACTGTCAAAATACGCATTGCCAAGATACATGGAATCAATGTCCGGATGCACATCTCTCAGATTGATTGGGGTTCTTAATCGAACCCTGTCGGCATTGGGCAGCATTTGCTTGTGATAATTTTTCATGATCAATGCGTTCATAATTTGATTATTGGAAATGTTATATTTCTCGTTCTCTAATTTCGCTTTTTTCTTGATATCATCGAGCAATGCATCCGGAAAATATTCCCTCTTCGTATATATCTTTTCATCAACGGACTTGAGCCGTTCCTTTATTTCATCGCTCAGTTCCGATAAGGAAGGCATAAACACCTTATCAATGGTATTGGAGCTAACGGGGTTGCCTTTAAATAATCTTTGAGGTGATGGTTGGTGAGGCTCAGTGCCTTCGATGAAACATCCCCAGAGAGAGAGGAATAGAATAAAAATAATCCCGTCGCACACAGCATGCGAACAACTGACTCCTCCTAATGATCCATCCTTTAACTTTACTATGGTAAGCGAAAGCAGGGGTTCTCCCGGTAATGTTTTCACCTTGACGATTTTCTTCTTTATTTCATCAATATTAACGTCAGCAAAATTTTCGTCTATCGGGGGCAAAACGTGCAACTGGACTCCGTCCGTACAGTAATGCAACGCGTATTTATCATCATCCATCCTGATAATACGGCTTGAAAAAAGGTTGAAATGATTCGCGGCTTTTACAAAAGCCTCGAAATACTGCTGTGGAGTCCAATCTTTCTTATAATATAATAAAACTTCTATGGCTTCCGTACCCAATCTTATTTTATTTTCAAAATTGGAAAAGGGCAAAATAGTTTTGCCCATATTTTCTTCCAGATAGGCCTTCTGTCCTTTACTAAGTTTCATTAAAACATCTCCAAAATTAATGACAGCGCTCTTTTCAAAGAGCTTGTTTTTTCGCGGAGCATAAGCAATGCGCTTCTTTCTGTCAAGAAGGAAACTTAAACAAATTTGACCTTGTTATACGTTACAATATTTTGTAATAGTATCATCTGATAGAAAAGATGCGTCATCCAATATTTTTGAAAAACGGAGAATAATATGCCAAACCAACAACCGGCTTCAGAGATATATAAACGCCCTGTAGAGATACTGCAAAGGTTAATTCGCTTTAACACGACCAATCCGCCGGGCAATGAAGCCGAATGTATTGCTTATATTCGCGGGCTCCTGTCCGATGCGGGAATCGAATCCGTCATTTTGGCAAAAAAGCCGGACCGCCCGAATCTTATAGCGCGCATTAAAGGAGAACGAAAGGCCAATCCCCTCTTGTTATATGGTCATGTGGATGTGGTAACTACCGAAGGACAAAAATGGGACCACCCTCCATTTGAAGGCAAAATCGTTGATGGCTTTGTCTGGGGAAGAGGCGCATTGGATATGAAAAGCGGTATTGCCATGATGTTGGCCGCCTTTTTACGCGCGAAAGCTGAAGGGTTAAAACCGGCGGGAGATGTTTTGCTGACCATCGTGTGCGATGAAGAACCGGGCGGTGATTTCGGCGCGAAGTTTCTCATAGAAAATCATGCGGAACTTTTTAAGGATATTCGTTACGCCATTGGCGAATTTGGCGGGTTTACTGTGCGGATAGGGAGAAAACGCTTTTACCCAATCACGATTTCGGAAAAACAAATCTGCTGGATCAGAGCAACGGTTCACGGAAAAGGCGGACACGGTTCTGTGCCTGTGCGCGGCGAAGCGATGATGCAATTATCAAAATTACTGAAGCAATTGGACAAAAAAGATTTGCCTGTACACATCACGCCACCGTCAAAAATCATGGTTGAAGAAACGGCATCAGCACTCGGAGGCCTTCGAGGTTTCCTTCTCAAACAACTGAATAACTCCTTCATGACAAATATCATTTTGAAGTTACTGGGATCAAATGGCAATACCCTTTACCCGCTGTTTCACCATACGGTCAGTCCCACGATACTTCATGGAAGCAAGATGATCAATGTAATTCCCAGTGAAGTATCGGTTGATTTGGACGGTCGTCTTCTCCCCGGGTTCAAGCCCGAAGACATCATCAACGAATTAAGGCAAATCGCCGGGAAGGATGTTGAATTTGAGATCATGAGATTCGATTCAGGACCGCCTGAACCGGACATGGGGTTGTTCAGCGTTCTTTCTCACATCCTGCGAGAATCCGACCCGGAAGGAATTCCCGTACCCTTCCTCATCAGCGCGGTAACCGATGGACGGTTTTTCTCAAGGCTGGGAATTCAAACCTACGGCTTCCTGCCCATGATTCTTCCTGAAGATTTCAATTTCACAGAAACTGTTCACGCTGCTAATGAACGCGTTCCTGCCGCCGCCGTTGAGTTCGGCGCAAATTCGATTTTCAAATTATTACAAAGATTCGGACAGGACTGATTCAAGTCGTCAAATAAATGAATTATTTATTTTTCCCCGGCAAGGACACAGGCTGTCCAGACTTTTTCATGAAAGATTGAAATCCATCTCTGATCGTTCTCCATACATTTTTGAAGAAGACTTTGGGAAACTGGATAAACATGGCCGGTAACGGACGACAAGATATGAGGATTAACAGCGCGTTTCCTTTATCGAGGCCGAGGTTGTCTTTAAAATATTTATTCACGTTCGCCTCGGGGCAAAGGGGCATATTGGCATGCGTAATCTTGTTTTCCTCATCATTGGTGAGAACACTCCGGAAAATAAATAAATTTTCGTTTATTTTATCACCTGTATATTCCAATTTTCTGAGATAATTTTTTCTAATGTTTATTTCTTTTTCCGATATATTTGTGATGTCTATTTCTCCATTTTTATCTATGGGGGGGGAAATGTCCATTGGGGACACGAAAACAGCGTGATAAATAACAGGATTAATGGCCCGGCCAAACATATAAGCTCTTTTAAAAAACGGGATTAGGCGCTTGATTCCCGTGTATCCCATGACCTTATTATATTCCTTCAGATAATGAAGAAACATCTTGGGAATTAATGCTCTTAAGAGACCCTTTTTCTTGTAATCATTTAAGCACATCGTAAGCCACATGATCATGACAAAATCCCCGTGGTCAAACATAGAACCGGATACCGACATGGCCACGACCTTATGGTTCATATCACTGTAGATGTATATTAAATCAGCTTCGCTGAAATATTTGGGAATATTTTGTGCGACTTCTTCCCGGAGCGTTTTCCGGGCGACCTGTCTGATATTTTCAAACAATGCTTCTTTGTTCACATAATCCGAATCCTTCAAATCACATGGACGGGTAACGGTCTCAAAGATGAACCTTGTCCCTCTCATCCGCTTATATTCGACCTTGGATCCTTTGATGTGGAACGGCACACCTTTATTGATATTGTTATTCATTTGTACCGCCTCCAACAATTGAAAATAAACTCTTTGCAAAGTGTGCGACTATAAGCAATACGCTACTATATGTCAAGACAATAATAAGAGGAGGTTGATTATGGATGATTAGATTTGACGCAAGATCACCAAAACCGGATATGGACTTAGTGGAGCCTCCTCTGGCAGGAGCCGTGGGATTGCAAGTCGCGGGATTCAATACGCTGTCACAGATTTCAAATTATTACAAAGATTCGGACAGAATTGACTCAAGCCGTCAAATAAATGAATTATTTATTTTTCTCCGGCAAGGACACAGGCTGTCCAGACTTTTTCATGAAAGATTGAAATCCATCTCTGATCGTTCTCCATACATTTTTGAAGAAGACTTTGGGAAACTGGATAAACATGGCCGGTAACGGACGACAAGATATGAGGATTAACAGCGCGTTTCCTTTATCGAGGCCGAGGTTGTCTTTAAAATATTTATTTACGTTCGCCTCGGGGCAAAGGGGCATATTGGCATGCGTAATTTTGTTTTCCTCATCATTAGTAAGAACACTCGGGAAGATAAATAATTTTTCACCAATTTTATCTTCTGTACATCCCAACTTTTTAAAGTAACACTTTCTAATACGTATTTCCTTTTCCGATATTTTTGAAATATCGATATTCCCATTTTTGTCTATGGGGGGGGAGATGTTCATCGGGGACACGAAAACAGCGTGATAAATAATAGGATTGATGGCCCTGCCAAATATATAACCTGTTGTAAAAAGCGGGATCAGACGTTTTATTCCTTTGTATCCCATGACCTTATTGTATTCTTTCGCATAATGAATACCCAACATGGGAATTAATGCTCTTAATAGACCCTTTTTCCTGTATTCATCCAGGCACATGGTGAGCCATATGATCGAGGCGAGATCCCCTTCTTCAAACATTGAACTGGTTACTGACATGGCGACGACCCTATGGTTCATATCGCTGTAGATGTATATTAAATCGGCTTCGCTGAAATATTTGGGAATGTTACTGGCGACTTCCTCGCGGAGCGTTTTCCGGGCAACCTGCCTGATATTTTCAAACAATGCTTCTTTGTTCACATAATCCGAATCCTTCAACTCACTCGGTCGAATTACCGTTTCGAGGATGAACTTCGTTCCTCTCATCCGCTTATATTCGACCTTGGATCCTTTGATGTGGAACGGCACACCTTTATTGGTATTGTTATTCATATGTACCGCCTCCAGCAATTGAAAATAAACTCTTTGTATCAATGCATCAGGTTATAGTGAAAATTAATATTACAGCCTAAAAATAATGTCAATTATAGTTTTTTATGCAATTAATAAAAACTTTTAATACCAAAAAATCATCAGGCGTGCAAAAATGTAAAAAAGTGTCCATATGTGGAATGATTCCAACTTAAAAAAGCCCTATAGACATGGATAAAAAGTCTTGACATCTTTCCGAAGGCATTATTATGTAACCACACAATTTTTACAAACGATCATTTTATAAGCCCGAAACAAAAATAACTTGTAAGGGGAACGATATCGTAATGGCAGAACAAACTTTCATCATCAACGTCCATGTCAAAGAGTTATTCACCGAGTTTATTCCCAAACTGGCCAGGGAATATATTCAGATGCGGGGTGCGCAGGAGGATTTAAAAGGCACCGAATTGAGACTGACCCTTGACATATCCGGTAGTCTGTACAGTTATATCATCAAGGACGGGGTAAATTTCGAAGTCCATGAAGGTACAATTAATAACCCTCATATTTACGTTGCTTTCCCTCTTGAAAGCATGTCCAAAATGGCGGATATGAAGAACATCGACATGTTGATCGGTCTGCAGAGACAGTTAAACAGAAAGAAGTTCGATTTGCTTTGCGAGTTAAAAGGAACCAGCGTTTTTCATATAAAACATTCTGACGACACCACTTCCGAAATTACAGCAACGTTTAATGGCACGGATAAACCCCGGGCAGTTTTACGGCTCTCCATGGAGGATGCGAACCTGATCAGCAGCGGGAAGGATTCGCCCGTTAACCTTTTCATGTCCGGCAAAATGAAAATAGAAGGCGATATGGCTTTTGCCTTGAAAACACAGCCGCTGTTTACCGCCTGATTGCATTGTTTAAATTTTCTTTAAATGAAAATGAATATCAGCATTTTGTGGATGTATCCTGCGTCTTACTGTAGACAAATGATGTAACTTTCTTTTCTGATGAACCGATGGACATTAAAAAAATATTTTATAGGCTCCGGCTTTCGATGCTTATGTATGGTTTTGCCTGGCTTCTTAGAATGGCCGGATTGAGCAGCAGAGATTTCCGCATGCAACTGGCTAAAAATGACTACGCGTTTATCATGCGATCCAAAGAAGATAACACATCGCGCTGCTTTCAGTTTTCCAGAGGAAATTTACGTTCAAGCCGCAAACAAATGACCACCGATTTTTCCCTGATCTGGCGGGACAATCAATCCGGTGGCAAGGTCATGATGGATATGGTTCTAGGTAAGCGTAAGGCCCTTTACAATGCTGTCATCAAAGGCGTGCTGATTTTGGAAGGGGAAGGCAAATATGTTTCCTTGTTTATGGAAACCATGAACCACCTCAACCGAATGTTTAATCCGAAGAAGACAAAGGATTCCGGCAAGACCGTCTGAAATGTATACTGCCATTCAGACTTTAATTTTTACCAAATGTACACATTAAACTGAAAAACATATGAGGAGGTGTTTATGAAGTCGGTGATCAGATTTATGGTGGTTATATTGGGACTACTGCTTCTATTTTCCATGGCTGCCGCGGAAGATGGCCAGTGGGAGCTCATCATGTCAAAAGACGGTATCGATACCTATCGGATGACCCATCCGGGAACCGATGTATGCACATTCAAGGGAGTGGGTTTTGTTGATGCCAAGATCGAGGTCGTCGGTGAGGTCATGCGTGATATCCTGGCGTATCCCGAGTGGATGGCTAAGTTCAAAAAAACAACCATCCTCAAGACCATTGACCGGAACACCTATGTTTTTCACGCTATCGTAAGAACACCGCCACCATTTCAGAATAGAGATTTGGTCATTGAAAACCAGACCAAGTACAATTATAATAATGGTTCGGCCCTCCTGACTTTCAGATCGGCAAACAGTTTCAACTATCCTGAACAGAAGGGTGTATACAGGATCACTGAAATGGAAGGCCAATATTATTTTGAATATTTCGGCAGAGATAAGACACGGATTACCTATCAGTACCGGTCTAATCCCGGCGGCAATATTCCTGTTTTTTTGGCCAACGAAATAGAAATCAAACATTTTCCGGCCATGACGATCTCCGGTCTGCGTAAGATGGTACAAAAGAAAAAGTATATCGATGCCGGTATGATTTCCCCCGAGCATGACTTGATTGAACGCATGCTGGACAATAAAAAAGATGTAGCAGCCATATTGAAGAACCGTATCGGTGAGTATATCATCGATCCCGTGTTGCTGAACATGCTGTTTGAGGGAACAATACCCAGACGGATAGTTGATCATATATATGCCACACGTTCCGACTTTGCCAGTATTCGGCAGGGGATGGTTGATCTGTTTGATGTGGTGGGTGACACAAGCATAACCGGGCCATTGAAGGAGGAGGTAGATGCTTTAGTAGCCTACCTGTCAAAGAAGAATTTAGACAGCTTCTTTTCCATGAAAAAATTCATGAATGAAACATGGCTGCTTGAAGAAATAAAAAAAGACAGGAAATTAATTTATGGTCTTTTTGAAATGAAGAGCAAACTTGCCAAAGTCATTTTTGATAAGGCGACGACGTCCAGAACGGCGGTCACATCATTTATCAAAAACAAGCGGCTTGCCGAAAGCATTCTTAACAACGCGTCCCTGCGGAAAAAGCTTTGGGAGGACAAGGTGCTCAGAGAACGGCTGACCAAAGAGCTCGGCACGTTTAAAAGCCCTAAAGATTTCGAAAACCTTGTTGCCGAGCGCGTGAAGAGTTATACACTATAACCCGCTTGGTCATTTTTGCATTATCAGGATTGCTATGAAATCAATGATCAAATTATTCATGGTCTTATGCGGGGTGCTGCTTGTTTTTTTTGTTGCTGTTGCCAGTGCCCAAGACGGTGAATGGGAGTTTATCATGTCAAAAGACGGCATCGATACATATAGAATGACCCATCCGGGAACGCAAGTATGTACCTTCAAGGGAGTGGGCTTTGTCGACGCAAAGATTGAGATAGTCGGCGAAATTATGAGAGATATACCATCCTATCCCGCATGGATGGCTAAATTCAAGAAAACAACCGTGCTCAAAACCATTGATAGAAACACCTATGTTTTTAATGCCGTGCTGAGAACCCCATTCCCTTATAAAAACAGAGACTTTGTTATCGAAAACCAGACCAAGTATAATTATGATAATGGTTCTGCGCTCCTCTCCTTCTGGTCGGCAAAGCATTTCCGCTATCCCGGACAGAAGGGCTGTCTGAGACTGACCGAACTGGAAGGACATTATTATTTTGAATACTTTGGAAGAAATAAGACTCGCGTAACATATCAATACCGGTCCAATCCCGGCGGTAATATTCCTGTGGGCATAGCGAACGAGGTGGAAATAAAATATTATCCGTACATGACGATTTCCGGTCTTCGCAAAATGGTAAAAAAGAGAAAGTATATAGAAGCGGGCATGAAATCCCCCGAGCATAAAATGATCGAACGGATGTTAAACAACAAGCAAGATGTGGTCAATATATTAAAGCACAGAATTGGGGAATATATCATCGACCCGGTATTGCTGAACATGCTGTTTGACCTGACAATACCCAAAAAGATCGTCGATACTGTGTACACAAACCGTTCCGACTTCGCCAGCATTCGCAAAGGAATGGTTGATTTGTTTGATGTTGTGGGTGATACGAATCTTTCAGGACCAATGAAACACGAAGTGGACGGTTTAATTGCTTACCTGTCTGACAAGAAGTTCGATGACTTCTTTTCCATGAAAAAATTCATGGGCGAAACATGGCTGATTGATGAAATTAAAAAGGATGAAAAATTAATCCATGGAATGTTCGAAATGAAAAGCAACCTTTCCAAAGTTATTTTCGAAAAAGTTACGACATCCAGAACAGCCGTAACATCCTTTATCAAAGATAGGCGGCTGGCCGAAAAAATTCTCAACAATGCGTCCCTGAGAAAAAAGTTATGGGAGGATAAAGTTCTCCGGGACCGGCTGGCCAAAGAACTAGGCACATTTCATAACCTTGATGATTTTGAAAATTTAATCGAAGAACGGACAGATAGTTATTTATTGTAACGACTTCAACGTTATAAAGAAAAAATCGAAATGTTTTATATTGAATAATTGCGTGGGTATTTTACTTTTGTCCTGAAATTCAAGAACCGCATGCCCAGGGACAGGACGATACAAAAATAATATAGTTTAATAATTTTCCCTTTTTAATAATTTTCTCTTGACAAGTCCGGAAAAAAGCGTATTTTTGCAATCAATATGAGGATTTTCTATATTAACCAGGTAAAGAAATTTTTGAAAGGAGGCTTGCGATAATGAAAAAAATACTTGCCATTTTTGTTGCTCTTCTGTTTGTTGTTTCATTTTCAGTAGTAGGTTGCAAAAAAGCTGAAGAACCAGCACCTGCAGATGCTCCTCAAGTTGAAGCTCCTGCACCGGCTCCGGACGCTGCACCGGTACCGGCTCCCGAAGCTGCACCGGCTCCCGAAGTTGCAAAGTAATTACCAGAAAGTTAACTACGGAATAAAAAACCGG
>CAYNWA010000001.1:350850-355569 GCA_964400795.1 uncultured Smithella sp.
GTGTTCACCTTAAAAGTGAATACCCGGTTTTTTTAGTCCATATTAATTTTTTCGATACTCTTGCTTTTATTACACGAGAAGTTCTTTAAGTTTACGGCACAAATTGAATATTAGGCGGACGGAATATTTCTAGAATAAATCTCTCCGTTTTGACCTTACAATATATTGCGCCGATTATTTCATTTGTCTTTATATAATCGCATTTCCTACCCCTGAATGATGGGCAATGATGCGTTGATGATTATGGAATTTCAAATAACCGGGTTAAACAATCAAAAACAATATGCTTTTCGCTTAGCCCATTTCAAAACCTTGCAATCTCCTAATGCACACGCCTTTTGCGCGTCGCGGCAACCCATCATTTTATCGCCCTTTAATAAATACGCAATCCCTCGGTTGTTGTAAGCAATAACGTCTGCGGTATTCAGGTGAATGGCCTCATCAAAATCCTCAATGGCCAGCTGATACTGTCCCATTTTCGCATAAGCCTTTCCGCGATTGCTATAAGCCGTGGCCATATCCGGCTTCAGGCGAATGGCCTGACTGCAGTCCTCAACAGAACGATGGTACTGACCGAGCCAATAATAAGCGTCCCCCCGGTTGATATAGGCATAAACATAATCGGGCTTCAAACGGAGCGCCTGATCATAATCACTAATCGCATTTTTGTACATGCCGAGATCGGCATAAGCATTCCCCCGACTGTTATAGGCTCTGACATAATTTGGTTGCAACATAATAGCTTGGTTCAAATATTCAATAGCCCTTTTCGGATCTGTATACCTTCCCCTGTCACGATCCCACAAGGCTTCAGCATTATTAAACCAATCCTCTGCTGTGGTGCTCAAGACCGGTAAACATAAAAGAGTCAAAACCAGAAAAATGGAAAAGATAATTTTTTGCATAACACTTCTTCCTTCAATACACGCAAAATATAAGCTGTACTGATGAATTTGAACCATCATAGCACGACACAATATTTTTTGAAGAATAATTTCGGGAGGGCAATTGATTTCAGAAACAGGCAAACCCTTGCAATCATTCATTTGAGGGCAACGACTAACCTAAACACTTCTTTCTACATGCTCGCAAATAAACGGATACCGGCTTGTTATCTGCGCAAATATCCGTCCGGTTTTTTCCTTCAACATGGTAAAGCCTGTTTTATAAAAAGCTAAACCGATATACGGAAGACTTCCGATATTTGAACCAAGACCAAGATTCTCAAGATCATTCCAATGGGTTAAATTGCTTGAAAGAATATCTGCTTCTTCATTTGAAGGCGGGCGGCTTTTAAGGATCTCCGGTTTAAACTCTATACCATACTGGGATAAACACACTATTTTTTTTACATAGTTTTCATTTCTCATATTAGCAATGGATTCTTTTATGCGATAGGCAATTTCATATAATGACATTTTGTTAATTTCATCTTTTGCGAATTCGGTAATGCTATCAAAATGTGCATTGCCGAGATAAAACGGATCAATATCAGGATGCACATCTCTAAGATTCACAGGATTTCTCATTATTATTCTATCGGTATGGGGCAGAATACGATCATGATACTTCTTTAACAAAAATGAAATGATGATCTGGTTGTCGGAAATGACATATTTCTTGTTTACTGATTTTGCTTCATTTTTTACCTCGGCAAGAAATTCATCTGAAAAATATTCCCTCTCCGTGTATGTTTCTGTTCGACTCACACTTTTAATCCGACTCTGAATCTGATCGCTTAACTCGGATAACGAAGGAACAAATACTTTGTCAATTCCATCAAAATCAATGGGGCTGCCTTTGAATAATCTTTGCTTTGAGGGAGACAAAAAACTCCTGCCCTGTATAATACAACTCCACGCGTAAAGAAAAAGCATCAATGAAATCCCGTCTCCTATCGCATGGGAACAGCTTACTGCACCAAGGATCCCGTCTTTGACAGGTATTCCCGTCACAGCAAAAAGAGGCTCGCCGGGTAACGTTTTAACATGCACCATCATCTTTTTGATATCCTCGATATGAATATTATCAAACGTCGCATCAAGCGGTGGTAAAACCTTAATGACAGCTCCATCGTTGCAGTATTGCAATGCAAATTTATTCTGATCGATCATGATCAACCGACTGGAAAAAAGATTGTAATGCTTGATGGTTTTTAAAAGGCTTTCCTGAAGTGTCTGGATGAAAGTTTCTTTTTTATAAAATAACAAGATTTCATTCGGGTTTGTACCCGGCAAGCTTCCTTCAAATATCGGCAACGGCAAGATATTATCCCCTAAATTCTCCTCCAGATATTTCATCTTTTCTTTATCATCAATTTTATTAATTTCTTTCATATGATCCTCATGAAAGAATTCTTATATCCGAGCTGAAAGCACACAGCGCAATATTGTTTATTCAATATTGAAGAGTTACATGAATTGAAAAAATTTCCCCACACAGAAGCCTCGCTGATTAAACTCCGGACATTTTCAAAATGAATGACCAGACGGACTATTCTCTATTCCCGGATTTTTTCGGAACAACCGAACGAACATGACGTCTTCTAAGATTGAGAACAGGAGAGCTCCAGTTTCGCCCTGAACCATCCAGTGCAACCAACTCGACATTTTCAAGACACAGGAACTCCTGATCGTCACGATTCATATAGTTGGATAACGGGTTCGTATAACCGTTCGGGGGCAGTACGATATCGCCTTCTATCCGATAACGATCCGTCTCAACCACAATCCTTTCTTTCTTTGCTCCTATGGGAGACATCAGACAACCCTAATCATTGAATATATCAACTCTCTTTGACCAATATGGTGAAGGCAATATCATGGATATTGCTCAAGTGTTGAGTCTTTATTGATATTATAGGAAGTGCGGCGTTGCAAGTCAATAAAATCTTGAAGAACCCAAAGCCTTTATACAAGATTGCATTAAATAAACATTATAAAAAATTACAAACGGCAACAGGTCAATTTTATGTTTTACAGGAAAATGAATTGTGTTATTATTACACAACAGAAAAGATAAGTTTATCATACGAACATTTTAAAAGGATGTTATGATGTTAAAAAATCTAAAAAATGCCATTGATGGCTTCAATGTATTGTTTCTATTTTTATTTTTTATAATGCTGACTCCTGTTGTGTTCACCGGTTGCCAGACCGCCGCACAGCGGAAAGCGGAGCTGTTACAAGCCGAAAATGAAGCGCTAAAACAAAGAGATAGAATTTGTTATCAAAACATTAAGCAAAAGCATGAAAAAGACAAGAATGTTTTGTCCTATATGGAACCCTGGCTGGATCCCGATGCAGCGAACGGTTATCAAGGCTTTTTTGACGGCGGCAATAAGATACCCACTGACTACGAGGTCAAAATCATCATTGGTGTCTATAACGACATCGCCCATTGCCGCGCTGAAATGATCGAAGGCCTGAAGAGAATCAACCCCGGCATGGTTCCTATTTATGTCCAGAGTTATCGTGCCTCGGACCTCAATATGACCGAATTGATTGAACGTAAAATAGGCTGGAAGGAAGCCCGGGAAAGAAAAATAGCATTAGACAACGAGACCGATCAAAGAATTCGGGCAGAGCTATCCCGTTTAGAACAAGATTTAGAAACATTTCGTTATGATGATCCGGCAAATCGGCGTGCAGATGCGCAATCGGATTCAGCGTCTGCATTAATACAAAACAAACAACAAGAAGCCCTGTCTGAACAACTTCGTAATCAGCGTTTGATACAGAATCAGCCGGTTTGCGTCCAAACAGGCAACATGCACTATTGCAGGTGATGTTTTCAGTTGCACGAACCATCGATCGGTATCACGACCTAAGCCGTAAAGCACACAGATCGTGGCATTTCGAAAAAGCATGGTCTGTTAATTATAGGTCACTATTGACAAATTAATGTTAAAAGTATATCAAAAACTACGCCATTCATAAAATATAAACAAAGGAGATCATGATATGAAAAATATTTTGTCCGCTGTTGTGGTCGTATTATTCATATTTGGCTTTTTATCAACTTCCCATGCACAAGATTCTGACACGCTTTGGAAAGCACGTGCCGCGCAGGCATCTGAAAAGCTGAAGGAAATAAGGAAAAAAATGACCAAAGATAATTCGAAAGTGTTAAGATTTGAAGGCATGGTGGAATCAGCATACGCAATGATTGTTGCCGCGCCGGATGTTACCATGAAGAAAACACCCACTCTTGCGACGTATCATCTTCTTTTAAGTTATGGCGATGACGGCATGTTGGATGTTGTGTATCTTTACGATTTAAAAACAAAGAAATACATAGGCATGAGGGTTGACCGTCTTCCTAAAAACAGAGGCGTGGTGTTCCTTGAAGGAAAACTTGATAATTTTATAACGATATCGAACTATATGGATATTAAGGAACCTAAGGTAATGTTCAGCAAGAACGATCCTTTTAAGATATATGTTTTGGAAAAATAATTTTGGTTATAAACCGGGGAAAAAATTACGGCACGAATAACCATCAATACAGAGAGCGGATAATCCAGGACAGGTATTTCACCTTAAACGTCGACAAATCAGTCGATATACCGTCGATTGTCATGAAAGACCGATAAACCGTTTCATATACCGGCCAATATAAAAATACTTTATATAAAATATTAGGATGATTGCATCATTGTATGGTGCGATGTGAGATTCGAACTCACGGCACCTGGCTTCGGAGGCCAGTACTCTATCC
>CAYNWA010000002.1:0-13123 GCA_964400795.1 uncultured Smithella sp.
AGGGACCTACCGGTTATGAGCCGGTGGCTCTACCAGTTGAGCTATAGGCCCGCCCCTTTCTAAGTGCATAAAAAGTGCGAATTGATATACACAAATGCATATATTGTCAATAATATTTTACTATTTCGTATAATGTTTTTTTGTTTTTTCCTTTTCCTTATCAACTTCCAAACTCCCCATAAATTCAGGGGCTTCACTAATTTTTTCTGCTATATCCACTGATGTAATCTCTTCTCTCGTTAAGAAATTTGACCGATCGCTTATACCAAAGCGCATTCGCAAAACCTTTTCTTCCCGAGATGTCAGTGTCGTCAAAATTTTCCTTGTTTGCTCTGCCAAATCAATATTGATAGTCGCTTCCGAAGGCGACATAACCCTTTTGTCTTCTATAAAATCTCCCAGATGACTGTCTTCTTCCTCTCCGATGGGTGTTTCCAGGGAAATGGGTTCTTTCGCTATTTTCAATACTTTTCTGACTTTTTCCAGCGGATACTCCATTTTATTGGCTATTTCTTCCGGCGTAGGCTCCCGCCCCAGTTCCTGCACCAGATACCGGGACGTGCGGATTAATTTATTGATCGTCTCAATCATGTGAACGGGGATTCTGATGGTCCTGGCCTGGTCAGCGATGGCCCTCGTAATCGCCTGCCGAATCCACCACGTGGCATAGGTGGAGAATTTGTATCCGCGCTGATACTCGAATTTATCCACCGCCTTCATCAATCCGATGTTTCCTTCCTGAATCAAATCAAGAAACTGTAATCCGCGATTGGTATATTTTTTGGCAATGCTGACTACAAGCCGCAAATTGGCTTCAACAAGCGTCCTTTGAGCGATTTCCGCTTTTCTTTCGCCTTCTTCGATCGTTTTAACGATTGTTTTGAGCGTTGCAGTGGGAATACCCACTTCGCGCTCCATTTGCTTTATCTTTTTTTGTGCATTGCGAATGGCTTCTTTACTTTTTAACGGCAGCTTACTGACAACGAGTGTCTTTTTGGCCGTGCTCTTTTTATCTTTCTTTAATTTCTTATTTTGCGGTACGCTCGATTTGGTTTGTTTTTTAAATTGAGCCATTACTTTTTCAGCCGCTTCAATTTCGTCAGAGAAATAACGCAAACGATCAATAAAACGCTGAATTTGTTTTTTGCTGAAACGAATTTTGCGGCAAAGTGTGACAATTCGACGCGTGCCTATCTCCCGTTTGGCGTTCAATGAAGTTTTTTGCTTTGCTGACAAATTCTTTGATTTAAGCTTGGCTTTAGTAATTTTAAGTATATCGTTATGTTCTTTGATTTTATTGATCTGTTTCAGGATCCTGTTTTTATGTTCATCTTCTTCAATAAAACCTTCTTCATCCTCTATATTATCAACGACATTCTTACTTTTGAGTTCACCACTCAGGAGTTTATTTCCTATATTCAATACTTCATCAACCGAAACAGACAATCGAAATATAGCGGACATCGTTTCGCGGGCGCCTTCTTCGATTTTTTTTGCTATTTCCACTTCCCCTTCGCGGCTCAGCAGAGAAACCGATCCCATTTCACGTAGATACATTTTTACCGGATCCCCGGTTTTGTCGGCAATGGGAACAAGGGTCAGCGCCTCTTTAAGATTGACATCAGCAATATCTTTCATGGACTTTTTCAGAGTGAGCTTTTCACCCTGTTCCGTGTCGATGATATCAATATTTTTTTCTCCGAACAGTGAGATAATATCATCCAGCTGCTCCGCCGACGTTATATCCGGCAACAAAGCGTCATTGACATCATCGTAGGTCAAAAAACCTTTTTCTTCACCCAGTGTTATTAATTTATTAACTTCATCGGAATGAACTTCTTTCGCCATGTGGCTTCTCCTTCTGGTTTGTTGTTTATCTGTCTCTTTAATGTAATTCTCTCTCTTTTATCAGGATATTTTCTTTTTCGTATAAAAGCTGATTGACCATGTCCTCATTGCCATTCTCCTGGGCTTTGCTCAATTTTATTTTGATCTGGCGATGCTGCTCCTTGTACCATTTTCTTTTAATCTGACGCACATTATCTGTAAATATTTTTTCCAGTGAAACCTCATCAACGGGCAAACCTTTCACCATCGATTTAAATATTCTATCGCGCAACGTTGAATTCTCGCTGGCTGATAAAATAACGCCAACGTCAATAAACCCGAGTAATTTGTAGGCTTCGATTATTTTTTTTCCCAAGTTCTTAATTTCAGGCTGCAAAAGATAATCCAAGATATTCTCACTTTCGACCTCTGTGATTTTCTGCGGATATTCCATGATCAGCTGAATCAAATGCAATTCAACGATATCATGATCCATGTTGAGCGAAGGCTTTATTTTGTCTGTTCTGGTTTCTCCTTTAGCCGCGTTCTTGTACGTTTCCTTTATCAGCAACTCTTCGTTAAGACCTGTTTTTTCGGCAATGCGTTTGATGAAAAGATCCTTTTCTTTTTTATCACCGATTTTAGCAATAAAGTCCATGGCGGTTTTCACCATGTCTCTTTTATCTTCAAAAGTCCTGCCGGCACCCAATACGTTTTCAATATAATAATCACTCAAAGGTTGGGCAAGGGCAATAAGCTCTTCCATTTTATCTTTGCCAAACTTCCTGACATAATCGTCAGGATCGAATTTTTCAGGTAAAATTAAAGCTTTTACCCTCATATGAGTAGTTAAAAATAATTCCAGACTCCGGTCAAGCGCTTTTTTACCCGCCTCATCCGGATCAAATAAAGCGACAACGTCTATCGTGTAACGGCGAAGAAGTTCCAAATGTTCTCTGGTCAACGCAGTTCCCAACGTGGCCACAACATTGCAAATACCCGCATTCCATAAAGAAATCAAATCAAAATATCCTTCAACAATCAAGGCAAAACCCTTTTTGCGAATCTCCTCTTTGGCCTTATTCAGGCCGTATAAATTTTTGCCCTTAATATAAACCGGTGATTCCGGTGAATTCAGATATTTAGGTTCTCCTTTATCCAGAATTCTTCCGCCAAAGGCTACCGTCTCGCCAAAAACATTTTCAATGGGAAAAATGAGACGCCCCCGGAACCGGTCATAAAATCCTCCTTCTTTACCGGGAATAATCAATCCGGCTTGCTCGGCCAATTTCAGAGACAGACCGTTTTTTTCAAAATAGTCCGTTAAAGAACGCCATGTATCCGGCGCATACCCTAAACGAAACTGCTTTACAACATCGTCAGCGATGCCCCTTTCCTGCAGATATTGGCGGGCAGGAGCGCCCCCAGCAGAAAAAAGATTACGTGAAAATTGCTGAGCTGCTTTTAAATTTAAATTAATGATCCCTTCCTTGAGGAAATCCTTTTGTCTGGCTTCTTTGCTGGAAGAAACAGGAGGCAAGACAACGCCGGTTTTCGCCGCCAGATCCTTAATGGCTTCCGGAAAAGTTTTATCGGCAATCTTCATCAGAAACGTTATAACATTGCCGCCCTCCCCGCAGCCGAAACAGTAAAATATCTGTTTTTCACGATTGACGGTAAACGACGGCGTTTTTTCCTGATGAAAAGGACACAACCCGGTAAAATTTCTTCCCGCTTTTTTCAGCGTTAGATATTCGGAAACAAGATCGACAATATCCACCCGGTTTTTAATCTCTTCAATCTTGCTGTTTTCAAAATGCACTGTGGATATCCCGCTTAATATTTTATTCTGATTAAAGCATTGATTCTTTTATTTGGACAAGAAGGTCTTGACTTTTTCGCCCACGATTTTACCATCGGCCACTCCGGTAAGTTTAGGCATCAAAATTTTCATAACCTTCCCCATATCTTTGACTGAAACAGCACCGGCTTCCTCTATCGTTTTTTTAACGATAGCGTCGACTTCTTCCTCCGACATCTGAGCGGGCATAAATTCCTGAATGACCTTCAATTCCGCTTCTTCTTTTTCGACCAGATCCTGTCTCCCTCCTTTAGCGAACTGCTCAATGGAATCCTTCCTCTGTTTAATCATTGAAGAAAGAACCTGCAAAACTTCATCTTCCTTTAAAGGCCGCATTAAATTTATTTCTTTGTTATGCAGCGCCGCTTTAATCAATCGCACAGCAGAAAGTCTTGTTTTATCCTGAGATTTGGCTGCTGCAATCATTTCTTCATTTATTTTTTTATTTATATCCATAATGATTTCACCTTTATTCTTAACCTAATTCATCCTGAAGTTTTCTTCCTCCGAGAACATGAACATGCAAATGAAACACGACCTGTCCTCCTTCTGCATTACAGTTAATCGCCGTACGGAAACCACGGGCGTCAATATTTTTTATTTTTGCTACTTTCTGTGCTGCGGCAATCAAAGGATTCATAATATTGTCTTGCCCCGTATCAACATCCATCAGTGTAGAAATATGATTTTTCGGTACAATGACAACATGCACCGGCGCCATTGGATGAATATCGTCAAAAGCCAGAACCTGATCGTCTTCATAGACTTTGGCGCAGGGAATGTCTCCCCGGACAATTTTACAAAAAATACAATCTGACATAAATGACACCCCCCATATTCTTGGTGTTACTCTATATCTCTTTACTTTTTCTTATCGCTTCTTCCAACGTAATCGCTCCATTGTAAAGGGCACGACCGATAATGACGCCGTAAAATTCACAATTATGAACAGCCAGAAGATTTTCAATATCCATGATGGAAGCCAAGCCGCCGGACGCAATAACCGGAATTTTCACCGCTTTCGCCAATGCTGCGGTCGCTTTAATATTCACGCCTGCACTCATCCCGTCGCGCTCGATATCCGTATAGACAATGGCTTTCACCTGGCAATCTTCATATTGTCTGGCCAGCTCAATCGCTTTTTTTTCCGTGGTCTGCGTCCAGCCCCGGACGGCCACATGGCCGTTTAAAGCGTCAATTCCCAGGATTATTTTACCGGGAAATTCTCCGCAGGCCTTCCGTACAATGTTTTCATTTTGCAGAGCTGCCGTGCCAAGGATAATATTGGCAACTCCCCTGCTCAAATAAAATTCAATTGTTTCCATATTCCTGATTCCGCCACCCAACTGAACAGGCACATCAACGGTTTTCGCAATTTCTAAAATGATGTCCGCGTTACGAGGCTTACCGGCAACGGAACCATCCAGATCAACAATGTGAATTCGTTCTGCCCCTTCTTTCATCCAACGCAACGCCATCTCCACGGGATGATCACCGTATGTCGTAACACGGTCAAACTTACCCTGAGCCAGGCGGACGCATTTTCCCTCTTTGATATCTATAGCCGGAATAATAATCAAGTGCCCACCTTTTAAGAAGCGTAATTTTATAGGATTACACGAACTGTCGCATTTCGAAAAGCTTGTTTAATTTTCCAGATCAGGAAACGTTTCTAAAACATCATCCATGCCCAGTTCTGTCAACTCACGCGCGGTAACCCATTTAGCGCCGCCTCTGAAGAATGAAGATATTTCGAAAAGATTTTCTAGCAGAGACTTTTGTGTCTTATCAAAAAATCCACGCCAGATGATGCTGCCATCAGCCGTTTTAATTAAATGTATTTCAAAAGCCACGGATGCCGGCTGTTCCGATGAATATCCGTAACCAACTCTTTCAACAAAGCGGCAAACATAACCTACAGCCACAGAATCAGCACCCATTTCCTTCCCGGCTTTTCTCAAGGCATCAACAAAAGACCCCTTCTGTATTGCGGAGGATAATTTTTTATACGCACCCTGAACTTTTGAAGCAGGCACTATTTCTATTCCTGCAAATTCGCTCAGTTTATCAACGAAAATCTCTTCTACAATCTTTTCCGAATCCTTCTGTATTTTACCGCAGGGCAAACCTTTTCCACAAATCGGACAAAAGACAGACGTTCCCGTTTCAGGTGTTATGGTTTCAAAGGACATTACGACTACACGATTTGTAATCTCCTCATTTTTTTGAGCGGCCTGAGCTGTAATGGATAGGGACAGAAAAGCACTTAAAACACATAACATCCTATAGCAATATTTTTTCCAGTAAAGAGTTGACAAAATTTTTACCTCACTTTCTTCATAACTTTCCTTTTGTGGAAAGAACTCCCTTAATATTGTTGTTCAAGGACACTGCGTTTCGGAACGCACGGGCAAAAGCTTTAAATATCGTTTCGATAATGTGGTGACCGTTATCGCCATACATAAAGTTGATGTGCAAGGTGATGCCGCTGTTATCCGTAAAGGCTTTAAAAAATTCCTTCACCAGGGCCGGATCGAAACCGGCGACTTTTCTGCGTCCGTATTTAACATTGTAAATCAAATAGGGACGACCGGAAATATCCATGTCCACCCGGCACAGGCATTCATCCATCGGCACGCAGGCTGAGCCGTAGCGGTTAATACCCGCTTTCCCTCCCAGCGCTTTGGCCACCGCCTTTCCCAGACAAATGCCCAGATCTTCTATCAGGTGATGATCATCAATCTGCGTGTCCCCTTTGCTTTTGACAACCAGCTTTATAAAGCCGTGCCGCGCAAAAAGTTCCAGCATATGATTAAAAAAGGGAATCGTCGTGTCAATACGACTTCCGGCAGTCTTATCCAGATTAATCTCGAGATTGATGTCGGTCTCTGTCGTTTTGCGGATTATCTTTGCTTTTCTTGCCATAGCCATTGCTCTTTCAAATCACTTTGTTCAAGGGATATTCAATGATACCTTCAGCGCCTGCTTCCAGAAGTTTGGGAATCAAATCCCGCATGATTTTCGCGTCAACGATGGATTCGATGGCAAACCATTTCTCTGAAGACAAAGTAGAAATCGTCGGAGACTTCAGAGAAGGAAGAAGCGACATAACCTTTTTCAGGTTCTCTTTGGAAACATTGAGCTTCAACCCCACTTTACCCATAGCCTGCAGGGAACCGTTCAGCATTGTGCTGATCTGTTCAATCTTTTTCCGTTTCCATTGATTTTTCCAGGCAGCTTTATTGGCAATCAACTGCGTGTTGGTCTTCATCAACTCGTGAATGATCCGTAGCTTATTGGCCTTAATCGTCGAACCGGTTTCAGTGACCTCCACAACGGCATCCACAAGACCCTCAACAACCTTCGCTTCTGTCGCTCCCCAGGAAAATTCTACATGAATATTAATGTTTCTTTCGGCAAAATATTTTTTGGTAAAGTTCACCAGTTCGGTGGAAATTCGTTTACCCTCCATATCTTTAATGGATTTATATGGGGAATCATCGCGAACCACCAGAACCCAGCGCGCCTTCTGAGTGGATACTTTGGAATAAATCAAATCCTGCACCACAACAACATCCGAATCATTTTCCATAATCCAGTCAATGCCCGTCAGCCCTAAATCCAGCGTACCGTCCTCCACATAACGGGACATTTCCTGAGCCCGAACAAGTTTGCACGAAATTTCCGGATCGTCGATATCAGGGAAATAGCTTCGGGCATCGCTCGTAATACGCCAGCCGGCTTTTTTAAACAAATCTATCGTATTGGCTTCCAAACTCCCTTTGGGAATCCCCAGTTTCAAAACTTTCATTTATATACGTCCTCTGGATTAAAAATCTTCTCTCCAATCTCAACAAAATCTTTCCCGCTTAATTTTCGATAAAAACAGGAACGATGTCCCGTATGGCAGGCCGCTCCACCCAATTGCTCAACCTGCAGCAGAATCGTATCGTTATCGCAATCAATAAAAATGTCCTTGACCAATTGAACATTTCCTGACGATTCTCCCTTTAACCAGAGTTTCTGCCTTGATCGGCTCCAGTAAGTCGCCTTCCCTGTTTTCAATGTAGCATCCCATGACTGGCGATTCATGTAGGCCATCATCAGAACTTCTTTCGTTTCGGCATCTTGAACAATCGCGGGGACTAAACCGTCACCTTTGGCAAAATCAGGCTCTATCATTTCATCCTCATCTCTTTATGTTTTTGTGTATTTAAATGATGAATTGCTTTAAATCAAGAAATATTTTCACGTTTTACCACGGGTGCAAACCCCAGAGTAAGCCGTGAATTTTGCACCCTCCGCTTCGCGGGATAATTCGACTAATGCTTCAAACTTCACTTCGTTTGTTTTCAGCGAGTCTCATTAAGTTTCACAACAATATCTATTTAATCTTGTCTGAGCATTTTTTCTATGATAAAAAGTAACCGATTTTCAATATTCAATAACGCCGGAGGTAAATTATGTCTTTGCTCATTGGAGGAATAATTTCTGCCATTCTTGGGTTAGTGGGTCTCATTTATTTCATGAAGGAATTTATGATCATTATACAGGGTGCATTTCCCATTTTTCTACTTCTGGGAGGAGCGCTCGCCGTTTATGTCGGCATTGATGAGATGCAGGAGAAAAACAGGGAAGAAAGACAACATCAAGAAGAAAAGCTGACCAAAGCCCAACAAGAGATTGAAACAATAAGAGCTGAGGCTGAAAGCTATAAAGAAGAACTGAAAAAGTTGAAAGAATCCAAAGAATAATAAATTATCAATAAATTACAATTTGCAGAATTCAAACGCAGCTTAATTCACCTCGGCTATTACGATTTAGGTTCTTTTTCTGCGTTGAATAATCATTCCCCAAATCATCAAAACAGCGCCGCAGGTTATGGATGAATCTGCAACATTAAATGCCGGCCAGTGCGCTGTTCCAATATAAACATCCAGAAAATCCACAACCGCCCCGAAGCGGATCCGATCAATCAGATTGCCCACGGCTCCGGCAAAGATAAGCGTTAAAGAGATCACATAGAGCATGTTCTGCGATTTGCTTGTCGCTATGTAATAGATAATCAGCGCCATCACCAAAACGGTAATGCCGATAAAAAACAGATAGCGAAACGTTTCGGACATATTGGCCAGAAACCCGAAGGCAGCGCCGGGATTCATCACATAAACAAGATTGAAAAAACCATCAATCACAGGACGCGATTCATGGATGAAAAAATTTTTCAAAATGGCCGCTTTCGTGATCTGATCCAAAATGACTATTGCGGCCGAACCCAAAATAAAAACAATGATATTCTTTTTCAAACAAATCTCCTCGTTCTTCGTTTTTTTATAAGTTTTCTTTTGCTAGAAGTTTTTTCTTCCCCCTTTCGTAAAGGAGGGCATATAAAAATTTTCTATAGGTTTGGAAGACAACGCGCGCAGACTGTCGGATGGTTTGCATCCGAGCCTACGGATTCTTCATAAATCCAGCAGCGCTCGCACTTGCCGCCACGGGCTTTTTCCACACCGACGACCAGTCCTTCGATTTCCGTGCTCCTGAAAGGTGCGGCAATATCTTTTTCGTCTGATACCTGCAACTGCGAGACAATTAAAAGAGAACGCATATCTTCTATATGAGCAGCAATTAGTTCACGCAATTTCTGCGGCGCTGCAATGCTGATGCGCGCGTCGAGCGAATGGCCGATTGTTTTTTCCTTGCGGGCCTGCTCGACCGCTTTGGCGATTTCACTCTTGGCATCAATCATCGCCTTCCATCGTTCGCCCAGTTCCGCATTAAAATATTTATCGTTGATCTGCGGGAACTGCGCGAGATGAACGCTTTCCTCTTTGTTGCTCCAGGATGGCATGGCCGACCAGACTTCTTCCGAGGTAAAGGTAAGAATTGGAGCAAGCAATCTGGTCATGGCGTCCAGGATGATAAACATCGCGGTTTGGCCGGAGCGACGCACCGTCGAGGCGGCTTTATTGGTATAAAGTCTGTCTTTCAAAACATCCAGATAAAGAGCGCTCAAATCCACCGTGCAGTAATTATACAGCGTGTAAAAAACCACATGAAACTGAAAACGTTCGTACGCTTCCGTCACGCGTTTGATCACCTCCTGCAGACGATGCAGAGCCCATTTATCCATTTCCATCATCGGATCGTATTCAACGGCATCCTTATCAAAATTGAAGTCATAGAGGTTGCCCAGGATGAACCGGCTGGTGTTGCGAATCCGGCGGTAAGCCTCCATTAGACGCTTGAGAATTTCATCGGAAATGCGGATATCGTCGGTGTAATCTTCCGCGGCCACCCACAGGCGCAGAATCTCCGCGCCGTATTTGGCAATCGCCTCTTCCGCGCCGATGACATTGCCGACGGACTTGGACATCTTTTTACCTTCGCCGTCCACGACAAAACCGTGCGTCAAAACGCTCTTATACGGCGCGCGACCACGCGTACCCACGCATTCCAGCAACGAGGAATGGAACCAGCCACGGTGCTGATCGGAACCTTCCAGATACATATCGCAGGGTGAACTCAAATCCGGACGTTTCTCCAGAACTGCCGCATGCGTCACACCGGAGTCAAACCAGACATCCAGAATATTTATTTCTTTGGTAAATTCCGTCGAGTGGCAGTGCGGACAAGTGGTGTGCTTCGGCATCAAATCCTTCGGTCCTTTCTCAAACCAGACATCCGCGCCGCCCTTTTCAATCAAGCCAACCAGGTGATCCATTATTTCCTTGGTCATCACTTCGTTCTTGCACTTGGCGCAGTAGAAAACTGTAATGGGTACACCCCAAAGTCTCTGACGTGAGATACACCAGTCAGGACGGTTTTCCACCATTCCGTAAATGCGGTCGCGTCCCCATGAGGGAATCCACTTGACTTCATTGATGCAGGCCAGCGCTTTCTTGCGCAGGTCGTTTTTCTCCATCGAGATGAACCACTGCTCCGTGGAACGGAAGATGATCGGTTTCTTGCAGCGCCAGCAGTGCGGGTAGGAATGCTGCATGGGTACATGTCCCAGGAGCGCACCCACCTCATCAAGCTTTTTAATGACATTGTCGTTGGCGTCAAAAACGAACTGTCCGGCAAAGTGTTCAACATCGTCGGTAAATTTTCCAGCGTCATCGACCGGTGCGTAATTATCCAGACCGTATTCCAGGCCGATTTCATAGTCTTCCTGACCGTGGCCGGGAGCAATATGCACGGCCCCGGTTCCCGCTTCCAGCGTGACAAACGGCGCCAGAATCAAAAGACTGTTTCTTTTGACCAGCGGATGAACGCATTTCTGACCTTCCAGAACTTCACCTTTAAACTCATCAAGAATCTCGTAAGACTTGCCGCGATAACCGAACGCGTCCAGACAATAATCCAGCATGTCCTTGGCGACAATCAGCACATCATGATTAATTTTTACAGCGACGTAAATAAAATCATCCTTCACGGCAATCGCGAGATTGGCGGGAATTGTCCAGGGTGTAGTCGTCCAGATGACCATCGAAACTTTCTGCCCCGCCAGTTTCGGCAACACCTGAGCGATATCGGAAACAAAATTAAATTTGACATAAATGGACGGCGTTTGATGATCGGCATACTCCACTTCAGCCTCTGCCAGAGCCGTTTTGCAGGTCGCGCACCAGTAAACAGGTTTCTTGCCCTTGTAGACACTGCCGTTAAGATAGAGCTTGCCGAATTCGGCGACGGTCGCCGCCTCATAGGGATAAGCCATCGTCAGATAGGGATTGTCCCACTCTCCAAAAACGCCGAGTCGTTTGAATTGTTCACGCTGAATACCGACATATTTTTCTGCATAAACACGACAGGCACGGCGCTTTTCCACCTGCGACATTGTTGTTTTCTTCGCGCCCAGCTCCTTATCCACCTGATGTTCGATGGGCAAACCATGGCAATCCCAGCCCGGTACATATACACCGTCAAAGCCGGTCATGTTTTTTGATTTAATGACTATATCTTTGATGATTTTATTAAGAGCAGTGCCCAGATGAATATTACCGTTGGCGTAGGGAGGGCCGTCATGCAGAATATACGGTGTTTTACCCTTGGCCACTTGTCTGATTTTCTTATAAATGTCCATATCTTCCCATTTTTTCAGCATCTCCGGTTCGCGTTGCGCCAGATTCGCCTTCATCGGAAAATTTGTCTGAGGAAGATTTAAAGTATTTTTGTAATCCATCTGTTGCTCCTATCTTTTATCCATGGTAATTAATAACTAGTTTCAATAATTTAAACCAAGACAACCTTATTCAGGCTGCTTGGTTAGCAGTGAGTTATCATATTATTCCGGCACTTTCAAGTAACTTAACACTGATAATTTCTTAGTAATTTTGCAAGATTTCAATCATTTATTCACTTAAAAGCTTGACATCCTGATACTTGCAATTAAAATATAAAAAAATATATAATTTATTGTTTATTGCCGCAATATTAAAGGGTCAGGAGGTTTTGAAAATGAAAAGAATTCTGTTGTTTCTCGCCACCAATATCGCCGTGCTTGTGGTCTTGAGCATTGTTTTACGTCTATTGGGTGTTGACCGCATTCTGGATGAAAGCGGTACCGGTCTGAATATGTACAACCTGCTCATTTTTGCCGCTGTATTCGGCTTTGGTGGTTCTTTCATATCGCTTGCTATGTCCAAATGGATGGCCAAACGCATGATGGGAGCGCAGGTTATCACAAGCCCAAGAAGTGAAGCGGAAATCTGGCTGGTGGACACGGTCAAAAAGCACGCTCAGATGGTCAATATCGGCATGCCCGAAGTCGCCGTGTTCAATTCCCCTTCACCCAACGCCTTTGCGACCGGCATGAATAAAAATAAAGCCCTGGTTGCCGTCAGCACCGGCCTTCTAAGATCAATGAACAAGGAAGAAGTCGAAGCCGTCATCGGTCATGAAATCAGCCACGTCGCCAACGGAGACATGATTACGCTTTCTTTGATTCAGGGCGTGGTCAATACGTTCGTCATTTTTCTTTCCCGTGTCGTGGGACATTTCGTGGACCGCGTTATATTGAAAAATGAAGAAGGACATGGTTTGGGCTTTTTCATAACGACCATTGTCGCCCAAATTGTTTTCGGTATATTGGCCAGCGTAGTCGTCATGTGGTTCAGCAGACAACGTGAATACAGAGCAGATGCCGGTGGAGCGAAACTGGCCGGGACACAAAATATGATTAACGCCCTGGAAGCGCTGAAAAGAGGCGTCGCTGAACCGTTGCCCGATCAGATGGCCGCTTTTGGAATCAACGGCAAACCCACTGGTCATGGTTTGAAACTTCTATTCATGAGCCATCCGCCTCTTGACGATCGCATCGAGGCGTTAAAAAAATTAACATACAGATAAAAAATCTTAATAATGATATTATGCGTAAGCCAATTTCGTAGAAAACATTTACGGAATTGGCTTACGTTTTTTAGTGTCACG
>CAYNWA010000002.1:13133-22107 GCA_964400795.1 uncultured Smithella sp.
TTTTTAATATTTTTAGTTTGCTTCCTGGGCATTACCGAACTGACCATGAGGATGTTTTTTACGGACGCATTGGGTATACGTGTCGATGAAATGACTGTGCTCTACAGGTATGATGAAATATTAGGCTGGTTTCCTGTTGCGAACAGTTCCAGACTGGTAAAAGCGAATAAGCTGTTTACGGTCGAACACAACCGTCGGGGATTTAGAGACTCGGAGCACCTTGTCGGTCACAATCCAAAAATTGTTTTTTTAGGGGATTCATTCGTCTGGGGATATGATGTCGAGCGGCAGGAACGCTTTACTGAAAAACTTCGTGATAAGTTTTCTAATATCTCCATCTATAATCTTGGAATCAGCGGATACGGAACGGACCAGGAATATTTACTTCTCCAAGAGCAATATGACTTTTATAAGCCCAATATCGTGTTTCTTGTTTTCTGCACGGACAATGACAAAAATGAAAACTCCCATAACTATGTGCACAGAGGATACTTTAAACCGTATTTTGTAGCGAATGGAGACAATCTGACACTCCAAGGAGTCCCTGTTCCAAAATCCTGGAGGTATTTTATAAAGCAGCATAACGTGCTCTCCTATTCATGCTGGTTCAGATTAATTACAAAATTATATTTTAAATATTTTGGACCGCCATCTCTGGAACTCAATGATCCTACCTATGTCATCCTTTCAGACATGAACAGCTTTATTAAGAGCCGTGGCGCAACGTTTATCGTCGGATTACAGAAAATGGATCTAGACGTAAAGAAGTTTCTTGCCGATAACAAGATACCTTTCGTTGATTTATCGACGTCACATATATATTCAAAATACGGAAATCACTGGACGCCGGAAGGCCACACTGCAGTCAGTGACAAAATTTACAATTATTTCATGAAAGAAAGGTGTCTGGAAAAACTTGCGGCTAAATAATGCATGATTGCCTGATACCGTTTAGACGGTCTTTGTTATAAGCAATGAAAAACACCCCTCGAGAATCAAACGTGTTTCACGACAGACTTCATTCATGATTAAGTAAATTAATATTTTTTTGGATACATTAGATCTGATGTTTGCGTAAGCCTCTTATAGTAATATTTCGGGTCAAAATTTCTCTTGATGCTGATGGCACCGTGAGGACAGGCCGCCCCGCAATCGAAACAGGCGATACAAAGAGTGGCTCCCGTCTTCATGGTATTCACACGGGGCACTCCGCTTTTTACGGCCTTTTTCATGTCGTTGAAGATATCCATTTTGCAAACCATGTCTGTCACAATGCATCCACCCGGACATACCTTGACACAGATGCCGCACTGTTTACACTTTTCTGGATCAAAAAACAAATCCGCCGTGTTCACATGATTCGGATTGTCATACGTCGGGATACGAAAGCGGTCGATCAAACTGAATGTTTTCATATTATTCCCCCTGTTTTGTAACTTTCGGAGCATCGTTCATTCCTTTTTCATACCACTGAACCAACTGCATCTCGCGCGGTGCCATGCCGTCCGCTTTCGGACTAGGCCAACCAAGGGCAATGCACTCATTGAGTTTATAGGGATATTTGATACCGAATTTTTTTCTCCACTTGGGCAGATACATCAACACCTGAATTAAACCGATCCAGCAACTGCCCGCTCCCATACTGTGTGCAGCCAAAACCATATTTTGGCCGCAAATACCGATATCCGTGGGTGGACTGGCAACTCCACGCCGATCTTCAACCAGCAGGACCAACGTCGGCGCACCATGAAACACGAAAGTTTTATCCTGGGCGATTTGCGACATCAGCCCGAACGGCACGGGATGAAGTTTGTTTTTCATGAACCGGATGATCCATTTAACCCAACTTAAAATATAGAGTCTGCGAATAATATTGCCCCTGGTGTAATCGATAAAAAACATGAAAAACTTGATCATTTTCGTCGCGTCTTTTTCCATTTCCGCGAGAATTTCCGGACTGTTGACAACGATGAATTTCCAGGGTTGTGAATTCCCTGCCGAAGGCGCGTATCTTCCGGCTTCCAGAATCCTTTTAATCATACCTTCAGGCAAAGGTTCTTTCTTAAACGCGCGAATGCTGCGTCGTTCCAGGATAACTTTCTCCACCGGATTCCATGGCATACCTTCCACATATTTTCCCAGTGGAGACAACTCGTTTTTTTTTGAGTTTACCGTTTCATCAGAGGTATGATCGGAAGTTAAAGTGTTTTCTTTCGCTTCCATGTCTGTGTTGACTTTTCCCATTGCCCCCTCCTGCGCGATGTATGTTGCCTTTTTCCTGATTGACTAAAACACCTGCAAACTCTCTCCTGCCCTGTTTAATTGACGTATTGATTTTTTTGCGCATCATATGTTCCTTGAACAAGGCCCTTCTTTTCCAGTTCCTTCTTGATGATTCTCTGGGTTTCAGTTTTGGGAAATTCTGTGACAATCTTCACAAAACGCGGAACGGCAAATTTTGCCAGATCTTCCTTTAAGGACTCGACCAGGTCATCTTCCTTCAGCGTATGTCCTTCAACCAGAGAAATACAGGCCATGATTTCATCCTCGGCCAATTCTGAGGGAACGGCATAAACAGCCGCCTCCAGGACCGACGGATGCTTCTGAATCGTATGTTCCACTTCGTAAGCGGATACGTTTTCACCCTTGATGCGCATGAACTCCGCATTGCGACCGACAAAGTAAAGATAGCCGTTTTTATCCCGTCTGACCAGGTCACCGGTGTAAATCCAGCCGTTACGCAACTTATCATTGCTGGCTTTTTCATTTTTAAAATATTCCACGGATTTTTTCTTACCCTTGGATTCAAAAATGAGTTGACCCGGGGTGCCATCCGGGACATCATTTCCTTCGTTGTCCACGAGCCGATACACGGTATTGAGTGCGGGTTTGCCGATGGAACCGACCGGAGCATTACCCAGATTCATGATGCTCTTCCCACCACCGTCAACGGAACCGTACGCTTCATAGATTTTTATTCCAAATCGCTTTTCAAATTTCTCCCAATTGTCCACGGGACACGCGGCCGATAGGGTAAAGCGCACATTGTTCACATGATCATTTTCTTTAGGCGGCTGTTTCATCAGAATGGGAATCATGGCGCCGATGGTGTTGAAAGCCGTAACATGATATTTGCGTATTTCATCCCAGAAGCGGCTCGCGGAGAATTTTCTAGCCAGCACAACTTTGCATCCCCGGTGCAAGGCCTGCGTCACGCAAAGCCAGAGCGCGTTGCCGTGAAAAAGGGGCAGACTGGTGTACAGGATATCCGATGTTTTGTAGAGAGCGTATGCCGGTATCGAAAGTAATTTCAGTGTGGTTTTACCATATCTATACATGACTCCCTTGGGCAGGCCGGTTGTTCCCGATGTATACAGAATGAAGCAAACGTCATTTTTATCATATGGCACATTCGGTTTATTCGACGACTGACCGTAAGCTTCAATAAGATTTAATATCCCCTGAGGCAGTGGAGAGACATCTGCCGGAATAGAACGGTTAACGATTATTGTTTTTCTTTTCTCAATCTTATCCGCAATTTTTTTGTACGCGTCGAGAAATTCCTCGTCAATAACGACAAATTCCGCATCACTGTGGTTCAGGATATAGAGGAGACTGTCGCCACGCAAAGACGTATTGATGGGGATGGAATACATTCCAATTTTTTGCGACCCGATAAATACGTCCAGATACTGAGGACAGTTGCCCATTATAATGGCGATACCCTTGCCTCTGCCGGCACCGAGTTTCAGGAGAAAGTTAGCTACCTTATTGGCGTTTTCATTCATCTGTCGGAAACTAAATTCTTTATCCTCGAAAAACAAGAAGGTTCTGTCGCCAAACTTGCGGGCTTTTTCTTCAATGAGTTCAGCCCAGGACATATCTTCTATGATTTCCTTCGTTTTCCTCATACTTTGGAAATTCTCCCGGAATGTACCGCGTGTTATTTCATCTTTAAAGAATTTTAATATACCCTTACTCAGGGAAAACATAATTTTTACATTCGCCAGCAGATACATCTTTCTTCCTCACAAATATTTTTTAATCATATCTTTTTTTATTTGGTAATTAAATTCGATTATCCTTTAATTATTGCTTCAATAATTCTAAGCTTCTTCATGGGGGCCAATCCCAGCAGGGCCTGCACATGTTTGGCGTCACGGAATCGTTTTTCCTGTCCATAATCTTTCATGTAGCCGTTTCCGCCCAGACATTGTATGCCATCTGTCGTCAGTTTACAGGCCAGCTCCGATAGATGCAGCGCCGCCGCTCTGGAATAAAGATTCCACTGGTGCTCCTGATTTTCAACGGCCTGCGCCGCCTCGGCAACAACCATTTCGGCGATCTTCACCTGCACGGCCATCTGGCCTAAAATCATTCTGAGTCCCGACCAGTTGATAATCTCTTTGCCACCCTGACAACGTTGCTGACTATAATCAAGGGCTTCCTGAAAAGATCCTTTCATGATCCCGCACTGCATGGCGGCAACTGCCGAGTGCATGCGGTCGGAGGCCTGATTGAAATATTTTGCTCCGTCCCCTTCCCTGCCGATCAGTTTTCCTTCTACGCCTACCAGGGTAAGATCAACCGCGGGACAGGCATGCAATCCCAGACTGAATATCGGCTGGCTTTTGTTGATTTCCTTATCACTTAGGTTGATCAGAAAGAAACTGTAACCTTCCTGTCCTTTTATTTTGGCAGGCACAAGGGCATGTCCGGACAGATCACCTAGTACGACGTATTCGATGGTTCCACTAAGCATGTAACTGTCCTTGATTTTGACTGCCTCCAGCGTGGTTCCCGTTTCCGAAGGATTGATAAAAGACGGACAGGCAATCAGGCTGGATTTTGCATCAGCTGCTTTTTCCATGATGTTACTCAGGAGGTTTTTATTGCCTGCCGAAAGGATGATCTCCTGGGACAGGGCATTGGTAAAAATAATTCCTCCGAGACTGGCATCGGCCGCGCAAATGTGGTCAAGGATAATGCACAGGGCGCTGATATCCTGTCCAATGCCGCCGCATTCTTCGGGTAGGGTTGCTCCCAGCAGTCCGACTTCATGGGCCTTGGTAATAACAGAATCAAAAAACGGGCCAAAAGGGTAACGGTCGTGTTCTTCTCGTTTGGCAGCCAGCTCTTTGGCCGCAAAACTGTGGGCCAGGTCTTCAAACGACTTGAGTTCGCATTTTACGGTTGTCAACATGATCATCCCTCCTATTCTTCTTCGAATACGCGAGCCTGAGGTACGCTGCGCGCGATCAGACAATTAAACAGGTTGAGGCGGTTTAACTGGTTGGTCCCCTCGTAGATTTGCAGTAGTTTGGAATCGCGCAGGATTTTTTCCGCTCCACGGTCGTGCCGCAACCCGGCCTGCCCCATCATTTCCAGCGCCATCTGGCTATTTTTCATACCTATATCGGTGCCGAAGAATTTGGCAATGGATGACCACCCCGAACAGCGTTTCTGATCCTCGGGGGATTGACCTTCCACATAAATCTGATGGAAGAACCAATCGAACAGCTTCAATTTGTAGAAGGGAGCAATGAATATATCGATAATAAACTGCGGAATGTATTTGAGGTAGTAGTAAAGCGGTTTTATTTGCAGAAAGCTGAAAATCCCGCCTTCGAGACTGTTGGAAAAATTAGCTTCACAATAAGCCAGCCGCCCGGCGATAACGTTCTTATACATCTCGGCGAGCATGATCTGCGCCCATTCATGATTAATCAACAACTTGCCGTCCACAATAGTTTCACCGGCAAATTTAAGCGCGTGCTCATAAGCCCCGCGCGCGACACCGGTGCCGAAAGCGCCGACCGCCGGACGGGACGCCTCGACGACATAGTGGATGATCTGGTTTACCCGTTCTCCGGTATTGCGCAACTTGGATTTGCGCATGTTTCTGGAATCCAGCAAAACATTTTCATCCGGAACAAAACAGTCTTCAAAAATCAGTTCGCTGGCCGGACAAACCCGCTGTCCCATCTTGTCCTCATGTTTGCCGAAGCTGAATCCTTTCATGCCATTCTTGACGGCGAGCATCACGGTGTTCTCGGAGGGTTTTTTCAGGTCGGTATAGGCAACCAGGCCGTGCCATTGGGAAACATGACCCATGGAGATAAAAATCTTGCTGCCGTTGACGATGTAGCCGCCTTTGACTTTTTCGGCATAACAGGTCACCCGACCGCGGTCGACGAGTTCCACTTCTTCCACATCGGTGCCGGCTCCGGGTTCGGTTATGGCTAATGTGATTAAACTGGGGTTGCCGGTGCGCTCGCCTTTGACCACTTCACGGCAGATCTTGTTAACAAGTGGTATATTCCAAGATGCCAGGATGGTCGCAAAGCCGAGATAGTGAACAAAGACGACGTTGGCAATACCGACACAGACCGATGCCAGTTCTTCAACAACGTAATTGAGACCCGGCAAGGCCCATCCCTGACCGCCGAAGAATTTGGGTATGAACAGGGTGTACAAACCCCATTCATTGGCCTTCTGAACAAGATCCCAGGGAAGATATTCCGGATCCTGATATGTTTTTAAATCGCTCTCAAGCGCCAGAGGCCTGACGACTTCATCGTTAAATCTTCGTGCATAGCTGACAAGCGCTCTGATCTCTTTGAGTTGAATGGCGGGCATTTTCGGAATGGCCTGTATACTGCAGTAGCTATCTTCGAATCGCGGCTCACGTTCCAACAAAGATTTGTCTTCCTTTGGTCTTATCATGATTTCTCCCTTCCGGACTTGCTAACAGTGGATTCATATTACTTTAAATTTCTATTTCTTTAAACATCAAAATCATCACAGGCGACGCTTTCGCGTTATTTACGAGAAGGAGCTTCCAGAATATGAACACACATTGCCGCTTCTTCCGTACCCAACGCGCCTCCTCCGTTTTCTGCCAGAGCCAGCCTGGCATTTTTCACCTGACGTTTTCCGGCAGTGCCTCGTAACTGGGTGACGAGTTCGTGTACCTGGGCAAGACCGGACGCACCGATGGGATGTCCGCGTGAAATCAGTCCCCCGCTGGGATTAATGGGAATGCGACCGTTCAGGCTCGTTTCACCTTTTTCAGCAAAAATGCCGCCCTCCCCTCTGGGACAGAAACCCAGATTTTCAGCCTGCACCACTTCACCGAAGGCCGATGCATCATGTACCTCGGCAACATTGATATCCTGCGGACCAACTCCGGCTTTTTCGTAAGCCTGTTTGGAAAGTCTCTCCCCGATTTCCGGAATATCGGAATCGAAAGATGTTCTGATGGCTGAACCGAGAATGGAAGCTTTGATTTTGACAGCCTGACTTGTCAGGCCTAATTTTTTCACCATGTCTTCGGAACACAAAATGGCCGAAGCGGCGCCGTCACCGATGGGAGCACACATGGCGCGGGTCAGCGGCCACGATACGATACGGTCGGATAATACCTTTTCCACCTGAACTTCGAAGCAATATTGCGCGTTGGGATTGAGTGTGGAATTAAAATGATTCTTGGAGGCAATGATGGCCAGTTGTTCCACCGTAGAGCCATATTTTTTCATGTGCTGGCGGGCGGCATAGCCGTAAACATCCATAAAAGGAGAATGGTCACCGGAGGTCAGTTTTGCCAGTTGCCACACCGTATCGTAGCCGATTTTTTCCGACAGAACAATAAAGGAGGTAAATTTATCGCGGTATTCTTTCCATTTTGATTCTTTTGCTTTGGCTTTTTTCATGCCGTTGTTTCCGGCTTCTTTCGTCTTCTGATATTTTTGTTTGAAAATTTCTGCTTTGGCCTTCTCTTCTTCAGTAAGACTGAAAACAGACAGTGTCTTTGCGATATTCAGGACGTTTTCAATATCGATCCCACCCAGAAAGCCGAAGAAGACAAGATTTTTGTTGGAATGATATAATTTTTCAGCGCCGACAGCCATGGTAATATCGTATAAACCACCGGCAACGCCGTACCACGCATGATGTAAAGCGGTGGAACCGCCGGCACAGGCATTCTCCACATTGGTAATGGGGATGCCTTCGATGCCCATACCCTTGAGAGCAACCTGTCCGCGAATGGTCATCTGTCCAGCTTCACCCCAGCCGGCATTGGCAAACCAGAGCGCCTGAATATCATTTTTATCCAAACCTGCATCTTTCAGACATCCGGTGGCGGCTTTAATCGCCAGATCCTTGATGCTTTTATCCGTGTGTTTTCCAAACTTGATAGTATCGACTCCGATAATATAGACATCCCGCATAAGACAACCCCTCTGAAGACAATCAACTTCGCGCTTGATAATATAAAAAAACGTGGTATACTAATACAAAATATTGGTTGACCAATTGTTAACAATATATTTACCATATGTCAAGAATTTTTTATTTTTGTATATCAACATATAATTAAGGAGCTATCATGGAAGAATTTCCGGCACATGAACGAGTAATGAGCATACTCGTCAAGCAAGTTTTCAGTAGACAGCTCAAACCCGGCGATAAATTACCTTCCGAAAGACAACTGACCAAAGATCTAGAGGTTGACAGAGCCTCTCTGAGAATTGCGCTAAAGCATCTGGAATCGATAAACGTGCTCACCATCCGGCATGGCGATGGCATTTATGTGCGGGACTACATGAAGGGAGCCAGCATTGACTTTTTGAGGATGCTTTTTATGCAGACCGAGGCACCGGATAATGAATGGCTTATCGATCCTTATATTCTGGATGAAGTTTGGGAATTCTGGATTTTCTTCCTTCCCGAAAGTCTCAAAATTGCAGCCACACGCTTTGCACCGCGTGACATCAAGGCCATGATGGATATTTTTGATGAAGAACTGGCTAATCTTCATGACCGGGTTCGTGTTGTGGAGCTGGAATTAAAATCTCAGGAATTTGTCGCTGAAGTCGGAAATAATATTGTTGTCATACTCATCATGAATACCTGCCGTCCTCTGCGCAAAAAAATGATTGAAATCTTTTATTGTATTCTTTTGAGAGGTAGG
>CAYNWA010000002.1:22117-26680 GCA_964400795.1 uncultured Smithella sp.
CCTCTTTGAATGACGAACAGATCAAAAATCATGTTGAGATGAAAAAAGAATTAATGCGTTCCTATATGACGATGGAATCTACGGATAGCACACTTCTTATCGAAAAATACCGGGAATTTTTAAACAGTCATCGTCTTGCCCAGCGCAAATTGTTTTTTAAAGATTCGGATAAAGAAGCAGAAGCTAAAAAAGCGTAAAGCATTCTTCACCAGCTTCCCGATGCGCCTCCTCCGCCGGAAGAGCCTCCACCGCCCGAAAAACCGGAACTACCCGAACTCCATGAACTTCCCGATCCACCGGACGTCATGGTAAAGCCGCCAATATTGGCACGTCCCTTTGTCTTCAAATCTTTGGCCGCTTTGACATACCATTCACTATTCTTCAGCAATAACTTGGCAACAGGATATGCGATAAGATACGTAATCAAAAGATAAAGCGCGCCGGTCGAACCAATCACTATAATGGGAAACATAGCCCAGAAAGGTATGAGGAAAAAATAGAGAAACCAGCCGACACCCGGCGTCAGAACGCCGATCACGGTAAACAGTCCGATGATTCCGAAAATGAACGCCCCGATCAATATCCGCTCGGTCAGTGATATGTCGGGTGCCTCCAGGTTAAACCCGGACGATTTTTTTTCTCCGTATCCGGCAAAGTTCTGCGCTTCAGGAGCAATGCCGCCTTCCAGTACGTTGATAATGGCATTCACACCTTCATCAATGCCTTTATTATAATCTTTGTTTTTGAAATGCGGCGTTATGACATTACGGATAATATCTCCCGCCACACCATCCGGCATCGTTCCCTCCAGACCGTAACCGACTTCAATACGCATCCGTCTGTCATTGGGCGCGACGACAAGCAGAATGCCGTTGTCCTTCCCTTTTTGTCCCAGTTTCCATTCATTGAATACGGCAATAGCATATTCCTCAATCCCCTCGCCATTGAGCGTTGGTATGGTCAGAACGGCAATCTGATTGGTTGTTTTATCCTCATGAGTTTTGAGGCGTTCCGTGATGGATTTGCGGGTTTCATCGGAAAGGATTTTAGCGTTGTCGGTCACCCGACCGGTGAGATAGGGAACATCAACCGCAAAAGCTGTATTGATGATTAAAAGAATGGCGATGACACACAAAACGCCAACATATTTTTTCATGCGCCCCTCTCCTCGATAATATTATTAGACAACTCATTATGAGATGCTTTAGGCGATGAACTGCCGGAAAGTATTTCCTCGATCTTTTCCAGACCGGCTTTCAGCGCCCACGCGGTCTGGCCTGCCAAAAGATACGGCCGCATGTGCCCGATGATATTCTCTATGGCCCGGTGATCGATTTTTTCTTTTAAGCCGCTGTCGGGAAGAACAACAACCCGCCGTTCAAACAGGCTGACCAGCAACAGAACTCCATTGCGTTCACGGGTGGCAAACATTTCTCGAGAAAGAAAAAGACATTCGGCATATTGTCTGGTTTCCACCTCTGCGCGATGGAAACAGAGAAACAGCCTGGCGAAATCAGGAAGCAGAATGCACAAAAGGGCGAGACCCGCCCCTGCCGAAAGAACCATGACAACCGCAAGCAGTACCGCTGTGACAGTCGACGTTAAGGGCCACGAGACATTCATGGCGACAGCCAGGAGAGCGGCAACCGACGATCCCAGGGCAAATGCTTTCCAGGGAAGTTCCGCATAAGAGTCGCTGCGCTCAATGACGGCCAGAACAATCTGCACCCCCGTCCGTTTTTCCGCTTCCGCAATATCTTTATCCAGACGGTTTCTTTCTTCATCATTGAGGGTATTTTTCATATCGGTCCGGAAATTATGGAAATGATTTTTTATAGAAAAAGTATAAGAAAAGCATTTATCCATGTCAATGAAATAAAATAAGCCTCCTGTCCAAATGGACAGGAGGCTTATGATTTTTTACCTTCGGCCTTCAGCCTTCAGCCTATTGACCTGTTATATTACATACCCATTCCGGGATATCCTCCTCCGGGAGGCATACCGGGCATTCCACCACCGGCGCCCTTCTCTTCGGGCTTGTCGGCAATCATACACTGCGTGGTGAGAAGCAGTCCGGAAACGGAAGCCGCATTCTGTAAAGCAAAACGGGTAACCTTGGTCGGATCAATGACACCGGACGAAATCATGTCTTCATATTCGTCGGTGCGGGCATTGAAACCGAAAGCTCCTTTCTTCTCTTTCACTTTTTCCACTACGATACTGCCTTCCATGCCGGCATTACAGGCGATCATTTTAATCGGTTCTTCAATGGCTTTCTTTACGATGTTGACGCCGATTTGTTCGTCACCTTCCAGAGCCATTTTTGCCAGAACGGGCAGAGCGCGCAGATAAGCAACGCCGCCGCCGGGAACAATGCCTTCTTCCACAGCTGCGCGGGTGGCATGCAGAGCATCTTCAACGCGCGCCTTCTTTTCCTTCATTTCAGACTCTGTCGCGGCGCCGACTTTGATAACAGCAACTCCACCGACCAGTTTGGCCAGCCGTTCCTGAAGCTTTTCTCTATCGTAATCGGACGTGGTTTCTTCGATCTGAGCACGGATTTGTTTTACGCGGCCTTCGAGATCGGCGCGTTTTCCGGCGCCGTCGATAATGGTGGTGTTGTCTTTATCAATGGTAATTTTCTTGGCGCGTCCCAAATCTTCCAGCTTCACGTTTTCGAGCTTCCAGCCCATGTCTTCGGAAATCATCTTGCCGCCGGTAAGGATGGCGATATCCTCCAGCATGGCCTTGCGACGATCACCGAATCCGGGAGCCTTGACGGCAGCCACATGCAATGTGCCGCGAATCTTGTTCACAACCAGCGTAGCCAAGGCTTCGCCTTCAACTTCCTCGGCAATAATGAGGAGAGGTTTGCCCATCTTGGCGATTTGTTCCAAAATAGGAAGAAGATCTTTCATACCGCTAATCTTCTTTTCGTAAATCAGAATCAAAACATCTTCCAAGGCGACAATCATCTTGTCCGCATTGGTGACAAAATAGGGAGACAGATAGCCGCGGTCGAACTGCATACCTTCGACAATCTCCAGCTCCGTTTCAAGGCCTTTAGCTTCCTCAACGGTAATGACGCCTTCCTTGCCGACTTTATCCATGGCGCCCGCGATGATATTTCCGATAGTTTCATCGTTGTTGGCGGAAATGGTGCCAACCTGGGCGATTTCTTTCTGATCTTTGGTGGGTTTGCTCATCTTGCTGAGTTCTTTGACGATGGTTTCAACAGCCTTATCGATACCACGTTTTACATCCATAGGATTGCTGCCTGCTGCTACGGCTTTAACGCCTTCCCGGTAAATGGCCTGAGCCAGAATGGTGGCTGTAGTCGTTCCGTCACCGGCGACATCGCTGGTCTTGCTGGCGACTTCCTTGACCATCTGTGCGCCCATGTTTTCAAATTTATCTTCCAGTTCGATTTCTTTGGCCACGGTCACGCCGTCTTTGGTAACGGTGGGTGAACCATAGCTCTTATCAATGATAACGTTGCGGCCTTTGGGGCCAAGCGTCACTTTGACTGCATCAGCCAGTATGTTGACTCCCTGCAGAATAGATTTTCTCGCTTCTTCATCATAAAGAAGTATTTTTGCTCCCATTGTGTATATCCCTCCTTCGTAATTTCTTATTTTTCGATAATGCCGAGAATGTCATCTTCTCTCATAATCAGGTATTCTTCGCCGTCAATCTTGACTTCAGTTCCGCCATATTTGCTAAAAAGGACCCTGTCGCCAACCTGTACCTCCATCTTAATGGCTTTGCCGTCATCCGCTATTTTCCCTTTGCCAACAGCCACGACTTTTCCTTCAATCGGTTTTTCTTTCGCTGTGTCGGGAATGATAATTCCGCCTTTGGTTTTTTGTTCTTCTTCCAAACGTTTTACAATGATTCTATCTTGTAAAGGTCTGATTTTCATAAACTTTAATCTCCTTTCCTTATTTTTAAAATTTAAGAGTGCTGATTTAACAGACGTATTTTATGCACCATTTTTGAGATGTCAAGGGCACGGACGGCATTTATATCAATTAAAATAAATAGTCCAGCATTTCTTTCAGGGAACCGATTTTACAAATATCGATTTTGGCTGTTTTTTCCAGTTGAGCCGCGTTGGTTTTGGGAATTAAACACCGTGTAAAACCCAAACGTGCCGCTTCCTTGATACGCACTTCCATCTGCGAAACAGCCCGGACTTCTCCGGCCAGTCCTACTTCTCCCAAAACTATTGTTTTAGGGTCAATCGGCTTGTCCAGAAAGCTCGATGTCATGGCGGCGACGATGCCCAGATCAACCGCCGGTTCTTCCACCCGCACACCACCCGCGACATTGATAAAAATATCCGAACCGCCTATATGCAAACCGCAGATTTTATCCAGTACCGCCACCAGAAGTGAAACACGGTTATAATCCACACCGATGGCCGTCCGTCGGGGCGTGCCGAAACTTGTGGCGCTCACCAGCGCCTGAATTTCCACAAGAATCGGTCTGGTCCCTTCCAGAGAGGGAACAACGACCGAACCGGCAACATTCTGCGGCCGCTCCGCCAGAAAAAACGTAGAA
>CAYNWA010000002.1:26690-44742 GCA_964400795.1 uncultured Smithella sp.
TCCCCGAACGATACGGTAAGAATGAGAAGAATCGCCCTCAAAATAAAGCACCGTATCCACCATGTGTTCCAGCACTTTGGGACCGGCAATGGAACCGTCTTTGGTGACGTGACCGACCAGAAAAACAGGTATACCGTTCTTTTTTGAAAAAAGAATCAGCCGTGAGGATGTTTCGCGCACCTGTCCGACACTTCCCGGTGCAGACATCAACTCCGAGGCATAAACCGTCTGAATGGAATCAATGACCACAATGGCCGGACCAATGACTTTGATCTGTTCCAGAATTTTTTCCAGAGAAACCTCGACCAAGACAAATAAATTCTTCGCTGCCGCCCCGATACGGTCACTGCGCAGTTTAATCTGGCTGGCCGACTCTTCACCGGAAACATACAAAACCTTCAATCCCTTTTCTGCCAGGTTATGCATCATTTGCAGCATGAGCGTGGACTTGCCGATCCCGGGTTCTCCACCAATTAAAATTGCCGATCCACCGACAATACCGCCGCCCAAAACCCGGTCAACTTCCGCAATATCTGTAACGGTTCGCTTGCCGTCTTCCAGCGGGATATCCTCGATGGGCAGGGGTTTGCCGTCAAATCGCATTTCCGCCCGGCTGTCGGAACCGCTGTCAACGATCAGTTCCTCGGCAAAACAATTCCACCCGTTGCAGGAAGGACATTTTCCCAGCCACTTGGGCGACATGTAACCGCAATGCTGACAAAAGAATCCTGTCTTGCTCTTTTTCAAATCTTATTTCTCCTTGGAAAGTAAGGAAGAAAAGCATATTTCCCCGGACTGTGTCAATATGAATTAACATCATGTCATCATCGAATCATCAGTTTCATCCGAGACGCGCAGGTCATACATTCTATCAAGCATCTGGAGCGGTGGTCTGTCCGGTCAAGACCATCGCCGAACATCCATTACGGCGTAATATTATTTGACCACGCTGCTTCTAATTCTCTCGCTCATGCCCCGCATCAACGAACCGACGACCATACCGCGTTCCAGAATACTTCTGGAACGATTACATTCAATCCCGACATCACGACGCATTCAAAAACATGACGTGACGGATGATAGGTTTGTCTAAATTCCAGGGGAAACGACCGTCACGGGCTACCATGCAGAACGAAAGGGTTACAAGACAGGCGCCATCGACACATCTCCACACGGCTTCATTCGACATGATCTACATCTTTCACCGACAATCTCCTTGACCCAAGGGCGCGTTTCTTATACCGCCGTCAACGAAAAACAAGTTCTTATCAATTCAATTCCACCCAACTCAAAACAAATTCTTATCAGTGATCTGTTAGCAAGCGCACAAGGATATCTCCGGAATCATACTAATGCATTGACAAAACAAGTATATCTAAGTACAAGTGACACATTGAAAATTTTAGTCCTGTGAATTCTTCTTCCCGAAAGGTAATTTCCCTATGCCTGTCACTAAGATCAAAGGAAACACAGTTCTTGATTACATTCCATCAGACTACTGTCCTGAAAACAGTAAAAACTGGTTTATCATTCCTGAAGGGTTGGATGCCGGGAAAAAGCTGTTCTTTTATGATTACTCTCATGGAACAGCTAATCCGTCAGCAACTATTGTTTTTGTCCACGGCAACCCTGAATCATCTTATACATATCGTAAAGTCATCAAATCCCTTGAATTGAGGGATAGCGGATGTTTCAGAATCATCGCCATGGATCACATCGGCTTCGGTTTGTCGGATCAGGCCACATACGAAATGGTGGACATGCATCATGCAACCAATCTTCTACAACTTGTCAGGTATTTGGATTTACAAAATGTTACCCTGGTTGTTCACGACTGGGGAGGACCTATCGGAATAGGCGCATTCATCAGAGAACCTGAGAGAGTTTCCCATTTGATCGTCTTGAATACGACAATTTTTCCAATACCGCCTGATGGAATGCTCTATACGAATTATCCGATCAAATTTCTGCCATGGTCGGGATTTCCACATCTCGTCCCGAACTTTCTCTGGGGAGTTCATGCTGCCTTTTCCATTAATACGCCGCCACGTAATGCTTTATCATTGATGCTTCATTATGGTCTATATGCCATCCGCACGGCTTTAAATGTCTTGCCGGAAAAAGATAAAGACGCACAGATTGTTTTCCGCAAGCAGTTTGCCAGTGCCATCAACGCCCGCAGCTCCAAACGACAGGTCCTGCAAACTCCTGTTTGGGGACACGGCTACGTTTATAATGAACCGACGTTGGGAAAACAAGACAACAGGATATTTTATAAATATATGCAGGATCATATATCAGAACTATGGGGACCGGAAGGAAGAAAGATCGGCGTACGGGCGATACTGGGAAGCTGGGATCCTCTGGCCAAGAATTCCGTTGTCGAACAATGGACCACGGCTCTTCCTCAACTGGTTGGAAACGTAAAAACATATCATGACACATCTCACTTCGTGGAAGAAACCAAAGGGGAAGAAATCGCTGATGCGATCATTGACGTAGCTTTTTGATCAGATAAAATGAATAAGGAATATGTCTCCATCATTACAAAAATCTTGTGGGAAAATTTTTTAAAACACAAGAGAACGTTGCTTATACGCCACCCAACAAAAAACAAGTTCAATTTATAGGAGTTTGCCGAGGAGCTTGATGTAGCTCGACATTTGGCGAAATATCAGGAAATGATCATATACCCTTCTCTGACCGCTGCGGCCCATGTTATAGCGGCGCAGGGAATTATTGAGAAGCAATCCCAATTTGTCCGCAATCTCGTCAGGGTTTTCCGGGTCAGAAACAAGCGATCCGTCAATGCCATCGCGTACCTGCCGCCTTATTCCGCACGCGGTTGTGCCGAGCACTGCCTTGCGTTTCCACATCGCCTCGGTTACCGTAAGACCGAACCCTTCCTGCACCGAGTTTTGCACAATGATGCTGGCGCACCGCTGCATTGCATTAACAATCAGGGCATTCTCTTTGTGAGATTTCATGGGAAGAAGGATGATCGCGATATCGCGCCGCAGTTTCGGATCAAGTGAAGCATATCGACGTTGCATTTGCTGAAGGACTTCCACGCCCTCCGGATCGTCGGTAACAGCATGGGGGTCCGGACCGGCCAACACGAGACGAGCAAGTTCCAATCGTTTTCGTTTACGCTGAATTTTGTTTTCACCATTGTTCACAACAGCACTGCTTTTGAGGCGGACAAAGCCTTCAAGAAGAGAACTCCAGCCTTTGAGACGGTCCCAGCGGGAAACCTGCAGCACGATGGGTCTGAATAACAATCCCAGATGGGTAGGAACGACATAGGATCCACTCTCCGTAAGCATTGTCACTCGGTTTCTGAAGTTGGGTGTAACGACTGGTTCATAACGGGTTTGAAGCCCGCTATTGCACAGAATACCGGTGAGCTTGGTGACGGAAAGCTCCTGGTTTTTGTGCGACAGGGGATCGATCGCCGGATGGATGATGGTCGATCTGTCTGCACAATAATCGGGAATGTACTCGGGCGCGGAAAAAATCGTATGCCGGTATCCGTCCAGATAGGGTTTGAGAAACCGCCAGGCCGTTTTTGTCGCCTCCAGGCGGCGGTCCAGACCGATATGACACCGCCACACGGCGGTTATTCCGAGTTCCCGCGTCAGGATTTGACCCAGCGGCAATGGCTGCGGGTCGTGAACAACCAAGATATCTTCCGGTTTCAACTCCTTTTTAAAAGAAGCGGCGTTTTCAAGATTAACGGTTTCGTAGAGCCTCGCGTCTTCCGGTCCCAAATCTGCTCCCGATGCCGTATCACCATGAATAAGATTGTGGATGCGCTTGGTGAGGCTGAAAAATTCCTGCCGGTCCGATTGAATCACCGCCCACCGGAACCGGATGCCGAGGTTGTTCATCAGGGCAATCACGCTGGGCAGCATCTCAGCCACACCTCCTCCGCTGGCGGTGGAATTAACCATCCAGATGGTTCTTCCCTGCAGCCTGGCGGCGATGCTTTTTGCTTCTTCCCGAAGCTCACCCACCGGCATGGCGAAAATCGGGTCCGTTGCGTAATAATCAAGAGAGTACTTTGTCGTCGCTTGAGGTAATATTTGTAACATACTATTCCCGCCTGGGAATATTTTTTTCCGGTTCCCGTTTTGCCTGTCGCCTTTCTCCAAATTCTTAAATCATGATTAAACGATTTGGCCCCTCCTGTCTGCAAATTATATATAGTAATTTTTTACAAACATATAAGGACGCAACCGCGCGCGTCAAGGCAACCGTTGCAGGAAGGATATTTTCCCAGCCCCTTAGATGACATGTAAACGCAATGCTGGCGGAAGAAACCTGCCCGCTTTTTTCAATCCTTATTTCTCCTTGACTGCGTTTGTTGAGAAAAGCACATTATTCCTGGCCGTGTCAATATTAATTGCTGTTTGACCCAGGAAATTTTTTTAAAATAAAAATTTACTTTCTTCTTGATGGTTGAACACTCCTCAAACAAACATTCGTTGTTTTAAGTGAACATTTCTAACTTGGCTGGACATGCGGCAAAATATTCTTGACACATGAAAAAACGCTTCTTATACTGCCAACAATGAAAAGAATCTGCTGATCAATAAATAAGCATTATTAAATCATGTGCCTGGTGTTAAACCGGAAGAAAGGATTGACGCATGTTAAAAAAAATCATTGTTTTTGGTGTAATAACATTTATTATCTTGTTGTATGGACATGTTCTGGCCGGCCCGCAAATGAACCCTGGCAAGTGGGAAATAACGACCAAGACGGAAATGACAAACCCCGACGCCAGGACCGGCGAACAGACGTTTCGGCCTCAAACCCATACCCAATGCATAACCTCTGATGATCTGATTCCTGTGAGATCGGATGACCAACAAGAATGTAAAGTTACCGATATAAAAACCGGCGGCAATATTGTTACGTGGAAAATGTCATGCGGCGAACAGAATAAAGGAGTGAAAGGAACAGGATCAGTCACCTACAATGGGGATAGTATGAATGGTGTCATGAACTTGACTGCCGCACCTTATGGGACAAAAATAAAAAATACATTTTCCGGCCGACGCATCGGCCCCTGTGATGTTCAGGCAACCAATGCCCCGTCTGCAACCTCTGCTCAGACCTCAACGACTACTCAGGAGACGCGAGATCCCTATGAAGTCGAAAAAGAAATGACCGAAGAAATCAAGGATGTGGGTAAAGCCGCCAAGGATGAAGCTAAGCAAGGCGTTATCGATGAGGTTCGCAATGAAGTACGGGGAGCAATCAGAGGTTTGTTTCACTAAATTATCTCGAGCACACCAGAAGACACAAAACAGTGGATCTCTTTTTGTTTTCTAGAATTTTTTGGTAAATGAAAAATAGGGAAGAATTATACGGCTTATCCATTTTCACCAAAGCGTAATTCCAACATTTTTCCCTATAAAGTTTGTTTGGCGAGTCTTGCCGATATTAACGGTTTTTACTTTTCCGGCTCTAGTCAAGAACATCCGTTGATTCGACCTTTCCCTGGCTCAGTTCTGACCAAGAGCATGCTGAAACACAGTAATTTTGATACGTATGATTTTTTTATTTAAACAAAAATTCAAGAAAAAAGAAAGGTAAAAGCGAACACCGGTCGCTTCTGTATGAAGTGCGCACAACGTCCGGTAACACGTTCAGAAACATTTCCAGGGTGGATTTTTTTGAAAATTACAAAAATGCCGCAATAGAAATAAGGAGGCGAGGTTGCTTTGGAAGGCGCGAACGAAATCGTTCTCGCCGTACCGCGTGATGACAGCGGTAAGATCTGGTTGAGGGTAACTGTTGATACCGGATTGAAACAACAAACAGTATTTAACCATGGTTGATGAAAAGCCGTTGAAGCAATCGCTGGTGTTTAAACCCGCATTTGAAGGGAGCCATGGATCGGAACGGCAAGGTCGCTTTATATGGGATTCATTTTGATTTGGATAAAGCCACGCTGAAGCCGGAATCCGTCAAATAAATTCAGCACGTCGTCATCTTCTTATTACGATCTCGCATAGCAAACGGCCGCGGACGATATGGAGAGTGGCACGACTTCACGCCAAACTCAAGGCCCGGTCGTCGGCACTGCCCCAAATATGACGATACGCCCTCTATCTTGTGGCAAAATTTTTTGGTCATAATTTTTTTGAAACACAAGGCAAATTTGAGGCAGCCAACCGTTTAGACGTTGATTCAAAAGTTAAAAATTGTCACGGAGAAAGGAGAACAAAAGGTGATGCCAAAACAGAAAAAAGACATTGAGAAAAATTATACCGCCGGACAGTTTATCCTGAAACTTAGAAGATTGGCTGATTGTATCGAAAATGGCAATCCATTCCGCATACAGATTGCCGGTGAACGAATAACCATCCCACCGGATGCCGTCATCAGCATCGAACATGAACGCGGTTCTTCGGAAGAGGAAGTGGAATTTCAGATAAAATGGAAACTGAAACGGTAATGATTTTAAATTATTTTCCCCTATTTATCCCGTTACAAAACCACTTCGATAAAAACGCGGAGTAACGTGACAATGGAAGAAGGTGCCGTCATGCAGGACTATGTCTATAACGGGTCTCTGGACTGGAATAAGATGTTTGTAGCGGAGGAACTTCGTCGTTTTGATGCCCAGAAAACAGGGATTGCGGCTTATCTTGCCCGGGACAGTTATTATAACGATCCGCGTTATGCGGAAACACTGCTGACGCTCAATTTCTTCGATATTCAACTTTTCTACCACAGCCATTTACAGGCGTTGATCGGATGCCGAGACATTCAAACAGCCCAAGGGGCGACAGCGCTGGTTGTGATTGTGTTCCGGGGGTCGGATCAGATCCAGGACTGGCTTCAGAATCTGGATATCCGTATGACGCGTTTTCTGAACAGGGAAAATTTTCCCCATCTCAGCCGGTTGAAGGTTCATAATGGAATTTTTGAAAATGTTCACGATTTTGAAGACAGGGCTGAACGTGTTATTTTCAAAGACGGCTCATTGAATGGCAATCTGCTTCAGATTCTGGGAGATGAACTCAAAAGAAAACAATGTTTTTTCTGGGTCATTGGACATAGTCTGGGCGGAGCCATGGCAACGCTTTACGCCGCGCGCTTATGCGACTATTACAAAGTTCCCCTCAACAGAATCCTTTCTCATACATTTGGCGCTCCGCCAACCGGCAACCGATATTTTGCGGCACGCTACGGACATGAATCTTGTCTCCGGACCAACAAAAACAGAAGTAAGAGCAATTCCCTCGCTTTATTCCGTTTTGTCAATACCGAAGATCCCATACCGGCACCGAGGTTTGCCGATGAATTTGCTGAAAAAAAGGAAGGCGGGTCGATTACTCAACCCCCGTATCAATTTCTGGGATTTAAACACGTAGGAAAGGAAATCAGGTTTTCTCCACGCCTGCTGCCGGGCTTTTATGAGAAGTATCAACGATTCACGGGAAGACGATACAACAGTTCTCACTTTATGAAAGTTCATTTTATGGAAGCATACATTACCGGGATCAATATGTTAAGTAACCGCTGAATCCCTCTGCGCATCATAGACAATTTTAATGCAAAAGTGTTTTTTGCCATTCCCGGCGTTCCATCAACGGCCTGTGGCCTCATAATGTTACCGAGAAGGCGAAGAGATCGTAAAACACCACATCTTGTGGTCAAATTTTCTTGACACACAAGAAACCGTTTCTTATACTTCACGCCGCAAAAAGGAAATTCTTATCAAGAAAAATTAAAAGAACTTAGCGGATAAACTGCTTGCCATGAAACTGTTATTTGGACTGTTTAATTATTTTCCTTATGGAGGCCTTGAGCGCGACATGCTCACCGTGGCCCTTGTCTGCCAGGCTCGTGGGCACGACGTAACTATTTACACCGAACATTGGCAGGGCGAAAAGCCGGCGAATATGCGCATTATTGAACTGCCCGGGCGAGGATTAACGAACCATGGCCGCGCCGCGGTGTTCATCAAACAATTTCAGCGCGTGATCGCTGAAAATCCAGACAGCCGTGTTGTTGGCTTTAACAAAATGCCCGGCCTGGATTTTTATTACGCCGCCGATGTCTGCTTTGCGGAAAAAGCCTATGAAGAACGCAACTGGTTTTATCGCATCATGCCGCGTTGCAAAACCTATCTGGGTTTTGAGGCAGCGGTCTTCGGCAGGGGAAACAAAACCCGGGTGTTGATGATTTCGAAAGCACAAATAGGCGTTTACCAAAAATATTATCAAACTCCGCATGAACGCATATACTTATTGCCGCCGGGGATTCGTCGCGACCGTTGTATGTCTGATCATTATGCGACGCAACGCCAGGAGCTGCGCGCAGCACACAAACTCGGCCAGGATGACAAAGTCATGATTATGGTCGGTTCAGATTATCGCCGCAAAGGCCTTGACAGAGCGCTGCACGGTATCGCAGCATTGGATAAAAAATGGCGAGAAAAAACATACCTGTGGGTCATAGGCCAGGATGACACAACCCCTTTTGTTAAACTTGCACGAGATCTTGGCATCGAAAAAAACATTGCTTTCCTCGGTGCGCGCGACGATGTCGCGCAACTGTTGTGGACAGCTGATGCGCTGATCCATCCGGCTTACAGTGAAAATACCGGCACGGTTTTATTGGAAGGCGTTGTCGCCGGGCTGCCGGTCATTTCCTCACGCGCATGCGGCTATTCATACTACATCGAAGAGAATGAACTCGGCTGTGTAATCGAGGATCCGGTTTCTGCAGAGACCGTTGCAAAAGCCATACGCCAGGTTTTTAGCGTTGATCAGAACATCTGGCAAAAACGCTGCGGAAGCTTTGCGCAAACCGCCGATATTTATTCCATGCCGGAACGTTTTGCAGAATATATTGAAAAACACGGTTGAATCTTAGTTGCGATCGGACTTGCAAGATTGCACTCATGGCGATATGTTTATATAATTCGCAATAAAAACCGGAGAAGCCTTTTACCGGCAAAACAATTTTTACCTTGATTATTAGCCGATACTAAAATAAACAGTTCAAAGAATTATTTTATTTGAAGGCGCCCATCCCTTTTGCATACGTTTTGGGATCATTCGCTCTACGACTTTTCATGCACCTATAGTGACCCCGCGGCGCCCTTACAGAGTATTGAGGTTATGCGCTTGAGAAAATCGAGAAATCTTTATGGACAAAACTGAAGATATGAATGACAAGGCTATTGACTCCGACGATGTTCTGCCCGAAATCTCCGTGGAAAAACTCACGCAGGAAATGCGCGAAGCCTGCAACCGCGCCGGATGGCAATCGCTCACACCCGTGCAGGCCAAATCCATCCCTTATTTTTTAGCGGGCCGCGATATGATGGTGCAATCGCGCACGGGCAGCGGGAAAACCGGCGCCTATCTGCTGCCGATCATACAGAAAATAGACGCGCAAAGAAATATCGCACAGGCGCTCATTCTTGTTCCCACCCGCGAATTGGCTCTTCAGGTTTCCAGAGAGTCCCAGATGCTGACGGAAGGAACCAACATCAGGACAGCCGTGGTTTACGGAGGCGTGGGTTATAACGCGCAACTGGAAGCTTTCCGCAGCGGCGCACAGATCGTGGTCGGCACACCCGGCCGTATACTTGATCATCTTCTGAAAAACACACTTTCGCTGGACAATTTGAAAATTCTGATTTTTGACGAAGCCGACCGGATGCTCTCCATGGGTTTTTATCCCGACATGGTGAAAATCCGCAAATATATCCCCTCCGGCAAAATACTCAGCTCCATGTTTTCCGCAACTTTTCCGCCGCAGGTCGTCCGGCTGGCCGATCAATTTTTACATGATTCAAAATTACTGAGTCTGAGCGGCAATCAGGTGCATATCGCGGAAATCGAGCATGTTTATTACGTTGTGCCGGGCATGCGCAAGGACCGGTCGCTGGTCCGGATTATTGAAATCGAAAATCCATCCTCGGCCATTATTTTCTGCAACACAAAGGACTCGGTGCACTATCTTTCTGTCGTGCTCAAACGTTTCGGTTATGACGCCGATGAATTAAGTTCCGACCTGGCTCAAAGCATGCGGGAAAAAGTGATGGCTCGTGTACGGCGCGGCGCGCTGCGATTTCTCGTCGCCACTGACGTTGCCGCCCGCGGCATTGATATTCCCGATCTATCGCATGTGATTCAATACGAACCGCCGGAGGATCCTGAAGCTTATATTCATCGCGCCGGCCGAACCGGACGAATGGGTTCCAGCGGCGTCGCCATTTCGCTGGTGGCTGAAATGGAAAAATTCAAGCTGCAGAGCATCGCCCGTTACTATAACATTCATATGGAAGAACGCCCCCTTCCCGATGACGGAGAACTCGAAAGGATTGTCGCCCAGCGGATAACCACTCTCCTGGAAGCAAAACTGCGCGCCCGCGATAACCTGCAGATTGAACGGATGCGGCGCTTTCTGCCGCTGGCTCGCAATCTTTCACAATCAGAAGATGAACTGTCATTAATTACCATGCTGCTGGATGATTATTATCAGCAATCCCTGCATGCGCCTCCGGCGCCAATTGCAGATATCGATCAGGAAAAAACTCAGGCACAAAAGAAAAAAGGAAGAAAACCGCGGCCCAGAAATAAAAACAGAAATAAAGATAAAACAATCCGCCAGGAATCTTAGCAGCAGGAAAATCTTTTTGTACCGTCAGTCATTTTTATCTCCAGGGAATTCATAATTTTTTCATTTTAATTTCATCATGTTACAAATTACGGCAAAATATACGGCAAACAATGGCCAGGGAAAACAAGCTAAATTTTCTTGAGTAAAGATTTCAATGCTGATATGAATAATAAGTTTTAAAAATTTATTTTGAGGATGTTCATTATGCAAAATCCAAATTTCAGTTCCGGTCCCTGCAGCAAGAGGCCGGCGTGGAGTATCGACACGCTGAAGAGCGCGCCGGTCGGACGCTCACACCGTTCCGCGTTGGGAAAAGAAAGAATCATCAAAGCTATCAATGATACGCGATCCATCTTAAAAATTCCGGCAGACTACCTTGTGGGCATTCTTCCGGCTTCCGATACGGGCGCTTTTGAATGCGCCATGTGGTCACTTCTGGGTCCCAAACCGGTGACGGTTTTGGTCTGGGAGAGTTTTTCCGAAGGCTGGGCAACCGATGTCAACAAACAGCTTAAACTCAACCCGACAATCATCAAGGCCGAATACGGCAAGCTGCCCGATCTGAGCAAGATTGACTGGAAGACGGACGTGGTGTTTGTCGCCAACGGCACAACCAGCGGCGTCCGGATTCCCGATTGGAACTGGATTCCCGCGGACCGCGAAGGCCTGTCACTTTGCGATGCCACCAGTTACGCTTTCGCCAATGATATTGACTGGAGCAAAATCGACGTTCTGACCTACTCCTGGCAGAAATGTCTGGGCGGTGAAGCCGCGCATGGCATGATGATTTTAAGCCCCAGAGCCGTTGCCCGGCTGGAATCCTATACCCCGGCTTGGCCCCTGCCCAAGATATTCCGTCTGAAAAAAGGCGACAAAATTAATAAAGCCATTTTTGACGGCGATGTCATCAACACGCCTTCCATGATCTGCGTGGAAGATTACCTGGATGCTCTGGACTGGGCGGGTAAAATCGGTCTTGATGGTCTGTTCAAGAGAAGCCTGGCCAACCTGAAAGTCGTCTCCGACTGGGTCGCCAAAACCGACTGGATTGAATTTCTGGCAAGCGACCCCAACGTGCGCTCCAACACGTCCGTTTGTCTGTCAGTCACCCATCCCAAGGTGGCGGCCATGGACAATGACGCGAAGAGCAAGTTCCTCAAGAGCATTGCTTCCGACCTGAGCAAGAAAAACATTGCTCATGATATAAATTCCTACAAGGATGCTCCGGCGGGTTACCGTTTCTGGTGCGGCCCGACTATCGAGGAATCCGATTTAAAGACGGCCCTTGCCGAACTGGAAAACGTTTTTAACGAAAAAGTTAAAAGCCTCTAAGGAACAGGAAATCATCATGGCAAATGTAGCAATCGTAGGCACTCAGTGGGGCGATGAGGGCAAGGGGAAAATTGTTGACCTCTATACCGAAAAAGCCGATATCATTGCCCGTTTTCAAGGCGGCAATAATGCCGGTCACACGCTGGTGGTCAAAGGTAGAAAAACCATTCTTCATCTGATTCCTTCGGGAATTCTGCATGATAATAAAATCTGTATTATCGGTAACGGTGTCGTATTCGACCCGGCTGTTTTTCTTCAGGAGTTGGAAGAATTACGTCAAAGCAATCTTTTGCCGCCCGACACAAAACTTTACATCAGTGAAAAAGCCCATTTGATCATGCCCCATCATCGCAGCATCGATCAGGCTCGCGAAGCCCGGACGTCCGGCAAAAAAATCGGAACAACCGGCCGTGGTATCGGCCCGGCTTATGAAGACAAGGTTGCCCGCACAGGCATCCGCATAGGTGACCTCTACGAAGAAGATTTGTTCCGGGAAAAGCTCCGGCGCAGTCTGGAAGAAAAAAACTATCTGCTGATCAACTTTTTCAAAGAAAAGCCGCTGGATGAAAAAGAAATTGTCGCCCGGTATCTGGATTATGCCCAAAAGATGAAACCTTTTGTGGCGGATACGTCCGTGATTCTGGATCGTGAAATAAAACAGGGCAAGAAAGTTCTATTCGAAGGCGCGCAGGGTTCTCAACTGGACATCGATCACGGAACGTATCCTTACGTGACCTCGTCAAACACAGTATCCGCCAACGCTTCCTGCGGGAGCGGCGTCGGACCAAACACCATCAACAAAGTGGTGGGAATTTGCAAAGCTTACACCACCCGGGTTGGTGAAGGCCCGTTTCTGACGGAGCTGAACGATGAAATCGGCGAGCACATGCAGAAGGTCGGTCAGGAATTCGGCGCCACTACCGGACGGAAGCGACGCTGCGGCTGGCTGGACATGGTGCTGGTACGACAGGCTGTCCGTGTCTCCGGCATTAACGCGCTGGCCATCACCAAACTTGATGTATTAACCGGTCTGGACAAAGTGAAAATTTGTGTCGGTTACAAGTCTGCAGCGGGTGATTTTACCCATGCCGCACCGGCGAGTTTGAAGACGCTTTCGGAATGTCAGCCGGTTTACGAAGAGTTTGACGGCTGGAAGGAAGATATCCTTTACGCCAAGGAAATGAATGAACTTCCCGCCAACGCGCGTAAATATTTGAAGCGGTTGGAAGAATTGGCAGAAGCCAGAATCATTCTGGTTTCCGTCGGAGCGGGCCGTGAAGAAACTATCATGATGGAAGATCCCTTCCTGAATAAATAATAGTTTCCGCTTGACACATTCAAAACTTGTTGTTAATAGGTCACGCCTTAAAAACACGTACCAACCGGGCTGTTAGCTCAGCGGTAGAGCAGTGGACTTTTAATCCATTGGCCGTGGGTTCAATCCCCACACAGCCCACCAAAAAAATCAAGGGGTTATGGTATTCGATTGCCGTTACCCCTTTTTTGTATCTCTGGAGAATAATCAAAAGACGAATGAACTTTAACTTAACGTGTGATATACGTACACGCGGTAAATTTCTATGTTTAACAAAATAAAACTTAATCCAAAAAAACAAATTCTGTTTGTATATATTGTTCTGGCAGTGATTACATTTGTCGTTTACTGGCAGGTTAACCAATATGATTTCGTCCATTTTGATGATGATCTTTATATTACATTAAATGGTCATATCCAGTCAGGATTAACGATGGATGGATTACTCTGGGCGTTTAACACAAAAGATGCCGATTTATGGCATCCACTAATTTGGTTATCCTTCATGTTCGATTATCAACTTTATGGTCTGAATGCCGGCGGTTATCATTTCACCAATCTTATCCTTCATATCCTCAGCACGCTGCTGCTCTTCTGGCTTTTTCACCGCATGACCCATGAAATATGGAAAAGCGCTTTTGTCGCCGCCTTTTTCGCCCTGCATCCTCTGCATGTGGAATCCGTCGCCTGGGTATCGGAAAGAAAAGATGTCTTAAGCGCTTTCTTCTGGATGCTGACGTTATGCTTCTATGTCTATTATACGGAAAAACCAATTATTAAAAGATACCTTCTGGTTCTTTTTTCTTTTATATTGGCTTTGATGAGCAAACCCATGGTGATCACGTTGCCGTTGATTATGATTCTGCTGGATTACTGGCCGTTGAAAAAATTTGAATTAAGGAAAGATAAAATCATTCTGTGGCAGCTGAAGGAAAAATTACCTTTCTTTATTTTGTCATTGGTTCTTGTTTTCATAACTTTTTATTCTCCGAGCAACAATGTTGTTTATAAGTTTTTACCGCTGGTAACCAGACTGGCCAACGCGCCTGTTGCCTTTGTGACGTATCTGATAAATACTTTCTGGCCTCAGGATATGGCAATCTTTTATCCGTTCCCGTCGCATATTCCAACATGGCAAGTCCTGGCAGCAACTTTTCTTATCATTGCCTTCAGCCTCTCCGTTATTTTTATGGCCAGACGCCTGCCGCATCTTTTTGTCGGCTGGTTCTGGTTCGTGATGACGATCGCACCGGTTATCGGAATTCGTCAAATAGGAGAGTTCTCGATGGCGGATCGTTATCATTACCTGCCTTCCATAGGCATTGCCCTGATGCTGGCCTGGGGCATGCCCTTGTTATTCACGCTGAAAGCATTGCATAAAAAAATCTTATTCCCGGCGGCAATCACCCTGCTGATCATGATGTCCGTTATAACCTGGAAGCAATGTGGCTACTGGAAGAACAATTTCTCGTTATTCAACCACGCCATTCAGGTAACGCGAAATAACTTTCTGGCACATACGAGTCTCGGTCTGGATTTTTTTGAAAAAGGTTATATCGGAGAGGCTATTGAACATTATAACAAGGCTATTCTCATGAAATCGGGTTATGACAAGGCTCACAACAACAGAGGAATTGCTTATGTTGCCCTCCGTCAATATCAGTTGGCCATCGGAGATTTCAATAATGCTATTCGTATGCATCCGGCTTTCGCCCAATACCACTTCAATAGGGCATATACTTACGATCTACTTGGCCAATATCCGTTGGCCATCGAAGACTATAATACCGCCATTCGCTTACGTCCGGCTTTTGCCGAATTCTATTATTATAGGGGATGTGCTTACGGAAAAATTAATCAATATCATTTGGCTTACGAAGACTGCAATGAGGCGATCAGACTAAGACCGAATTTTGCCGGAGCCTACATGTGTCGAGGCTCTGCTTATTTAAAACAGGGCAATAAAACTCTTGGTTGCCGGGATGCGCAAACGGCATGCGAAATGGGAGCCTGTGGCTTGTTTGAAGTCGCTAGAAGCAAAGAGATTTGCCGCTGATTTGAAGTTCTCTCGACCATTTTTAAAAAAGATTTAATTAGGGAACCATTTCTTGACATCCATCGACATCCATTCTATATTCCTTTCGTTAAAACGTAATAAAAAAGATATTCTCTTTAGAGAATTCTCTAATAAATTGCAAAAGAGTAGGAGGCAGTTATGTATCGGATTGATTTGTTGAATAAAATTTCGAAAAAAGGACTCAACCTTTTTACGGACAAGTATGAATATCGCACGGATATTCCCGATCCCGACGGGATTCTGGTCAGAAGCAAGGAAATGAAAGACATGATTCTACCGTCAAGTCTAAAAGCCATTGCCCGCGCCGGCGCCGGCGTTAATAATATTCCCATCGACAAATGTTCGGACAAGGGCATCGTCGTTTTTAATACACCGGGCGCAAACGCCAACGGTGTCAAGGAACTGGTGATTTTGGGCATGCTGCTGGCGTCCCGTAAAGTGGTTGAAGGAATCACATGGGCTAAAAGCCTGGTAGGCGAAGGCGATAAGGTGCCGGATTTAATCGAAAAGGGTAAATCCAAGTTCGGCGGCACCGAAATCATGGGCAAAAAACTTGGCGTTGTCGGTCTGGGAGCTATCGGAACCATGGTGGCCAATGCCGCCGAAGGCCTGGGGATGGAAGTGTGGGGATACGATCCATACCTGTCCATCGAGGCGGCTTGGAAACTGTCCCATAATACCAAGAAGGCGCCCAGCCTGGATAAGCTCCTGTCCGTGTGCGATTTCATCACGCTTCATGTACCGCAAAACAAAGACACCAAGGGATTTATGAATACCGACAAATTTGCCATCATGAAGAAAGGCGTGGTACTCTTGAACTTCGCCAGAGGCGGACTTGTGGATACCCCGTCTCTTCAGAAAGCCATTGCCGACGGTATCGTGGCGTGCTACGTGACGGATTTTCCAGATGAAGAGGTCATCAAGACAGATAAGGTCATCGGCATTCCGCATCTTGGCGCCTCCACCGAGGAGTCTGAAGAAAACTGCGCCATTATGGCCGCCATGCAGCTGATGGATTTTCTGGAGAACGGAAATATCAAGAATTCCGTCAATTTTCCGGAATGCTCCCTGGAAAGATCGGGCAAGGTCAGAATCACCATTTCAAACAAGAACGAGCCCGGAATGATTGAAAAGATCACAGGTCTGCTGGCGGATAATAAACTGAACATCACCAACATGATTAACAAAAGCAAAGGCAATATAGCTTATAACATCATCGTAGTGGAAGGCGATGTTCACCGAGACCTGGTAAAGAAAATTCAGGCCATCAATGGAATTGTGGCTGTAAGAGTGCTTTAAGAAAAAAGACCGATATATTCAAAAAAGTGTTTGGGGCTCATAAAATATCTTGACATTAAATTATAAATAAAGTATGTATTTACATCCGTTTTTTTAAGCTTTCTTTTTCCTGGTGAGAATGTTTATCTTGCTGAATTTGATTGCGGTGATGGATTTAAAGTTACGTTCTAATGAGTAGTGATTCATTGTACTATTAATTTAATGCGTTCTTTATAAAGGAGTCTAGTATGAAAAAGATTTTAGCCTGCCTGACCGTGTCCTTGTTTTTTGTCATGATTCCCCTGATGTCTTCAGCCAAGAAGCCATTGTCTGAAAAGGAAATGGATGCCACAACGGCGCAAGAAGGCGTCAGTATCAACTTCGGGGGCGCCGCCTATACTACATCGCACTTCGTAGTCGGCTTTGATCCACCCGACGTCCAATCATGGGGTGAGGCAGACGGCTGTTCAACCTGTGGCGGATATACATCAAGCGGTTGGATAGGAACGAGGGACATGACGATGGATGCCTCTGCTAATATCATTTTCTACAATACCATGACGATTGATGTCGGCAGCAGCGGTGGCGTAACAAAAACAATCGTCAACCCGGGATCCATTTTGGTACATCCCGTCGGAATGAATGCTACCATGGCGCTAGGCACGGATCCAACCCTTAGCGGAAGTCAGGTATTAGGCAGGGTTTATAATGATAAATTTGCCGTGGCAATAAATCCTCTCGGCACTGGCTACATGAGAATTGGTAATCATTCGGCAACAGGATCTGGAGAAGGTGTTGAAATTGGATTTGGTAGTATTGCTCCTCTTTCTGTTGCTGGAGGCTATTGGACCGCAGCCTATGGCAGCCTCTATGGTATGGTAGTCAGTATCCCGAATTCCAGAATTAACATATCATGGGGTGACATGGACGGAGACCAAAGTGGCGCCACCGGTTACAACGAGTCTGGCGGTTATTTCGGAGCGAAAGGTTTTTACACGGGCGCTGGAACTGAAGGTGCCTCAGGTACAGGATTTTTTGCACTGGTTTCCGGTACCATGGATATTGATGTCGGCTCCGATGGTAGCGGCAAGGCAGCGGTTGTTATCGGCCTGCCGACGGTCACGCTTTTGCGGGATATGTACGGCCAACAAAATTGTTTTGTCTCGCCCTTGGTACTGGCTACAGACAGAGAATTAAGTGCTAATGTGGGATCGTTGGGCACCTTTTATACGGGGGGCGTTTCCATGAGTCCGTCGGGCTCGCTTACTGTTTCAGCTCATTAACGATTTTTAACATAATGTTTAAAAATTTCATTAGAATAATTACCTAGATTTGATTGTGTAAATTTTATTATTCGAATAATTTAAGCTATTTTTGCAACTCATTTGCAAATA
>CAYNWA010000002.1:44752-52665 GCA_964400795.1 uncultured Smithella sp.
AAAACCATGTGTCCTATTATAAGACACATGGTTTTTTTATCTTATGAAATATGCTTTGACATACAATATGACTTGGCCTATATTTAATTTAATTTGATTTGAGTCTTCACGTGATATTAAAAAATAAAAATGTAACGGGTTAGGTTAAACTAAAAATATTTTATCATGGGGATTTTGTGTATGAAAAATAAAAAAATATTCCTGGGTCTGAGTCTGCTCATGATTTTATGTGTTGGATTTCAAACAGAGGCCGCGAGCAAACTCTCTTCCGAAAACTTTAATAGTTTTACGTTTTATTACGATAATGGAACAAAAATTAATTTTGCTGAAATCAGGGAGCGGTTTATTCGTTGCATTTATCCGCCAAAAGCAACAAGAAACGAATATGAAACAAAACAGGATTTTGATGAAAGGCAGAGGAAATATCCCTGCACCGCATGCAATTGCGAAAATTTCACGTCGCTGAAAGATATTTATTTCATGATTCCCGTTGCATCAATGAAATATGACGCTGATAAATTTAAATTTACAATAGAAGCCGGAGCAGGATACAGAATATTTGCTTCAAGAACGAGAATGGAACCCGTGAATATTCTCAAAACAACGAACAATAATACAAAGCTACATGCAGAGATTCAAGCTTTTATGGGAGTCAATCCATCCGACAGAATGGATTATGCAAATAGATTTGCCGACTCTTCATATCCGTTCAAAATAACATCCGCTGAATCGTTTTCAAGGGAATTTTTCACCAGCGCCCTATTATCGACCAAACACGATGATATTGGTTCTCCTTACGAGGTCATGTCTTCCATAACATTTGAAGCTGATTCTCCGATTGAGCAAGCCCGACGATTAAAAACCATGGAAGACAAGCTGGTGTTTATGATCAAGGGGGACATGATCTACGATCTCGCCAAAAGCATCAGTGATTTAACAAGAATAAAAAATGCCTTTTATATCAATAAAATTATTCTGTTTAATCTGGAAACGAAAGAGGCTGTCATTTCGGCAACGCCGTAAATTTACGCCGATTTTAAAAAAATAATCATTTCTCTACCACACGCGGATATTTCAGTGCCCCTATAGTGCCCTTTAGGGTATTTAGGGTATTTGTTTCTGAAATTTGGGGCTCATTAAAAAATTGTCATAAGGTGTTTTTGTTTATGAAGCAAAGATATACTTATCCAATTATCGTATTCCTGATAATTTTTTCCTGTGCCGCCTTCGGACGGATTGCAGGTAATGATTTTATTCCTTCCACCGATGACAGCATGTACATTACAGAAAACAAGCATGTTCAATCGGGATTTAATCAGGAAAGCATCACGTGGGCCTTCACGACTACCTATTTTGGTTACTGGCATCCGTTGAATTTGATCTCTCACATGCTTGACTGGAAACTTTTCGGAGTAGACGCATCCGGTCATCACCTTGTCAGCATGTTTTTGCATATCGGCGCCGTTATCTTCTTATTTCTCTTTCTCAGTAAAACAACGGGCGATATCTGGCTTTCCGCTTTTGCCTCGGCCTTTTTCGCTCTTCATCCTCTGAGGGTGGAATCGGTCGCGTATGCCGGCGAACGAAAAGATGTCTTAAGCATGTTCTTCGGTATGGCGAGTTTTCTGGCCTATGCTTCCTACGCCGAAAGCTCCAAGCTTTCACGGTATTTTCTGTGCCTGGCATTATTCATACTGGCCCTGATGTCCAAACCCATGCTGATTACGCTGCCATTTTTACTGATACTTCTGGATTACTGGCCTCTGAAACGCTGGCAGGAAAAGACTACAGAACAGAATTTTAATTCAAAAAGCAGACTGATTCTGGAAAAAGTGCCTTTCATTTTACTCTCTCTGATCCTCAGCATTACCACCTTGAAAGCGCATAAAAATTTTGTATCGTTCGATACGTTGCCTTTTCTCAAACGCATTGCCAACGCCATAGTCTCCTACGCAACCTATCCTGTTAAAACCCTCTGGCCTTCCAATCTAGCCATATATTATCCTTTGGAGTCTTCTCTTCCCGTAGCCACCGTTTTAATTTCCGGTGTTATCCTCATTTTAATCACGATAGCCGCCATCCATTACATGAAATCTATCCCTTATTTTTTCGTCGGCTGGTTTTGGTATCTTGGAACACTGATTCCTGTCATAGGACTTATCACTCTCGGCACACTGGCGATGGCCGACCGCTACACTTATCTTCCTTCTGTAGGTCTTGCTATTATAATGGTTTGGGGAATATCGCAGGTTGTCAAGAATACGGATATACGCAAAAAGCTGTTATTCCCGGGAGGGATCGTCGTAATGATCATTCTGACGGTTTTGACATGGCATCAATGCGGCTACTGGAAAAATGGCATCTTACTTTGGAGTCATGCTTTACAAGCGACAAAAGACAACGCCTTTGCAAATAACAATCTCGGCGTCTCTCTTGTTACGGAGGGAAAAATTGAAGAGGCCATTGGTCATTACAGCAGGGCCATCCGCCTTTCACCGTCTGACGGCCAGCACTATAATAACAGGGGGAATGCCTATCTGAAGCTGGAACAGTATCAACGGGCGATAGAGGACTACGATCAGGCCATCCGCCTGAAACCGGATGATGCCATCACCTATTACAACAGGGCCAATGCTTATTATAATCTCCATCAATATCAACAAGCGATTGAGGATTATAACCAGGCCATCCGCCTGAAACCGGATGATCCCAAAGCTTATAACAACCGGGGAGGCGCTTATTTTGCGCAGGGCAACTATCAACGGGGTTGCCATGATGCGCAAATGGCCTGTGCATTAGGAGGCTGTATCGGGTTGGAATGGGCTAAAAGCAAAGGATTCTGCCGTTGATGTCCTGATACCAATCTTTTTACGCCGGGAAACATCAAACATGACAACCAGAGGCCACCGAAATATAATAAAATATTTCTTTTTCATAAAGATTATTCATTTGTTTTTTTCCATTATGCTGTCTTTGAATGTTTCACAAACATAATTTACGCTGAAGCCGTTATGTGATACAAAATTCAATATGAGCAATAGAAATCATTATTTAATTATTATTTTCTTAATCATCGCTTCCTGTGCCGCCTTCGGACGGATCGTGGGCAATGATTTTGTTAATTTCGATGACAACATATATATTACTGAAAACCATCACATCAAATCAGGCCTTAATCTTGAAAGTATGCAATGGGCTTTCAGCGCTTTTCTATCCCAAAACTGGCATCCCCTCACCTGGATTTCTCTTATACTGGATTATAGTCTGTTCGGAGAAAATCCCGGAGGCTATCATTTTGTCAATTTGCTTTTGCACATAGGCGCTGCTATTTTTTTGTTTCTGTTCTTCAATAAAACAACCCGCCATCCATGGGCATCGGCTTTTGCCGCCGCTTTATTTGCGTTGCATCCATTGAGAGTGGAATCGGTGGCTTGGGCCGCCGAACGGAAAGATGTTTTAAGTATGTTTTTTGGTATGGCTACTTTGTATTCCTACGCTTTTTATACCGAAAATCCCAGGCGATTCCGTTATTTGATTTGCCTGGTATTATTCGCCTGTAGTTTAATGTCCAAATCCATGCTCGTTACCTTGCCGTTTATTTTAATGCTTCTTGATTATTGGCCGCTCAGGCGATGGCAGCTTTTTAACACGATGGATCCGCTGGCAAAGCAAAAGAAATCCTCCAAAATCATAAACGTGATCCATGTAAATATTAAAATTTTACTGGAAAAGGTCCCCTTTTTATTCCTCACATTTTTTTCTTGTTTTATGACCGTATGGGCTCAGTATGATCCCAGTGTCATTCCTCTTCCCTTTACGTTACGCTCCACCAATGCGATTATTTCTTACGTTTCATATTTAAAAATATTTTTATTACCGCTGGATTTGGCGGTGTTCTATCCTTTTAAATATTCCTTCCCGTTCTGGCAGATTCTTTTCGCCTGCTTTATCGTGCTGGGCATAACCACTCTGGCGTTTCATGTCATCAAAACAATGCCCTTTTTCTTTGTTGGCTGGTTCTGGTATTTAGGAGCGTTAATTCCCGTCATAGGACTGGTGCCAGTCAACGCACCCATGGCCGATCATTATACGTATCTTCCATCCATAGGAATATCCATAATGGTCGTGTGGAGCATTCATCTTCTCCTTCTTCATCAAGACACGATGCAAAAGATTGTCTCTGCCGCCGGGATAGCGGTTCTAATGCTACTGGCAATAATCACCTGGCAGCAATGTGGTTACTGGAAAAATAGTGTAACGCTCTTTAAACGCGCTTTGCAGGTAACGAAAAATAATAACGTAGCGCATTACAGCCTAGGCTTTGCCCTGTCTAAGGAAGGAAAGTTCCAGGAAGCCTTTTTTCATTATAACGAAGCCATAGCTATCAGACCTCATTATTACCTCCCCTACAGTAACAGGGGGAATGTGTATGCGAAGCTGGAACAGTATCAACGGGCGATAGAGGACTACGATCAGGCCATCCGCCTGAAACCGGATGATGCCATCACCTATTACAACAGGGCCAATGCTTATTATAATCTCCATCAATATCAACAAGCGATTGAGGATTATAACCAGGCCATCCGCCTGAAACCGGATGATCCCAAAGCTTATAACAACCGGGGAGGCGCTTATTTTGCGCAGGGCAACTATCAACGGGGTTGCCATGATGCGCAAATGGCCTGTGCATTAGGAGGCTGTATCGGGCTGGAATGGGCTAAAAGCAAAGGATTCTGTCGTTGATTGTACTTTTATGTCAGTTTGTATCCTTTATCCCGGAATAAACTCAAACAGGTATCAACCACATTTTCATCATAAAGAATCCCTTTATTTTTCTCAATCTCATCAAGAGCGGCTTCAATGCCTAACGCCGGACGATAAGGACGATGAGAAGCCATGGCTTCCACGACATCCGCTACGGCAATAATACGAGCTTCGATGAGAATTTCATTGCCTTTCAGGTTTTGGGGATAACCTGTTCCATCCATTCGTTCATGATGCTGCTGAACAATTTGCGCCAATGGCCATGGTGATTCCACATGTTTCAGCATTTCATAACCACTCTGAGAGTGTTCTTTTATCAGAGAAAATTCAAGATCAGTCAATTTGGTTGGTTTCGACAAAATTTCTCCCGGAACCGATAATTTGCCGATATCATGGATGGAACCTGCCATGCGTATTCCTTCAACAATATCTTGAGAAAGTCTTTTCTCTACAGCAATGGCACGGGCAAGATTGGAAACTCTCTTATGATGACCCGCTGTGTATGGGTCTCTTGCTTCCGATGCCATTCCCAATACCTGAATCGTTGCTTTAATAGATTGCCGTAAATTTTCTAACGTTTGACTGAGTTTCTCCTCAGCCTTCCTCCGATCGGTGATATCCTGATAAATGACCTGATAATGTTTCTTGCCGTTCCAGACAATATCTTTGCGTAAAACATGGAGATGGCGAACTTCGCCGTTTTTTGTCACGATGCTGACATTGTATTCAGAAGGGCCTCTTTCTCCCTTCAGTCGTTTCTCATTTCTTTTCTGATATTCAGCATAGCTTTCCGGTGTGTAGCGTTTATTCAGGGGGGTGTTTCTCATTTCATCTATATTGTCATATCCATAGATATCAAGAATCGCCTTATTGGCATAAATTGTTTCGCCGTTTAATGTTACCACACGAACACCCAACGGAGAATCATCAAGAGAATGGCGAAAGTTACTTTCACTGGTTATCAGTTCATTCTCCATTTGTTTACGCTCGGTAATATCCTGTACCGTACCGGAAAATTCTACCATTTTGCCCTTATAGTCAAAGATCGGTTTACCCCGAGCCTCAACCCAGCATAATCTGCCCTCAGGCTTAATGACGCGATATTCATCGTGGAATGGTTTTTGTGAAGATAAACTTTGATTAAAACAAATTCTGACTCGTTCACGGTCATCCGGATGAATAATGCTTTCACATTTTTCGAACGTCGGAACGCCTGACGTGGAATCGAATCCGAATATGCGGAACATTTCTTCCGACCAGGAATATGTTTGTGCGGAAAGGTTGATTTCCCAGCTTCCCAGATGAGCCTGGGATTGTGCGTACCGGAGACTCGCCTCTTTCCTGCGTAATGTCTCCTCGGCTCTCTTTTGCAGGGTGACATCTTTTCCGGTGCCCAGAGCGGCAAGGCCACCTTCATAAATGGTTGTTCCCACACTCATTCTCACATCCACTCTGGTCACACGGTCTTTCTTCACCAACCTGAATTCATATTCTGCAGTAACCTGCTCCCCTTTCATCCTCCGGATATAGCGGTCGGACACCATCGCCAAATCTTCGGGTGCAACAAGCTCTTCAATACTCTTACCGATTAATTCCTCTTCACTGTAATCCACTATTTTTGAAAATACTTTATTGGCATATTTGACTTTTCCATCCTTGATAATAAAAATTGCGTCCTGGATGTTATTGAGAAGAGTTCTGTACTTCTCTTCCGAAGCCACGATCATCTCTTCTGCAAGTTTTCGTTCTGTACTATCCCTAAACACGCTGACATGATATTCCTTTCCATGCAAAATAATGGATCCTCTGGTTACATCTGTAAGACACACAGATTTATCCTTTCTTAATACAGGGATATCATGCGTTATTGTTATTTCATTTCTGGATGTTTTTTGAGCCTGCTGAGTGATAGATGAAAGGTGTTCTGACGGGATGATATCGTGCAGACCCAAACCAAGAAGCTCTTCTTTTGTATAACCGAGCATCTCGCAGATTTTTTTGTTGGCGTCTGTAAATTTTTTTTCGCCGAATCTGCCAATAAGCATTCCGTCCGATACTAAATCGAAGATTGTTCTGAAGTTTGAGTCGGCTTCTTCAAACGTTCCGCATTTTAATCGGCAAGGGCTTGAATCGTTAGGTAGCCTGGTAATATTTTGTTCTTCTTTCTCCGCCATTTTTCCGTCCTGAAATCAGAACCACTTGCAAGGGAAGAGTCCAAATCACTGTTTACACTGAATGTTGTTATTCTTATTTAGAAGGTACATAAAGAATCATTATTTGTCAAAGAGAAACGGTTTGAAAATTTCACCTTGACAATGCGTTCTTTGATAGTCATAAAATATCACGGGTATGTTCTTCATACAAAAAGATTAACAGGTGGCATAAAATGAAACGAATATTTTCAATCCTGTGCACGTTGATAGCCCTGATATCAGTTGATCATGCACAAGCCTTTTATAATTGCATTGATCGTCAGGGGAACTCTATTATTACTGACAATCCTCCGCCGGATGCAATATGCAACGATCCGGGAAACGGGAACCAGTCCTCCGGGGGAGGAAACCTTGCTGCGACCCAGCGCATTATAATATTATTAAACAACCTGGAAAATAAATCCATCCAGAAAAGCTTGACCAGTAGCGAGATAGAACAACAAACTTACTTACTCGAAGAACTTAGCCGCTACGAAACTTCTGATGCCCGCCGCAGAATTATTAAAACATTGGAAATTCTGGAAAGCAAATCCATTGCGGGAGGATTAACAAAAACAGAAAGAAATCAACAAAGCACGCTCCTTCAATTACAGAGACGTCTCAGCAAAAATGCCGGTAAAGGTAACGCGGAATCCGCGGAATCTGAAACAAACCCGCAAGAAGCTGATATTGGCGTTCAAAATGACGAGCAGAAAGCGAAACAGATGGAGCAAAAAAAAGAACTCAAACGATTATTAAAAATACCTCGTTTGGGTTATTAATATTCATGGATCGGATAACGACACAAACCTATTCTTTCATTTAAACAATAAAAAAAGGCGGAATATGGGAATCGACTTTTTTCTAATGGTTTGAAATTTAGTTAACTACTGCAAACTCTTCTTTTTGCCATTGCTACTTATGATTTTATTATAAAACGGAAGAGCTTCGTGTTGT
>CAYNWA010000002.1:52675-61210 GCA_964400795.1 uncultured Smithella sp.
AAGCATATTGTGTGTCAAGAAAAAAAATATACTATATATGGTGGTTTTTTTTCTAACAACCCCAATAGGTAGTATGTACTTTTGCAGCCGCAAAAATCCAATATTTTTTCATTTCATATTATTTTTGACTTATTGATGACGTGATGAAAATTCTTTATTTTTGACTCTGATAGCAGCAATAATGTATAAGGGATCTGTTTCTGCCATTTTTCTCGGGAGACGGTTATGGATGAAAAAATAAAAAGCGCTATCCTTAAACAAATTGAAAAAGAACCTTTCGGCAAAAAATTCGGGTTGAAATTGACTGATGTGCAGACAGGCTACGCCAGGGTGGAAATGCGTTTTACACAGGATGTGGAAAACATGTTCGGAATGGCTCATGGCGGTGCAATTTTTTCACTGATTGATGCAGCCTTTGAAGTTGCCTCCAATTCTCACGGCACCATGGCTGTCGCCCTGAACATGAATATCAACTATCTGGCGTCGCCGGAAAAAGGCGCTACGTTGGCTGCCGAAGCCAAAGAAATCAATCAAACGAAGAAAACGGCTGCTTATGACATTCGCGCAACTGACGATTCCGGCAAACTGCTGGCTACCTGTCAGGCGCTGGTTTACCGGCTGGAAAAACCACTGCCGTTTTTATAATTTCGGACTCATAATGAAACCCTGTTTGAGTTCACCGACAATTCCCAAAATGTTACGTAATAAGAAGTCAAACCTTATCATTTGAATTGTGGCATCTGATATTGTTGCTGAATCAATCCGAGACACAGTCATTTGCTATTGACATATCCAAAAACGTCCATCGAACACTTTAAACATTCCTAGATGTCACTAAAGGCGTTCATTTTTTTCAGATATTCCAGCTCCTGTTCATGCAGCGCCTGCCATCCTGTTCGTTTGATTTTTTTCTCGTAGAAAAATTGCATGAGCGGCTTGATGAAATACTGCCACACGGCAGTCCATACAGGCCCTTGACTTTTAATAAAATTCGATGGTGTCCACCATCCAAGTGCCGTTTGACGGTGATACCAGAAAAAATATTGGAGCTGCTCCGCAGATAAATGTTTTGTTTTAATATTTGCCCAGAAACCATTGTATTTTGAGTAATCACTCTGATTGGTGACAAGACCTTCCTTCAGAAGATCCTCGCGAAGTCGTGTCTTCGGATATGGCGTCAAAATCTGGCAATAGGTGGCATCAACACCCATATTTTTCAAAAAAAGGTAGTTCCGCCGGATGGCATTTTCATCATCGTCTGGCAAACCGAAGATGGCGCCTCCGAGAACCATTATTCCGTTTTGATGACATAAATCAACAGCCTGTTGAGACACGGCCACCACATCATGTTTTTCCAGGATTTCCAGATTCTCAGCTGAAGCGCTCTCAATCCCGAGGAATATTGACCGGAATCCGGCTCGTCTCATTTTGCTGATCATTTCAGGATGCCTGGCAATGGAAATACAGTCAGCCTGGACGGAGAGCTTCAGATCGCGGTATTCTTTCTTGATAATGGCTTCACAGATTTCATCGACCCACCTTGGGTTTAAAACGAAGTTGTCATCCGTTACAAATACCGTGCGTGTCCCCTTGCGGCGATAGATGTTTTCCAGATCATCAAGGACACGTTCAACCGGATAGGTACGATAGGAGCTTCCATACATTTGGTGCATGCTGCAGAAGTTGCAGTTGCGGGTACAACCACGCGACGTTTCCATGACCTCAATAGTGCTGAACATGAGGTGATACCCCCATGTCAGTCGCCGATGATCGCGAATAGGAAGCTTTAACGACGAAAGATCGCACAGCGTACCCCGCTTGTTATGAATAAAATAATCTTTGGCCTTGAAAGACAAAGAAGGAATATCTGCAAAGCTGTCCCGCTCATCCAAGGCATTGACCAGCAGACGAAAGGGAACCTCCCCTTCCCCCCGGATAATAAAGTCAATGAGTTCGGCTTCGGGGGAAGATGAAATCTCTTCAGCAGACATGGTTGCATGGTAGCCGCCCAAGACGATCTTCACGTTCGGAAGAATCGCCTTAATGAGACGGATCACACGGATGCAGGTATCGTACTGCCAGGTCATGGCGGAAAGACCGACGATATCGGGCTTAATGTCTGTCAGGGTTTTGGTAAGATATTTTTTAACCGAACTTCTCTTACGAATCAGATCAATCAGGTAAACCTGATGACGCTCATCAATATGACCGCCTACGCAGGCAATACCATGGTTGGGCATGTGCACAGCCGACTCGTGAATAATGGCTGGGACGACATCCGGCATGGAAATGAGTACAACCTTCATGACTGCCTCTAGAATTCATGATTTTCTAATTGATAGGAGCATAATAATAGGAATAAGAACGACTTGTCAACAGAAGGAAGTCACACTGTCAAGAAGTCACACAGCATAAAATATTCATATTCCAATAGCTATGTTTCTATTTTTACCATTAGCAAGATTACAGTTCAGCCGTTTTTTGATTTTTTACGATTGAAACGTTCAATACTCTTTAGAATTAGAGTTCTATGGCAAAAAGAAAGTACCAAAGGAGGCAGGAGAATTTCAGTTCCTGACTCCTTTGGTAAAGATGACTGTTGCTTTGTTTTTTTATCTAAGACTCAGCAGCTTTCTTGATACCACCACACGCTGAATTTCGTTGGTGCCTTCGTAAATCTGGCAGATTTTTGCGTCGCGCATATGGCGTTCCGCCGGATATTCCTTCACATAACCATAGCCGCCAAAAATCTGTACGCATTCGATGGCCGCCTTCATCGCCACATCCGAGGCATAGTATTTAGACATAGCCGACTGCATTTCAAAATCCTTGCCCTGATCTTCCAGCCAGGCTGCCCTCAAGAGCAGCAGTTCCGCTGCGTCAAGTTCAGTGGCCATATCCGCCAATTTGAACTGAATGGCCTGGTTTGACGAAATGGGTTTGCCGAACTGAATTCTTTCTTTTGAATAATTCACGGCATCTTCCAGACAGGCACGGCCGATACCGCAGGCCTGCGCACCGATGCCGATGCGTCCGGCATTCAGACCCGCCATCATCTGCTGAAAGCCCTGCCCCTCTTTGCCCAGCAAATTGGCTGCCGGAACTTCCGCATCCTCAAAAACCAGTTCGGACGTACCGGAAGCGAGAATGCCCAACTTCTCCTCGATCTTGCCGACTTTAAAGCCCGGCGTCTCCTTTAAATCCACAATCAGATTGATGACACCTTTGTAACCTTTGGATACATCCGTCGTTGCTGCCAGAACGCAGTAACGCGCGACGGGACCGTTGGTGATAAACGTCTTGGTGCCATTGACGATATATTTGTCACCTTTGAGTTCTGCCTTGCAGCGCAGCGCCGCCGCGTCGGAACCGGCGCCGGCTTCGGTCAGGCCGTAACAGCCTTCCACCTGGCCGCTGGCGACCGGCGTGAGGAATTTCAGTTTCTGCTCATGCGTGCCGAAGGTTTTCACCGGATGACCGTAAAGCGTATTGTTGACCGACACGATAACGCCGCAACTCGCGCACGCCTTGGATATTTCAATCATGGCCAGCACGTAGGTCACATTGTCCATACCCGCCCCGCCGTATTCGGTGGGAACGGCCACGCCCATGATGCCCATTTCGCCAAGTTTGCGACAAATCTCTTCGGGATGACGATGTGTATGATCCAGTTCCGCCGCAATCGGTTTGATTTCCGTTTCGGCAAATTTGCGGACCATATCCCGAACCATCAATTGTTCTTCTGTAGGTGCAAAATTCATTGATCTTCTCCTGTTGTTAATATTTTTTTGCAGAGGGCCTGCATTCTTTTCAAAACTGCCGTCTCAATCACGGCTGGATTATTGACCATTAATCTTTATCCAAATCCTTCCCAACTGTCAAACCGATATTTCAATTTATAATGATTTTTCCGGCATGAAAGGACGCAATCAAAGCTTCTCTTCCAAGCATTTGATATAATAATATATTTACGGGTGGTTGGTCTTCTTTGTGCAAGAAATTTCGCGGTTACATTGAAGAATCATACATTTTCTGAATTTGATAATGAACCTCCGCCCAGCAAGCTGTGGCGGCATTATCAAGTTAAATATTGCAATAATTGAAAAATTATTCCATCTATTTTGGTGAATATAGAGGAACTTATCCTGTCTACAATATTGTTCATGGTCAAAGGAGATAAAAAAATGAAATCTATTTTTCGGGTCATCGTATGTTTTACATTAATTATTTTCTTGATCACAGGATGTGCCGGCATGGAACCGGTCACATTGAACACACCTACCGGCAAGGCTGATGTGATCATACCCAATGCGTCCAAGGCTGAAATCGCCGACAAAATCACCAATGCCATGCTGTCTTCAGACTTTCAGCTTGAGATGCGCGATCAGGATATCAATGTGCTTTCGTTTGTGAAACGGTTTTCGGAACAATGGCTGGCCCGCTATACCTACAACATTGTAAACCATCCACCGGAAGGTGTAAGAGTGATTGCAAACATTAGCCTTATTCATTATCCCGGGCGCAGGGATCAAGTTGTAACGGATCTCAGCCGAGGATCAAAAGAAGCCCAAAGCGCCTATGCATTGTTAACCCGAATCCGCGACGGTTTCAATCGTCAGGAACCCGCGAAGGAGCCTGCTAGGAAAGGGCTCGGAATGACCATGAAGGATTATACCATCACGTCCGTCGTACAGGGAGGCGCCGCTGAAAAAGCGGGACTTCAAAAGGGCGATGTCATTTTGAAAATTGACGATGAGCCAACGACAGGTGATGAAATCAAAGACGCGGTGCGTATCAATGGAAGGCCGGGCGCAACGGTTAAACTGCTGATCAAACGAAACAATCAGGAGCTTATCATCCGTCTGGCAAGATGAAAACCTCATAAGCACCCGACTCAACAAATCAGTCAAAGTCTTTGATATAACCACAAAGCATGGGATCACGTCTTGGGATATAAGTTTTTTAGAATAGGATGTGTACATAATAATCACTACACTTTCTATTTTCCAAAACCATCATTGATTTTTCTGTTTTTCAGTTCGGCGAGCTTGCCTTTGTTCCAGCTGGAAATTTTGCTGAAGTATTTTGTGAGCCTGGCGATGCCTTCCACGTCCGCCGAGCCGCAGTGGCTGCACGTTTGATGAAGTCCCCGGGATGTTTTTTCGCAGACAAGGCAAAAGGTGAATTCCGGATTGAAATCGATCTGACGGTTGACGGACTCATCATAAACATCGCGGATAAAACGGCTCAACTTCTCCCCGCCCGGATTGGACACACCCAACTGAATATGCGTGAAAACATCGCCTTCCAGATAATTATGGAAAAGGCCTTCGCGAATCACCCGCTGCAGCGGATCAACACCAGCGGCAACATTCAGATGGGTTGCATTGGTGTAATAAACGGCGCCCTCGGCGATATCGCCTTTAACGTACCTCCCGGCGGTGGGAGAAAAATTCCGCAAGTCGAGGCGGGCGAAGCGGTATCCGGTGGTTTCCGCCAGCGCCTGTCCCAGAACAATTTTGATATGGTATTGGCTGCTTAGACGCCGGGTTTCGTCGCGGATGAATTCAAAGACGCGCAGGCCGAACGTGAGTGCTTCCTTCGACTGATGAAGTTCCCCGCCCTGATGGATTTGAACCAGTTCGTTCAAACCCATGACACCGATGACATAATTGGCCGTGTTCATTCTCAGGAAAGGAAATCCGTCGTGGTTCATGGCCAGAACAGCCAACGGACCTTCTTCGGCATAGGAAAGGAGTTTTTCCAGAAAATCCTTTTTCTGGATATGCGCTTTGACGGCTTTTTCGATAAGGCCGGCAAGCAGAGAATACAATTTTTTGTCGTCGCCGGCCGCCCGATAACCGAGGCGCGGCAGATTCAGCGTGACCGTCTGAATGGAGGCCCGGCGCTGAAGCCAGGGTTTGTTTTTCTCCTCCTCGCTGAAAATCAGGTCAATCGCCTTTTCGTCGCGGTCGAACACAAAACAGGCATTGCCCATCGCGCCGGCCGTATCGCAGGCGCGCAGAAGAAATTCCTGAGCGTCTCTATTTTTCCAGAAACTTTCCCTAATGTGCAAAAGAGGACTCGGCAAGATAAAGGGTTTGCCCCTCGCGTCGCCTTTGGCGAAAATGTCCAGGATGGCGCGGGCGAAACGCTGCGCATCCGCGGCATAATCCTTGTAGGTTTTTCCCGTCGGCTTTCCTTCCGCCCCGACGGCGGGTAGATCGGCCCAGTAAGACGGCATTTCGTAATAGAGGTGAATGTCCGTGTAGAGAGCCTGTCCACCACGGGTGGCGGCAAGTTGTGAGAATTCATAAACGAGCATCTGGGCGAACTGCCGGACTTCTTTATCCGTCATGGCCGTCAGATAAGGCGCGAAGGCAATATTGACGGCGTCCCAGCCAATGGTACCGGCAAAGTGTCCCTGCAAAACGGCGCTGAAACGCACCATGTGCATCAGCAGAACTTCGGCGTATTTGGCGGGATTGGCGGAGTTAATCGCCTGGGGCAGATTCAGACCGTGCCTTTTTAAATATTCCAGAGACAGGCAGCAACTGTAGGGCCGGTCAATGTAACCCAGCGCGTGGATGTGAATGTCGCCCGCCGCGTGCGCTTCGCCTACGTCGGCGGAAAAAACATCGTACAGGGACAGTTCCCTTTTGATGCCTTCGGCAAAAATCAGATTCGTTCCTTCGGGGGAATGCGGAATATTGGCGTCCTGTTTGTTCCGATGCAGAATCAGTTGCCTTACGTCATAGAGGGGGAAACCCAGCCGTCCGTGCAGACGGCGCTCCTTTTCCAGACCCCTTTCGATGAGGCGCACGTTGACCATTTCGCGGACAAGCGCGGTGGTGGTCACGCCGATTCCGGCGGCGATAATCTGCCGTTCCACCTCTTTGGATATGTCATCGGCCAATTGATAATCAATGTCGGCTTCGCGCACCAGCGCGTCAATGATACGCTGACGGTTCCATTGCGTGCTTTCTTCAGTCGATGTGCGGACAAAGAGCGTCAAATCTGTTGTTTCGGAATTTTCCATCATTTCAAACGTTGGTCGGTATGGATTTCTCGGAACCGCCCAGAACCTTTTCCGCGGCTAGAGACAATGCTTCATCATGCTCGTGGTTGAGCGAGAAAACCCTGAAAAGCATGACGCGCGCGGGAATGAAACGGTAAATTTCCACAAGCGGCTCCGGTGACGTCTTTTGCGTCACGGGATTGAAGATATTGACGCGCTTTTTCCTTTCCGTAATCGGATTGAGTGGTCGCGGATCCTGCGTGGCCAGATCCACCTTGAACGGCAGGTGTTTGAGTTTCGCAGGCAGATAGTCCCTGATTCTTGCTTCGTAATTTGCCGCGCCAGCAAAATCGACGCCGCGCTGCATCTGGTCGAGGGAAATTTCGGCCACGAATGACATTTTCCATTTGACTTCCCGGTCATGCAGTTTTTTCCACTCGGCGGCCAGTTTGATTTTCTTTTTATCCCTGGCTTGCAGCCAGTTCTGAACATGATTGAAGACCATCCACTCGTCGCATTTCAAGTAATCATCAAGATGCTCCAGGGGATTGCCGGATAAAATCAGATTCATGGAGTCCTGGAAAAATTCCTGCAGATGGAGATCAAGCCCTCGGGTCGTGCGGTGAAAATAGACATTGGTGTACAGATTTAATCGGGCGTTCAGGAATCGCCGCAGAGCGGAAATGCCCGAATGGTGCAGCGTCAAACCTTCCTTGGTGAAGAACGTATAATAGCGCAGGCGGTCAATATCCACCATATCCAGAGAAAAACCGGTCATGTAGGCGTCGCGCTGGACATAATCCAGATTATCCACGGTGTATACGCCGGAAAACAGCTGCCTGAGCATCTGGAGCCATTTCGGCTGCGGACTCGTTTCTCCCTTTTCCGGCATTTTAATCAAAAACGCGACACGGCGCGCGTCCATTTTCTCTCCGCGCGCGAACGCTCCGGAGGGACTACGTTTGATACGAGCGATGTCAGCGCCCAGTTTCTTCACGATGATGTTCTGACCGACGACTTCGTGCGTCAGTCCCCAGCGGCTCAGATAATTATCGTCAAAAAAATGGCCGTATGGACCGTGTCCGACATCATGCAAAAGCCCCGCAAGACGCAGAAGTTCTTCCACATAATTGGGCGAAGGCAGGTCCGGGCAGACGCCTGCCAGACTGGGATAAACGCTTTTGGCAAATTCGCCGGCCATATGCATGGTGCCCAGGGAATGCTGAAAACGCGAGTGCTCTGCCGCCGGATAAACCCAGCGCGCGCTCTGCAGCTGATAAATTCTTCTTAACCGCTGCATCCAGGGGGAATCGATGATGGTCTGTTCCGTGGTTTCCTTCGCGAATTTGTTTTCCGGCACGGTAAAAAGAATGTATTGATGAATCGGATCGGCAATCAGCGCCATACCGTTATAAACATTCTGATGTGAGCAATCAGTCTTTTTCATGCTGGTTTTTGTATAATATCCCGTGCAAAAAATCAAATTTAATCATTTATTTGTGCTTGACTATTCAATG
>CAYNWA010000002.1:61220-73662 GCA_964400795.1 uncultured Smithella sp.
ACCGTCAAAAAATAAATTTCCACTAATCAGCATAAATGAAGGGGGCGGATTAATATGGGAACAAACAATGTAATCTTTCTGGAAGTTATTGAATGGTTTGATGAATCAGGGAAGGAAATTGTTCACAGAATACCTCAAAAAGGATCGGGAGAAATCAAATTCGGCGCTCAGCTGATCATCAGGGAAAACCAGGCGGCCGTATTCTTTTACAAAGGGAAAGCCTATGACGCCTTCGGTCCCGGACGCCACACCCTGAAGACAGCCAACATCCCCCTGCTCACCAAAGTACTGACCATTCCCTGGGGGATGACCAGCCCCCTGCGCGCGGAAGTTTACTTCATCAATATGAAAGTGTTTCCGAACTTGAAATGGGGAACACGCGATCCGGTCGCCTTTCGCGACAAGGAGCTGGGGCTCATCCGTCTGCGCGCTTTCGGTGTTTTCAATATCCACGTCATTCAGCCGCTCTTGCTGATTAACTCGCTGGTCGGCACACAGGGTATTTTCAGCACGGAGGAAATAGAAGAATATCTGAATCGTGTTATTGTATCGCGTTTCAACGATTATATGGGCGAGAAAGTGGACACCATTTTTAATCTGCCGGGGAAATACAATGAATTTTCCGAAGGATTGAAAGTGATGCTGCAAAATGATTTAAGTAAGTTCGGTTTGGCACTGACCGATCTTTACATCAATTCCATCACCCCACCGCCGGAAGTTCAGAAAGCCATTGATGATAAAAGCCGTCTGGGAGTTTTTGATGATCTCAACAAACTGTTAAAGATGAAGGCGGCCATGGCCGTGGAAACGGCGGCACAGACACAATCCGAAGCCGGCGCGGGTTTGGGACTGGGCATGGGCTTTATGATGCCTGGCATGCTGGCGGAAGCCTTTAAAGGCGCCTTTTCTCAACCGGCTGTTCCCGAAGTTTACACCTGTCCCGACTGCAAACAGATCATCCCGAAAGAATCGCATTTCTGCCCGGCGTGCGGACATCAGTTGCTGATTGTGAATAAATGCGCTCATTGCGGAAAAAACCTGCCCGTCAACGCCAACTTTTGCGTCAGATGCGGCCAGGCGGTAACGGCAATGCCGCAGACGAAAAAATGTTCCCAGTGCGGTTTTGAAAATTTACCGGAATCCATCTATTGTAATAAGTGCGGTGAACGGCTCTAACTTTCAGATAGAACAGCAATGTCCTCAATGCGGTGCGCCGATCATTCTCGACGAAACGGACCGTATTCTTTCGTGTAAATTCTGCCGGACGCATGTTTATCTGGCAACCAACGACCACTTTCGTTTTTATATTCCACCCGCTCAAGGCATTTCTGAAACGGTTTTCTTTATTCCATACTGGCGTCTTAAGGGGTTGTCATATGTTATCAAAGCAAATGATATCTCCTATAAATATTTTGACGCCAATTTTCTTTCATTTGATTCGCCTCAGCTTCCGCATTCATTAGGTCTTCGGCCGCAGGCCATGAAATTAAATTTTGTCGGAAATGCCGACAACGTGGGAAAATTTATTGCTTCCTCTCACAAAAGAAAAGAAACCATATTGAAAAATTATAAAACGCAAGCCGGCGCTCTGCGGGAAGTATTCATCGGAGAAACCGCAAGCGTTATTTACACTCCCGTATACTGCTCCAAAGGTCGGATTTATGATGCGGTTTTAAAAAAGCCTCTCTATGTTCATGCAAAGGAACCGGAACTGGAAGAGGCGTTAATTACCGCGCCGGATGAAAAATGGCACGTGGACTTTCTTCCCCTCCTTTGTCCTGATTGCGGCGCGGATCTGCCCGGAGAAAAAAATGCTTTAATCCTCTTCTGTGAAAACTGCCATTCCGCATGGGATCCATCACATAAAAATTTCACCAAAGTAAAATTATCCACGTGGAGGGAAGAAGGAGAAAACATCCATTACATCCCCTTCTGGCAACTCAAAGTCAAAGTCGAGGGAATTCAACTGGAAACATATGCTGACTTGATTAAAGTGGCCAACCTGCCCAAAGCGCCTACGGACGTTTGGCAAAAAACGCCCTTTTATTTTTGTGCTCCGGCATTTAAACTTAACCCCGCTTTGTTTTTGCGCTTGTGCAAACAACTGACCGTAGCACCACCGCCCAAGGATTTAATCGCTGATTTCCCCGCAAAAAACATTTATCCGGTAACACTTCCCTTAAATGAAGCGCTGGAGACTTCTCTGGTTACGCTAAGCAGTCTCGTGGGCAATAGAACAAACCTTGTCAATGCAGAGCCCTCATCCAATTTTACCCTGGAAGATTTACCTTTGGATCCGCTTCCTTTTAAAATCAGCACAAGAGAAATCATTAAGGAAAAGATGGGACTCAGTCTAAAAAGTTCTCTCGTCATTCTAAACAGCATCAATCCCGATAGAAAAAACATTGCGGATTTAATTTCTTCACTCACCTTTACCCTGGAAGATGCTTCTCTGGTTCTTCATCCTTTCAAAACAAGCGCCAGGGAAATGATTCACACAAAGATGGGATTCAGTCTGGATATCAGCGCTCTGACCATGGGTGCGTACCTGTAAAACCCGTCAAGATTTCATAGAAAAAAATCCCGTTTAAAAAACTGTTCTGGAGTTATCATCACTGCCGCGTCATGAATTTTGCGGCCATTTCTTAATTGACTTACTCTTATAATTTACCTATACTGATGCGCACTGACGGCAAACCATTATCAAACAAGTTTTATTCGATGAATTTATACTCAAAAAATCACCAGATAGAAGAAGGAATAAAACACACGGCTGTTACATCTCCCGATTTATTAGCCATAGTTTCTTCAAAGTATAATTCCCTTTCTTATTCGCAACTGGCCTGGCAGATAGATTATGTTGCCGACACTTTGAGAGAATCGGGCTTTAGAAAATCATCCCGCATTGCCATAGCGATAAAGGATGCCGCACCGGCAGCTCTGGCAATCACAGCTTTTGCCTGTTTTGCGGCGGCTGTTCCTTTAGACCAGAATCTTACGGCCGCTGAAACGGAAACAAGATTAAAACTGCTCAATGTTGACGCGATCTGTATCATTGTAGCGGAAAATTCTGTAGCCAGAGCTGTCGCTGAAAAGCTCGATATTTTAATCATAGAACTTATCCCCAAAAGCAGGAATGAACTTTCATTTACATTGTCTGTTTCTAAAATTTCCCGGCGCATTCAATCTGATGATATACAGACAGACAGCATGGCTGTCATTTTTCAAACGTCCGGAACCACAGAAGAGCCCAAATTAGTACCCTGTTTTCACTCTGGCCTGTCGGCTTCAGTGGAACGCGTTCGGACTTGGTTTAACCTCAGTAAAAATGATCGATGTTTGAGTATCGCATCGCCTTATTATAGTCATGGCCTTACATTAACGATACTGGCTCCGCTTCTTTCAGGCGGTAGCGTGTCTTTTCCATCGAATCCTTATGATGTAAATTTAGTTGAATGGTTTGAAATACTGAAACCAACATGGTTTTCGGCAGCACCACCGGTCCATTTGGCAATTTCTGAAAAATTAGAATCCACTTCATCACATTTGAAGCATCAACTCCGGCTGGCAAGTTCCGGCGGAGCAAAACTGCCCGAAACCGTACTATCAAATTTGCACAATGCCTTGGGAATTCCCATCCTTGAGCATTACGGTATGACAGAGGCCAGTCAGATTTCCTCAAATTTACCTCTCCCGGAACGGCATAAATCAGGCACCGTCGGTATTCCACCGCCTGAAACGGTAATCATAGTCGATAGCGAAGGAAATAAATTAGCATCGGGCCAAAAAGGAGAAATTTGGGTTTGTGGCCCCAACGTGACAAAAGGATATTTAAATCTGCCTGATTTGAACAAGGCTGCTTTCTCCAACGGTTGGTTTAGAACGGGCGATATCGGTAGTTTTGACGAAGATGGTTTTTTAACCATTCACGACCGAATCAAGGAACTCATCAATCGCGGGGGAGAAAATATTTCTCCATTCGAGGTGGAAGCAATTCTGCTGAAGCATCCAGATATAATGGAAGCCGTTGTTTTTGCATTACCACACCCAAGGTTGGGAGAGGATGTTGCGGCTGCCATCGTTTTGAGGCCCGGCACAACGTTACCCGCCGATGAAATTCGTAAATTCATGAGCGCACATGTGTCATGGAACAAAATTCCCCGAAAACTCCATGTTCTCGAGAGTATTCCCAAAGGTTCCGGCGGCAAGGTGCTGCGCAAAGAGCTAAGAAAGATTTATTCATGAAGAATCAGGATCCTGATAAATTGAATGATGATGCCCTGGAGCTGAAACTGCTGGATATATGGCGACGCACGCTTAAAAATAACAAATTGACTATCGATGACGATTTTTTCGAGTGCGGCGGAGATTCATTGCTTGCCACGCAAGTATTACTGGAAATAGAGCAAATCGTAGAAAAAACGTTGCCAACATCAATTATCTTCGAAACAGGCACTGTCCGGCAATTGCTTGAAAAAATTACAACCGACAAATATGAACCCAGAAAATATTTTTTTGTGGGTTCTGAAAATGGACAAATTATTCATTTTTTTCACGGTGACTTCGCACAAGGCGGTTTTTTTATAAAATTTTTTTCCGCAATGCTCGGCAATCAATATCTCATACACGCAATAGGCCCTCATCTGCCGTATGAAGAAAATTTACCCGAATCAATAGAAGAAATGGCCAAAGATAGATTATCCACAGTTCTTGCAGAGCAACCGGACGGAGAATATATCCTTCTGGGCCGATGCAATGGAGCGCTGGTTGCTTTCGAAGCGGCAAGACAACTTTTGGCAATGGGCAAAAAAGTGAAATCTGTGGTTATGATAGACCCTCCCATAATTTCGATCACGTTGTTTGCTCAATTTATTTTTAAGATTGCAGACGTCCTGATGCGTATAACCGGTCTTGACGGTCAAAAACGTCGCAAGCACCTGATTTGGATATTAAGTATTTTGACATTTTGGGATAGTCAGACCAAGGATTTCCATCAGCGTGTTATCCTTTTCTTAAAAAAACCTTGGCTTCAGAAACAAACAGCGATAAAAAACTGGATAAATTTTGTAAAAAGCCAGCATCTTGTGTTTGAAAATCTGGAAAATGTGCTCAATTATTACGGCAATGCTTTCATAAAATACAAACCGCTGCCGCTGGACGTACCCCTCTTATACGTTTCATTGGAATACGACGGGAACGCCTGGCGGCGCATAACCAAGGATGCCATTTATATGAATATTTACCGCGGCAAGCATGTTTCCTGGAATGAAGACTATTCAGAAGACATAACAAATAAAATAAGGGAGTTCATCAATTACGGTTATGAACCCCGGGGCAATCCTGATTGCTATCGAGAATGCTAATTCCGCCCCAAGGGGCGGGGTATTACAACCTCCGCTGTGCGGGATTGTTATATTGTCCCGCTGAGCTTCGCATGCGGGATAATTCGACCTGCAAGGTTCAGCTCACTTTGTTTCTGAAACTTGGGTCTTATTAAAATTTGAGTCTCACAATAAAGTATGACAAATAAAATATCAGAAAATCCGATATACGACGCAAGCCTGGCCTATCAGAAAACCGCGGCATTGCAGTCCTCAATAAAATTGGGCATTTTCACTAAAATCGGCAATCAAAGTTTGACTGCTGAGCAAATTTCATCAGGCATCGGGGCTTCAGCGCGCGGGGTGCGCATTCTTTGTGACTTTCTTTGCGTTATGGGTTTATTGAAAAAAAATGCAAACCTGTACAGTCTTTCCACCGAGGCAAAAAGATTTCTTGATAGAAAATCACCTTATTGCCTGGCCGATATAATCGACTTTTTTGCCGCACCGGAAATTGTTTCTCTGATCATGGACAATCCGGAATCCTATGTCATTGAGGGTGGATCTTCCGGACGGGCAAGTATTGCATCAGATAATCCCGTTTGGGTCAAATTCGCGACAGCAATGATTCCGTTTGCTTCAGTAACGGCCAAAAGAACGGCAGCTTATATTGTAAAAAAATCTCTAAAACCGCACAACGTATTGGATATAGCAGCAGGGCATGGTCTGTTTGGCATAGAGGTGGCCAAGCTTATAAGCGATGCTTCAGTTACGGCAATTGACCTGGCCAACGTTTTGGAAGTTGCAAATAGAAATGCTGCAAGCGCGGGACTGACTAATCGCTATAGAACAGTGGCCGGCAATATTTTCGAAATCAACTGGGGCGAAAAATATGACCTTGTTTTACTGCCAAATATTCTGCACCATTTTAGCCAAGATGCATGTGTTCGTCTGCTCAGTAAGGCAAAGGATTGTCTGTCTCCCGACGGTTCTGTATTTGTGATAGATATTATGCCAAATCCGGACAGAATATCACCGCCAGAGCAGGCTTCCTTCGCTTTTTTAATGCTTGCGACGACATCGCATGGCGATGCCTACACATGCGTCGAATACGACACAATGGCCAAATCGTCCGGGTTGACTTTGATAGATTCAATGCAACTGTTACCGACACCAGAAACTCTGCTGGAATTTAAACATTTAAACGAGGAGTAAATTCTTTATGGAATCCGTTTGCCTCGTTATTCACATGGAGTAGCCACGCGCCCAATGTCGTTACTATTGTTGGACTGTCAATCATTACAGGTTTAAAATATGTGCGGACGATTTGTACTGGTCACCGATTTGAAGAATATCCAGAAACATTTCAATATTCAGGAGGTGTTCTGCCAATACCAGCCCAGTTGGAATATAGCGCCCAGTCAGTTAATTCCCGCGATCATCCATCATGGCGGCAAGAATCTACTGGTTTGTTTTAGATGGGGGCTGATTCCGCTCTGGTCGAAAGATCCGTCGATTGCCGAAAAAATGTTCAACGCCCGCGCCGAAACAGTGGATCAAAAACCCAGTTTTCGTGATGCCTTCAAAAAACGACGGTGCCTGATCATTGCCGATGGTTTTTATGAATGGAAAAAGGAAGGCAGAAAAAAAATGCCTTTGTATTATTATCTGAAATCCGGGCGGCCTTTCGGCTTGGCCGGACTTTATGAAACGTGGCTGGCGCCGGACAAAAAGGAAATCAATACCTGTACCATTATTACCACCGCCGCCAACGAACTGATTGCGCCGGTTCATGACCGCATGCCGGTGATCCTCTCGGGTGATCAGGAAAAGGCCTGGCTGGAAAGCAATGCTACGGATGCTGCCAATCTTAAATCTATTTTGAAACCATATCCGGCGGAAGAAATGGATTCCAGACCGGGCATCGGGCCGCATAACGACAATGGTCAGAAATCGGGATAATTTTTTACTTGCATATGAATGTGTTATGGAATAAATTAACAAACACAAAGCGTCAATAATTAAGTCAATATAACAATTAATAAATTAACCTTACAAACTTTATAATAATTTCTTAGGCGCAACATTATTAACACGTAACCCATATAATAACTTATGAGGAGGTATATGTATGAACGTCAAAGGTACCGCTTTTGTTACACGCAAAGACACCATCATCAAAACTTTCGGCGAGGAACGCTGGAATGCCTTTATTGCCAAACTGGCGGCAAAGGAAAAATATTTCAGCCAAACGATCATGAACATTACCCTCATTCCGCTGGATAAGTTCATTATATTTCTTGATGATGTGCTAAAAGAATTCTTCAACAATGACAATAATCATTACTGGAAACTGGGGGAAAAATCCGCCGATTTCTCTCTGGCAGAGGGAGGTCCGTATCATTCGTTCCTTCTTACGAAGGATATCAAACAATTTACTGAAAACGTCATGCCTAGAATCTGGTCAACCTATTTCGACGGAGGTACATTTACCACAAAGTTTGAAAACAATGTTGCGCATATCACCATATCCAACCTTCCCGCCAAGCATATCTATTTCGAATATCTGATCATGGGGTACATACGGCAGGCTCTCGTTATTTTCGGCAAAAAAGCGGTTGAACAAAGGGTCAGGGGCTTTTCAACGGGCAACAATGACATTTATTATAAATTTGAAATATCATAATATTGTTAGTGACGGGGCGGCAGTGAGCAAAAAAACAATTGCTCACTGCCTGCCTCTTGCAAAAATTAACAACGCCTCTCCATCATAACATTTTAAATTCGCAATCCGTTTACATTCCCATTGATATCAACGGCAGTATCCATAGTCTTGAGCCCATTCCAACCATGTACAGTCTTTTAATGCGCATGCTTTCCGCACATCACGGCAACTTTGTTCCTTATTGCCCTGCTTTAAATAAGTGGCACCTCTCAAGCCGTATGCGAAGGCCTTGTTGGGTTTCAGACGAATGGCTTCGTTCAAATAGTCTATGGCTTTCCGGTATTGACCAATTTTGCTATAAGCAGCCCCCTGCCCCTCGTAGGCCGAGAGTAAATCAGGTTTCAGGCGGATGGCCTCGTTAAAGTCCTCAATGGCTCGCTGATATTGGCCGAGTTCGCTGTAAGCATTCCCTCGATTACTGTAGGCATCGGCATAATTTGGCTTGTAATAAATGGCTTTGTTGAAGTCGAGAATGGCACGTTGATTCTGGCCGCTCTGGGCGTAATTAAGTCCCAGAAAGTTATGCACCATATAATTATTCTTTGTGACCTGCAAAGTGTGCCTGCACAGAGCTATGCTGTTTTCCCAATAACGACATTGATGCCAAGTTAAAGCCGATAGAATCACCAGAAAGGTTATAGCCGCCGGAAATAAGATCTTTTTGCGCACATCTTCGCCAGGCAACAAAAGCGGAATGCCCCAGGCCAGCATCATGGAAATCCCTATAGAAGACAGATAAGCAAATCGGTCGGCCATGGCGTAGTTGGCGGATTTCACCAATCCGATGACGGGAATTAGAGCTCCCAAATACCAAAACCAACCGACGAATAAAAATGGGGATTTCTTAAAGGTATAAATAACCGTACAAGTAACGATAATCAGGATGAAGCAGGAAACGAGAATTTTCCATAATGGAAAGGCATAGGGATACGGATAAAAAAAGGCCAGATCAACCGGGTAGAAAATTTTACCTAAATAAGAAACATAAGAAACAACCATATTCTGAAAACGCGCCAAAAACGGCAGACGTTCCAGGGAGGCAATCATACCACCTTGATGATGAGCCCAGAAAGTCAAAATGCTGAAAACAATAGTCAGGATAATCAAAGGAATTTTTTCCCAAATCAGTCCTCCCGTTGAATGAAAGGCCTTTTCCTGTGCGTTCATTACTTTCTGCCAGCGTTGCAGCGGCCAGTAATCCAGAAGCATCAGAATAAAGGGCAGGGTAACCATTGTTGGCTTGGACATCAGAGCAAAAGTAAATAATATAAAACAAATAAAATACCGGAAAAACCTGCAACTCTCAGCATACCGGACATAAGCGTAAATAGCGGCTAATCCAAAAAACATGCTTAAAACGTCTTTTCGTTCAGCAATCCACGCAACTGATTCCACCCTGAGAGGATGGAGCGCAAAAAAAGCTGCAACAAAAATGCTTTTCCAGACGGCTCCGGTCATGCGGTGAAAAAGCGAGAAAAGTAATAAAGAACTCAGGAGGTGCAGAATAACATTTGTCAGATGATAGCCCCCGGCACTCAACCCATGAAGCTGATAATCAAACATCAGGGAAAGCCAGGTCAGGGGATGCCAGAATTCGGCGTACGTCGTCCTGAACGCCCAGCGAACGCCCTCCCATGAGATTCCAGACTGGACATGACCGTTCTCCGTAACATATATGTCATCGTCCAGAGTGGTAAAGTCGTACTGATTCACCTGCCAGTAAACAGCGAAAGTGAGCAATGCTAAAACAATGCAAATGACAATCTTATGTTTGCTATGATTTGTATCCAGGCTGCTTGACATTTATGGTTTCGACGCCCTCATGAAAAAGAATTCTTTCTGTAAACGAATAAACAGAATATGATTATATCCACTTGAGGATTCCCGCAAATATGATGAGCGAGACGGCATTGACGGCGAAAAGCGAACCAATGAAAATTTTCTGAGCTTTGGGTTCCCAGTCATGCACGTAACAGGCAGCGGCGAAAAAAGGAATGTAAACCGTGACAAAAACCGGGAAAGCACCCCACCATCCATAAACCCAGACAAAAGCCGGCGTCCTCACCAGAAATATTTCCAGGATGGATGCAAAGGCGGCATTCGCGATGGAAAAGACTAATCGATTATTTAGACCCACAATTTTCAGTGCAGGGTCTTTGGGCATCAGCTTACACACAACAATTCCCGCAATGGAAAACATCAGGCTGATTTCTATGCCTACGCCCACCAGGATTTCAAATGCCGTTCCCGTCGGAACCGTCCACAAGGCGTGGCCGGAGAAATGCTGGATCAGCGCATTGATGATTTCCACCAGCCAGTGAACCATATATAGCGCCAGTCCTCCGGCGATAGCGCGATAGTTTCCCTTTTCGTACTCGTTGGCGTAAATGTATAAAACAATCACAAGCAGAGGAATAACGTACCACTGAAATGTATCTCCCGTTCTTAAAATGTTCAAGGCCTGCGCAGTTGCTTCAGGATTGTTCAAATTCATCGCCATGTTCTCCCTTATTACGCTCTTAAGAAAAAGTTAATGGTTTATTTTTGTGACGAGAACGACGCGTATAACTGATTTTTTAATCAACAACCGTAATCCGCACGTTTGTTTTACCTTTTTTGATCATACCGATTTTGCGAGCCGCTTGATGTGATAAATCAATAAATACATCCTCATGTTCGAGGCAACGATCATTAATTTTAACAATAACTGATTTGTTGTTATCCAGATTTACAACTTTTACCCGCGTGCCTAACGGCAGCGTGGGATGAGCGGCGGTCATTTTTTTCGAATCATAGATTTCACCGGAAGTTGTTTTTCTGCCATGATAACGTTTTGCATAATAGCGGGCAACCCCTTCAGCGCCGTCCGGTGTGTAATATTGCGCCAGCGAATGACAGCCGACAAGCAGACAAAGTATAACGAGAGATACAATCGATATGGCATATTTTTGCTTCAATCCCGTCATAACTCTTTGCCAAGTCATTTACCTGTGAACAAAGTCAAATTTTTGATCAACGCTCGCCTGTTTTACTTGATTACAGTCATGGCTTTATTGTTTTCTTTTTTTGTAAAAATATTTCCCGGCATAATGGGTGAAGAGTTTTGCTGGACTATCGCTGTCGCGGTATGATTTTTACAACTTATGACCTGTATCATCCCGTTTGGCAAAGCATGATCACGAACTGCCATCGTCCTGAACACATCCCCTATCTCGATGCCATCTTTGCATCCCTTATCAATATAAACGATATCCAAAGTGGATTGAACAATCGATGGAGTCGCTGCAGCGATAATCATGCCGTTAATATCCGGACTGCGAAAGCTCCCCGTGGTCATTGGGATTTTTATATCATAATAATTATCAAGAATATCCCCTTGAAAAATCTCCCCGAAACATTTTGTGATTCTAGCCATGGTATCGCCACTTTTAATCTCCGTTATTTCCGCTATTCCGCTAATAGTAATCACATGACCGATTTTTGCCCCTGTTATCGGGTGGCTTATCGGATCGGATACTTTTACTATATAAAACTTGTCACCCACTTTGACGGGGCGGTCAACCTTAATATATATTATATCTCGATCGCCAAATAAGGTATGTCCGGAAGGTGAATCTTCGACTTGTCCTACACGCGGTGTCTCGGCAGAAAAAATTTGCTCGGGAGGACAGCCGCATACCGCCCCAACGGCAGGCGCTACCTCTGCGACATAGCCGCTTGCGATGAGGAGATTTTCATTAACAAGAGGATGCTCTTTGGTCTCGGATATTTCTTCTATGACTTCTTCTTCGGAAGGTTCCTGAGTCTGAGCCACTGGTTTTGGCAAGGCTTCTTCTTTTTCAGTTTCTTGAACAAGATAAAGAGGAATTTTGATAATCTGTCCGGGGTAAATCCAACGCGGATTGTCTATATCCGGATTTTCTTTCCAGACCGCAGGCCACATAAAGGGATCATTTAATTCTTTTTTCGCAATGCTCCAAAGAGTATCCCCTGTAACTGTTGTGTATTCCTTGATGCCGTTTTTTATCAGTTCTCTATTGGTTTTCTGTATTTCTTGAATTTCCTTTATATCCTGCTTTTCTGCTGTGCCTTGTATTTCCTCACTTGCCTGTGCGTTCTGTGTCTCCGGCGTATTTTGTATTGCCTGAGGTTCCTGGGCGTTCTGTGTCTCCGGCGTTTCCTGTGCGTTTACAAAAATGCCAAAGGATAAAAGTAGAAGTCCTGTGAGAGCATATCTTATTATTTTTGTTTTCGACATGTTTGTTCTCCTTCTCTAAATCTTCCTGATGTTGAAAAATAACCGTGTTAATTACAACTTTCACAAAGATGAATCATGCGTAAAACTTTTTTTAAACAAACTCTCCCATATTGTAAATATACATTCTACCCATCATAA
>CAYNWA010000002.1:73672-93347 GCA_964400795.1 uncultured Smithella sp.
AAAAAAACAATGTCATCATATTTCTGTTCATTGCTGAAAACTCCAATTAATTATTTAAAGCAATAAATAAGGCTACAACAGCCACAAAGGAAAGAATCAAAGGATTTTGCGCAGCATTCAGGCTTGCTATTTCTTCCGGCCCCATGCATTTTGAGAGCTGAAATCCCAGATAGATTGCAACGCCCAAATTGATTATTACGCCTATTGCTTTCAGCATATTAATCTCCTTTAAATTAATACCTGCTAAGGTTGATTATATCCGCGTCACAATCAAAATACGACTTGGTTCAAAATTACATATATAAATATAGAAAACGTAACCTGGGATGTCAAGGTAATCTTATTCTCAATACATGTAAGGTATTACCTTTAAATTTATTTTTTTGCTTTTTTTCTCATCTCATCCAGCTTTGACTGAGCTCTTTCATCGCCCTGCTGGGCTGCCTTTTCATACCATTTTTGAGCTTCAACATTATCCAGCGCAACAAATATACCATCCTGATATATGTCTCCCAACCAAATTTGGGCCTCAATGTTTCCCTGCTCGGCCGCCATACGATAGCATTTTACCGCTTCATTAGAATCTTGTGCAATGCCTTCGCCGTAGAAATATTTCAACCCCAAATTAAACTGGGCATCCGCATTGCCCTGTTGAGCAGCTTTTTGATACCACTTTACGGCTTCAGCCAGGTTTTGTGGAACACCTTCGCCTTCATCGTACATCCAGCCAAGATAAAACTGGGCTTTTTCGTTTTCCTGCACGGCGGCCTTCAGAAACCATTTAGCCGCTTCAACATCATTCTGTTCAACGCCAAAGCCTGATTTATACATCATACCAATATTGAATTGGGCTTTTTCATTTTCCTGCTGCGCTGCTTTTAAAAACCATTTGGCTGCTTCGATATCACTTTGCGCTACACCTCTGCCTTCCTGGTACATGATACCTAAATTATACTGGGCTTTTTCGTCCTCCTGTTCGGCGGCCTTCAGATACCATTTGGCCGCTTCGACATCACTTTGCTCAATGCCCCGGCCTTCCTGGTACATCATTGCCATATTGAGCTGAGCTTTTGCGTCTTCCTGTTCGGCGGCCTTCAGAAACCATTTAGCCGCTTCAACATTGTCCTGCGGAACACATTTGCCCTCCTTATACATCATGCCCATTGTTGTCTGAGCATCTGCGTGTCCCTGCTCAGCCGCCTGAATATACCACATGACAGCTTCAGAATCGTCCTGCTCAACACCCCTGCCCGCCAGATACATCATGCCCAGATTATTCTGGGCAACGGCATCCCCCTGCTGGGCAGCCTTGAGAAACCATTTGGCCGCTTCGTCATCATTTTGTTCAATGCCTTTCCCGGTAAGGTACATCATGCCAAGCGTCGTCTGGGTAACGGCATCTCCCTGTTCGGCCGCTTTCCTATACCATGTTACAGCTTCAGTGTAATCTTGAGGCACTCCCTTGCCTTCTTTGTACATCATTCCAATGATGGTCTGGGCATCTGCGTGTCCCTGCTGGGCCGCTTTGAGGAACCATTTGGCTGCTTCAACATCATCATGCGAAACGCCCAATCCGTCTTGATACATTAATGCCAGATTGAATTGCGCGTTGGAAATTCCCTGCTCGGCTGATTTTAAAAACCACTTCGCTGCTTCCTCATCACTCTGTTCAACGCCTTCACCTTCCTGATACATTATAGCGATGCTTAGTTGAGCTTCTGCAATGCCCTGTTCGGCCGCTTTCAGATACCATTTTACAGCTTCAGCGTAATCCTGAGACACGCCTTTGCCCTCATGATAGATCCAGCCTAAATTGAACTGGGCCGTCGCATCCCCTTGTTCGGCTTTTTTGAGGTACCACCTGGCAATACCGGCTTCATCCTGCGGAACGGTCTCATCTTCCGGACTTGCCTCCCCAACTTCAATTTCAGCAGTCGCTTCTTCTTTTTCGGCCGTTCCACTCTCAGATTCCACGACTTCAGTTTCTGCAGATAATTCCAACGTTTCCGCCTCTGTCTGTGGAATAGATTTATCGGCCTGAGTTTCGGTCGCTTCGGTTTGGATAATAATCTCTTCTTGTGCAGGAGTTTCTCTGTATGACCTTACGGCTTCGACTTCTTCAGTTACAAGCTCTTTTTCGGCCTCACCCTTAAAAATGATTTTGTCTTCCTCATCTTTTTTATCAACTTCAATAGGGGCTTCAGGTTTTCTCTGATCCATCTTCTGTTCAGAAAATTTTTCAGCGTTTACATCCTCTGAGAAGACGCCTTCTTCCTGAGAAATTATTTCCAATGCGCTCTGGGCATCAGCATTGCCCTGCTCAGCCGCCATGCGATACCATTTGGCAGCTTCAGCATAGTCTTGTTGAACGCCCTTGCCTTCCAGGTACATCATGCCCAGTATATTTTGAGCATCAACATCTCCCCGCTGCGCCGCTTTGATATACCACTTGACGGCTTCGGTATCATCCTGCTCAACAAATATACCTTCCCTGTATATGGCGGCAAGCCAGTTCTGAGCTTCAACATGTCCCTGCTCAGCCGCCATGCGATACAATTTTACGGCCTCCTCATCGTCCTGTTCAACACATTCTCCGTCATGATACATTAAACCCAGATTAAACTGGGCATTTGGATTTCCGTTTTCAGCCGATTTAGCATACCACCTTGCAGCCTCCTCATCGCTCTGGGGTATTCCCAAGCCTTCCTGATACATTAAACCAAGGTTAAACTGTGCCTTTGCATCTTCCTGTTCAGCGGCCTTAAGAAAATATTTGGCAGCCCGCGCATAGTCCTGACTGACACCTTGACCTTCCCTATACATCATCCCCATGACTGTCAAAGCATCCGGTTGCCCCTGCTTCGCAGCCAGACGAAACCATTTCAACGCCTTTTCATAATCCTGTGGAACACCCAACCCTTCCTGATACATTACTCCGAGATTGAACTGTGCCGTCTCCTCTCCCTGTTCGGCAGATTTCAAAAACCATTTAGCGGCCTCGGCATCGCTTTGTTCGACGCCTTCACCTTCCTGATACATGATGCCCAGATTTAACTGAGCGCGAGCGTTTCCCTGTTCAGCGGCTTTGATATACCATTTGGCAGCCTCGGTATTGCTTTGCGGACATCCTTTGCCTTCCTGGCACATCCAGCCCAGATTAAACTGTGCCTTTGCGTCGCCCTGCTCGGCAGCCGTCAAAAACCATTTGACGGCCTCGGCATAATCCTGGGACACTCCCTTCCCCGTCAGGTACATGACCCCTAGATTGTTTTGAGCATCCAGGCTTCCCTGCTGGGCCGCTTTAAGAATATCGTTTATAGATGATATGTTTCTTGCCATCCGGATTATTCTCTTTATAAAATTATTGTTGAGAGATTACCTTCTCTGATGTCATTATTTTTTCTTCATTTTATCCAGTCTCAGTTTGGCCGTTGCGTGTCCCTGTTCAGCCGCCTTACGATACCACTTGGCGGCTTCTTCATCATCCTGCGCAATACCTTCACCGTCCTGATACATTCCACCCAGATTAAACTGCGCCACGGCGCTTCCTTTTTTGCACATCGCCATCAGATTTTCTAGAGCAATTTCGTGTTCCTGTTCAGCCGCCCTCCGATACCACTTCGCTGCTTCGGTATCATCCTTCTGAAGACCTTCACCTTCTTCATACATTAATCCCAGACTGAACTGTGCAATAGAATTCCCTCTGTTACACATCGATACAAGATTATTGAGAGCCTCTTCATCTCCCTGCCTGGCTGCTTTACAATACCAGTTCACAGCTTCCGTGGTGTTCTGTTTGACACCTTTCCCTTCTTCATACATCAAACCAATAGTGCACTGGGCACTTGCATCTTGCTGTTCGGCCGCTTTAAGAAACCATTTCATTGCCTCGGCATCATCACGGGAAACACCTTCACCGTTGCGATACATCAGTCCCAGATTATACTGGGCCTGGGCATTGTCCTGCTCTGCGGATTTACGATACCATTTTACCGCCTCAGCGTAGTCCCGCGGCACGCCTTTCCCGTTCAGAAACATGACGCCCAGATTATTCTGGGCATCCGCGTTTCCCTGCTGGGCGGCTTTGCGAAACCATTTCGCCGTTTCAACATCATCGCGGGGAACCCCTCTTTCGTTCAGATACATCACACCAAGATTATTTTGGGCGACCGGATCGCCCTGCTCAGCCGCCTTACGAAACCACTTGACAGCTTCTACATCATCCTGAACAACACCTTCACCGTTGCGATACATCAAACCAAGATTAACCTGAGCACGCGTATAGCCCTGCTGGGCAGCCTTCAGAAACCATTTGATCGCTTCGGCATCATCCTGAGCAACACCTTCACCATTACGGTACATGACGCCAAGATTATTCATCGCCGTCGCGCTATTTTGTTCGGCCGCTTTTAAAAACCATTGGACAGACTCCGTATCATCTTTGGGAACGCCTTTTCCTGTGTTGTATTTCACGCCCAGATTACACTGCGCCTCAATGTGTCCCTGCCGGGCAGCCTTCTGATACCATTTCACAGCCTCGGCATCATCCCGCACAACGCCCTCTTCGTTATCATACTTCATTCCCAGCCTGAATTGCGCTTCAATATGCTCTTGTTCGGCCGCCTTGAAAAACCATTTCAACGCTTCCGCATCATCCTGTGAAACACCCGAACCATTCTGAAACATCTCTCCCAAATTAAACTGTGCGATAGCGTTCCCTTTTTCACTCATTTGAACCAGATTATTCAAGGCGGCAATGTTTCCGTGCTCGGCGGCTTTGCGATACCACCTGACGGCTTCACCATCGTTTTGAGAAATTCCTCTACCCTTTTCGTAAACCAATCCAGAATGATATTGAGCCAATGTGCTCCCCTGCTCGGCCGCTTTCAGAAACCACTTCGCGGCGTCAACATCATCCTGTGGAACACCCTCGCCATGGGCATACTTCAAGCCCAGATTAACTTGCGCTTCTGCATTGCCCTGATCGGCTGCCATGAGTAACCACTTTGCCGCCTCGACATCGTCTTGAAGAACCCCCTCGCCTTTTTGATGCATGGCTGCCAACATATTCTGGGCATAAGCGTTTCCTTGTCCGGCCGCTTTTAGATACCACGTCGCGGCTTCTTTTTCATCTTTGGCAATACCCCTGCCGCTTAAGTACATTGAAGCAATATTATTCTGCGCAGTCACATCCCCCTGTGCAGCCGCTTTCAGATACCATTTGGCTGCCTCTGTATAATCCCGCACAACACCTTTTCCACTCATGTACATCAAGCCTAGATTGACCTGTGCATCTGCATTCCCCTGTTGGGCAGCCTTCTGATACCAGTTTGCCGCCTCGACATTGTCATGAGGAACGCCATCACCCTTCTGGTACATTAAAGCCAGAATATTCTGTGCCCGGACATTTCCCTGTTGGGCAGCCTTCTGAAACCACTTCGCCGCTTCAACAGAATCCTGAGCAACGCCTTCACCGTTGGCATATTTTAATCCCAAATCGAACTGGGCATCCGGATTTCCCTGTTCGGCAGACTTACGAAAACATTTTACGGCTTCATCATCGCTCTGTGGAACGCATAAACCTTCCTGATACATCTCACCCAGATTAAACTGAGCCACAGCGTTGCCTCTGTCGCTAACGGCCTTCAGATTATGCAACGCGATTGCGTTTCCAATCTGTGCAGCCTTGAGAAACCACCTTGTCGCTTCATCCTCATCCTGTTTAACGCCTCTTCCGTTAAGGTACATAACACCAAGATTATTCTGGGCCTCCGGGTTTCCCTGCTGTGCGGCTTTCAGATACCACTTTGCGGCATCTGTATCATCCTGAGCAACACCTTCACCTTTATCGTACATGACCCCTAGTTTAAATTGGGCATCTGAATTTCCATGCCTGGCTTCTTCCTGATACCACTGCAACATTTTTTTACCGTCATGCGATATTACTTTATCCTCATGAGATATTTCTTTATCCCTTTGGGAAATGATACCCAGCAGATTCTTCGCGGATGCAATGCCTTGTTGGGCCGCTTTGCGCAGCCATTTTTCAGCTTCGGCATAATCTTGAGGAACGCCACGACCACTGACGTACATCATACCAAGATTGTTCTGAGCACCGGCGTTTCCCTGCTCGGCCGCTTTCAGGTACCATTTGGCTGATTCAGAATAATCCTGAGAAACACCTTTCCCCGTCCTATACATGAAACCCAGATGACACTGGGCATAAGTGTTTCCTTGCCGGGCTGCTTCATGATACCATTTCAAGATTTCTGCTTCATCGTAAGTTACGCCTTCTCCCTGTTCATACATAAAAGCCAGATTGATCTGGGCACGCGCATTCCCCTGTTCAGCCGCCTTCAAAAACCACTTTGCAGCTTCGGTGTAATCTTTGGAAGCTCCTTTGCCATTTCGGTAGATTAACCCGAGATTAAACTGGGCATTCACACTTCCATTTTCCGCCGCTTTCTTAAACCACTTGACCGCCTCGAAATCATCCTGAGCAAAACCTTCGCCCTGCGCGTACATTAATCCAAGATTGAATTGGGCATCGGCATTTTCCTGTTCGGCCGCTTTAAAAAACCACTTCGCGGCTTCAGCATCGTCTTGTGAAACACCTTCACCGTATCTATACATTAATCCCAGATGAAGCTGCCCATCGGCCAATCCCTGGGCGGCTGCCTTGCGAAACCATTTTACGGCTTCTATGTCATCCAGGGGAAACCCGTCACCTTTTATATACATCAATCCCAAGGCAAACTCGGCTTGTGCCAATCCCTGTCCCGCAGCCTTGCTGTACCATTTTACCGCTGCAGCATAATCCTGTTGAACTCCTTTTCCTTCTTCATACATCATCCCGGTACTGAGCTGGGCAGCGGAAATTCCTTTATTGGACATTTCCTTTAATTTATTATGAGCCTCTGCATTACCCTGCTCAGCCGCTTCGCAATACCATTTTGCGGCTTCGGCATAATCCTCTTTAACCCCATTGCCTTTATAATACATCCCTCCAAGATTACATTGTGCCTTCGCGTTACCCTGTCCGGCCGCCTTACTGTACCATTTTACAGCCTCAACATAGTTCTGGGGCACACCATTCCCGTAATGATACATGACTCCCAGATTGAATTGAGCCTCCGCGTCCCCCTGGTCAGCCGCTTTACGATACAATTTTACGGCTTCGGCATAATCCTGTTGAACTCCTTTTCCTTTTTCATACTTGACGGCAAGATTGTTTTGAGCCCTTGCGTTTCGCTGCCCGGCCGCCTTCCGATACCATTTCACCGCTTCAGTATCATCACGGGGAACACCTTTTCCTTCTTCATACATCAATCCAAGATTGAACTGCGCTTCCGTATTTTCCTGCTCGGCGGCTTTACGAAACCACTTTAAAGCCTCGACATAATCCTGTCCGGTTCCTTCACCCGATTGATACATCAACCCCAGGCTTAATTGAGCTTCTGCATGTCCCTGTTGGGCTGCTTTCTCGAACCATTGGACGGCTTCATGATTGTTTTGCGAAATTCCCTCGCCATTGCGGTATCTTAATCCCAACGCATACTGTGAACAGGCATCACCCTGCTCTGCTTCCTTGCTATACCATTTAATCGCTTCGGCATAACTTTGCACAACGCCTTTTCCGTTCTCATACATCCAGCCCAGAGTGTTCTGGGCTATAGCGTTTCCCTGTTCAGCCGCTTTACGATACCAGCGCACAGCTTCAACATAATCTTGCTTAACACCGTCACCGTTATGGTACATCACGCCCAGATACAACTGAGCGGCCCCGAATCCCTGATCGGCCGCTTTCAAAAGCCAGGAGATGGCCTCGTTTTCATTCTGTTCAACGCCTTCACCGGACCGGCACATTAAACCCAAATTAAACTGAGCCTCCGCGTCCCCCTGTTGGGCAGCTTTTTGAATATCTTCAAAAGATGACGGTTTTTTACTCATTCAAATTTTTCTCTTGAAAATGCTTCCTTTATAATGATTCGAATATTTATAAATCAGTTTTCTCCGATATGCGTTTTGGCGATTTTAAACGCCATTTCTATATCTCTAGTCCATAGCCACCACTGCGGTTTCGTGGTATGCGGTCCCTGCTCCTGATCACGCCCACGGCAATAAAACCAGTTGCCGAAGCGTTCAACGGTGGCAAAAGGATGATCTCCCGTGCAGAGAATGGAACAAGGACGAATCTCCTTGAAATACACTGTTTGGGCCGGCGCTTCTTCATTAAGCATCTCTTCAGGCACTTTGATCTGCGAAACATCAATACCTTCAGCTTCTTTTTTGTCCAGCCATCTGGAAATGCTCATTTTATCTCCTCCTCGATAATGCCCATCGGCCTTGAAAACGGCTGACAGTCAATCCGACCACCCGGAAAGCCTTTCCGGCAATACGGGCAACTCCGGTCAACGGCCCTATTCCTATACCAGTGATGACAAAGCAACCGGCACAACAGCGACCGTCAGGTTATTCGTTTCTTAATTTTGAGTCTCATGACCACTCACGCTTTAATGAGCCTTGATTTTCCGAGTACTGCGTACTCGGAAAATCTTAGAACGAATTATCCCGCCACCTTCGGTGGCAGGGACGAGCTTCGTGCCACTCACAATCCCGCTCCGCTGCGCTCCACTCATTATCCCGCTCCGCTGCGCTTCGGGGATAGTTCGTCCAGCAAATTTCAGTGCGCTACGCTTCTGAAATTTGGGACTCACTAAAACACAGGCTGATGGGATTTCCGTCCATAAACGCGCTCGTAGGCTTTGCAAAAAGGACAAAGATTTCCTTCAATCTTCTGAACAAACCAGAAGGCCGCACCTTTTTGTTGCTTACGGGCATGCCTGCATACCGGACAGTTAAGACAGAACTTCGCCATTTTGCGATCCTTTTCTGAAATTTTATTTTTTACGGGTTTTACTGACTTTTTTGTCTTTGTCATTTCTTTGCCTCCCCCGGATTAGATCAGGTGCTTTTTCGATGAAATTATCTTAACTTAAAAAGTATATCAATATGAATTTTCTGTGTCAAAGTACTTTTGACAGCAAAAGGATTATTTTACGTTATCGTGGATAATCTCGATCAATCTGTTTTTAAAACCATAAAAGGCAGGAGAAGGAATTCTCCTGCCTTTTATCCGCAACTTCATACCGATTAGCGGCAACAAGGCGGAGGGGAAGCGTAACCGTCATTTTCCCAAATCCGGTTGTAAGATTGTTGATAAGTCCGGCCACAATGAATAATATTCATTTTACAGAGGGTTTTTCGCCATTCGTATTTTATCAGGATGGATTCGACAGCTTTTCTTTCCGGCTCGAATTCGACGCGATATGAAGGAGAATATTCCTCACGACCGTAGCCGGTGCCCGCGCTTTCCATCGCCTGAGATTTACCAAGAACGGAAGGCGCTGCCGCCATGTCCCTGGCTTCCGACTTCATTTTTTTATCCGTTGTCTGATGAGAGAAAATTCTGGGCCTTTCACAATGCTGAACTTCCGGATAGACAGCAATAGCAATCACGCCCATGGCTGATTCGTCGCCGAAGGCCGCTGCGTAGGAATCGGGAACATCGGTAAAATAAAAGCGGTTGATTTTATCCTGCCCGGTGCGCCAGCCCGAATATTCATTGGTGGAATAAGCGTCAAGAATATACATTCGTTCTTTATTCTTTAGCCATGATTTTTCACCGGAAATGATATTCCGGCCGTCAACCGCGATGACCACCCCGACTCGTCGATTAAGCTTGTTACGTACGACAATCCGGTAATACTCACCCTTGACGGCTTCGGCATAAACCTTCTTCAGATGATAGCGACTTTTAACCGTATAAAACGGCAGCGAAGACCCTTTATCTGTAATAACACTGACCTCAACAGAATTACCAACAGTGGAAGCCGCGGAAATACTCGCCCAAACCAACAACATAAAGATGATCATTATTAATTTTTTCATACATTCCTCCTTTAACTTGTGATTGTTTCAGCTTTTGCTTGCCTTTTGCCTGTTAGACAAAAGGAGAAGGAATAAAGTTCCCGATTTTTTTATTCAGGCCAGAAAAGATTACCACCGCAGGCGCATCACAGACAAAGTGACAATTTGAAAAAGTTGTGTTAAGGAATCCAAAATCAAAAAAGGAAATGGGATATGCAGGATGTCGATTTAATTATCACCGGATCAAAAGCGCTTCTGCTCGATGAAAAAAATACTTGTCTGAACCATGCGGCTGTGGCGGTCAACGGTGATGAAATTATTGCCGTCGATGACTCGAAAAAAATATTAAAACAATTCGCAGCAAAAAAAATTGTCGAAGCCGGGGATTCTCTGATCATGCCCGGTTTCGTCAATTGCCATACGCACGCGGCCATGACCTGCTTCCGCGGCATTGCCGACGATCTGGAATTAATGGACTGGCTCAATAATTATATTTTTCCCGCCGAAGCCAAAAACGTGAACAAGGAACTGGCGTACTGGGGATCGCTGCTCGGCGCCGCCGAAATGATCAAATCCGGCACGACCACATTCTGCGATATGTATATCTTCGAGGATGAAACAGGCCGCGCGGCCAAAGAAGCGGGCATCCGCTGTCTCATCGGGGAAGTGCTTTTCGATTTTCCCTCACCCAATTTCAAAACGCCCGAAGAAGGCGTTGCCTACACAAAAATGCTGATTGAAAAATGGCAGGAGGATCCCCTGGTCAACATCATGATCGAACCGCACGCGCTCTACACCTGTTCCAAATCGCTGCTCGCCGACGTGAAAAAACTTTCCAGAGAATTTAATGTCCCCATAGGATTACATCTGCTCGAAAACGCCGCCGAGAAAAAACAGCTCGAAGAAAAATTCGGCAAGGGAGCCGTCTCTTTTTTAAAGGACATTGATTATCTCAACGAACAGCTTGTCGCCTTCCACTGCGTTTATTTTTCCGATGAAGACATGAAAATGTTCGCTGATCACGGCTGCACAGTCTCCCATAATCCGGCCAGCAACATGAAACTCGCCAGCGGCGTGGCTCCCGTGCCGGAAATGCTCAAAGCCGGCGTCACTGTAGGCCTCGGTACGGACGGCTGCGCCAGTAACAACAACCTGGACATGATCAAAGAAATGGGCACGGCCGCCAAACTACACAAAGTCGCCCGGCTCGACCCGACTGTGATGGACGCGCAAACGGTCGTGCGCATGGCCACCATCGAAGGCGCAAAAACTTTAGGAATGGGAAAGAAAATCGGTTCTCTGGAAGCCGGCAAAAAAGCCGACGTTATCGTCATCGGCTTAAATGAACCGCATTTAACGCCGCTCTACTGTGAATATTCCCATCTTGTTTACGCGGCCAGCGGCGCGGATGTTGACACCGTCATCATCAACGGCAAGGTTGTCATGGAAAACCGCAAGCTACTGACCATCAACGAAGAGGAAGTCATGCAGAAGGTCAGAGAAATCGCCGTAAAGGTAAAACAAAGCCTGCAGAAATAACTACGTCTTGTCATGTCGGACGTGACGTGTGCCCTTCAGGGTATCCGGCATTCAGTAGACACTAACCTTCCTGCTTATGAAGGTTGATGTATTTATTTTTATTCGTATTCCTCCAGATATCCTTCAATGTAGGAACGGGTGCGTTCTTTGGAATCAAATATTCCGAAATGTCCCTCGCAGAGAATATCCGCGTTGAGATCCAGTAATTTCCGCATGGATTTTTTCCAGACCTCGATATCGGAGTCAAAATCCTTGTGAAACGGCCCGTGAATGTCCTGCCCAAAAAGAACTCTCTTTCCTGCCCTGTCCAGATAAAGAGCAATCGAACCGGGCGTGTGACCGGGTGTGTGCAGGCAGTGTAATTTTTCAGTACCGAAAACCAATGTTTCCTGTTCACCTTTGAGTTTTCGGTCAACTGCTGTTGGAGGAAAGGTCGTACCATACCAGTTGGCGGCTGTTTTGCGGGAATCGCCTCTTTCCACCGCCGGGGCGTCAAGCTCATGAATGAGTATTTTTACGCCGTATTGCTTTTTCAAAAAAGGCGCCGACCCGATGTGATCGATGTGACAATGCGTCAGGATCAAATGGGAAATGTCTGCCGGATTCAGACCAAGCATTTCAATGTTGCGGATAATCTGGGAGGAGCTTCTGCCCGCTCCCGAATCGATCAGAACCAAATCGCCGCTAAAATCGACAAGGAAAATCGCCGCATCATCAGCGGATGTCATTCCCGCACCGCCGATCAAATAAACGCCTTTGATGATTTCTTCCGAGTTCTTTCTCATGTTAAAATTTATTTATCTACCTTCGTCCCGATGCAGTATCGGGACATCCGGCATTCGCCGGACTGTTGCCTCCGCCAGCGGAGGACAGATATGGTTTATGGTTGAAAAGTATCATTTTTTATTGATAGCCGGCTATGACCGTAATTTTTCAATGATCTCCTCGAATCGCTCTTTTATATCATCTTCTCCAGATGCATTGGAAAAATCATTGAGCCACTGCCTAACATAGGTAATATCAATATCCGGAACTTTCAAAAGTATCCCTCTGATATCTTCCATATCGCGCGGTCTTCCCGCGACTATTTTATGGATAATGACATCTTCGGGTGAAGCAAAACATACATCCCGGTCAAGCATTCTGACCTTTTTTGCCTTGGCTATCGCCTGACGCTCGTATGGCGACAAAGAAAAAATAAAATCTATTCTTATCCCAGTCGCTTCGTGAATAACAGGCAAAACCATCGTCTCGCGCACGAAGTTCTCTGTATTCTCCGGCAGTATTTTAAGCGCGAGATTGCCGACAATAGAAATAATGTTTTGAAGTTTATCAACATCAACCCCCAGTGTTATGTCAATATCGCGGGTCAATCGGGGTTCGCCGTAAAGTAAAACAGCCTGCCCACCGATAAGCATGTAAGGAATATTTTGACGTTCAAGTTCTACGCTTATGGAACAGATTATTTTTTCAAACATGAATTAAGTATCCTTGCCATCCTGATGTCAACTTCTATTCCTACCATGGAATCCTGAAAAGGTATAATTCCCATTTCCATAGCTTCCTGCCACATGGCGGAAAAAATATTGAATGCTTTTTGCTGCGGAAGAGGACCTTCTTTACGCGACAATGCGTCTTCAAATTCTTTCAAAACCTGACTGTTTTTTATCATTAAATTTTCTCTATCCTTGCAAGAACATTTTTATGGTTGAAAAGTTCCGATTATTTGGTTGATATCCTTTATCCTGTTCGCATTGAGATAATTTTCTATCCCTTCGATGATTTCCATCGTAGCCAGAGGATTGACAAAGTTGGCGGTGCCAATCTGGACTGCTTTGGCGCCCAGAACCAGAAACTCGAGAGCGTCCTCCGCCGTCATGATGCCGCCGATACCAATAACGGGAATGGAAACTCTCTGCACAACCTGCCAGACCATGCGTAGAGCCACCGGCTTGATTGCCGGACCGGACAAGCCGCCGGTAATGTTTTTCAAATGCGGTCTTCTGGTTTTTAAATCCACCGACATTCCCGTCAGGGTATTGATCAGCGATACAGCATCCGCGCCCGCTTTTTCCACCGCTTCGGCGATGGCCGCAATATCCGTCACATTGGGCGTCAGTTTCACAATCACGGGCAGAGACGTTTCCTCCTTGACCGCGCGAGTCACCCGGGCGGCAATCTTCGAATCCGTGCCAAAACTTACGCCGCCCTTCTTGACATTTGGGCAGGAAATATTGACTTCCAGGGCGTGCACACCTTTGGCCGAATTCAGTTTCTTGGCCACTCCTTTAAATTCATCGAAAGTTTCGCCATAGATATTGGCAATAACGGCCGTATCATATTTACGGAGAAAGGGAAGTTTCTCCTCGATAAAAGCGTCGACGCCGATGTTCTGCAACCCCACGGCATTGAGCATCCCGCCGGTGGTTTCCATAATACGCGGCGGCGGATTTCCGAGACGTGGTTTCAACGATAAGCCTTTTACAACGACCGCGCCAAGTTTGTTCAAATCAATATAGCCGGAATATTCTTCGCCATAACCGAACGTACCGGAAGCCGTCATGACCGGATTTTTTAATTTCAGTCGGCCTATTTTTACGGCCATTTTGGGAAATGATTTTTTCTTCATTTTTTTTCTACGTCACTCCCAGATGATATCCGACAAATTAAATACCGGACCATCGGCGCATATCCGTTTGTAAGCGAGTGCGCCTTTTTTATCTTTTATGGCAACCGCGCAACCCATGCAGGCCCCGGTGCCGCAGGCCATACGCTCCTCCAGCGACACCTGACAAGTGAATTTACTTCTATTCAATATTTTTGCCAGAGCCCTCAGCATTTCTTTAGGACCGCAGGCGAAAATGGAGGTGTTTTCCGGTGTAAATTTCTTCAAGTCTTTTTGAAAATGTTGCGTGACAAAACCTTTATTGCCCAGCGTACCATCGTCAGTACAGACGTTGATATCGCGGCAAATTCCGCGCATTTTATCCAGACCGACAACGGCAGATAAACTCTGAAAGCCCGAATACATAATCATCACTGATGAAGAATCCGTCGATTTCCGGCGTATCGTTTCAATGAGCAGGGACAACGGGGCTATTCCGATCCCGCCGGAAATAAAAACGATATTTTTTTTGACAGACCGGGTTTCAAAACCGTTGCCCAGCGGGCCGTTGATTTCCACCTGTGAACCTTCGATCAGACCCGCCATGATCTGTGTACCCTTACCGACAACCTGATAGAGCAGTTCGATTGTAGAATAGTTTTTCCCGCGGAAAAAAGAATAGATGCTGATGGGTCGCGAAAGGAAGGGATCGTTCAAGCCGGCGATGCGAATCATGATAAACTGACCCGGCAGCGGACTTTGAAAAGAAGACGGAATTTTCAATGTCATCAGGAAGCAATCTTCCTGAATTTCTTCATTCTTTAAAATTTCACCAATGTAGATATTTCCGGCCATTTTATCCTGATTAATATCTTTATTTCTTAAGATTGCCGCGTCGTTCCGACAAGTGAGGACTCCTCGCAATGACATTACAAAATTATTTTTTTACATCCGCCCACATGATTAGGGCATCCTCTTTTGTATCTGTGTAATAATGCCGTCGGACTCCTTTTACTACAAAACCGCATTTCTGGTAAAGCTTTATTGCTTCTTTGTTTGATTCTCTGACTTCTAATGTTTGCGTTACAATCTCATGTTGTCCGGCAATTTTTCTCATCGCTTCCATGAGTTGAAACCCGATACCCCGTCCTCTGTACTCTTTATCGACTGCAAGATTATGTAAATGAGCTTCACCGGCAACCAGCCAGAAGATAATATACCCGACGGCAATATTTTTTTCTTTAATTTCCATCCGTGCGCAGAGACACCGGGCATGAGCGCTTTCCAGCTCTTTTTTGAACAAGCCCAACGTCCAGGGCGAAGGAAAAGATTCCTGTTCAATAGCCAGGATTTGCGAGAGATCGGCTTTATGCATCCGATCAATAATCACCTGCGTAGAATCTATGCCATCAGACATTGAGAAGTTCCAATAAGATGGCCGCAACCAGAAAAACAGCGCAAACAATGGGAATCGTTCTGCGAAGTTTTAGCATGTTGATGGCCACGGCGATACCCAGAAGCGGCAGAAAATAATATGTGAGAGAAAGCGCCTTGAGCATCGTTTCGTTGAACCGGGGATACATCCAGATTACGAAAGGAATCAAAAGAGTTTGTATCGCCAAAAGGAAAACGCCGTAAAATATAAATACTTTAAATAATCCCAAATAATTTATCCGTTCTATAGCCTTAATGTTATTTTTTTTCGCATCTTCCAGAGCCTTATCGGAAATAGCATTATTGGATTTTACGATCATAACGTCTATCTGCTTGGCTATTATGCCACAGGGAATGGCTAAAAGAACACTCAGCGCTATTAATTCCGGCGATACGCGCCCTAAAGTGGAACCGGTAATTCCGGCAATGGAGGTTGCCGTAACAGCGGCTATGGAATCGTTAGGAGGAATGTAGGTTCCGAGAGGCAGGCGGTCAATCCAAATCAATTCGATTAACGCGCCGATGATCAATCCTGCGTAGAGATTATTTAACAAAAAACCGATAATGGGAGCAATGACCACCGGCCTGGAAATCATCGCCTGGATGAAAATTCGATCCAGACACAGCAGGCTTCCACAAAAGGATATTAAAATAATTTTAATAAACAACTTAATACCAGCCCTTTTGATATCATTAAAAAATTACTACAAAGCTGACTGCGCAGGCAAAGCGGTTTGAAATACTTTTGAAAGTAACAGGATCCACGGGAATTAAAATAGCGATCTTCGCGACCATACCAGCTCTATTTATGCCAATAATCCTTAAGAGCTTCTTTGATATTGATTGCCCTTCCTTTCGGCACTCTTTGTAACTCGACAAACACACCCGCCTCTTTTAGTAAATTTTCCAATGTTGAAATTTCATCTTCACATAAAAAGACCGATGATGAACAGCACACCTTGTATTCATTGTTGTAAACATTGCCGACATTTAATCTGTCAAAATGAAATCCCCGGTCAAAAGCTTTGCACGCATCGGCAATTGTGCTGAATAAAACTATTGTTTTCTTCCCGGTGCCATGAGTAAATTTATAATTTTGAACAAATTCGTCTAAAGAGCTGATCGTAACTTCCATATCACTGGGTACGGCCATTTTGATGACCGTCTCCAGAAAAGGATCAGCAGCCACCTTGTCATTCACGACAATGATGCATTTCGCCTTGATAAATGGAACCCAGGCTTCCAATATCTGGCCATGAACCAGTCTGCTGTCAACCCGAACGAGGGCTATATTAAGATCCTTAGACAATGGATCACCTGTTAGCTTTCTTGCTTAAGATTTCGCTGGCCAGCATAATATTTTTTTCACCGTAATTTTTAATAAGGCAGGCAAAATCCCGCAACGTCATGTCCTCTTCGACTTCAGACAACTTCAGCATCATGGGTAAATTGACCCCGGTCAGAACTTCAACCTTTCCTTCCTTCATGAAAGATAGTGAAATATTTGATGGCGTCCCGCCAAAAAGATCCGTTAAAATTAAAACCCCCTTCCCTTTATCCAACTTTTTTATGGCATTGTTGATTTCCTTTTTCAAATCTTCAACGTCTTTCGTCTGGTCAATACATATATGCATGATATCTTCCAGCGGTCCCTTGATGAGTTCGGCTGATTTTATTAATTCATTCCCCAGATTGCCATGTGTGGTGATCAGCGTGCCAAACATTACTATCCCCCTTTAAACTCATTCAGGCAAAATACCCAAACTGATTTAAAATTTAAATTAGATTGGTACGCTAATGGATTGCGCAATAATTGTCAAGATTTATGGAAAGATTATTTCCCGGCATTGAAGAAGAAGCTACTTGATTGATTTTTTTGTACAAAATTTATCACTCAGTCATCAGCAAAAATATACCGGCCCAATATGTCAGCCAGTTCATCAATCAGTTCTTCAGATTTGATTTCTTTTGAAAAAGAGAGGATATAATCGTGAAAAACAGCTTGTACGATCGCCCAAATAACATGCAAGCCAACTTTGGGATTTCTAATACGCACATCGGCATATTCACGGAAGATTTTTTCCATGGTTGATTCTACATAAATTCCGAGTTCCCGTCTTTTTTGGATAATGGTTTCGGGCAAACCAATTTGACTGATGAATAGCCGGTTTTGTACCCTTTCGTAACTGACAAGTTCCAGGGCAAGATTCAGAAGAATAGGAATGATCGTGCGATCAACAAAACCCTGCTTCCGGATATCCTGTTCAACCTGGTTGACGATGGACTTGATTTCGTTTTCATGCCGTTCCCACAAACCATACAATATCGCCTCTTTGCCTGGGAAATAATTATAAAGCGTTCCTATCGAGACCCCTGCTTTTTCAGCTATTTGGTCTGTGGTTGCCTCTGCATATCCGATACTAACAAAAATACCAGCCGCTGCCTCGTAAATTGCAGCCACGGTTTTGCGTGAACGTTCCTGAGAAGGCATTCTACGCGGATCAAGTTTGCCTTTTTCCTGCATAAGCCAAACCTTTGAAATACAATCTTCTTATATTAAAGATGTTAGTTTATAATAAAATAATATTTTAACCGTCAAGTTAAAATATTTTTTTTTTAATTTTTTATTTAGTGTCCGACAAAGCATCCGCCAGACCTGATTGACGGGAAATGCGCCTTGCGACAGTTTTCCTTAATAAACCCCGTTCCGACCAGATATCACACAGCTGCGCCCGCGTTATGCCGGGGAAGATTAATGCTCTCGTCAACAAGGGGCCTTCATGATCGGACAAAACAAGCAATACGTTTTCGTATTCCGAACTCTGACTTTTATAAACCGTCATCGCCCATGTTTTCTCGTATTTGCGTCTATTTCTTGAACATCACGAAAAACGGCTCTCATTTACTTTTTCCCAGATCATTCAATTCCATTTTCAGAGACAGAAGTGCGAGCATATCTTTTAAAGCAATGATACCTTTCAATTCATCACCGTTGACAACCAAAAGACGGCTGTTGCCCGTTTTGTTCATGACTTCCAGCGCTTTATTGGCATCCTCTTCCGGACCGATTGTTATTTCCTGACTACAGGGAAGAGCGATTGAACCTACGGTTTGGTGAGCCCATTCTTCACGGGGAATCGATGTTATTTGTTTTAAAAAAATACAGCCGGTGAGCCTTCCGAAAGAAATCACCGGATAAGCCTGAAAATGATACTTATATACATAATCACGAATAAATTCTTCGAGTGATATGGAACGCGGCACCGTCACGGGGTCGGCAACCATTAAATCCTTTACTTTTTTTGTGTGAAAAAGACTGCGCGCCAGAATCTGCCGGTAAGAACTCTGCGCTGCAACACGAACAAACATACCGATCAGGAACCACCACAACCCACCGACAAAACTCCCTCTGACGATATAGAATATACCCAGAATAATCAGCACCAGCCCGAAACCGGAACCTATCTGTGAGGCAATATTTGTCGACCAGCGTATATCTTTCTTCCATCTCCAGAGGACAGACCGCAGAATTCTTCCGCCATCAAGAGGAAAAGCGGGAATCATGTTAAAAACAGCCAGAATCATGTTCAACCAGGATAAATAATTCAACACACCGTTTAACGTAACCGGCCAGCCCATATTATTCCCCAGTTGGTAAAGTAAGAAGGAAGATATGGCCAGAAAACAACTGGACAGCGGACCGACAACGGCTATCATAAACTCAGCTTTGGGACTCGGGGGATCTTCTTCCATATGGGCAACGCCGCCGAAAATAAATAACGTTATTTCCTTCATGTGTATTCCATAATGTCTGGCAACCAGCGAATGAGTCAATTCATGGAATATGATGGACAAGAAAAGTCCCGTAGCGCCGGCGATCCCCATCCACCAGTATGCGGATTTAGGAAGATCTTTATAATATTCAGGAAATAGACCGCTCGCCAGAGACCAGGTGATTAAAGCTGCCAAAATAAGCCAGCTCATATCCACTTTTACCTCAAAACCCAAAATAGAAAAAAGACTGACAGGTCGACCGAACATAAATTCCCGAAAACTCCTTTTTGACATCATATAGAATGATTATGGTGAAAATCAATGACTTTAATCATTATTATATAATGTAACATAGAAATGAGAAAAAATTTGACAATTGTCAATGATTTAAGG
>CAYNWA010000002.1:93357-122873 GCA_964400795.1 uncultured Smithella sp.
ATGCAAATTTAAATTTTGATGAAAATTTTGCAGGAATTAACATAAAAAAATTACTGCGGAGCCAAAGTATGAAAAAGTATTTATTCCTATTTATTCTATTGTCAGTCTTTTTCTGTCAAACAGCTATGGCTGATTTTTACAAGTGGATTAACGAAAAAGGACAGACACAAATTACAGACTATCCACCTCCGCAGGACAAAGCAGCCAGAATTATTGAGATTCATAAAACTCAATCCGAAACGCCTGTCATTTCAGAAAAAGAAAAAGTAGATGATGCAGAGAAAATTAAAGCCACAAAAAAGACGGATGTCATTGTTTACACTAAAAATGATTGCGCGGATTGTGAAAAGGCGCTGGAATTTTTAAAATCCAAGAATGTTTCTTTTATTGAATATAACATGGATAACGATGAGAACGCCGCCGCTAAAAGAAAAGAAGTGGATAGCGATGAAGATGTTCCGTTTGCCATTATCAACAGAAATCACGTACACGGATTTTCTGAAAGCGTCTATGACAGGGTCCTGAAAATGGAACCCTGATTTGATCCAATGAAAACAACACTCTATTTCTGCACCGGAACGGGAAACTCTTTCTGGACCGCTAAAAAATTATCTGAGATCCTTCAACAAACCAGACTTACTTCCATAGCCCTTGCTGAAAATAAAAAGGATTAATTGTGAAAACAAAAATTACTGAATTATTTGGAATCCAATACCCGATTATTCTTCCCGGCATGAGCTGGATTAGCGTGCCCGAACTCGTTGCCGCCGTTTGCAATGCCGGTGGAATAGGATATCTCGCCACCGGACCGCTAAGCCCGGCAAAGACAAGAGAATCCATCAGGCATATTAGAGAACTGACTGATAAGCCCTTCGCCGTGGGAGCAACGCTTTTAATGCCCGGAGCCTATGAAAACGCTTTGGTCGCCATCGAGGAAAAGGTGCCGGTTCTTAATATATCCCTGGGCAAGGGTGAAAACTTAATCAAAAAAGTTCACGCCTATGGTGGAAAAGTCATATCAACCGTTACAACCGTTGAGCACGCGCTGGCTGCTCAAGACTCCGGCGCGGACGCGCTTCAGGTGACCGGATACGAAGCCGCCGCTCACGGTAGCCAGGTGACGACGCTTGTTTTAGTTCCGGCAATAGTGGACGCCGTCAAAATACCGGTAGTGGCCATCGGTGGAATTGCCGACGGCAGAGGCATGGCCGCGGCTTTTGCTTTGGGAGCCGAAGGCGTGGGCATGGGCACACGACTCTCCATGACCAAAGAAAGTCCCGTTCATCAACAGGCCATGAAAAAACAACTGGAATTAGGAATAGAAGACACCATTTACTCCAACAGATTCGATGCCCTTTACTGCCGCATTATGAAAACGCCTTCCGCCGAAAAAGCGGTTCAAGAAGGCCGTAACCTTATGAAAGGGCTTTCCGCTTCATTTGCGATTGCGAAATCGCTGGATTTGTCCTGGATGAATCTGGCAACATCGATCTTGTCCGGCTCCAAAAAAGAGAAATCCGACAAGACGAAAGATTCAGCCGCTAAAACCACTTCCGTGTCGAAATCACGGAAGAAAGCGTCTTTCATCCAAAAAATGATGAAGGGACCGCAAATGGGCTTGAATCTGGCGCACATGGCACAGGCTTATGTTTCCATTAAGAAAGCGACGGAGGAAGGCGATTTGAATAAAGGCGTGTATATCTCCGGCCAGGTACAAGGTATTATTCACGACATTCCGACAGTTGCCGAAGTCATCAATCGAACCATTGAAGAATTTACCAAAATTCAGAAAGACATGACGGGAAAGACAGTTTAATGACCCCACGACGGTCATTATAATGTGTCATCTTTCCAGGTCTGGCGATTGTCGAAGGTATCCCATTTCTTTTTACTGCCATACGCAAAGCAAAAATCCCTTTGCCTACCCATGACCTTCTGCCAGATTACTCTTCACCAAGAGATTCAATATCCGCCAAATCTTTTTTCCGACCAATGGCCCGTTTATTGGCTATAAACTGTTTCCGACCCAGGAAACACACAGGAACATCTCCGTATAAACCTTTGGCCTTTCCTTTATCTGCTTCTTTCCACGTAACACCGGTTAATGAAGTCATGATATCGATACGAACTGGAGGAACGCCAAGCTGAATGACGGAATCCGTATTCTGAAAATCTTCAGCTTTCAGGTTCAGAGAATCGAACCCAAAACCAGACAAAGCCGCCAAGATTTTTTTTGCATTTTCACTGGAAGGTTTGACAAAAATATCAATATCGCCAGAGAAACGCGGTGCCCCATGATATGCCAAGGCATAAGCTCCGACAATGATATATTCAACCTTGTGTACGTTGAATAACCCTAGCAACTCTTTGAAGTCTTGTTGTGCTTCCATAATATTGATTTCTGAGATAGTCGACGGCTTCAACACGTTCTTCCGCAGGCCGGCCTAACCAGTACTGAAGATCATTCCCGGATAATTGGAACTCACGAAGATGATTTTTACGAACAACCTTTTTAATCATGGTTAAAAATTATCATAAATAAAAGCTTTTTTCCACAATTGTTTGCCCATTATTCGGATGATTCAGACTGTAAATTCATCTTTTCTTTATCTCACCGATCAATAACGAAGAATACTTTTCCAAGAATTCCGAATCTATTAACTTACGACCTTCATTGTGGTGATATACTTCCTGCAAAGTTCCCGATAATAATCAATGCCTGATTTCGCCATCAGCTTCTGATCATCTGTGACATCGTGGGTAATTTTTGCCGGATTTCCTGCAACAACCTTACCGGCAGGGATATGCATTCCTCTGGGTACGATTGCTCCCACGGAGACGAAAACGTCTTCCTCGCAAACCGCATTAAAAAGTATGATAGAACCCATACCGATAACACACCTGGATTTAATATGTACGTCATGAAGAATCACGCCATGAGCGACAATGACATCCTGTTCAATGATGACCTTTGAGCCGGGAAAGACATGAATAACGGTATTATCCTGAACATTGGAACGATCGCCGATGATGACCGGCCCAAAATCGGCGCGAATGGAAACACCGGGAGCAATCAGGCATTCATGACCGACTTCTATATCTCCGATCAATGCCGCCTGCGGATGCACAAAAGAATCATCCGGCACCCGCGGCTTTTTCCCGTCAAATTCATAAAGCGCCATAATTTATTTTCTCCGTTTTTTTTGTTCGTCATTCCGGCGAAGGCGGGCCATGGTGCCCTTCAGGGTAAATCCAGTTTATGGCAATTCGGGGGACATAACACTTAATTATTCACCATTATGATGTCAGAATGAAATATCAGTATTTCTATCGAGTTATTATGCAAGTGAAATGCTGACGGAACCGCCGCGGCCGAGGATATCGTGCAGATGCACGTATCCCTTGAGCTCTTTTTTCTCATTGACCACGGCAAAAGACGTTATTTCTTTTTTCTGCATCAGCTCCATTGCCTGAGCCAGAGAAATTTTTTCATCAATTGTCAGGGGATTGGGTGTCATTATTTTGTCGATGGTTTTCCCTTCAAAAGACATGCCCTTGCTGATCAGACGGCGCACATCGCCATCGGTTAAAATCCCCAGCAATTTATTTTTCCTGTCGGTAACCAAAACAAAACCGACATTCTTGCGATTTATTTCTTCTATCGCCTTTTGCACGGACGCTCCGGTAAACACCCGGGGAATTTTCTTCCCGGTAATCATGGCTTCGCCAACTTTTTCCCTCAGACGTGATCCCAGGTTGCCACCGGGATGAAATTTATAGAAATCTTTTTCATTAAATTGTTTTTCGGCCAGCAGCGCGATGGCCAGAGCATCGCCAATCGCCAGAGCGGCGGTGGAACTGGACGTGGGAACAAGGTCAAACGGGCAGGCTTCTTTTTCCACGGAAACATCAATGACAATGTCGCTCACCTGCGCAAGGGTTGACGACAAACCGCCTGTAAAAGCAATGATCGGAGCACCGAGATGACGAACGGAATTGATCACCGGCATCAGTTCCCGGGTTTCACCGCTGTTGGAAATGGCCAGTAGTATGTCTTCTTTGGTGACAATGCCCAGATCGCCATGCAGACCTTCCACGGGATGCAGAAATAGAGCCGGAGTTCCGGTGCTGGTCAACGTAGCAACAATTTTTCTGCCGATCAGTCCCGATTTGCCGATACCTGTTATGATCACCCTGCCCTTGGACCTACATATCAAATTAACCGCCCGGGCAAAGTCGTTGTCAATTTTATCCACCAGACGCAAAATGCTTTGCGCTTCAATTTTTAACACGTCTTTCGCGCGTTTGATGATATTTTGTTTTTTTACCATTTTGTTTATGCCTTTTTTAAAAATTATCATTAATCTTTGCGGAAGTTAGCAAAAAAACAGCCATAAGACAAGAATCAAATAATGAGGCACTGCTTTGTCCTCCGCCGGCGGAGGCAACAGTCCGGCGAATGCCGGATGTCCCGACGATGCGAAATCGGGACGGAGGTGGATAATAGATTCCCATATGCAAATTGATTAAAAAATTGCGGCAACATCCTCCCCCAACCCCCTCCAGAGGGGGACAAAGAAAAGTTGCCCCTCCAGAGGGGGACATACTCAACGATAATGTTCATTATTTACACATTTAATTGCCGGAGTAATAATATTTTTTAGCAAATTCAAAAGCTGTTTATTGACCTGACAAAAGGTATCTGCTAAAGCATAATCGCACTGAATATAAGGGATTATTATGAAGGCCATTTTTATTTCCGACGCTCATTTAAGAAAAGCGGATGATGAAAAATACAAAAAAATAATGGATTTCTTTGACGACATCAAAGCAGGAAATATGCAGGCCGTTGACGACCATCATGATGTCAACACCGGCAATAATCTGATTGACGACCTTTACATCGCCGGCGATTTTTTTGATTTCTGGTTTTGCCGAAAGGAAAAAATCAATCCAGAATTTAAACCGGTGATTGAAAAATTAATTGAACTGCAAAAAGCGGGCATCCGCATTCATTTGTGCGAGGGAAACCACGATTTTTTTATGAAAGAATATTTCCATGATGTTCTGGGAATGGAAGTGTATGAGGAATTTACCGACGCGAAACTGGATGATCTGAACGCGCTAATTGCCCACGGCGACACCACGGACAGCACGGATAAAGGCTATATGTTGCTGCGCAGGATTCTGCGCAGCCGGGCCTTTTACAATTTTCAGCGCTTCCTGCCGGCCGCGATCCGCTGGGAAATCGCCAGATTTTGTTCCACAACCAGCAAGGAACTGACTGTAGAAAAAGGCGACGTCCTGTTAAAAAAAATGTCCTCTTTCGCTCTGGCCACGTTTCAGAAAGGGTACGACGCGGTCATCCTCGGACATTGCCATGTGCCCAGCATAAATTATTATACTGTTGCCGGTAAAAAAAGAGTTTTTGCCACGCTCGGCGACTGGATTCAACATTATTCATTTTTATATTATGACAACAACAATTTTTCTCTCCGGCATTACCGAGGTTAAAATTTTTTATAAACATGTGAACACTGATGATAAGAAAGGATTAGAGCTATGAACTTTGGAGGAATTTATCCCGCGCATTCGCTACGCGAAGCAACCTTTGTCGTTGTTCCGGTTCCCTACGATTTAACATCAACGTATCAACCGGGGAGCCGCCGGGGACCGGCAGCCATCATCGAGGCTTCCACCAACATGGAACTCTATGATGAAGAATTAAAAAAAGAAACCTACCTGGCCGGAATTCACACGACGCTACCGGTAGACATTGACGCCCGCGGACCGAAAAATATGATCAACAACGTGCGCAAAAAGATTTCCAAAATCGTCGCCATGGATAAAATACCCGTCATGCTGGGCGGAGAACATAGCATCACGCTGGGAGCGGTGCAGGCCGTAAAAGAAAAATATCCAAAACTTTCCGTGCTGCAACTGGACGCCCATGCCGATTTGCGGGACAGCTACCAGGGAAGCCCTTACAGTCACGCGTCCGTCGCCAGAAGAATTTCAGAGATCTGTCCGCTGGTTCAGGTCGGTATCAGAAGCATGAGTAAAGAAGAAGGAGATTTTTTGCCAAAAAGCAAAGTGAAATCCTACAGCGCCGATTTCGTTTCAGAAACAAAAAACTGGTGTGAAAAAATCTGTAAAGATTTGCAGGGCGATGTTTTTGTCACCATTGATCTGGATGTTTTCGATCCGTCCATCATGGCGTCCACCGGCACGCCGGAACCGGGCGGTATTTACTGGCGCGACGTTTTGCGTCTGCTGAAAGCGGTTTCGCAGAAATGCAAAATCCGCGGCTTTGATGTGGTGGAACTGGCGCCGGTTTCCGGCAATATCGCGCCGGATTTCATGACGGCCAAGTTAATCTACCGTTTGATGGGTTATATGACAAAATAACTCCTTGACAAACAAAGGAGATAATGTTGTAAAGTCACCGGTTTTTTAATATCGCGGGGTGGAGCAGTCCGGTAGCTCGTTGGGCTCATAACCCAAAGGTCAGAGGTTCGAATCCTCTCCCCGCTACCAATTAAATCAAGGAGTTAGCTGATGCAGTTAATTCCTTTTTTGCATTTTGGAGTGGTTTTTCTAACGGATTTCTAACGAAATTTAAAAAAGTCTTCTCCAACATATCACGGGCAAGCAAGTTTCCATTTACGTAATTCAGCAATCAGATCATCAGGCAAATCAATTTTACGAACAGCACTCTTGGATTTAGGTGTTTAAATCTTGTTTTGCCATATTGAATGATGAATATAGAGCCGCATGGAATGCCAATCAATAACCCACATTGCATAGCCCAAAGTTCAACAGTGCGGACTATTGTATCTTTTACTTGTATATCAGAGAGTTTTTTATCCAAAAATTGCTCTTTAAAAATACCCCTTTAGGGAGGGGGGGGTGGACTACCCCGGGCAATAGTGCCACTGTGAATTACAGTTTTCAACACAGTATATTAATGAGCAGGCTTGACCACTTAACGAATACTTGATTATTTTCATGAAATTTCATTCAGCACTGAATAAAAGATTACATTTCTAGCATACGTTATAATTTCTTAAAATACTTTTTGATTTTCTCTGCCATTAATTTACGCCGCGCTTCCAGGAAACCAGTATAATCATCTGACAAACCATCAAATATGTCTTCCGGGATACTGTGAACTTTGAGATTTTCCTTAAGCTCATCAAAATCAGTAATGCCTCCATATTTTTTCTTACCACCATGACACTGTTCTTTGAGTTCCGCAAAATAGGTTTTGGGTGGTTTTGCTCCAATGGCAATATTGATTTCACTTTGCGTTAACGCAAAATTTGCTATCTGGTTATATTGGCCTCGACTTAAACCTTTAACCTTGAGATATTTCTTGGGAAATAAATGATGCACATCTGTGCGATTGAGAAGCAAATCCGATACACAAATATCACGTGATAAAAATCCCTTATCATTAAGTTTTGCCTGTGCAGCTTTATAAACAAGAAAATAAGGACTGATGCTTGAAGATGTTTCCATGTTTTGAGGTAAAAGTGCTGACCAGAAGCTATCAGATAGTTCAGCATCCACGACAGCATTAGCATACGCCATAACACCACGCGCTTCTATCTGACGAATATCCAAGTCAAACACAGACTCTGGCGTCCCCGCATAGCGTCCTGTTAACATGGACATTACAAACCACCTACGGACAATTTGTTCAATATCAGCAGCCGGTAAACCTTCGGTGCGCGCACGTAAATATAAAATATATGCGAAGTTGACAGAGTTCTGTCCACCAATCAGATCTCTTGTTATGAAACCCGCCGAACGCAGAATCATCATTAGACGATCGAAATGCGTTCTGTTCATGTAATTCAAAATGCCTTTTTTGAGTCTTGCAAAAGACTGTTCGGCAACAGCTTCTTCATATTGTTTCGTTTCAAAATTACGTCCTGATAGTAAGGCCACCAAATCCTGTAACCGACCTCGTCCAAATTCCGATGTAAAAGCAACGCGCAGCATGTCCGTATAGGAAGGATCATATAAATCGTCGTTTACGTCTTTAAGCCAAGCCATCTTCGGAAAAAATTCAGACGAAGCAAACGCAGAATCGCCCTTTTTAATTCGCTCATAGAAATCTGGTGCAACAGCCAGATGACAGAAATAATCAATCGCTTTTCTCAGATTATTGCCACCGTATGTTTCGTTGGCTGCTATTTTTGACATCGCAAAATCTGCCTGACTGAGTTCAGCACCGGCTGAATTGACACGGATAAATATTTCAGTAACAGTTTCAATGTCCAAATCATCTGCAAGTTCAATAACGCCGACGTGGTTATTAATGATTTTACGCAATTTTTCGAGCGAACCAAAAAGCGTATCTTCATCCACGCCTTCGTTTTTAGAAGCATAGGCTTTTGTAACTTTAAGCAACTTTGAATCAGGAGCAAACAGTTCAGCAATATCTGCAATCCATGCCGCATCCTTTTGAATGGCAGGGTTAGAAACTTCAAATTGTTCCTTTACCGGATTGAATGCAATGCGGATACGGACGGTTTCATAATCTTTTGTTAATACTTCACGACCAAGTAAGGCTGCCATAAGCGCTGTAATACGCTGTTGACCATCTATCAGAATACGTTTACCCGATGAAGATGTACCGTCTTTGAGTTTAACTGTAGGATTACGCCATACTATAAGATAACCGATTGGATACCCTTGATAAAGAGAATCAAGAAGATTGCGTACTTTTGTAGCATCCCAAACAAATGGGCGCTGTATTTCTGGAATAGCAATCTCACCTGATTTTACCCATGTCAATAAAGTTTCAATAGGATGTGGTGTTACCGAATAACGCTGAGTGGTCATAAAATTTCTCCATCTGAATATTTATGATACAAATTTTAAATTAACCTATTTTATCAAGCAGTTACGAAGCCATACTTAAAGACTTCAAGCATCTTTAATTAACAAAATTTTTAGTCTATACCCCCAAAAATCGCTTGACAGCGGTTACAATGAGCGCTAGAAGATAATCAGACAAGTCATCCGAAACCCGTTTGTAGTCGCAAGGCTCAAGCGGGTTTTGTGATTTTAGGGTTCTTCAAGCTCCCATTCGTTTTTAAATTTATTGATATCACAATAGTGATCTGCAGCAGCTATCAAATCCTTTGCAACATGCCATCGCGTAGAAATGATTACGACCTTTTTACCATTGCCCCTTAATAAATTAACCAAGGACACAAAATCACTATCGCCACTCATGATAACGGCTGTATCATATTTTTTTATTCTAGCCATAGCATCAACGACAATATCCGTATCGCAATTTCCTTTAAGCGTAATAGTGCCGTCCTTATTGGAAATTTTTCTTATTTTTTTCATTCTTAAAATAAAACCTTTCCGGCTAAGCATCTCAAAGAATGATTTTTGTGTAGTAGATTCTTCAAAATAAGCGCTATAATAATAAATACCCACAAGCTTACATTTAGATTCAAAATATTTTTTAAGTTTTTTGAGATCAATTTTCCATTGTGTATCTTTGTAGCAATGGATTATATTTGCCGCATCAATAAAAACAGCAACCTTGCCGTGCAAATGATCTTTGTTATTCAATGGTGTCATTTCGATATTTTCCTCATTTAAGTTTATTATGAAAACGCCTCGCGTAATACCGATTGCATAAGTCTTTCGGAGTAATTTTTGCGTTCGGTGACTTGTTTTTCCAATTCGTCAACCATAGTCATAAATTTATCTAACCGCTCAACAATGGCATCTTGTTCAGATAATGGTGGTATCGGAAGGATAGAATTAACAATTTTTTCAAGGGTAACACGTGTAATTGCGACACCATACATATCAGCGCGCGTATTTTTATAAAACAAAGGGCTACGCATAGCATACATTAAATATGTTCTATTTATCATTGGTTTAATTAAGGCAACACTGGACAACATACTAAATTCCTCATCAAGATTATTTATAGTTACTATACCTGTTGTAGCTCCATCTTTAATATATAGAATGTCTCCTTTTACGGGATTGCAACGCATATAAATTTCCTTATGAACGTCTGACGATACATAAGTTATTTCTGTCAAATCAATTCCTTCATTCTTGATGTTTTTGGCAGTTATATATTTATATTTACCTGAGGCTAAGTTAATTGGCGAGTGATGTGTTCCATCCGTTATCTTCGCACTAATTTCACCTAATCTACACCATACCCAACCCTCCGGCAAATCATACGGCTTTTCATCACCTGGATTTGGCGCAAGTGGTTTTTCTTTTTTTATTTTACCCTCTTTTATTAATCGTTCTTTTTCGGCTTTGATTTTTTCGAGTAATTTTGAGGCATGATTTTCACCGCTGATTAATTTTGAATTTTTCTTTCGCCAATCGGCGGTAAGTTTCCCTTCAATAGCTTCCTGCAATATTTGCTGTAGTAATTTTTTTAAATAACCCTGCTGGAGGTCTATTTCTCCGCCTAATTCCGCCATCTCATTTTCGACTTTTTTGAAGAATGAAATGATTTCTTTTTGCTCGTCAATATTTGGCAATTTTATTTCAAGAGGCAGAAAATGTTTCGACTTAATTTCAGTCTTTATCCCACCTTTAACTTGCTCCTTCAGTGTCTGAACAAAAGATTGACTTTTTACAAAACGCTTAAAGTATTCGATATCAATCTGTGACTCATCAAAAATATAAGATGAATAATGAATAGTAGCAGTAATGGGCTCATCTCCATGATAAACAGCCAATGCACCTTTTGAAACATTAATGCCAGATATAACAAGATCACCTGGTTCAACAATAATCATATCCGTTTTTGAATTTTTGTCAGACAGATGTATTTCACCTGAAAAATCTATTTTATTCAGCCGCTTCAAGTATTGCACGGCTTTGTCAGCAGGATCATATCTGCCTTCCCGTTCTTTTAAAAACTTGCTGATTTTAGTTGTGTGCCATTTAGTCATTTTTTAGCTCGGCTTTGAGTTTTTCAATTAATTGACCGCTCTTTTTAAAGGAATCATGAAGCATGGAAAGCAGTTCTGAGCTTGTATATTCATGCGGTGGCACAGTTATATTTGGATTTTTAATATCAAGGCTATAGCCATTTTCAATAATTGTATCTATGGTGACTTTCCAAGCATGTTCGTTTTCCTTGCGCTTCTTCCACCATTTTTTAAGGGTGTCGAATTCCTTTTTCTGAATCGGCTTGGTTTTGCTGTAGGCTTTCACGCCTTCTGGAAGTTTGTGCTCCCAGTACCAGATTTCTTTTGTCGGTTTCCCTTTTTCAAAGAAGAGAAGATTTGTTGCAACGCTGGCATAAGGTTGAAACACCGAGTTAGGCAAACGAACAATTGTATGCAGATTACAATTTTCCAGAAAATGCTGACGAATACGCTGTTTAACACCGTCGCCTGTCAGCGAGCCATCCGGCAGAACAATGCCGGCGCGCCCGCCGTCTTTTAGATAACGCACCATCAACATTAAAAATAGATCGGCGCTTTCTGTCGTCCTAAAATTCACAGGAAAGTTTGTTTCCACTTTATCGGCAACGGATGCGCCAAACGGTGGATTAGCCAATATCACATCAACCCTGTCTTTTTGTCCGATGGATGTATATTCCCGATTCAAGCTGTCAGTATAATCAACATTGGGCACTTCGATATCATGAAGGATTAAATTGGTGACACAAAGCATGAAAGGAAGCGGTTTTAATTCCATGCCATGAATTGTTTTTTCCAATTCCTTGAGATCATCAACACCTTTGACATCCTGTTCTTTTATATTTTCAATGGCACTGGTCAAAAAGCCGCCTGTACCGCAGGCAGGGTCAAGAACTTTTTCGCCCAACCGTGGATTCACCATTTCGGTTATGAATTCCGTCAAGGCACGTGGTGTATAAAACTCTCCGTAATTACCTGCGCTTTGCAGATCGCGTAAAATTGTTTCGTAGATATCGCCGAAAACGTGACGGTCTTCCGAACTGTTAAAATCAATCTTGTTTAATTCATTAAGCACCTGACGAATAATAGTGCCATTTTTCATGTAGTTATTTGTGCCTTCAAATATTTCACGGATAATTAAAGCACGTTTATTGCCGGCACTTACATCAAGATTTCTAAGCTTGGGAATCAACGTATCATCAACAAATTTCTTTAATTCATCGCCGGTATCACCTTCATCATCACCTGCCCATTTGCGCCATTGCAGATAGTTTGGTATTGGTGATTTATAAGAATCATTAATCAGTTTAAGTTCTTTGTCTTTGTCATCCAGTATTTTCAGGCTAATCAACCAGCCTAATTGTTCAATGCGCTGTGCATCGCCGGAAACGCCGGGATCTTTTCTCATGATGTTTTGGAGTGTTTTAATAATGTTGCCTATATTTTTCATTGTATGTCCTTAAGCTGCTGCGTAGAGTTCATGTTCAAGTTCTTCTATAACGTGTAAATATTTATCCCTGCCGCCGAATATCTGGATGATTTCCGCCGGTGTTCCAATTTTGTTAAAAGGTTCGATACGCAAAACGGAAAGGTCTTCGATATTTTCAATTCCTTCGTCAGCGTATTTATCCAAAAGCGCAGCAATAACTGTTCGTGCTTCGTCGCCATATTTTGTAAAGTAATTTCGTTTTCTGACTTTCTCCGCGCGCTCCCTGCGGGTAAGCGCGGGCATATCCCACGCGATGTGGCAGATCAAATCAAAGATATCCAAATCTTTTTTAACTTCATCCAGTAAATTATCCAGTATTACGCCGTGTGATTCCAATTCTTCAATAATTACTTTCTTTTTATTTGTGCCGTTCCAGCGTGACAGAAAATCATCAAGTGAACGAAACTCTTTCAAGAGACCTTTCTTTGTATAATCTTTGAGGCTTTCGGTAATGAGCCTGCCTTTACCGTCAAGATGTTGAACTCGTTCATTGAGAACGGAAACATCCACACCCGCAACATAAATTTTGGGTTTGGGTTCCGAAATGATTTTGCCCCCAGTAACTATTTCCGGTTGTTCCGGGTATGCAGTGCGCCCACCTATCTCGAAATCAACCATTGTTCCGGTTTCAGGATCAATAACCGGCTGACCGTCATCAGGATGGATATCATCATCGGTCAATTTATCTTCGCCTTTAATCGTCTTGATCATCACCGGTTCACCGTCGAAAGCCGGATCGGCAAAAAGATCGGTTACGTTTCTAAAATCCATAATGGTGAAAAAAGTTTTGCCATATTCTTCATTAATACGAGTCCCGCGTCCAATAATCTGTTTGAATTCAGTCATTGATTTGATGTTGGAATCGAGCACAATCAATTTACAGGTTTGCGCATCGACGCCGGTTGTCATTAATTTTGAAGTTGTTGCAATAACTGGATAGCGTTCTTCCGGATTGATGAAATTATCCACCTCGCGTTTCCCTTCTTCATCATCGCCGGTTATGCGCATCACGTATTTGTAATTTTCTTTAACCAGTTCGGGATTTTCAATTGTCAGTGCCTTACGCATTCGTTCGGCGTGTTCTATATCCACGCAAAAGACAATTGTTTTATCAAAACGGTCTGTCTTTGCTAAATATTCAGATACTTTTTTTGCAACTAATTGTGTTCTTTCATCAATCACCAGCGTCTTATCAAAATCTTTGGTGTTATAAATTCTATCTTCAACCTCGTTGCCGTCTTTGTCCGTTTTCCCTTCTTCCGGCCGCCAGCCTTCCAGATCGGTATTAAACCCGACACGGATAACTTTATAAGGCGCCAAGAAACCATCCTCAATACCCTGTCTGAGGCTATATGTATAAATTGGTTCTCCAAAATATTCGATATTGGATATTTCTTTTGTCTCTTTAGGTGTGGCAGTCAGACCTATATGTGTTGCGGAGTTAAAATATTTCAGAATTGCATGCCAGGCACTGTCTGCATCGGCACTGCCACGATGACATTCATCAACAACAACCAGATCGAAGAAATTTCTACTGAATTCCTTATAAGCATCTCTGTCTTCATTGTAATTTGTCAGCCCCTGATACAATGCCAAGTATATCTCAAAGGCCTTGTCTATTTTCTTCTTTTTAATGATCGTCATGCGATCTTTGAAATGTTTGAAGTCGTTGCGCTTTGTCTGATCAATCAAAACATTTCTATCTGCCAGAAATAGAATCCTTTTCTTCTGGCCGTTTTTCCAGAGACGATAGATTATTTGAAATGCTGTATATGTTTTACCAGTGCCAGTTGCCATAACAAGCAAGATACGATTCTGTCCTCGTGCAATAGCTTCAACAGTTCTATTTATCGCAATCTGCTGATAATAACGCGGCGCACGACCTGAACCATCGAAGAAATAATCAAAAGACGCTATTTCTTCCTGTTCGGTTGTTTCAATTCGCTTATATTTTTTATAGATTGCCCAGAGCGCATCAGGCGACGGGAAAGTATCTAACGTTAAATCCTGTTCGATAGGATGCGAAAAACCGGAACGATCATGCATAATAAAACCATCGCCGTTGGAACTAAACGCGACAGGTACATCTAGTATCGCGGCATATTTCAAAGCCTGCTGTAATCCTGCGCCAACGGAATGATTATTATCCTTAGCTTCAATAACTGCTATGGGGATATTGGGTTTAAGGTAGAGAATAAAATCAGCCCGTTTGCGTTCGCCACGTGCAGTTTTATTTCCTTTTACAAAAATACGACCATCAGTAAAAAAGACTTCTTCGCGAATCTGTCTTTCGACGTCCCAACCAGCATTAACCAGTGAAGGTGTAATGAATTGTGTGCAGATATCTCTTTCTGACAACTCTTTTTTATTAGTCATTTTCTTTGATTGTTTACGTTTTGTTTATTTTAAAACGGATTTAATAATACAACTTCTTGGCGACATTGCAAGAATAAAATTGAATCGATTCAAGGGGTTTGAATATCTCCTAATATGATTTGATAAATTAGATTTAACCGTTACACTTTTTGCTTTGGTAGCGTTCCGGCTTTGAGCCGATTTTCGTAAGAACCTTCCTCTCTACATCTATTGATAATAGTCGTTTCTTCGATTGGTCCGCCCATTGTCCAATAGAGTAGCCCATCTTCAGCAAAGTAAGTTAAAACACGCTTATAAAATCGCCCTTCAAAACCATGCTCACAAATATGGCGCGCTAAAGCTACAAATAATTCCTTGTCGTTAACTTTATCCCGCACAATGTATTCATGCGGCCATTCGGGCATTGTTTTGGCAAAAGTCCATTTACAAGATTGGATGAATTCTTTTAAGTTTTCGGGAAATGGCACAGGTTCTTTCATTTATATATCTTTCCTTATGGCCGATTATTTGCTTACTGTGCCGCGCCTTTTGGATGTGGCAAACAATATACTTTTATTTGGTTTAATTTTCAGGAAAGCTTTGTTTAATGATTGTCTTGGTGTGTGTATGTTTAATTTCATCTGTACCTTTCAATGATCATTTTAGAAATATACATCGATTGCCTTCAGAGAAACTATTTTTTTGCTTATTGAAACTGATAATACAATTTCTTGATAACATTGCAACTATAAAAATATTTTTGGAGAATAAAGGGGAGTGTTTAATTTCATTTTTAAAAAAAACATAAACTATAAGAGCTAACGGCATCAATTTGTATTAATCATTTACAAAAAGCAACGAAAAGTGTTCGTTTAGGCATACAACCAATCAGCCAAGTCTTTTTTTGACTTGGCTGATTGATGATCGGGAATACTGGATTGCCCGGTCGGTGTCGGGCAATGACAAATTAAGGAGAAGAAAACGTAGTACTTTGGCAAGGACCTTGGAAAGAAGCAAGGTATGGTCATATCTTTTTCATCATTCTTCCGTGTAAGGTTGTGCCAGTTTGTTCCATTCTGATAAAGACTTGCATCTGGTATAGGATTTTACCGGGGGATTCTCCGCCTGTTCTTCTTCAGATTGACACCCCTTGTTGGAAACAAGACAGAACTCCACCGATTTACCCGCCTGAATGAAAATTCCGCGAATTTTTACGTCGTGATCGTTCACTTCATATAAATATTTTTCGGTATTTTTTTTATTGCTTATGATTACAAAACATTTATTGAGTTTTTCATTATAGTAATGTTCATAGATGGAGACTCTTTTTAAATCAAAATGTTTATATAAATTTTTACATTGTTGCTCACATTTGTTCTGCAACGCCTGTAAATCCTGCGACGCTGCTTCTTGTTCTTTTTTCTCATCAAGTAATGAAAATACAGAGGAATAGACGCAGAAAGGCAGCATCAATATCATGAAAAAGGTCGTTATTCCTAAAGTCCTGTGGATCATTGAGGCACCATTAAAAAAATCAACATCTCCGGTCAAAACCGGTTATTCGTCCATGTAAGGTTTAACAAGCAAATCCCATTCTTTTTCATTTTTACATTTCTTTTCCAAAACATTACAAATAATGGTTTTGCTATTTTCTCTGGAAAGAAATGATCCGTATATTTTATTTTCGTTGATATTCTTCAAGCTCTTTAATTGGGACTTTGAATACTCTACTAGGATAAAACATTTATTCAGTTTTCTGTTATGGTGACTTTCATAGGTAATGTCATCACTGGGGTATTTCTGCTGATAAGATTTGGCCCACCTTTCAGACTGCTTTTCACATTTGTCCTGCGGGTCAAGTTGCCCTTTGGACAGGGTGAGAAAATTACATCCAGTCAATGCTATCATGAAAAAAACGACAAACGATAAAGGGAAGAATCTTTTCATCATGCAACCTCCGCATTTGTTGAAATTAATAATTATACTAACGGGAAATGCATCCGTATGTTTCAATATCAAAATGGCGATGTTTTACAAGATAAAAATTCTTAATATTGCTCCGGCAATTAAATGTTTAAATAATGAATATTATCGTTGAGCATGTCCCCCTCTGGAGGGGGTTGGGAGAGGATATTGCCGCAATTTTTAATCAATTTACATAGGGGAGTCTATGATCCACCTCCGTCCCGATTTCGCATCGGGACACCTCCGCCAGCGGAGGACAAAGCAGCGATAATCGTTTACATATTTAGTCGCCGGTGAATCTTGCCTTGACATTAAAAAATGATTTTTATTATATTGAAAATGTAAATCACGGGTATGAACCCCAGGGCAAGCCCTGGACCCTAATTCCGCAGCAAGCTGCGGGGGTATCATACCCTCCGCTGTGCGGGATTGTTCGACTTACAAATTTCAATGCACCTATAGTGCCCTTTAGGGTATTCGTTTTTAAAATTTGAGTCTCACAATCATGAGAATTTGAAGTAAATATGGAACCCGGGCATTCGAAAGGCGACGAGGAATATGGAAGAAAGAAGAAAAACGCCAAGAATTAAGGAAGAAAATGAAATTACGATCACCGTGGTCTCCGGAGAGAATAATTTCCCGAAAGAAAAAATAATAGACAATTTCACCAAGGATATCTCCGCGGGTGGCGCAAAAATTCAGACGAATATTCTTCTGCCTGTCGATTCCCTCATTGAATTAGAGTTTGCATCAAAGGGATTACGGCAACAGATCAGTTCTCTCGGAAAAGTTAAATGGGTTAAAGTGCTCATTGAGGATGAATCCTATGAAGCGGGTGTGGAATTCTCCGGTCCCCCCAGCGACGCGATTAAAAAACTGGAGGATTACATCACCTGGAAACTGAAGTCCAATAAAGCTGAATTAATCAAGAAGAAACTGTCTCCGATTTATTCTGATATTGCAGAAACAAAAGAACCCTCTCCGGTTGAGCCTGCTCAAGCAGACAACGTAAATACAAAAGCACGCCCTCCCGTTGATTCTGTTCATAAAAAAAGCATATTAATAAAAGAACGGCCTCCGGTTAAGAAAACGCGATGGATAAAAGCAGTCATCGCTGCGTTGTTTACAATTTGTGCAATAATCATTCTGTTAAAGATATACGGTCTTATCCCTGCATTTGATTTTATAACTGTGCCCGCACCACCGGTTGCTCAGGCACCGAAGGCGATACCAATGCTGGCGCCAGCGCCGGTGCCAGCACCAGAGACAATACCAACCCCGGCTCCAGAGGTAACGGAAACTCCGACGACGGAGACCACGACAGCTCCGGTACCGGAGGTCACTCCCGTTGCAGCACCGGAGGAAACGAAGAAAATAAAAGTTATCGGTAATAGCGATAGCAAAAGATATCATCTCCCCGGCATGAAATACTACAATGCCGTTAAAGCTTATCACCGTGTAGAATTTGATTCCGAAGCCGATGCCGTCAAAGCGGGGTATCATAAGGCGCCGCAATGAATTTATTCCCTTGTTCAAGCATAAACACAATCTGACAAAGAATGCGGCAGCACAATCAATGCGTGAAGAAAAAATCCCTCTTTCGGGGGATTGATAACATTTATTTTATCAGTATGATGTCACATCTGCGGGAGTAGCCTACAGGAAGGAAAAAGTGAGCACACTCCTTACACTCCTTGTGTGACACTTCACTCCCGCAGAGCTTTGATGTTTCAGTGTTTAACTCTACCGTTGAATTCCGCAACTAATTCTCTGATATCTCTGTTTTCTGTTATCCCCAATACACTAAAAAAGGCTGAGCAATAATTTAATATATGGTATAAATACACACTCAGGTTACCATGTTCAATAAAAAAGACTTTGGTTTAAAAATTACAGTTTATATCTTTTTAACTTTAATGACGCTTGCTGTTTACTGGCAGGTTAATCAGTTTTATTTCATCAATATCGACGATGATTTTTATATTGTCGACAACAAATACATCCAATCCGGTGTCACTTTGGAAGGAATTCGCTGGGCTTTCAGTTCAACCTATGGTCAGTTTTGGTTTCCGTTGACATGGCTTTCCTGGATGCTCGATTATCAATTTTACGGGTTGAATGCCGGGGGCTACCATCTCACAAACTTGATATTTCATATTCTGAATACACTGCTGCTGTTTGCAGTCTTCCACAGGATGACCGGCGCCGTCTGGAAGAGTGCATTCGTCGCTGCGTTGTTCGCCCTTCATCCTCTGAGGGTGGAATCTGTTGCCTTTATTGTTCAACGTAAAGACGTCTTAAGTGCGTTTTTCTGGATGCTGACACTTTACTTGTATGTTTTTTATACAGAGAAACCGACCCTGAAAAGATATTTACCGGTTTTGCTATGTTTTACCTTAGGCCTGATGAGTAAAACGATTGTCGTTACGCTGCCTGTCATTATGATCCTTCTCGATTATTGGCCTCTAAACCGTCTTCAGTTTCCGAAAACGAAAACAGTTTTTAAGGATACGATACCCACACCGCTGGCAAATCAAACCGACGCGCCAAAAGAAACTCCAGACGGGAATACATATTATACCGGAGAACAAACATCGTCAGAGAAAAAGATGGCAGGCATAATTCCGTTATGGCAACTGCGGGAAAAAATACCTTTTTTTATTTTATCAGCCGTTTTTTCCATCATGACCATTTACACGCAATATAAACCGTTTGGCCATTCCCCGGAGCAGATACAACAATATTTTTTCCCCCTGGAATTGCGGATCGCCAATGCACTGGTTTCTTTTGCGAACTACCTGGAAAAAACATTTTGGCCTTTTGATCTGGCTGCGTTCTATGTTTTTCCGGATCAGCCTCCCCTCTGGGAGGTTTTGAGCGCCACGTTCCTGATATTTTTTATCAGTTTTGCCGTTATTGTAACAAGGAAATGGAGACCGCAACTTCTTGTGGGATGGTTATGGTATGGAATAACCCTCATTCCCGTTATAGGGATTATACCGATCCTCAATCTCGGTGCCCGTTCAGAAGCCGACCGATATACTTATCTACCGTCGATCGGTATCGGTATCATGCTTGCCTGGGGCATACCGCTTTTATTCCAACGGAAAAACACGCGTAAAAAGGTTTTATTTCCAATAGGGATAGCCTTCATACTCTTTCTTGCTGTTTTAACATGGCAGCAATGCCGTTACTGGAAAAACAGCCTGGATCTCGTTAATCATACGCTGAAAGTCACCAAGAATAATTATCAGGCGTATCTGATACGGGGCAAGGTTTATTACATCATAGGTCAATATCAACGCGCTATAGAAGACTGCAATGAAGCCATCCGTCTGAAACCGGATTTTGCCGCCGCTTACTACAACAGGGGCATGGCTTACGATAATCTCGGACAATATCAACGAGCCATAGCAGACTATAATGAAGTCATCCGTCTGAATTCAGATTATGCCAATGCCTATCATAACAGAGGGGTTGCCTACGCCAAACTCAATCAATATAAACTTGCCATCGAGGATTTTAATGAAGTCATCACATTACAAACCAATTTACCGATGGCTTATCAAAGTAGAGGATTTGTTTATTTTAATCAGGGCGAGATAGACCTTGGCTGTCAAGATGCGCGAAAAGCATGTTCTTTTGGATGTTGCGAATTTTTGGAAACCGCTAAAAGTCAGGGAATCTGTCCTTGATTTAACTTATACTTTACAACGATTCAAAACATGCTAAGCTGCCAGGCAACCAATCGGCGATAGCGGCGTGCGGATAATCACGGGTAGGAACACCAGGGCAAGCCCTGGACCCTAATTCCGCAGCAAGCTGCGGGGTATTATACCCATGTTTATGCAGGATCATTCGACCTGCAAGTTTCAGTGCACTGTGTTTCTGAAACTTGGGGCTCATTACCCTCCGCTGTGCGGGATTGTTCCCAATCCATATATCGGGATTGGATAGTTCGTCCAACAAATTTCAGTGCGCTTAGCTTCTGAAATTTGGGACTCACTACGACTTACAAATTTCAATGCGCCTATAGTGACCCTATAGTGCCCTTTAGGATATTCAGGTTATACGCTTTTGAAATTTGAGTCTCACAATAAATAATGGTCAGGAGTTTAGATGATAAAAAATAAATTTTTAGTTATTGCTTTATGGCTTTGGGTCCCTTGGCTGCTCGTTTCTGTATTCCCTATTATTTGTTTCTCAGCACCGGAAAGGCATCAAGGATGGGAGTTTTACGGAAAAAGCAAAGGCGGCAGTGTTTACTATTACAGTAAAAAAAATATTACGGAAGCCGCAAATACTCAAACGGTCTGGAGTTATAAAACCATCACGGATAATGAAAGAAAAGAAAAAATCGAGAGTATCAAGAAATATAATCCAGAAGAGTCCATAAAATACCAGCAATATGATTATAGTATGTCCCGTATAGAAATCGACTGCAAGAAAAGACTCCATAGGGTAAAGGAAATTATTTCTTATGACAAAGAGGGAAAGATTTTAGAACGAGGTGTCTTCGATAATGATTGGGAAAGCATTACCGCTCAAAGTATGGCTGATATTTTATATCAAAAAGTTTGTGTGGCTGAAAAAAACCTTTCTATCGAAAAACCCGATAAAATGCCGGCAAAAATAAAATCAGCGGAAATAAAATCCTCGACGACAAAAAAAACCGACAAACGTGATTGGGTTCAATATGGAAGACCCCTTAATGGATCTGTTTATGCATATGATAAGGCCAGTATTAAATACAAAGAGAAGAATCTTGTTTGGGTTTGGCGGAAATTAACTTACTCGAATGCGCATCGTGAAAAGGATATTCAAAAACTGGTTAAAAGTGGATTATACACGAAAAAACAGTTAGAAAACCTTTCGTATGATTTAACCTTACATGAAATAGACTGTAAGAATAAAAGGTCTCGTTTAATCGACATTATCTGTTATGATATGCACGATAATGTTTTACTCAAGCGTTCGAATCATAACGCAAAATGGAAACATATCGTCCCGGAATCGCAGGAAGACCTTTTACGAAAACAAATATGCAAATGATCAGCAAATCGAAAACGGGTATTTTTTACTTTAAAAAATAGCAACGGATAAATCATGAAAAACGAAAGACTAATGAGTGTTAACGAGTAGGAAAGTCTTCCATGCTTCATCATAAAATGCTTACATCAAATTTAGGACAAGATTGACTTGACAGAAAAGGATGTATTTCCTATACTCCAACAAAGAGAATTTTCTTATTATTCGAATCTATCCCCTTTTATTTATTGGAAATTCGAATTATCATTTTTCATGCAGAAAGCTGATCCTGGAGGGAACAACGAGAGCGGTTATAACGTCGAAATAAAATGATTATTGGTGATTAAACTTACTTTAATTTGTGTGTTCACATCCGGTTATATTGTAAAAAGTTGCTTCGATTGCACATCGATTCTATAAAACAGAAGAACAAATGATTTAAATGGTATAGCAATGAACGTGCAGGGCGCTGTTTTAGAGGACACCAAAAAACTGTTCTCGAATCTTTTACTGACATATAAAAATGTATCTTTATATCCTGAGAGTCACAGCATCAGTTTGAATTCCATCCGTCAACTTCACGAAATCATCGAGGCCTATATTCGCCAATATGGTGATATCAGAATTGAAGTCGAAAGAGATCGCGTAATCTGTCAGGAGATAGAAGTGCATAAAGGACGATCTGAAGAAGGATCTCTGCCTTTCACTCTTTTCCGGGACGGCATCCGATGGCTGAAATTCACTTCGGGAATAAAGCTGGAAGAAACCAGTGAAGTTTTATCAATCATCCACAGATATTCGGTACTGGCGACCGAACCCGAAGGAGATATTGTAACCGCATTCTGGGAAGCCCATTTTGATCATGTTCTCTATAAAGCGGATGACTTTATTTCAGAACAAGATTCAGATCAGATTGATAAACTTTCTAAATTAGAAACAACCTATCCTGACGACGCAGATCAAATTGAAACAGAAGAGGAAACCACTCCAATCAAGGACCAGACCATTGGAAGCGCTGCCCCGGGCAGCATCACCATTGACCCCTCCTATTTTATTCTAACACCGCAGGAAGAAATAGAGCTGCAGGAAATGGTCGCCCGTGAAGAAAAAGCATCCATTACAGAACATCTGAACATGCTATTAGACATGCTTTTGCAAATCCAAGAAGAAAAAGATTTTAAAATTGTCCTGGGAGTTCTATCGGAGGAATTTGAAGGCTCTTATCATCGTCATGATTACGAAGCCGCTCTGATCGTTCTTGACGGTTTGCGCAAAATTTTAGGTAGTGGACGATTGTGCACATCCTGGGCAGGCCCACTGATTGAATCCTTTTATAAAGATATCTCTTCAGACGCCAAATGTTTAAAACCACTGGAGACTATTTGGAGCAATTTAAATTTGCGGCAAATGGTAATACTTGACGGCATTTTTAAGCACCTGCATCCAAGGTCTGTAACGACACTCATGCATCTCTTTGTTTTAGGACAGCCTTCACAGCTTGAACAAATAGTGGAAAATACAATTATTGCGCTTGTTCGTCAGGATATAAGCTGCCTGGAATCTCTGATTAACAATTCGAATGAAAAGATAGCGGAGAAGCTTGTTTTAGTGCTGTCCAAACAGGAACCAGAGAAGAGCTTGAAATATCTTTTGAAACTAGCCCGACATCCTTCAGCAGCCATTCGGCGCATGGCCATTAAAACGATGGGTCAGGTGCACGGCCATCAAACTTCGTTAATTTTTGAGTTTATTAACGATCCGGACGTTTCGGTCCGCCGGGTGATTTTGGCACAAATGAGCCAGTTCAGAAATGAAACCGCAGAAGATCTTTTGATACAATATCTTCAAAATCAAAAATTTAGCGCTGCCCAGACCGAACACATTATGGAATGTTTCCAGACGCTGGGGAAATGCGGATCGATTAAATCTGTTGCTTTTCTAAGTAAAACCTTGATGCATCAAAAATGGATGGCTTGGATTAAAAAATCGGCGTATCGTGAAGGCGCGGCGCAGGCTTTGGCCGCCTTGAAAATACCCGAAGCCAGACAGGTCATCGAAACTGCAGGGCGAAGTTTCTATCCCGGTCTGCGCGGCATTGCGCGTAAAGCAGGAAAAGAATTTTTCCAAAAAAACAGAGGAGAACAATAATCATGTCGGAACGGCAATCGATTCCAGAACGATTGGGGCATGATTTTTTAAGAGCCCTGTATCATATGATTAATACCGTCAGAATGTACCAGGATAACAATCAACTTGTCCAGGCTAGTGTTAGTTCATTTCAAAATATTCTCAATGAACTAACCACCGGTGGAGATATTAGTCTTCTTCTTTACCGGAGTCGTTTTCATCTTGGAGGAGAAAAACTTCCCTACCGCAGGGATGCGGCATTTATCGTTTATAACATGGCGGAGTTTTTTTCAAAGCGAGGCATCGGAAATGTAAATTTTCTAAGATCTTCACGAAACATTTTACCAGAAGATATTATCACTTTTGTACGTCTGTTGAATGATGCGATCAGACACGACAAGCCTCTTGAATGGCTGGAACAAAAATTGGGTGAACATGATGTGTCGTGGATACAGCTATCTCCGCAACGTGACGAAGACATAACAGTTGGTGAAAACCCGGAAGATGAGCGGTATGAGCAGGCGCGGAAAAAATACTTTGCTGCAATCGAAGCAGTGAAAGAAGTAGCGAATAAAGTCAACCAGGGTATGGTAGGCATACGTAAAAGCAGACGCGTTGCCCAAAACCTTGTGGACATGATCCAGGAAGATTCAACCCTGATGATCGGGCTAACAACGCTCAAGGATTATGATAATTATTTATATGCCCATTCGGTCAATGTCGCTCTTTTGGCGGCTTGTTTGGGAAGACATATTGAATTATCGGACATTGCTCTTGAGCATTTGGTTATTTGCGGTCTTTTCCACGATCTGGGGAAAGTGGATGTGCCCAAAGAAGTTCTCCTGAAGCACGGAGCGTTGACCGATGAAGAATGGGATCTTTTAAAGGCGCACCCCGTGATCGGTGTAAGAAAGATTCTCATGTTAAATGCCACTCCGTCTTTGAGATCGAGAATTATCCTGGGCCCGTTCGAACACCATCTTAATTTGGACATGACCGGCTATCCCAGAACTCTTTTTATCGGGCATCTGAGTCTCATAGGGAAGATACTGCATATCACTGATGTCTATGAAGCCATGACCGCCGAAACAGTCTATCGACCGAAATCTTACACCCCGGATGAAGCACTCAGACAAATGTGGGCGGAAGCAGGCAAAAGTTTTGATACGATTCTTTTAAAGCGTTTCATTCATATGATGGGGATTTATCCGATCGGTTCTGTTGTTGAACTAAGCGACGGAAGTATAGGTCTTGTCATGGATTATCCAAATGAAGAGGAACGTAGCCTACCCTTGGTGTTACGTCTTGTAAATGACGGCAGGGGCAATTGGCGGCGTGGCGACATGATTTATCTGGCTGACCAGATCGTTAAAGAAGGTTCCAGCCGTCTGAATATTTTACGAGGGATTCCTCCGGCTAAACTTCACATTAATCCTGCGGAGTTTTTTCTGCATATAAAGTGATGATGTTCAATGTATAAAAAGTAATTTTTTATTAAATTTTCCAAGTAATTATGATACTGTAATTTTAATATTAAATATTTAAAGAATGGGGGTTATTATGAAGAAATTTGTGATTTTTATTTTTCTTGTTTTGGCGTTATTGTTTACATTTTCCTGTTCAAAGAGTTCCGAAAACGCAGAGGATCTCATTAACGAGGCAAACCTTTTATGGGACGGCAAAAAATATACAGATCCGCAAAAGGCCCTTGAATATCTTAATAAAGCTATTACATTGCAGCCTGACTATGCCGAAACGTATAATCAAAGAGGCGTTGTTCATAAAAATCTGGGAGACAATAAACTTGCGCTTGAAGATTTTAATACAGCCATTCGTCTGCAACCCGATCTGGTTTTAGCTCACTTTAACCGCGCAACTATTTACAATAATCTTGGTCAATACAAAGAGGCCATCGATGAATGCAGCGAAACCATTCGTCTTAAGCCGGACTTTTCCGAGGCCTACAATATCAGGGGAATTAATTACAATAAACTTAAGAATTACAAAATGGCTATTGAAGACTTTAATAAAGCCATCAAATTGGAACCCAATAACGCCAACGCTTACAATAACCGGGGATTGGCTTACTTTATGCTGGAAAAGAATACACAGGGTTGCAGCGACGTTAAAAAAGCCTGTGAATTGGGATTTTGTAAAGCGCTGGAACTTATCAAAAGCAGAGGATATTGCCGTTAATTGAGTGAGACCCCAGTTTCAGAAGCGTAACGCACTGAAATGGGTTGGTGGAACTATCCCAGAAACGAAGTGATATAGGATTTGAAGCGTAAGCCATACTATCCTCGTAACGAAGCAATGAGATTCAGATTTCAGAAATAAAATGCACTGAAAGCTGTAAGTCGTAATGAGGCTTAAACTTCAAAAGCAAAGCGCATTGAAGTTTTTTAGCCGAATGGGGACAGCAAAAATTAAGTTAACTTTTTTTATCGATATAACATTGGCGGATGAATTATTTTTAATAAACGCCTATCAAGGCAGCAAGGTAGCTTATCAATTTAAGAGAAGGACATTATGATAAGTTTAAACGTATTGAAATCGCTAAAACAACCGCTAACGATTAAAGATTTAGATATTAAAAATTATCAGCTTTATTATTCTCTAAACAGATTGTCCTTAGGAGTGGATAACATCCACTTGGATGTTCATATCAGCCCCCAATTATACAATTCTCTCAAAAAGACTGCTTTTCTTTTAACGGTCAAGCACAGCCGGACGGAGTTTTTTTTCAAAGAATATAAAAAGGATTTATGCGAAACTGAGAAAGAATCCTTGAAGCGCATCTGCAATGACATTTTACTCGACGGTATAAACAAAGCCAAGATTTATCATGAAATTCAAATTGATTTTCTCGCACAGACGGCGCTTGTAAAATTATTCCTGGAAGAAATTAAATGTCAGTATAAAAACCTGGTTGCCAAAATGGAACCTCTTGTCAGGATGTATCAACTTTCTCCGCAGCACGACCAAAACGATGTTTTCTTGATTAAAGAGAAATTATCGGAAATTAAACTTCATAATAATCAAATCATTCGCCTTGTCGGAAAAGAACTTTTTGAATTATTAGCCGATGTCAATACCCGAAAATTGAAAGACCTGAGAGAAACGCATTTCTCTTCTAACGATATTTTGCCGGGTTTTTATTTCACAAACCCCTTATTCCATACGAACAATCCGAATGACGATTTTTTTCTCATTGAAGAATACATTCTCATGGGACAGCGATCCGAGGATATTGATAATTACAAAAATGTCAGATCGATCATATATAAAATACTCAGCGAGATTGACTTATCAAACAACTATTTCAGTGATGAGCATTCAGACACCCATGAAAGAAGGTTTCAGGAATTTAATGGAATTTTCGAAGCCGAAAATTACGTGTTTGATTTATTAATTATGGAATCCGATAATATTGACCGGATGATCAACTATATCGATTCCCAGGAACAATATGAAAAAGCAATGAGGGCGGGCGAAGCTAAAAGTACTCTTGAAAAGCTCAAGAAACAAATAAAAACAAAGAAAAATCTGCTCAACCTTTTTTATCGTAAATTTAGAAGCTCCGGCCTTATGCGACAAATTGTAGCTGGTTTCGAAATGACACCCGTATACGAAAAATATTGTCCGCCGATGTCTCCCCGACAGATCCGGGAATTTTTAGTTGATTTCTGGACAAGAATATCTTTAAGAACTCAGCAAAAACGTTTCAAAACTCTTTACGGCAATGAATTCTCGCTTGAGCCGCTATTAAAAACCCTTAAACGAATTCATCGCTGTTCCACAAAAGAAAAAAAACATTATTTGATTCAGTTTTTCAAACAATTTTCCAGATATCATCGTGATCTTTATAACTTTCGCATTATTAAAGATGCAATGGATTCCGTAAACCTTGTTACAGAAGAAAAGATTATTTCATTGTCGCGGGAAAATCACTCTCTATTCGAATTTCTTCTCCCTGATGAAAAAGTCAAAGAAGAAAAGCCCATAGCCAATCATGTCATCATTAAAGCGGACATCCGTGGTTCCATGTCCATAAACATCACCATGAGAAAAATGGGGCTTAATCCGGCGTCACTTTTCAGCCTTAATTTTTTTGATCCCATCTCAGCCGTTCTTTCTGAATACGGAGCTTCTAAAGTATTTATCGAAGGAGATGCCATTATTCTATCAATTTTCGAAAGTGAAGACGGGCGACAGATGAATTACAGTGTCGCCCGGGCCTGCGGATTGGCAATACGAATACTGCAAATCGTCCGCAGTTACAACGAAAAAAACAAGGAGAATAATCTCCCGGCATTGGAGTTAGGCATAGGAATCTGTTATTGTCAGGGTGCACCGACTTTTTTATTCGACGGTAATTCCAAAATAATGATTTCTCAAGCCATCAATCAGGCGGATCGCATGTCCAGTTGCGATAAAATGCTGCGGAAAATATTTAAAAGCCAGAATGACATCTTTAATTTATTTGTTTTTGAAAATGAATCAGAAGAAATTACCGATGCGGCAATAGATGACTCTACTTATCGTTATAATGTGAATGGAATTGAACTCAATGAAGAAGGATTCAGCAAGCTTAACCAGGAAATAAACCTGCAAACATTTATCTATCCGTCAGAAAATGATGAAGTTGTAAAATTATACACGGGGAAGGTTCCTCTTGCCAACGGCAATTTCCAGCGTATTGCCATTCGGGAAGCATTGATTCATAAAGTCAATCCCAGCGCACTGGATGTTGCCGAAAACATATCAAAAAAATATTATGAAGTATGTACTCACCCCAATATTTACAGTCTGACGGATAAACAGTATTAAATGAATTCACACCCATCTAAAATATTTCATAAATTTTTGTTTCAAATGCCGTAAGTTTATTTCTTCAATATCTTCGTTGTTCCGGTTATCCTTAATGTTACTGATAAATATTGATATAATTTGTTTATTGAGATATTAACAAAATAAATGACAGGCACTTATATCGAAAACAAAAATTATCCAAATTTCAAACTGCTGCTGGCCGTGGCTTTTTTGGCCGGTTTTGTAAGCTTAGCTTATGAAATTGTCGCGACAAAAGTTTTATACTATTTTTTCTATGAAAGCACGATTACAGCGTCCAGCGTTATTTCCATTTTTCTTTTTGGAATAGGACTGGGAAGTTTTATTTTTAGTAAGTTTGAAAAAAGAATAGCCGATACAAAAAAATTCATTTTCGTATCACAATTGCTTATCGCACTTTACGCGGTTTTAATTTTTCCCAATTATGATCTGGTCCCCTTCATTTATAATCTACTGTATCCAGTGAATGAATCGGCTCAAATGCTGCTGATCAACAAGCTCATCATCAGTTTTTTTTATCTTATTTTCCCGACAATTTTAATGGGCATGGTATTCCCGGCAATCATCGTTATGTCCATTGACAACATCGAACAATTACCGGGAAAAATAGGTGTTATATACGGCTTCGATCTCTTCGGAGCTGTCTTGGGAGCATTGTTGAGCGGATTTCTTTTCATTCCGTTCTGGGGCATAAAAACTTTGATATTCTTTTCTATATTGGTAAATTTGCTCATATGTTTGCTTATTTATTTTCAGAAAAACAA
>CAYNWA010000002.1:122883-166175 GCA_964400795.1 uncultured Smithella sp.
TAAGAATAAAATATTTTTTTCTCACTCGCCCTATGGAGCACTGAGCGTGTTTGACGAGGTATTTGATAAGGAACAGCACCGGTATTTATATATTGACACCAGGGTGCAATGCTCAACTGAGGGATTTAAACAAAAAGAAATAAGTGAAATTAATTTTGCCGATATAGCTCTTAACTCCATCAACAGGGGTAATCTGAACGTTTTGAATATCGGTCTCGGTTGCGGATTTACACTTAATGAAATAGCAAAAAATCAGAAAGTTCGATCGGTTGATGTGGTTGAAATAAATCCGGTCATGCCGAAGGCAACAAAATGTTTTGATGTTTTCACCGATCATATTCTGGAAAATCCCAAGGTGAATCTTATTTTCAATGATGGCTACAAATATTTGATGGAAACAAAAAAAAAATATGACGTGATCATCATGGATATTGAACATCCTTCCGTCGTTTATTCCAGTAATTTATATACTCTTGAGTTCTACAAACTGGTAAAAAAAGCCCTGAATAAGAACGGCATATTCACTCAATGGTCTTACAGGCCCATTCCCGATGCTCAGGTTATAAATTATAACACGCTGAAATTAATATTTTCAGAAGTTTCTCCAAAAATATCCGGTGTTTTTAATGATCTCTATTACATTGCCGGAACAAAAAGTGTTCCCATGGATGAAAGAGAATTTCATTTCTTAAACTTAATGTTGAAGGGCAAAGACAAAAGAATTAATACATTGAATCATCCTTATTTCGGCACAGAGATGATGCTCAGGGAAATGTTCCATGTTAATTAATTTGATATTATGATAATAAAAATTTAAAAATTAAAAAAGGAGAAAAAGGGGAAAATGAAAAAAACAGCAGTAATGATCATCATGGTATTTATCATGGTAATGATGGCTTATTCAGTAAATGCGACAACGATAGCATATATTGACTATCAGAAAGTTTTTACAAACTATGGAAAGACAAAAAAAGGTCAGGATGAGCTCAAAAAAAAGGAGCAACTGATCCAGGACGAAATAACAAAAAAACAAAAACTATATGAAAAAGAAAAAGAGAAAAATGCGTCAGATGGGGATCTAAGAAAACTGGCGGAAAAATTTCAAAAAGAAATAGAGGTTAAGCGAAATGAACTGATGGAATCCTCAAAGAGAATGACGAATGATATTCAAAATGATATCGTAAAAGCAACCGAAGTTGTTGTTAAAAGCGTGGGGGTTGAAATCGTCCTGGATAAACAAATTATTATTACAGGGGGAACTGATATCAGCGATAAAGTTCTTGAACAACTTAACAAAAAATAGCAACTGCGCAGAGAAATAAATTAAAGAATAAAAAGGCGCTCCTCAAAAGGAGCGCCTTTTTATTGTACTACTGAGATTACTCGCCCAGTTTTTCTTCAGAAATCCGCATATTGTAGAAAGAACGATATACGAAAATCAAAGCAATGAGGAAGAAGGCAACGGCCAGACCGGTTTTTAGGTTCTGATTGGTCATGGTCACCGCGATTTCCGTGGCCAGCAGTCCGAACAGGGTCGTGAACTTAATGACCGGATTCAAGGATACGGAAGACGTATCTTTGAAGGGGTCGCCGACGGTGTCGCCCACAACGCTGGCTTCGTGCAGCGGAGTGTTTTTCATCTTCAGATCAACTTCTACAATCTTCTTGCCATTATCCCAGCAACCGCCGGCATTGGCCATGAAGATCGCCTGGAACAAACCGAAGAAGGCAATACCGATCAGATAACCGATAAAGAAGTAGGGATCAAAGAACGCCAGCGCCAGACACATGAAGAAGATCACGATGAAGATGTTGATCATACCCTTCTGAGCATACTGGGTACAAATCTGAACGACTTTCTTGGAATCCTCAATAGAAGCTTCCGCCTTATCCAGCTTGATGTTCTTCTTGATAAACACAACGGCCTGATAAGCGCCGGTTGTAACCGCCTGGGTGGAAGCGCCGGTAAACCAGTAAATAACCGCGCCGCCCATAATCAAGCCCAGAATAACTTCCGGCTGAACCAGCGACAGTTTCGCAACGACATTGCCAAAAAGATGTTCGAGCAGAATGATGATACCGAACACCATGGTCGTCGCGCCAACAACGGCGGTACCGATCAAAACGGGCTTGGCCGTTGCTTTAAATGTATTGCCCGCGCCGTCACCGGATTCCAGATAATGTTTGGCCAGTTCAAAGTCAGGGGCAATGCCGTATTCTTTTTTCACGACGTCCTTGGTATCGGGACGGGATTCGATCAAAGACAGTTCATAAATGGACTGTGCATTGTCGGATACAGGACCGAAACTATCAACAGCGATGGTCACAGGCCCCATGCCCAGGAAACCGAAGGCCACCAGACCGAAGGCAAACACGGGAGCGGCAAAGGTGAATTCCGGAGGCATCAACGCCACGACAGCTGCGTTCTTTGATACCATGTAAGCAATAAACATCAAAAACATGATGGTCAGGCCTTCCCAGAAAGCAGAGAAGTTACCGGCAACAAAACCTGACAGAATGTTCAAAGAAGGACCGCCCTGTTTGGAAGCATTGACAACTTCTTCGCAATGACGTGACGATGTGCTGGTGAAAACTTTGGTGAATTCCGGAATCAACGCGCCCGCGATGGTTCCACAGCTGATGATCATAGCCAGAGCCCACCACAAACCGACATAAGGTTCGGTAAGCTCGCCCAGCAGGTAATAACTGGCAATAAAAGTAACCGCGATGGAAACAATAGAAGTAATCCAGACCAGGTTGGTCAGCGGGTGCTCGAAGTTAAATTCTTTCTTTCCGGAGAAAGCTGTTTTAGTGATAACATCGTTGACAAAATACGATGCGAGAGACGTCAGGATCATGAGAATTCTCATGGCAAAAATCCAGACAATCAGCTTGCCGCCCATTTCGGGATTGCTGGCCAGTGCCAGAGCCAGGAAAGCGATCAGCGCAACACCTGTAACACCATACGTTTCAAAACCGTCTGCGGTCGGACCGACGCTGTCACCCGCGTTGTCACCGGTACAGTCGGCAATAACACCGGGGTTTTTTGGATCGTCTTCGGGAAGATGGAAAACGATCTTCATCAGGTCGGAACCGATATCGGCAATCTTCGTGAAGATACCACCGCAGATACGCAGAGCGGAAGCACCCAGAGACTCGCCGATGGCAAAACCGATGAAGCTGGGTCCGGCCAGTTCTTTCGGAATATAGGCCAGAATGATGATCATGAAGAAGAGTTCAATGCTGACCAGAAGAAGGCCAACGCTCATACCGGAACGCAGACAAATGTTAACAATGTTGAGAGGGTTGCCGCTCAATGAAGAAAAAGCGGCGCGGGAGTTGGCGACGGTATTAATGCGAATACCAAACCAGGCCACCGTGTAGGACCCCAGAATACCGAGAACCGAGCAAACCAGAATAATGATAATGTCCGAAATTCCCTTTCCCTGCAGAGCGCCAAAATAGTATACGATACATACGGCGATGAGAATCCACAGCGCGATGAGGAATTTGCCCTGCTGGAACAAATAGGTTTTGCAGGTTTCCCAAATCGTCTGGGAAACATCCAGCATCGCCTTGTGAGCGGGCAGGTTCCTGGTTTGTACATACTGCATGATGCCGAAACCCATCCCGATGATGCAGATGAGTAACCCGACATTAAGAATGGTCAACCCGGCAAGGGTGCCACCCATAAAGCTGACTTGCGTCAGATCAGGCAGATTGATGTCCGCTTCACCGGCAAACGCGGCGCCGGCCATGAGCAGAAACATCAACGTGCTCAGTAAAAATGTCCAAATACTTCTTTTGTTTTGTAACATTATCCATCCTCCTTTTAATAACTTATATTTTTATTTTTTGCATGGTGTTTAGCCATAGCTTGTTGCATACCTGATTTAATGATATCCACGGTTGCTTCGGATGCGGATTGAATGATTTGCTGTAACAAGGCCGATTCATCCGGATTAAATTTCTGCAAAACATAATCTTCAACCGGCGTTCTGTCAGCTGGTTTACCGATGCCCATTCTGATTCGCATGAAATCAGGAGAGCCAAAATAGGCAATGATGGATTTCACCCCTTTATGACCCGCGTCCCCCCCTCCGTTTTTAAGGCGAATCGCGCCAAAGGGCAAATCCAAATCATCATGAATAACGATTAAATTACTGACATCCACTTTAAAGTACGTCAGTAATTTACCTGCCGCATCACCGCTTAAGTTCATATATGTTTGAGGCATGGCCAACAGTACATTCTTACCGGCGATTTTGCCTCTATTCCAAAGAGCGTTGAAACTTTTTTGTTTTAAATCCACTTCCCATCGGTCGGCTATCTCTTTCAGCACCATAAACCCAATGTTATGTCTTGTATATCGGTAGCGGTTTCCGGGATTCCCCAGCCCCATGATCAGATACATTATCGGCTCCCTCTCATCAAAGCGCTTTAGAAAAATTTTCTTTAAATTCGAGAGAAGCACCCGCTATCACCCAAAATATTACATGCTGCTATAAAGTTACTTCCCCTTTTCTTTTTCTGCCGGAGCGGCCTTCCCTTTTTCCGCCGAAGCAGCAGCTGGAGCTTCACCTTCGGCTGCGGCAGCGCCTTCTTCAGCTGCGGCAGCTTCTTCTTTCGCCGGTTCCTCAACCTTGGCCACCTTAATAACCGCGACTGACGCCACTGACGTATCAGGCCTGTCCAGCAATGTTATCCCTTCCGCAACTTTTAAATCTCTGATTTTTACCGAATCGCCAATCGCCAAATTAGTAACATCCACATCGATGTGATCCGGAAGATCCAGAGGCAAACAGGATATTTTCACCTCTCTCTTCAAATGCTGCAATTCACCGCCATTCTCCACGCCAATGGCTTTGCCGACAAAACGCAACGACACATCCATTGTTATCTTGCGTTTCACATCCACTTCATAAAAGTCGGCATGATAAAGCTTTCCTGTCAACGGCTGTACCTGAAGTTCCTTAATTAATGAAAGCTTCTCAATCTTTTTACTTCCGCCATCATCAATAAGCAGTTTGATAAAAGCGTGATCCTTCTTATCTTTGTGCAATTTAATCAATTCATCGTTTTTGACTGCCAGCAGAATATTTTCAGCAGAACGGCCGTAAAAAACAGCCGGAACAAATCCCTTATCCCGTAAACGGCGGGAAGGGCCTTTCTTTTGTTCTTTACGGACTTGAGCCGCTAAATCTGTTACCTCCATTTGTTCCTCCTAATATCAATTCCTATATAAATAATGAACTCACGGAATCATTGTAATAAATACGGCGTACCGCTTCACCCAATATTCCGGATACTGACAAAACTTTTATTTTTTTACATTTTTTGGCACGATCACAAAGCGGGATGGTATCGGTTACAATAGCCTCTTTAATGTCTGATTTTTCGATACGTTCCAACGCCGGTCCCGATAATACAGGATGTGTACAGCAAACGGCAATTTCTAAAGCTCCCTCTTTTTTCATGGCGCTCGCAGCCTGCACCACGGTTCCCGCCGTATCAATCATGTCGTCCAGAATAATCACTCTTTTCCCTTTTACATCGCCGATAATATTCATGGCCTCGGCTTCATTCGGCCCTTCCCGTCTTTTATCAATAATAGCCAGAGAAGCATCCAGTCTTTTTCCAAAGGATCTGGCCCGCTCCACACCTCCGGCGTCCGGAGACACGATGACGGTATTATCCTTGTAATTTTTTTTCATGTAGTCCAGCAATACCGGTTTGGCAAAAAGATTGTCCACAGGAATATTGAAAAATCCCTGAATCTGCCCTGCATGCAAATCCATGGCTAAAACCCGGTTGGCACCGGCGGCGGTAATTAAATCCGCCACTAATTTTGCCGTGATAGGTGCGCGGGAAGCCACCTTTCTATCCTGTCGGGCATATCCATAATAGGGAACGACCGCCGTTATTCTGTCCACGGAAGCTCTCTTCATCGCATCAATCATGATCAGCAATTCCATCAATGTGATGTTGACAGGCGGACATGTGGACTGGATGATAAAAACATCCATGCCTCTTACATTCTCATCAATTTCTACTCGGGTTTCTCCATCGCTGAAAGTTGTAACATTGGCTTTTCCAAGAGAAACACCTAACACACCACAAATTTTTTCAGCCAGTTCCTTATTGGCATTTCCGGAAAATACCCTAATTCTTTCCAACATTTAAATAATTCTCCGCAATTTTTACTGGCTGGGGCGGGAGGATTCGAACCTCCGAATGCAGGAACCAAAATCCTGTGTCTTACCGCTTGACGACGCCCCAATAAACTCATTCGATGAAGGGTTTTGTTCACAATCTTAGAAGGAAGATGAATAATTACAAAGACTTGGCAATAAAAACCTTATACTGACCGGAAACTTCTTTTTCTATAATCTCCAGGGCTCTTTTTGCCTCTTTTTCGTTCCTAAAAAGACCAAAGACTGTGGGGCCGCTACCCGACATCAATGCGCCAAGCGCACCGTGACTGAGCAACATTTTTTTCAAATCAGCCACTTCAGGATAAATTTCCAATGAAACTGACTCTAAGTCATTATGCAAACCCTGAACTATGTCGCTCAGATCCAAAATTCGCGGAATCCTATAATTATTTTTCCGCCTTGTCAATCTTAAATTGAGGCTTTGATAAACCATTTTTGTTGAAAGTTCTAGAGAAGGTTTAATGAGAACAAGGTCTAATGGCGGCAGGTTTCGTATATGCTTCAGCTTGTCACCTATCCCAGACGCTAAGGCCGCGTTTCCAAAGATAAAAAAAGGGACGTCCGCCCCTATTTTAACTCCCAATTTTACCAGTTCATTTTTCTTCAATCCCAAGGAACATATCTTGTTTAAAGCCATTAACGTTGTAGCGGCATCGGAACTTCCCCCGCCCAGACCGGCGGTCATAGGAATTTTCTTGTGAAGAGTAATTTCTATTCCAGACTGATAGTCACAATAATCAAAAATGGCGTTAGCAGCGCGCACTACCAAATTATTATTATCCGTCGATAAATCAGTGTCCGGACAATGTAAAACAATTCCTTTTGGTCGGTAAGAAAAAATCAATTCATCATGCAGAGAGATTTTCTGCATCAGAGAAAAAATGTCGTGGTAACCATCTTCACGTTTACGGACGACTTTCAAGAAAAGATTTACTTTCGCCGGCGCGATCCAGTGCATCTTAAACCTTTTCTTTTACATAACGCATTTTCAGTTCATAAAGAATGCCCTGGATCAAGCTACTTTCGTTTTTATCAAGATTCCCTTTGGTCTTTTCATTGAGCATATCCAGAATATCGATGGTCTGTTTCGCCGCCGGTAGATTCTTTTGAGGCGTGCCGCCTTCCATCTCCGGAAAATCACCAAAATGAAACAGGGCGGATGTACTCAGTGATAAAACAAAATTTGTAAAGTTCACGGAAGGATAATTCGCTTCACTATCCATCGCCTGTTCCGATCTGTCTTTTTTTTCTTCTGCTGCCGCCGTTTTTGCTTCCTCCTGCGGTTTATCTTCAGCCGATTCGCCGAAATGACGTTTGTCTTTCACCACAAACCCAGAATCTTTTTTCTTTTCTTCCATCGATTCCTTCCTCCCCTTACGCAAAGATTATTTAAGATTTTTTAGTCAACGTTATTTCGCCTTTTTGGGATTGATCAATCAGAATTTTATCCCCGTCAGCAAATTTACCCGCCAATATTTCCATCGCCAGCGGATCAAGAATAAGCTTCTGGAGCGACCGTTTGAGCGGACGCACGCCGTAAACCGGACTGTAGCCCTGCCCGGCTATATAGTTTTTCGCTTTTTCTGTCAATTCAACGCTCATCTTACGTTCACTAAGACGTTTGTCAATCAAACCCATCTGAATATCGACAATCTTATAAATGTCTTCCAGCGTCAGTGCCGAGAACATAATAATATCGTCTATTCTGTTTAAAAATTCCGGTTTGAATGTCGCCCGCAGCGCGTCCATCGAGCGATTCTTTTTTTCCTCATCATCCAGTGACGGATCCTGAATCCACTGACTGCCGACATTGGAGGTCATGATCACCACGGTATTTTTAAAATCAACCGTTCGTCCATGTCCGTCGGTCAAACGTCCGTCATCAAGAATCTGCAACAAAATATTGAACACATCGGGGTGCGCCTTTTCAATTTCGTCAAAAAGCAAAACGCTGTAGGGCTTGCGTCGCACGGCTTCGGTGAGATAACCGCCTTCGTCATAACCGACATAACCGGGCGGAGCGCCGATAAGACGGGCCACCGCGTGCTTCTCCATATATTCGGACATATCAATCCGGATCATGGCCTGTTCATTATCGAACATGAATTCCGCCAGCGCTCGCGCCAATTCCGTTTTGCCCACACCGGTCGGTCCGAGAAAAATAAACGATCCGATGGGACGATTCGGATCCTGAAGGCCTGAACGTGCCCGGCGTAAAGCGGCGGAAACAGAATTGATGCCTTCTTCCTGACCGATCACACGCCGTTTCAAGCGTTCTTCCATGTGAATCAGTTTCTGAACATCACTTTCCATCATTCGGGACAACGGAATGCCTGTCCAGTTGGAAACAACTTCGGCTACGTCCTCCGCATCCACTTCTTCTTTAAGCATCGGATTGCTCTTCTGAACTTCTTCCAGCTTTTTCTGATCTTTCTGAAGTTCTTTGTCCAGCGCAACCAGTTTCCCGTAGCGGATTTCCGCGGCTTTTTCCAGATTCCCTTCACGCTGGGCATTCGCCTCTTCTATCTTTAACGCTTCCACCTGGCCTTTAATCATCTGAATTTTTTTGATGATGTCCTTTTCCGCCGACCAGTGGACTTTCATCTGATCCATACTGGACTTCAGTTCGGCAATTTCCTTTTCAATCTTCTCGCGTCTCTCTTTGGCGATCTTATCCGTATCTTTTTTCAAAGACTGAAGTTCTATCTTCAGTTGAGTTATTTTACGGTCAATCGCGTCAATCTCCGAGGGCATGCTGTCCAGTTCAATCCTGAGACGGGAGGCCGATTCGTCAATCAGATCGACCGCCTTATCCGGCAGAAAACGGTCCGTGATGTAACGATGAGAAAGTGTTGCCGCGGCAATAATAGCGGAATCTTTTATCCGCACCCCGTGATGAACTTCGTAACGTTCTTTTAATCCCCGAAGAATGGCAATCGTATCCTCCACCGTCGGCTCCTTGACCAGAACCGGTTGGAAACGCCTCTCCAGAGCCGCGTCTTTTTCGATATATTTGCGATATTCATTGAGCGTTGTCGCGCCAACGCAGCGCAGTTCGCCGCGCGCAAGCGCCGGTTTGAGCATGTTGGAGGCATCCATCGAACCTTCCGCCGCGCCCGCGCCGACCATCGTATGAATTTCATCGATGAAAAGGATGATCTCGCCTTCGGCACTGATCACTTCCTTCAATACTGCCTTCAGTCTTTCCTCAAATTCGCCGCGGTATTTCGCACCGGCCACCAGCGCGCCGATGTCCAGACCGATGACGCGTTTGTTTTTTAAACTCTCCGGCACATCGCCGTTGACAATACGCTGCGCCAAACCTTCCACAATCGCCGTTTTCCCGACACCCGGTTCACCGATCAGCACCGGATTATTCTTGGTGCGCCGGGAAAGCACCTGCATGATACGGCGTATTTCTTCATCCCGTCCGATCACCGGGTCAAAAGACCCTTTCTTGGCCAGAGCGTTAAAATCCCTCGCATAACGTTCGAGCGCCTGATATTTGCCTTCCGGATTCGGATCGGTCACACGCTGATTGCCGCGAATGTCCTTCAGAACCTTGAAAATATTATCCCTGGTTATACCGGTCTGTCGTAGGATTTTGCCGGTCTGTCCTTCCTTTTCTTCGGCCATGGCAATAAGCACATGCTCAGCGCTTACGTATTCATCTTTGAGCTGTGCCGCTTCAGTCGTCGCCTTGTCGAATATTTTATTAAGCCTTCCTCCAAGATAGACCTGTCCGGCACCGGCACCGTCAACACTCGGCTGTTTTTTTAAATAACTTTCCAGTTCCCTTTCAATCTTTTGCGGTGAGGCATTTAGTTTGTTAAGAATATCATTGACGATGCTCTCGTCCTGTTTTAAAAAACAAACAAGAAGATGTTCCGGCTCAATAGACTGATGACCCATGGTTCCGGCCAGCGACTGAGCCTCCTGAAGAGCTTCCTGTACTTTCAATGTAAATTTATCAAAACGCATATTTCTTACCTTATTATCAATTTCCCGATATTTAAATGTATTTCCGTCATGCCGGCGGAGGCCGGCATCCAGCAGTCCCATTCGCTAATTAGGCTGAAGTCATTATCCCCATTCGCTGTGCTTCGGGGATAATTCAACCATCAAGTTCCAGTGCGCCTATAGTGACCTTTAGGTTATTCGTTTCTGAAATCTCACTACCCCCGTTCGCTCCGCTCAGGGGATAATTCCACTTACGCTTCGAGCATCGCATAGCTCGCTCTCAGCGAGTGTCATTATTCCACGGGTTTTTCAATGGTCACAAAGAGTTTCCCGTTTTTGAAAATTGTCACATTTCCGGAAGATTCGGAAATGACGATGGCAACCGCTTTGGTTAAACTTGTAATACCGGCGGCCGCAATGTGACGACTGCCCAGCCCGGACGGAAAATCCTTGCTATCCAGAGCGGCGCTGAGATGCCTTCCAGCGGTTACCAGCACGCCGTTTTCCTTGATAATGAATGCTCCGTCAATTGCGGAAAGTTCCTTAATGGTTTCTTCCAGTTCCGGGTTCAGAATATTGAGCTGATCTTCCGGGTATCCCGAGAACGGATTGATAATCATCTGACGGGACAACTGCATGACTTTTTCGTCATCACCCAATATAAATATTGTTCCCACCTTTCTGCTTTCCCTGCCTTGAGCGGCCAATTCCAGAGCGATATTCAGAACAGCGTTGAATACTTCTGGACGGACATTTTCAAGAACATCACTCATAAAATCGGATGTTAAAATTTCAAACTCTTTCCCCACATCCAGCACAAAAATGCTGTCGGCATACCCGAATTTGGGCACCCCACTCAAGCAAACAACTTTATCGCCCCTTTTTAGAACTCCCTGAATGATGCCTTTGGCAATGGCAATTTTAATCTTTCCCACACGGGTTAAATTCACGTTGGGAATTAATAATATTTTCGCATTAACCTTCATGTCATCCGGTATGCTTTCGTCTTCCCGGGAAACGATAATAAAACTGATGTCTTTTTTTATTTCATCCATTACCAAGCTGACATCGCTCATGACATCAACGCAAACAAGTAATGCATTGGCCTTTATATCGTGCGCTATTCGCGCAGCATGCTCAATCATGGTTTTATTTAGTGATTTCATACGTTCACCTTCATATTAAATTTTCTTTAGAATAAGCACAAATATGGCCTCTGTCAAGGTGGACATTCCTGTTTTTTTTATTTATTTCAGTCCGAAACCGGCAAAATAAATATCCCCCGTTCGGGGGATTGCATCCGTTATCATTTTCTAATATAAGCTCCCTCACTTAAAATAAGTTCTTGATCAATAGGATATTATATGGCTGGCAAAAAACAAACCGGTTTTCTTGATAAACTCTTCCAGCTATCGCCCAATCCCATATCTGTCGTGAAGGTCAGCGATGCAACGTTTGTGGACGTCAATAACGCCTTCACAACATATTTCGGTTTGAAGCGCAAAGAAATCATCGGCAGAACGCCTTTGGAAGTGGGACTGATTAGTGCAGAGGAAAGACTGATTAATCAGAAAAAATTAAAAAAAACCGGTTATGACCGGAGTATTCTCGCCAAAGTCACGTCGAAGAAAAAAGGCGCGTGTTACATGCTGTTTAATACAAAACGTATGAAGGTCGATGGCCATTCGTACTACCTTTCCATCGGAACCGATATTTCGACCATGGATTTCATCCAAAAAGCTCAACAGTTTGATAATTTAATACAATCACTGGACGCGGTTAAAGAAACCGGCGTTATGTTTATTAGGAATTACGAGAAGAAAAATCCGTCTATTGTCTATGCCAACCAGGAAGCACAAAATGTTTTAAAAATCAATCCTCTAAAAAAAATACTTAAAATGATTCAAGGTCAGGAATCCATTTTTTTAAAAACGCCAGGATTCATTTATTATGTCCGAAATATTTTCTGTCAGGACGGCTCGCCATGGAAATTTATATTTATGCGGCGACTAATAGATGCCACCTGCATGACTCAGAAACTGAAAGAATTCAATTTAACTTCCCGGGAATGTCAAATAGCCGTGATGGTCGCATATGGTCATTCCAACGGTGACATTGCCAAAAATCTATGCATCAGCCAATTCACCGTCAAAGATCACTTAAAAAGTATTTTTAAGATTATCGGCGTCCATAAACGCAGCGAACTTTTTTCGAAGCTTTTGAGTATCAGTTAATTTTGATTCATAAAGGCAATCTGTTACCCCACATGCGTCAAACAAAAACTTAATAATCATATAAAAAAAGCATTTCAAATTTTGGTAAAATCGATTTAACGCTCTTCCATACGATAAACAGTTACGCTGATACTATCGTAATCCCGCTCATAAGTTACTTCTTCAAGCTTCTTTAATTTATGGTCAAAAAGGTTTTTCACAGCCTGGGTATCTGATTCTTGTTCGCCGGATTTATTGTAATATAGGCCCTTCAGGGCTTTTACATCCGAATTTGTATCATCTATTCTGCAGACGATAAAAACCTTCCCCCGGGAATTGCCCATTCTCGATTCAATAATCGGGATCATATCGTCCGGTTTTCTTTCAGCTGGTTCTGTGTCCACGACCAGCTCTTTAGAGCTTCTTTCCGGAAAGCCAACTTGTTTGAGAGATGTTTGAAGATAAAAGTTCACCGGAAGGTCAAACCACTCAGGAGCAAATACGATTACATCATTTTCCCGGGCTCTGGAATCTACAAAACGGGCGATTTTTTTATCATAAGATTTTACCGATATAAAGTAATACCAGTATAACGATATAGATGAGATAAATGTTATGAGCATCAATGAAATGACAAGAATGTATTTTCCCCTGATTTTTGACAATCCCAGACCCAGTATTAACGCAAAGGCCGGAAAAACAGAAATGGGATACCTGTCCGGCATGAAGATGGGCTTTTTTATGGAAATGAGCATCGGGATGGCCAGTGTAACCAAAAGGTAGCACAACAGTAAAATCAGATTCATATTTGTCTCGATGTAAGGAACAAAAATTTTCTTATAAGGCTTAAATGAAAAAATGCCGGTAAGAAATAAATATAGAAATATAATGATACCAATCGCTATGATCGGAACATTATTAAGCGCGAACGTTCCCAAAGAAAGTCCGCTAAACGCAAGAAAAGTGTGAAATACGTGGAAAGGACGGATATGGGGGAGCCAGCTGCCGAGAGCGGGACTTCTATATTGCCACATAAGAAAGACAACAAGACTGGGAATATAGGAGAAGGCTATTACACCGAGAGAGATAATAAATTTCCAGTATCTTTTTTTTTGAGTTAAAAAATAAATAAAGGCAAAAACAACTCCCGATGTTGCTATGAAAAGGCCGTAGTTGTGAGTATAAATGGCTAGTATGGTGAATATGATATATCCTGCCCACGACGACTTCCTGTCAGTTGTTAATGCCCTGTATAGAAAATACATCGAAAGTAAACCGAAAAGAGCGAGCATTGTATACATGCGCACTTCCTGACTGTATTTGATGTGGAATTCCGCAATGGCTACGATGAATGCACTGATAAGCCCCACTTTTCGATTAAACAACGATAATCCGACACCATAGATGGCGGGGATGAGCAACCACCCAAATATGGCTGGCAACATTCGAACGGCAAGCTCACCTGTTCCGAATGCCTTCATCCATAGATGTAGTATAAAGTAGTATAATGGCGGTGAGCAATCAAAACCGGTACTGAGTTCGATAACGATTTCAGCAAATCCTTTCTCTGCGATTCTAACACCAAGAACTTCATCGAACCACAGGGATTGGTTGGTTAATCCATATAAACGTAGCAACGCTCCGAGACACAAAATCAAGCATAACAGAATCCAGATTTTTTTATTCTCAATTTCAGTTGAATCAGTCACATTTATGTCTCCAAATGGTTTGAAAGAAATGTGGATTTGCGTTGCGCCAATACTTACACTAACATTAAATTCGAGTTCAACCTTTTTATTTTTTAATATAATACGCTTCGATTATTGGACAAATTTTAAAGGGTCACTGTCCCACGTCGTCGTAGATGCCCTTCAGGGTACTGCGCTCCCGGGATATTTCGTCTTACAAATTTCAGCGCGCTTTTCTTCTGAAATTTGGGACTCACTAAGTGTCTTTAATCCCCGTTCGCTTCGCTCAGGGGATACTTTCCACTTCCGACACGTCGGAAGTGGAAAGTTCGGCTTACGCTTCATACTTCGCTACGCTCGTCTTCAGCTCGCCTCACTACCACTAACGTCTCGAGCTTCATTGCATTCGCGCTCGTCGAGTCTCATTAAAATACTTGACCATAAATTTATAGTTGGATAATATTTAAAAATTAAAAAATGAAGGAGATAACCATTAAGTGGAATTACCCGTCGTAACCGGCACCCTTAATTTATATATATCTGAAATTAATCGTTTTCCCCTTTTAACTCCGGAAGAGGAATTCAAGCTGGCCATGCGTTTAAAAAAAGACAGCGACGTGACCGCTGCTGAGAAATTAATTGTTTCCAATCTCCGTTTTGTGGTTAAAATTGCCCACGAATATCGTAATTACGGATTCAAGCTGGCCGATTTAATTCAAGAAGGCAACGTCGGTCTTATTCATGCCGTCAAGAAATTCGACCCCGAAAAAGGTTATCGGCTTATCTCTTACGCGGTTTGGTGGATTCGGGCCTATATTCAGAATTATCTCATCCGGTCATGGAGCATCGTTAAAATCGGCACAACACAAGCCCAGCGGAAATTGTTTTTTAAATTAAATCAAACCAAAAAAGATCTGGAAACACTTTCCCAAAAAAATCCCGAATTCAGTGAAATCGCCACATCTCTGGGGGTAAAGGACTCCGAGGTGGAAGAAATGGATCTGCGCATGGGCGCCCGCGATGTTTCCCTGCATGAAATGATCAACGACGAAAGCAGCAATTCTCATATTGATTTTCTGGCCTATGAGGGGGATAATCAGGAAATTTCATTGATTAAAAATGAAGAAAAAAGTTTGGTTCAGCGCGACATTGCCGGAGCGCTGGCTCATCTCAATGAAAGAGAAAGTTATATTATTCTGAACCGTGTGATGGCAGATGATCCGAAAACATTGCAGGAAATAGGGGAAAAGTATAATATTTCGCGGGAAAGAGCCCGTCAGATTGAAAAACAAGCTCTAAAAAAAATGCAGTTGGCACTGCCTTATTTTAAGCCGAATAAATAAACATCTTCGTGTCGTACAAGATCTTAAAATATTTTTAACAATTTTTTTAAGCAATCGTATAAAAATCAGTTTTTGACAATCCTTCGAACTTTTCAAGAGGTGTGAAGCATTGAAAGCAAAATCTTTTCTGAAATATCTGGGTCCTTTTAAAAAACTGTTTACCGGCGGGACGCTGAATGAAAAATTAACCGACGACGCTTTATTGCGTGCCGAGTTATTCAGTTCCAAGCAGATGCGCCAGCATGGGAAAACAATAGCAGGCACCCATACCCTGGGAAAGGGACGCACCTCCAACCAGCTGCTGAAACGATTGACGGAAAACGAAAATGTTCTTTTTGAAGTGCGACAAAAACTGACGAAAGCCGTTTTGGATAAACGTCGCATCACCCCCGCAGAAGAGTGGTTTCTCGATAATTTTTATCTCATCGAGGAACAAATTCGCACAGCGCGAAGACACTTCCCGAAAGTTTACAGTAGAGAATTACCTCATCTGGAAGACGGGCCATCGGCAAAACTACCCCGGGTATATGACATCGCGCTGGAAATGATATCCCACGGCGATGGTCGCGTGGATTCGAAAACACTGAGTCTATTCGTATCGTCCTACCAGACGGTTACCGTGCTTAAAATCGGCGAATTATGGGCCATACCCATTATGTTGCGCCTCGCGTTGATCGAAAATATCAGGCGGATAGCCTCGCGGATATCCGAAGACAGAATCAATCGCAACGAAGCCGATTACTGGGCAAGTAGAATGACGGCAACCGCCCACAAGGACCCCAAAAATCTGTTTCTGGAAATAGCGGATATGGCCCGCTCCAAGCCGCCGATGGTCGGTGCTTTTGTCGCGGAAATAGCCCGTCAACTTCAGGGACAGGGGCCTGCGCTGGCCCTTCCCCTAACCTGGATAGAACAGCATCTTGCCGAATACGGACAGACCATTAATGGACTTTTGCATCTGGAAAGCCAGCAACAGGCCGCCGATCAGGTCTCCATGAGTAACAATATCATCAGTCTGCGCTTTCTGGGCACAATGAACTGGCGGGAATTTGTGGAAACCATGTGTTCGGTGGATCAAATTCTGCGCGAAGATCCGTCGGATATTTACGTTAAGATGGATTTTTCCACCCGCGACCTATACCGTCATGCAGTGGAAAAAATAGCCAGGAAAAGTAATTTATCTGAGAGTGAAGTCGCGCGGATGGCGGTCCTTCTCGCCCGCAAAGGCAGCGCAAAAAACGACCATAACCAAAAGGCGGCACATGTCGGTTACTATCTCATCGATAAGGGATTATCAGAGCTGCAGAACCTGGTTAAAATCCGTTTATCGCCACTGGAAATAATCAATCGCTTCTGCAGCCGGATTCCTCTCACGATTTACGTTGGCTCCATGACGTTTCTGTCTATAATATTGACGGGAGTTTTGATTTCACATGCTCATATTGGAGGGATCAACGGCTGGCTTCTGGCTGCGCTGGGACTGCTATCCTTTCTGGGCACGAGCCATTTAAGCGTAGAGCTGATCAATTGGGTGTCAACGCTTCTGGTAAAACCCTATCCTTTGCCGCGCATGGATTTTTCGCGAAACATCCCGCCCGAATATCGCACCCTGGTTGCCATTCCGACAATGCTTTTGGGCGAAAAAAATATTGCTCATATCCTAGAATCAATAGAGGTTCGATTTCTAGCCAATCGCGATGAAAATCTCCGCTTTGCTTTATTGACCGATTTTCGCGATGCCAAAACTGAAAATCTGTCTGATGATGAAAAACTTTTGGATCTTGTAAGAAACGGAATTGACAATCTGAATGAAAAATACAAAAACCTGCTGCAGGGAGACATTTTTTTCCTGTTTCACCGGCCACGTCTCTGGAATCCCAAAGAAAATATCTGGATGGGTTATGAAAGAAAAAGAGGCAAGCTGGCGGATCTGAACGCATTTCTGCGGGGGAAAACACAGTGGCCATCCGATGATCTCTTCTCGCTGATTATCGGTGACACTACCATATTACGAAATATCAAGTATATCATCACACTGGATACCGACACAAAACTTCCTCGGGACGCGGCATGCCAACTTGTGGGAACCATCGCACATCCGCTTAACCGTGCCATCTATGATGAAAAGAAAAAACGTGTCTGCGAAGGATACGGCATATTACAGCCTCGCGTTTCCGTATCCCTGCCCGATGTCCGCCGTTCGCTTTATTCCATCATGCATGGAAGCTCTTCCGGCATTGATCCTTACACAAGAGCGGTTTCGGATGTTTATCAAGACGTGTTTGGAGAAGGTTCTTTTATCGGCAAAGGCATCTATGACATTGACGCGTTCGAAAAAGCACTTAACGGGAACCTGCCTGAAAATCATATTCTTAGTCATGACCTTCTGGAAGGATGCTATGCCCGTTCGGGACTAATCAGCGATGTACAGCTTTATGAGGATTATCCTTCAAACTACAAAGCCGATGTCAGCCGAAGACATCGTTGGATCCGCGGAGACTGGCAAATCGCGCGCTGGGTCATGTCGAAAGTGCCAAGCGCCGATGGGAAAGTCTCGGATAACCCTCTGTCAACCTTATCTCAATGGAAAATATTCGATAACTTGCGAAGAAGTCTGGTCCCCGCATCTTTAATGCTTTTGCTTTTGCTGGGATGGATCTTCCTGCCATTTCCCTTATTATGGACCATAACGGTGCTGGGCATCATTCTCCTTCCTGCAGTCATTACCTCCATCATGAATATCTTTCAAAAGCCGCGTAATGTCCTATTATCTCATCATTTGACTTCCACAGTTCAAAAAGCCGGCAACAATTTATTTCAGGTTTTATTCACCATGGGCTGTCTTCCTTACGAAGCCTTTTTCAACACGGATGCTGTCTTGCGCACCGTTTGGCGAATGCTCATTTCACGCAAAAATCTGCTCGAATGGAACCCATCGGAAAATACCAACAACCATCTGCGCCACGATATTGCGAGTTACTATAAAACCATGTGGTTCGCTCCATTTATTGCCGTTGTCTCTTCAATAGCTATTCTTGTTTCCCGGCCGGCAAGTCTTATATTTGCGGCGCCTTTTATTCTGATCTGGTGTTTATCCCCGGCCATCGCCTGGAACGTCAGCAGACCTTCGCGTCGAGCGGAAGCAAAGCTCTCCGCATCTCAGATTGCTTTTCTGAGAAGGACGGCCCGCAAAACATGGACATTTTTTGAAAATTTCGTCGGTCCGGAAGACAACTGGCTACCACCGGACAATTACCAGGAAGACCCTGCCAATGTCGTGGCTCATCGAACATCGCCTACCAATATAGGTCTGTCACTCTTGGCTAACCTGACCGCCCTGGACTTTGGATATATAACAACACTCAAATTTGTTGAACGCACGTCCAATACCTTACGCACCCTGATTTCGATGGAACGGCACAAAGGTCATTTTTACAATTGGTATGACACGCAATCGCTAGATCCGTTATTGCCTTTGTACGTCTCCTCTGTTGACAGTGGAAATCTCGTCGGCTATCTCTTTATTTTGAGATCTGGCTTACTTTCCATTCCTGATAAAAAAATGATTGAACCGCAAATATTTTCCGGGCTCAACGACACACTGGAAATTTTGATGGAAACAGCGGGAAAATCTTCTCCCAGACAACTTTCTCGGCTAAAAAAAAGTCTGGATGAAGCGATCTCATCGCCACCGGCCACGCTCAATGAGATGAAGACCTGTCTGGAAAAAATAATCGTGTTGGCCGCAGAAATGACCGAGAGTATCAGTCTTTCTGACAACGATAATAAAAATTCAACAGGATATTGGGCAAAAGCATTCTCGCATCAATCCATGGGCGCTCTTGATGAATTGCTCTTCTTTACGCCATGGATATTCGAACCGCGGTTTTTGGATATCATAAATGAAATACCAAAGTTAAATGACATAATGACATTGCGGGAATTATCCAATGTTTTTGAAGAAATTCAGCCAGCCCTCGAAGATAAAATTCATTCTGAGTCAAACACCGACGCAGTCGGGCATATTGAAGAACTCAAAACCCTGGTTGCAGAATCCGGAGAACGGGCGGCAACGATGATGGAAGACTTAGAAACACTGGTGCGTCAATGCAGCGATTTTACCAATATAGAATACGATTTTATTTTCGACAAATCATGTAATCTCCTGTCTATCGGCTACAACGTCAGCAACTGGCGGCGCGACACAAGCTTCTATGATTTACTCGCCGGAGAAGCCAGGTTCAGCAACTTCGTGGGAATCGCGCAGGGAAAACTCCCTCAGGAAAGCTGGTTTGCCATGGGCAGATTGTTAACCACCGTCAAGAACAGGCCCGTGCTCGTTTCGTGGAGCGGTTCAATGTTTGAATACCTGATGCCTCTTTTGGTCATGCCGACCTATGAAGATTCCCTGCTTGATCAAACCTACAAAGCGGCCGTTGATATGCAAATCGAGTATGGAAAGAAACGCGCCGTTCCCTGGGGTATTTCAGAGTCGGGATACTACGCCTTTGACAGCCATCTCAATTATCAGTACCGCGCCTTCGGTGTGCCCGGTCTGGGCCTGAAGCGTGGATTGACGGAGGATTTGGTTATAGCCCCTTACGCTTCCGCGTTGGCTTTGATGGTGGAACCGGAAAAAGCATGCCTGAATCTTGAAAAACTCGCCGATAATAAATTTCAAGGACCATTCGGTTTTTATGAAGCGATAGATTATACGTCATCGCGTTTGACACGCAACCAATCCAATGCGGTTATTCGTTCCTACATGGCACATCACCAAGGGATGACTTTGCTGGCTCTGGCCTATTTACTTCTGGACCGGCCGATGCAAAAACGATTCGAGGCGGAACCATTATTTCAATCCACCTTATTGCTGCTTCAGGAGATGATTCCCAAGGCCATTGCTTTCTATACTTCTCCCGCTGATCTGGTCAGCGCACAAAAGGAACAGGAACTGGTGGAAACGCCGGTGCGTGTCTTCAACACCCCGGACACAAGCATTCCGGAAATACAACTTCTATCCAACGGCCGATATCACATCATGTTGACCAATGCCGGTGGAGGCTACAGCCGTTGGAAGAATATTGCCATTACCCGATTCAGGGAAGACGTGACCTGCGACAACTCCGGAATATTCTGTTACCTGACCGACGTCAAAACGGGAGACGTCTGGTCGACGACGTATCAACCGACCCTCAAGCAGCCGCTCCGTTATGAAGCGGTTTTCTCGGACGGTCGCGTGGAATTCCGTCGACATGATCATGACCTTGACGTTCACACGCAAATTGTCGTCTCGCCGGAAGACGATATTGAGCTTCGCCGCACCACCATAGCAAATCACTCGCGGATTCGCAGAACCATTGATATCACAAGTTACGCGGAAGTTGTCATCACGCAGCAGGCCGCCGATAAGATTCATCCCGCTTTTTCCAATCTCTTCGTCCAGACGCAGATTATCGAACAACGCCGGGCCATTCTTTGCACCCGGCGGCCGCGGTCCAAAGGGGAAAAGAATCCGTGGATGCTTCATTTGATGGCCGTGCATGGAACGGACACCGAACAGATTTCTTATGAAACCGACCGATCCCGTTTTATCGGTCGCGGTAAAACTCTCTGTGACGCGCAAGTCATGGATTCGCCCATGGATCTTTTCGGAACCCTTTCGGACAGCCAGGGTTCCGTGCTCGATCCCATTGTTTCGATCAGATCCAGGATAACGCTTGAGCCCGATCAATCGGCCACAATCGACATGGTTTTCGGGATTGGCAATACCAGAGAAAAAGCCATGGATCTTGTGGATAAATATCAGGACAGGCGAATCGCCGACCGTGTTTTTGAAATGGCCTGGACGCAAAGCCAGGTTCTTCTCAGGCAAATCAACGCCACGGAAGCCGATGCTCAGCTTTATTCTCATATAGCCAGCTGCCTCATCTATCCGAATGATTCCATGCGCGCCGGATCAAATACTATCATGGAAAATCGCCAGGGACAATCCGGACTTTGGGGGTATGCCGTATCCGGCGATTTACCGATTGTGCTTTTAAAAATTTTCGATCAATCTCATATTGAACTGGCGCGTCAGCTTATTCAGGCTCACACCTACTGGCGACTGAAAGGATTGGCCGTCGACCTGGTTATCTGGAATGAAGATCACGCCGGATACAGACAATTGCTGCATGATCAGATTATGGGACTTGTTTCTTCAGGAATTGTCGCTGACATAAAAGATCAGCCCGGCGGCATTTTTGTCAGGAATACCGATCAGATGCCGGAAGAAGACAGGATTCTTTTTCAGACCGTGGCTCATGTCATTATCTCCGGTAATAAAGGTAAACTGGCAAATCAGGTCAAACAGCGCGGCGGATTGAAAGTCGCGGTGCCCCGCCTGATACCAAGTCGCACGCATCGACCGGCGCCCACGCCCAAGGCAGCGCCACGGCGTCAGGACCTGCTGTTCTTCAACGGGCTGGGAGGATTTGACCCGGCGAATTGCGAATATGTTATTTCGACATCCCGCTCTCAAATAACACCGGCTCCCTGGGTCAATGTTCTGGCTAATCCGACGTTCGGCACCGTTGTATCCGAAAGCGGCATGGCATACACGTGGGCCGAAAACGCCCATGAATTCCGTCTTACGCCCTGGCATAATGATCCGGTATGCGATCGCGGTGGAGAAGCGTTTTACATTCGGGATGATGAACGGGGTCATTTCTGGTCACCCATGCCCCTGCCCCGACGCGGATTTGAGCCATACGTAACCCGTCATGGTTTTGGTTATACGGTTTTCGAACACACGGAGCGTTTTATTCAATCTGCAGTGTTGGTTTATGCGGCGCTGGACGCATCAGTAAAATTCGTCGTGGTGAAACTAAAAAATGTGACAGGACGACCAAGGCGCATTTCGCTAACGGGATACACCGAATGGGTTTTGGGTGATCTGAGAGCCAAAACCGCCATGCATGTCATTACCGACGTTGATCAGCAAAGTGGCGCCATTCTGGCACGTAATCCATACAACACGGAATTTCCCAATCGCATTGCCTTCTTTAACACCAGTGCATCAACGCGAACCATAACCGGCAACCGTACCGAATTTCTGGGACGCAACGGAACACTCAGAGATCCGGCTGTTATGAAAAGACATCATCTTTCCGGAAAAGTGGGCGCCGGATTGGATCCCTGTGCCGCGATTCAGGTTCCGCTTGAGCTGGTTGACGGAGAAGAAAAAGAAATCGTCTTCACTCTGGGATTGGCGCAAAGTGTAAGCGAAGCCCGCAAGATGGCGCAATTTTTCAGCGATCCGGAAACGGCCGGTGAATCACTTAAAGCCGTGAGCGAATACTGGAATGACAAGCTTAATGTCATACAGGTGAAAACGCCTGATCCTTCTCTCAATATTCTAACTAACGGCTGGCTTCTATATCAGACGCTGGCCTGCCGTCTCTGGGCGCGTACCGGATATTATCAATCAGGCGGGGCCTTCGGCTTCCGCGATCAGCTACAGGACGTTATGGCGCTCATCCACGCCGAACCGAAATTCGCGCGTGATCAACTTCTTCTTTCCGCGTCCCGTCAGTTCGAGGCTGGAGATGTTCAACACTGGTGGCATCCCCCTCTGGGCCGCGGCGTGCGCACGCAATGTTCCGATGACTATCTCTGGCTGCCTCTTACAACCTGCTACTACATATCAAGAACCGGCGATACCCATATACTGGAAGAATCCGTACCCTTTATCAACGGCCGTCCGGTGAATATAGAGGAAGATTCTTATTACGACCTGCCGGTCAGATCTTATCAAACCGCCAGCCTTTATGAACACTGCATACGAGCCATCAAAAGAGGGTTGCGTTTCGGCGAACACGGTCTTCCGCTCATGGGTTCCGGGGACTGGAACGACGGCATGAACATGGTCGGCATAAAAGGAAAAGGCGAAAGCATCTGGCTGGGATTTTTCCTTTATGAAGTTCTTACACAATTCGCGAAAATCGCCAGCCTGCGTGGAGATAAATCATTTGAAGAATATTGTAAAAAAGAAGCTCTGGATTTACGACTGAATATTGAGCAGCACGGGTGGGATGGCCTGTGGTACCGGCGCGCTTTCTTTGACAACGGAACAGTGCTGGGCTCGGCGAAGAATCAGGAATGCCGGATTGATTCCATTGCCCAAAGCTGGTCGGTTTTATCCGGAGCGGGTAACAGCCATCACTCCCGTCTGGCGATGGAATCACTGAGTCAGCATCTTATTCGCAGAGATATTGGAATTATCCAACTCTTGCATCCGCCATTCGATAAATCCAATTTGAATCCCGGATACATTAAAGGATATGTGCCTGGGGTAAGAGAAAACGGCGGACAGTATACGCATAGCGCCGTCTGGGCAGCCATGGCTTTTGCTTCTCTGGGAGATAATAACCGGGCGTGGGAAATTATGAGCATTATCAATCCCATAAATCACGCAAATTCATTTGAAGCCATTGAAACCTATAAAGTAGAACCTTATGTTGTCGCGGCCGATGTTTACGCTTTCGCGCCGCATACCGGACGGGGTGGATGGACATGGTATACCGGAGCGGCCGGCTGGACATACCGGCTGATTATTGAATATCTGTTTGGATTAAAACGAGAGGGAAATAAAATATGCTTTGTTCCCTGTATGCCGGCAGAGTGGGATGGATTCAGCATCCGTTACCGCTATGGAAAAACAATGTATCATATTACCATCACCCGCGCTCAAGAACGGGAAAAAGAAATGACAGTGCTTGTCGACGGCACGAAACAAGAAGAGAAATCTTTTTCCCTGACGGATGACGGCATGGAACATAAAATTCATATCATCCTGTAGTGGAGAATTCTTTGATCAAACGATACATTATTTTATTTCTTGCCGCGGGATTGCTGCTGCGCATTGGCTGTGTTTATTATCATGTTGGAAGGGAAGTCACTGCCAATGTCGCGGGAAAACCATCCATCTTTTACGGACGCTCTTTGCAAATCCGGAAAGGAACTCATCTTGGAAACATGCGCTTCACCGAACGATTGCACAGGCTTTCCTACAGGCGAGTCACGGGCAAACCAACGTTGCCCGGAACATTCTCTGAAGAAAAGTCGCGTATCAGGATATTTCTAAAAAACAAAGCAACAGGGAAAGCATCCGACGGAGAAGGCCCTGTAGACATTGTGCTGCAAAGTGGCCGGGTGGAATCGATATTTTCTTCCACAGGCAAACCGATAAATGCGGTCAAACTGAATCCGGAAGAAATTGCCCGCATTATCGGTCCTAAAATGGAATTCCAGAAATCAGTTACTCTATCCGACATTTCTCCTCATCTGCAAAATGCGGTCGTCGCCGCCGAAGATGCGCGTTTTTATTCCCATATGGGATTTGACTTGCTGGAAATGGGGTCGGTATTGTTTGTTAATTCTAAAAAACGGCAGTTTGCTCAAAGCGACTCTTCCATCACACAACAGCTGGCAAAGAATTTTTTCCTCTCTCCTGAAATAACTTCCTTACGCAAACTTCGCGAGATTGAACTGACGCTCATTCTTGAATTGCGATACACAAAAAAGCAAATTCTGGAAATGTACCTGAACAGGGTATATTTCGGTCAGGACGGATCCCGGAGCATCTATGGCATTGAACGCGCGGCCAATTTCTATTTCTCAAAACATGCCCATAATCTTTCTCTTCAGGAGGCGGCGTTACTTGCCGGGATGATCCATTCGCCCAACCGATATAGAAATCTCAAAAGTGCAAAAGAACGTCGCAACGCTGTTCTGGCGAAAATGCATAATCTTAAAATGATCAGCGCCGACCAGTTTCAAAAGGCGTCAAACACGCTTCTGAGTATTAGACGATGTAAAGCGCCCGAGCGGATATCGTATTTCATTGACTTAATACAGCGGATAACCAAGGAAGATCTGGGCGGTGAAAAACCTTACCACGGAGGATACCGCTACTACACAACAATGGATCCTGTTTTCCAAGCCCTTGCTGAAGAGGCCGTTACCAGGGGAATCGAGGAAATCGAAGCACAAGCTTTTCCTGCAAACGAAAAACTTCAGGCTGCGCTGGTCGCAGTCGATCCCTTAACCGGAGAAATGACAGCCATGGTCGGAGGACGCAACTACCAGCAAGCTCCGTTCAACCGGGCCGTGGATGCCAATCGTCAATCGGGAAGTGCTTTCAAGCCTTTTGTTCTCCTCACAGCGCTTTCGCTTTCATTACAAGGCAAAAACGATTTGACACTTTCTTCATTCGTGTCGGGAAAACTGATTACAATCCAGACACCCGAGGGTCCGTGGACCCCGACAAACTTTGAAAACAAAAAATACGAAAATATTACGATTCGGAAAGCCATAGAGGATTCCGTCAATACGGCCACAACCCGGCTGGCCAGTGAAATCGGATTTAAAAAAGTTGTACAGACAGCACGCCTGGCAGGCATGACCAGCCCCCTGTCGCCCGTTCCTTCCCTCGCGCTGGGAAGTTTCGAAGTCACTCCGCGTGAACTTGCTTATGCCTACGCGACGATTGCCTCGGGCGGAATACGGTTTGAGCCCTTTGCTCTCTATTTAGTAACCACGGGAAATGGTAACATCATTATATCCCGGAAGGTACACGCCAAACACGTGTTTGATCCGCGGGTGACTTATCTCACAGGGTACGCTTTGGAAGGTGTTCTGAAACGCGGCACGGCATATGAAGCCAAGGAACTGGGCATTAATTTTCCGGCATCGGGAAAAACAGGAACAACCAATGGCAATAGGGATTCCTGGTTCGTCGGCTACACCCCGGACGTCGTTTGTGCCGTGTGGGTGGGATATGATTCCGGCGCCGACACAGGTCTGACCGGAGCCCAGGGAGCGCTACGGATCTGGTCGCGATTTATGCGTTCCCTATATTCCCAATCACAACCCTCAGCCGTCGTCCCTCCCAAAGGAATACACAGGGCGGTTATTGATCCCAAAACAGGTTATCTGGCCACCTCCGCATGCCCTCAAAAAATTACTGAAGCGTACCTTACAGGCACAGCACCGAAAAAAACATGCCCTGATCATCCTGTAAAATCAATGGTGAATAAAATCCGTAAGCAATGACCAATGCCCTGTAAATTGTTGCGTAGCTCGTCCAGACAGACTCAGCGTATTAACCCTAAAATTAAATTGAAGCTGATCTCATGTGATCCGTTATAAATAAACCATCAAATCAACGACAGAGACCAATGTTTTGGGAAGATCTTAATGTCTGACAATTTCCTAATTCACAGGCTTTGTGCACATCATAACAGCCTAGCGTATTATTACCACGCTTAAAGTAAGCAACGCTTCTATTGGCATAAGCCACAGCATAGTCCGGTTTTAAACGTATAGCATTGCTGTAATCTTTCAATGCATAATTATACCGGCCTAGTTTAGTATAAGAAAAACCTCTGTTATTATAGGCTTCGGCATAAGACGATTTTCGTTGAATAGCTTTACTGAACTCCTCGATGGCCAGCTGATGCTGGCCTCGTTCACCATATATAATCCCTTGATTATTAAAAAAAATGGCGAAGTCCTCAATAACTTGTGATCTCAAGAGGCTAAATTCTTCAGACACATCTGTCCTGTGCACCGCCAGGATTACGACGATCACACAAATCCAGAATCCCGCAACCATCTTTGCTAATAAGGATACGTCAATAACCCTCGATGTTTTCTCACGGCCGCTTTCACGAAAAGCAAAAATTCCAGTTAAACCAATAATCGCCGTTATCGCAATCACTGAACACGGCCATTTAAAACCCAGCAACATTCCGGCGCTCAGGGATGTGTAGCCGTGAGTTATACATGGAATCATAAACTCCACAATCGGGTTTGCAATTAAATCCGGAACATGTGGAACGCAAATAATCGATAAAACAACCTGGGCACAGGAGGGAATAAACAACAGCCAAAATAAATAAGGTCGCCAATGTATAAAGGCTAAGGGAAAGGCCAGAAACGGCAACATAGGGACAAGGTAACGGGGACCAAAACTCCACCCTCCATGCCATCCATAGAATCCGGCTACAAAAAGGAATGAAGTCATCACGACCGCCGTTATCAGAACAGCTTCTCGTTTAAGCTTTTGCCGCCCGGCAATCCCGGCAATTCCCCACAACGATAAAAGAAAAACGGGCATGATGAAGAAAACACCGCGTGAGGGAGAAAGCAAAAGAGCAAACATTACCTTGGCTTTGGGAAAACCTATGCCCCAAATCCCATGCGACGCTCCTTCTCGAAACGTTTCGTGCGACAGATATTCATATGAAAAAGAAAGAGGATTTCCGAAACAAGCCATGTTATATGCAGCCAGAATAATAACACAAACACACGCACCCTGTACAAAACCTGCCTTTAGGCGCACATTTGATCTTATTGAAATTGTATATACGGCAAGGCAAATAGCAATCACGATAGTCGCATAGTCCGTGATAACAGCAAATCCCGCTAAAAGGCCGGCGCTGAGTCCATAAAACCAGTTTTCTTTCTCCGTCTCGTGGTGGCTCGTGGAAAACCGCAGCAGTAGAACAAAAGAAAAGAAAGCAAAGCTCGCAGCAATCTGATGACCGCTGAAAAGGGTGGCATGAAGAAGAGCGATGCTGCCAAGTCCATAAGCGAGGACCATAAGAAAAGCCTGTCTCGGAACAGCACCGCAGAATTTAGCGAAACGATACATTACGACGCTAAGCAGAGCAAACAGGAAAGTAGTGGTCATTACACGGACAATGTACATATCCAACCATACCATCGGTCTTGATGTTTTAAGGGGTGTAATATTGCGCAATATCCAGTAAACGGGTATGCCTAGAAAAGACGCACCTGGCGCCTTGTTAGAATAATAATGTCCGTTAAATTCGGCTCTATCAATGGTGTCATGATGAGATGCATCAATATTTAGTGTGCCATGATCCACAATCGCGCTTAAAAGAGCATAACGGCTTGCGGTGTTGTCGTATTCAACCGGATGATAAAAAGCAGCGCCGGCTGAAAACATCATTATAAAAATTAGAATTTCAGTTCTCCATTGGCTGAGCAACATCGGCACCACGTTCCCGAAGCATTCTGTAAAATTACTTTTTTATAGATCTGTACAAAGATTAATAAAGACCGACAAATTTAAACAGGCCCTTATGATACAACAAATAAATATTAAAAAGAAACCCTGAAAGAATAATTACCTTAATGCGTTTTGTCAAACCCTCTTCGGCAAGACACAGGGCCAAAATCAAATATAAGAATGGATAAAAATCAAGCGCATAAGTATAGCCAAATTGGGCATAACCAATTCCGTAATATGAAAAAATGCAAACGGCAATAACAAAAATCGTCAACAACGCATGGCGGATTGTTTTATTATTTAACTTGATTTTGAATAACAGATATAAAAACAAAGGCGATGTAAATACAATGCTTAACCCCCATAAATTATAAGAAATATATGGATAATTCAGAACCATCATCCGCGGATTGCTTAATATACACTCCGGCCCTTTCAATAAAAAATAATAAATATTAGCCGGTATATGTTTGATGCTAAACAAACCCTCTTCACGCATTTCTTCAAAAAATGGCCACACCAAAATTTGCAAAGCGTAGCCGGTTTCCATAACATTACCAAAACGTACATAGTTGTAATAAAACATTATCAATACCGAAACAGACACGGGCAATAATAAAGAAAATAATTCTTTGAACTTTATGCGCCAATGATCATCATAAAATAAAATTTCTAAAATAAAAAATAAGATTGCCAGGTAAGCACTGCCTCTTGTCAAGCCGGCAAGAGCTATATAGATACCACACATTCCAAAACGCCTGCGGTTAAAAAATTCATAAAGAGCCAGCAACAAAAACATTGTCGTTAATATTTTATTGAATGAATAAGCATTAACGAGAAACATCTGAGCAATAAAAACCGTGGAAAAGACAAGGAAGAAAGCAAGCCAGAGGGATTCATTTTTTTTCCCGGCTGTAAGGAGATTATTCAATTTATAAACAACAATGAAAATGATCAAGACCAAGACAAAAGACAAATAACGCATTTGAAAATCTGTTCCGAAAATCAGCACAAAAGGGCTGAGAATAACGGCGGGCAGAACCCCGTGTGGCGAATAATGTTTTTTATTAAACAAAGCCGTATCGTTCCAGCCGCCGATTCTTTCTTCCGCATTCATAAAATACGTCTTGCCGTGTAAAAAAGAATCTGCCAGATAAACATGGTGTTGACTGGTTTTTAAATTATCCGATACGGGAAAATAATTTGCCAGCCATAGAACACTGAATGAAAGTATAATGAGGGTTAAAATAAACCAGTTCTCTTTTATAAACATGGCATTCAGATTAACAAAATATTTTTTTTCAAACATTCTTTTCATGATCAGTTACTGGTAAAGCAGACCTGATATTATTGTTACAATATTATCTACACCTCATTACGTGCACGATTTTTCTTTCATTGCCTTAATTATCTTAACATCAATCCTTATTAGTTTACCTATGCCCGATACAACTTATTCAACTATTGATCTCTTTCGTGAACTTGATTCTCAAGTGATCTTATTTAATTTCAAAACAGACTCGGTCTTTAATACCATTATTTAAAATTTTTTTAAAAGTATATTTGGCAGCATTTATCTGGATACATTAAACCAAATGGAAATCTAAAAGGGGCTCGTTGAATCATGGACAACGAATTTAGGTGATGATTACGGTATGCAGAAAAACTAATATGACAGTGTTCTATTGAAGAAAAATAGTTGAATCGAAATTCAATTTATGGAATAGACATTCACCGACAATCAGCGTGCGGATTTTTCTGAATATCTGGCATGCTTATGACCGATTATTCAGGAACGTGTTCTCATGTCTGGTTAGCGTAGAATTTTTTAAAAGGGATAGATGATGATACCGAAAAACAAACTGACATTGATTGCATTGATCTGTATTCTTATTTCATTCTTTTGTTTTGATCAAGCAGCATGGGCTCAAAAAGTAAAATCTGTTCAAAAAGCAACGTCTGCAAAAACAATATCTGCCCCAAAGGGGAAATCTGGTCCAAAGAGGAAATCTGGTCCAAAAGTAAAATCTACCCCAAAAGCAAAGTCTGCTAAAAAGGCAACCTCTAGGCGAAAAGCAAAGCCTGCCAAGAAAAAAGCACCTATTCATCATGACTGGATGATCACAGGTTATGGCGCAATGCTCAGTCCTGATACCTTAGGAGACACGTTGACATTTAACGCCAAATATGAAGACTCTTATATTGTGGTTCTGTCTTTGGCGAAGAGAATGCATTCTTTCAAAAAATTACCCGTGGATTTTGAGATGGAAGGACAGATTGGAAAGCATTTTGGCGAACAGAACCATTTTGAACTCAACGCAGTGCCGGTGGTGTTTCGCTGGAAAAATTTTCCATGGAACAAGTACATCGACACAAGTGTCGCGGTGGGCGCGGGGGTGTCTTACGCGTTCGAAAAACCCGACATAGAAGAAAATAGTGTCGGAAAGGATAAATCTTCCCCCAAGCTACTCGGATACCTGATGTTGGAGTTCGCTTTTTCCCTGCCTGACAAACCGCAGTGGAGTTTCGTCACGCGCGTTCATCACCGGTCCGGCGCCAACGGCCTTTTCGACGGCAGGCTCGATGCATCCAATGGTATTGGATTTGGAATTAAATATATATTTTAGTAGAGATACTACAGATATTTTTTAACAAGAAAATTCCCGCAGCAGAAAAGAAAGAAGCAATTTCCAATTTCTCCGGATTGGGTTTTACAATAGTATGCTTTTTAACGCTGATCTTCCGGAGCGTCCACACGCGATAGATTTTCAAAGCTTGTATATTTGTCGATAAACGCAAGCTTGACGGTGTCGGTGGGACCGTTCCGTTGCTTGGCGATGATGATTTCCGCGGTACCCTTGTCAATATTATCATCCGATTTGTTATAGACTTCATCGCGGTAGATAAAGGCGATGACATCGGCATCCTGTTCGATGGCGCCGGATTCGCGCAAGTCCGCCATCTGCGGACGGCGGTTGGTGCGGCTTTCGACCTGACGGTTCAGCTGCGAAAGCGCCACAACGGGCACATTGAGTTCCTTGGCCAGAGCCTTCAGCGAACGGCTGATATCCGATATTTCCCGTTCACGGGAATCGTGAGCATAACTGGACTTCATCAGTTGAATATAATCTACAACAATTAATCCCAATCCCCTGTCCGCTTTCAGCCGGCGGGACTTGGCTTTCATCTCCAGAACAGTAATGGCAGCTGTATCATCAATGTAGAGGGGCGCATCGGAAAGGCGCCCGGCAGCCGTCGTCAGTTTCGGCCAGTCCGTTTCTCCCAGAAATCCTTTCCGTAGACGCTGGGCATCCACCTTGGCCTCGGATGAAAGCAGACGAAACGCAAGCTGCTCCTTGGACATTTCCAGCGAAAAAACAGCGGTAGGGATCTGCGCTTCCATGGACGCGTGCAAAGCGATGTTCAGGGCAAACGCCGTTTTACCCATGCTGGGACGTCCGGCGATGATGATCAGCTCCGACTTCTGCAAACCGGCCGTCAAATCATCAATTTTTTCAAAACCGGTCGGCACGCCGGTAATCAACTGCTGGCGGGAATATAAATCCTCGATGGAACGGAAACTGTCCTTGACAATATCACGAATTGAAAAATAATCCTGGCGTACTTTATTTTCGGAAATATCAAAAATGCTGTGCTCAGCCTTATCCAGAATATTATCCACATCAGAGCCTGTTTCATAACAGCTGTCAATGATTTCCGTCGCCGACGTGATGAGTCCGCGCAAAACCGCCTTCTCTTTTACAATTTTCGCGTAGTTCGCAGCGTTGGCCGCCGATGGAACATTATCCACCAGAGAAGCCAGATACGTCGTGCCTCCAACTGAATCCAATATACTTTTATCTTTGAGGGCGCTGCTTAAGGTAATCAAATCAATCGGCTCATTTCTCTCGGAAAGGTCGCTGATCACATTAAAAATTTTACGGTGAGCCTCAGAATAAAAATCCCCCGCGGACAGAATTTCAAGCACCCGGTTGATGGCGCTGTTCTCCAGCAAAATACTGCCCAGAACGGACTGCTCCGCCTCGAGATTCTGCGGTGGTAATTTGTATAAAGAAGGATCCATTCCCTGCATTATTATTCGCCGACAACCTTCAGGGTAATTTGTGTTTCCACATCATGTCCCAGTTTAATTTTTACCTTGTATTCACCAAGTTCTTTAATATGTTCGCCGTGTTCATGGACGATCATTTTCCGACTGATATCGTAGCCTTTTTCTTTTAGCGCCGCTTCAATATCCTTGGCACTCACCGAACCAAACAGTTTATCCTGATCACCGATCTTGCGGGTAATGGAAACGGTTTCGCGGGATAAAACATCCGCCAGATCCTGCGCGTTCTTGTGTTCCTTTACCGCCTTCTTCAGGATATTGTTTTTTTCATGCTCAAAGAGTTTGATGTTTTTTTCATCCGCTTCAATGGCCAATCCTTTCGGAATCAGAAAATTGCGGGCGTATCCGTCGTTGACCTTCACCACCGTTCCGGCCTTGCCCAGAGAACGCACGCTCTGTTTCAGTATAACTTTCATTAAAATCCTCCGTTTTATAAAAAATATTGAATAAAAAAATTAATCAGCGGGCGGAGTTTTGTGAATGAGTTTCCGGAAATCTATCCAGATGTCAAATAGTCCGATTGCCATTATAGGTACCATAAGAAATTGTTGAACTGCAATTAAAAAATAAAAAAGATAACGTAAAAAAAATGGCACATTTTTACTCTGAAACAAAAAGCTGGCAATGGCAAGACCTTGCAGAAAATAGATAAAACAGACGATCAGAAATACGTTCAAGCTCACGAAATTCATGTCTTTTTGAGGCACAAACATAAACGCGCCAGAAATGATGAACAACCATACAACGAAATCAGGTGCTTTCCAGCGGGCTAGCATCGTCAAATTCGGATAGACTATTCCGGTCCTGCCCAGATATTTTTTCCCCAGCAATAGATTTGCCCAGATTGTAAAGATCGACAAGATGATCATTATTGAAGGAAATATCTGAATAAATCCGCTTACGATATTTTTTTCATTGTCTTTGATGATTTGAATATCTTCCACTTTTAACGGCATCTGGCTGTAAAATTTCACACTTTCCGCGATGGTCACGGTAATGAAATTTTTCACTAGCTGCCAGGGATCGGCCCCCAATGCCACTGCATCATAGCCAAAATAAAAACATACCGCCCCGATGATAAAAAGAGCCGGATAAATAATTGTCTTTTCCGCGGAAAAATTTTTACCCGCGAATTGCGCTATAAATATTCCAGCCATGCCCATGGTAAAAACCGCAATAACCGGCACATCCAGGCTCAAAATTACAGACAAAACCAAAAGCATAGAAAAAGAAAAAAAGAACATTGCCGAGGTTTTCACGGTGCCGTTGACGGCACCGTTCAAGAATAAAATCATGGGCAGCAAAAAAAGAAAAAGCGGCCCGACCAGCGGGACAAAAACAGCTGCGAAAACAAAGATGAAAATTGCCGGCAGAAGTTTGGATAAAGGATTATCAGTCGCAGGTATTGTGTTTTTTTTCAGTGAGGATAACCAGCTCAAGATCGGACACCTTACAAAAACGATTGCTTTAAGTGTTGTGAAAAAGAAGGTAACGCCATTTCCATGGCGTTACCTTATCGGAAAATTTTCAGCCAAATTGATTTAATGGTTTAAAATATCCGGGCAAATTTATCAACCGGAGGCTTCTTTATGCAAAGAAACGATTTTTTTTATTTACCATCAGCCGTGACATAAGGCATAATCGCGATCTGCCGGGCGCGCTTTATCGCCAGCGCCAACTCACGCTGATGGGAAGCGCAATTGCCTGTAATTCTGCGCGGCATGATTTTGCCCCGTTCCGTCACGAAATTATTGAGAATCGCCGTATTTTTGTAATCAATTTTGATATTGGAATCCGAACAGAACCGGCAGAACTTTTTCCTGTGAAAAAACCTTTTCTGGGGATACCTGCTCTGTTTCTCTCCGTTTTGTGTTTCCATGGCCATAGTTTATTCCCCCTTCGTTTGAGTTTCTTCTTTGTTGTAATCTTTACGGCTGCGCGGTCTGGCTTCCCGAGGCGCTTTTTCTATCTGATTGACAGGTTTACCTTCCGCAGCGGCGGCTTCCGCCTCGACCTTCGCCTGAGCGCGTTTCGCTTCCGCAGCAGCGGCTTCCTGTTCGATACCTTCGGCGGTGGTGGCCCCTTCTTTCTTCACCGTCATGAATTTAATGACGCGGTCGTCAATCTTGCAGTTTCTTTCAATTTCATTGATAATGGCGCCGTCGCCGGCAAAATCGATGAGAAAGTAATAACCGTCTCTCTGTTTCTTGATTTCATAGGTGAGATGCCGTTTGCCCCACCTGTCAACCTTGGCAATGACACCCTTGCGGTCCGTGATGATGGTCTGGATGCGTTCGATCAACGCGGTGATGTCGTCCTCGTTCAAATCGGCCAGGACAATAGCCACAACTTCGTATCTTTGCAATGTTTTCTCCTTTCGGCTCTAAAGCCCGCTTGGACGGGCAAGGAGTCCTAAAAAATTAGTAGGCGCGTTATCTATACCAAACAAAAACAGAAATCAAGAACTAAATATAATTTATATAATAACCTGTAATATCAAATGATTAACAAATTTTTCTTATTCGTTTTTTGCACATCTGCTTTTCTTTTTCTATCAAGGTCTTGAAAGACTTAGAAAAAACTTATATTGAAAGGCCTGATCACATGATCTGATCCTATGATTCCAATTCAATACAACCGTTCTTTTCTTCCAGGCTAAGATGGAGTTCAGTCATTATTATTTATCCCGGAACAGACGGCCTCGTCATCAATCAAAAAAATAAATGGCTTAAATATTATCAGGTCATCCATTTTGATGGCAATATTATACTTGCATATTCATCTGTTGAAAATGTATATAAACCAGTCATATGCACATTAAGGAGATGGAAATATGAATATCAAAGGCACAGCTTTTGTCGCAGGGAAAGTAAGTCTTACCGAAAATTTTGGTGAGGAGCGCTGGAATTCCTTTATGGCAAAACTGGCGGGCAAGGACAAATATTTCAGCCAGATGATTATGGCTATCACTGTTATTCCTCTTGATAAGTTCATTTTTTTTCTTGATGAAATACTCAGGGAATTTTTCAACAACGATCCCAAGGTCTACTGGTTGTTTGGCATGGCCTCCGCCAAATTTGCCCTTTCACCCGGAGGTCCCTATCACTCTTACCTCATGTCAAAAGATATTAAGCAGTTTGTCGAATCGGGAATGCCCAAACTGTGGGCGACATATTTTGACGGCGGCACATTAAAGGGACGTTTTGAAAATAATACCGTTCATCTCACCATCACCGGACTTCCCGTTAAGCATGTTTATTTTGAGTATCTTGTTATGGGCTATTTACAACAGGCACTTCGCGTTTTCGGAAAGAAATCCGTCCAAAATTGCATCAAAGGTTTTTCGAAGGGTGATGATGAGATCTATTACACGTTTGAATTGAAGCGCTCCTGATCACGACAGGAGATCTGAATTTTTTGGATGGAGTTAAATTAAAGAGACAGCGTGTATGAAAATGGGGTTCAACTATGAAAAACCTTTTGATAAATTCCAAAAAGTTACCGAATGACTGAGCTAGTGCAACAGCGCCCTATTTTCTGAAAATTCGTCGGGTAAAGCGGATCATGCGTCGGGAGAACGGCAGGGAAACGTTGATTTTCTCCAGCGATTCACGAGCGGCATCTTCTCCGGCTTGAAACAAACTAACCGCCCGCGTAAAATCCATCCAGTGAAGATGACCGACATTCGGACGAATGATGATATCGGCATTCTCCAGTTCAGCATTTTCCAAAGCATTGGCTGTAATTTCCCCTGACCGAAACAAAACATCTTTTGCCGTTTCAATACGAATATTCGTCTGTAAATCACGATCTACCTCCACGGCAATTACAACATCAGCACCGGCTTCCCTTGCGGCATGAACCGGCACCAGACTAGTGATGCCGCCATCGGCCAGCAGCCATTCCCCGTAACGGACAGGAGCCACCGCACCGGGCACAGAACAGCTTGCCAAAACCGCCAGACGAAGCGACCCTTGCGAGAAAACGATTTTATTTCCGCTAATCAAATCCGTGGAAACAACGCGCAAGGGTATACGGGTTTCGCTGATATCAATATCCGGAAGAAAATGGTCAATCAACGATTTAAAATCATGAAAAGGAAGGATGGAAGATTTGAAAAAGGCCTGCGCAAAAATCAAATGATTCATGACAAAGGTACGCGCTTTTTTGAAAAAATTTTTATCATCATTGGATAGAGATAAACTAATTGATTTAAGCGTTGAATCATCAAATTCCGGGCTCCTGATATAATTTGCAATCTTATCCTGAATGTCGATTGGCGATTGGCCGCTGGCATAAGCTCCTCCAATCAAAGCGCCCACGCTTGTCCCTACAATCAGGTCAATCCCGATGCCCTCCTCTTCCAGAACCTTGAGCACACCGATATGGGAAAAGCCGCGCACACCGCCTCCGCCCAAAGCCAGACCAATTTTTCCCCCTGTCCATTTCATACGAGTGTTCCCTTGGTTCCTATCAAAACGGTTTTCTAGAGTTTACAGGAATCCGCAGCCAAGCAGGTTTGCTCGACAAATCTGGTCAACTGCTCACCGATGAGGGCATACGGCAGAAGCACCTCGTCCGCCCCGCTCTTTTTCAGACTGTCAATCTGTTGAGCAGATTCGGCAGTGGCGACGATGTAAGCATTCGGCGCCAAAGCACGACATGCGGTCACCAACCCTTTATTGCTGGTTCCCCGAAGCAGCATATCCGGAATAGTCGAAAGAATAATTTCCGCCCCGGATATATGAGCATGATCCAGTGTATCCATGCTGCTAATATCGCCGAAGAGTCCTTTGATATGCCGGTCGTTTAATTCCTTTAAATTTTCAAGATTAAAATCAATCACCAGAATTTTATTTCGTAAAGCGGGCGTCTCCTTCTCCAATCGATCGATAAACTCCCGTGCTCCGCGATGAAAACCAAGCAGCACCACCGGATAATGATTCCCCTCTTCATCAGTTTCTGCTTCGTTTGTTTTTGCCGGGAATCCGATTTTTTCCATGATGCGGTTGAAAACAAGATATGCCGCGTGATTTCCCTTGATAAAATAGGAAGACAGAACGGATGTAATCGCCATGGCATAAATGATGAGCGACATCATGCTTTGTTCAATGTGCCCGTAACCCACGCCGAGCGCCGCCACGACCAGAGAAAATTCGCTGATCTGGGAAAGGTTCAGGCTCGCAATAAAACTGGTGCGCCTTCCGCTTCCCGCGAAAGACAACAGCGGATAAATGGTCAGGAATCGGGAGGCGATGACAAACAATACGATGATCAAAGCCATGCCCAGCATCACGGGATCGGGAACCGGTATCTTCATGCCGATGGATAAAAAGAAAAGGGTCAGAAAAAAATCGCGCAGGGGCATAACTTTCGCCGTAACATGAACGCTGTAAGGAAATGTTGAAATGGCAACGCCAGCAATCAGAGCGCCCATTTCCATCGAAAGACCAATCCATGAACCAATACCCGCCATCAAAGCACACCAGGCAATGGACATGGCCACCACCATTTCCGGTGTCCTGGATATTTTTTCAAATATCCAGCGCAGAAGATACTTGCTGAGCAGAAAACCGATAGCCAACAGGGCCACACTCTTGCCCAGGGCAATGAAAACCAGCAGAAATCGCGGATTAGTGAAATGCGGCTGCAGGGCGAGAATCAAAATCGCCCACAGATCCTGAAAAATAAGAATCCCTAACGTAATTCGACCGGGAAAAGTATCCAGCTCAAATTTATCATAAAGCAGTTTGACGACAATGGCCGTGGAACTCAAGGCACAAAAGAGCGCCAGATAAAGCGCGTCAATATGACTCTTGTTTAATTCGTACCCCAAAAGCAGAAAAAATCCCAACCCGATCATCACACATAAAATAAATTGACCCATGCCGGCTATGATCAACTGGCGGCCGGAGGCAAGCAATTTGGCGGGATTGAGTTCCAAACCGATTATGAAAAGTAGCAGAATCAGGCCAATCTCCGAGATAACTTCAATGCTGGCCGTTTCGGAGACCAGATTGAATCCCATCGCGGGCCCGATCAGCGCGCCGGCGACAAGATATCCCAGAATAACCGGCTGACGGAATAGCTGAAAGACAAAACCCAAAACGGTTGCCGCCAGAACGGAAATGCCTATGTCGGGAAGAATGCCATGCATAGTTAGTTAATTAATCATTTTTTGAATCAATTTTATTTTTCAGTACCCTAGTAATCCAAGGATTGCATTTGAAAAAAATTCAATTTACTTTCCGATACAGAAGCTGGAGAAAATTTTATCCAGAATTTCAGTGTTGATTTTTTTTCCGGTTATTTCATCCAGATTATCCAGTGCCTCACGCAAATCAAAAGCGGCAAATTCCGTCGACATTCCGGATGAAATACTTTCTTTCGCAGCTTCAATATTCTTACAGACTTTTCCCAATGCGAGTTTATGACGCAGGTTGGTAATGATTACACCATCGGAACTTTCAGTTTCACCGTTAACGGATAAATGAATGATCGTCTTTTTCAACTCCTCCAGTCCGGCACCGGTCTTTGCCGATATTTCCAGAATTTTTACCTGACCCGGAAACAGGCTATTAACAGTTTTTTCTTCCCATGCCCGGGGCAAATCAATTTTATTCAATGCGGCAATCATATTCGCGGATTTGTTTTTATCAATGATGATCCTGTCCTCTTCGGTCAGCGGTTGACTGATATCCAGCAAGATAATCAGCGCATCAGCGTCGGCGATACTTTTCCAGACCAGATTGATTCCCTCTTTTTCAATCACGTTCTGCGGCTCTCTGATGCCGGCGGTATCGATTAAATGGACGGGAATGCCGTCAATGGTGATCGTATCCGTAATCAGGTCGCGTGTTGTTCCCGGGATATCGGTAACGATGGCTTTTTTTCTTCCGGTTAAAGCGTTTAGCAGGCTTGATTTCCCCACGTTGGGCTTGCCCGTGATGATGACGTTGATGCCTTCGGTGTAAGCTCTTGCCGAGCGGTAGGATAAAAGAAGGGATTGCACTCTATGCAAAGCCTGATTAATTTGTGGCGGCACGTCCGGATTTTTTTCTCCGGAGACATCTTCGGTAAAATCAATGGCGGCTTCCAACAGAGCCAGTGCATCTATTAAAAGCTGGCGCAGTTCATCTATTTCTTTGCTGAGCGACCCTTTTAATTGAGTCAGTCCCATCGCATACGCTTTTGCCGATTTGGCGCAAATCAAGGCCGAAAGAGCTTCCGCCTGTGACAAATCAAGACGATTATTAAAAAAGGCACGCTCGGAAAATTCACCGGGACGCGCAAGATGGCAACCCAATTCCTGAAGATTTGTTAAAATGGACTGCAGGATAATTGGGTTGCCGTGACAATTAATTTCAATGACATCCTCTCCGGTAAAAGAACGGGGTTTGCGCATGAAAGATATCAAGACTTCATCAAGAACGGTCTTCCCGTCCGCAGAAACGATATCGCCATGATAGAGATAATGACTTTTCCACGCGCATTTTCCGCCGGATGGTTTGAATACCCGGCGTGCAATGGCGAGAGCGTCGGGACCGCTAATTCTGATGATGCCGATTCCGGACATGCCGAAAGGAGTCGCTGTGGCTGCTATGGTGTCCTGGCGAAGCACAGTCGGGCACTTCCCCTCCTATGGATTTAAAGGATAAAACATCAATCCTTCATCTTATCTCTGGCGCGTCTACTGTGTCCTGTCTTTGCAGGCAGAATAACAATTTTTCTGAATTTGCCTTCACCACGGCTCTGTGTGACCAGCGATTCATCCTCCTGCATGACCAGATGGATAATACGCCGGTCATGGGCATTCATGTTAGCCAACGATACCGGTTTTTTGGTCTTCTTAACCTTCTTCTTTATTTTTTCAGCAAGACCCAGCAGAAATTCTTCCCTTCTTTTCCGGTATTCTCCCGAATCAATCATGACCATTTTATGTTCGCCATCGATCTTATTGATAGCTTTGTTCATGATGTATTGAAAGGCGTCAAGATTCTGCCCGCGTTTGCCTATCAGTAAACCGCTTTCATCGCCCTCAATGCCCAGAATGATTTTCTCCTGAGTTTCATTGACGTTCACGCTATATTCAGAAGATATTCTCTTTAAGATACCTTCAAATAAATCTCTCGCCTTCATCGCCATGGGAGAAGCAGGAATATAGACAACGGCTTCAGGCTCATTCTTAACTTTAAGTTCCGCTTTCACCTTGGGTTCAGACTTGATTTTGGGTTCTATCTTAGGCGAAGATTGTTCCGTTATTATTTCTTTTTCGTTTTTCTTTCCGGATTCCGGTTTTTTTTCGCCTTTATCCCTTGCATGATCTGATCTGGTTGTTGCTTCACTTTTTTCCCGAGGGTTATCCGCAAAGGAAAAATCAATATCCAGAGCCAGCAAAGAAGCTTTAATCTTGGCTTTCTTGGAAAAAAGCCCCCAAAAGCCTCCGGATTCACCGGAAATAATTTCGATATTCAATTTTTCTCTGGGCACGCCGAATTCCTGGCACGCTTTTTCAATCGCTTCATCTATTGTTTTTTCTTCTATTTCTATAAATTCAGACCTCATCTTCAATCCTTTTAATCCGGCGGGTAATTTTATAAACCGCGTTTTTTGATATTGTATATTTTCTGTTGATATTAAGGCTTTGCCCCTTGAACCGGTTTATCACCAAATTTTTTATAGATGTAAACCTGCTGTCCGATGCTGATAATATTATTCAGTAACCAGTAAATGACTAGGCCCGATGGAAAATTCAAAAAGATAAATGTGAATACAACGGGCATAAACAACATTATCTTTGCCTGCATCGGATCGCCCATCGTGGGAGTCATTTTCTGCTGAATAAACTGCGTCGCGCCCATGACAATCGGCGTAATGTAAAAAGGGTCTTTGGCTGACAAATCCTGTATCCACCAGAAAAGCGGCGAGTGACGCAGTTCGATGGCGTAAAGGAGCGTGTTGTATAGTCCGATAAACACGGGAATCTGAATCAGTATCGGCAGGCATCCTCCGAAGGGATTAACTTTATGGGCTTTGTAAAGCGCCATCGTTTCCTGTCCGAGCTTGGCCTGATCATTTTTATATTTTTCCCTCAGCGCCGTAATTTTCGGCTGAATTTTCTGCATTTCTTTCATGGATTTGTAGCTGATATTGCCCAGCGGCCAGAAAACAATCTTTATCAGAATGGTCAGCATAATAATGGCCACGCCGTAATTACTGAAAAACTTATGTAGAAATTGGATGAACATCAGCAGGCCGATGGAAAGCCATTTTAATCCCGGAATGAATGATTCGAACTCAATGGCTTCTTCCAAAGACAATCCCATCTTTTTGAGCATGGAGTAATCTTTCGGACCAATGAAAAGATTATATTTGAATGAACCGGATTGCGACGGCGGAATGATATTTTTATCGCCTTTGATACTTACAGAAACCATATTGTTGCTGTCCCGGGACATTTTGATGCTGGTCAAAGAAGGATTTTGAGGAATAATCACCGCCATAAAATATTTTCTGGTAAATCCGCCCCAGGAAACATCAGGACCGATGGTTTCTTCACTGGAAATGTCCATCGACCTTTTGCGCTCAATCGAGTTGGCCACATAAGCGACAGGCCCTTCCTTGCTGTATCTGTCAACGGCTGCAGCCGGATCAACATATTCATACCAGTTCAGATACGGTATCTGAATGATGGGAGCATCGGTCAGATTAGATAATGTTACATCCATCTCAATCGAATAGTTGTCGGGATTAAACGTAAATACCTTTTCCACTTTCATTCCGTCACTGAACGTGCGGGAAAAAACAAGACGCTGCTGATTCTTGTCCTTTGTCATATCCAGTGAAGTTACATCAGCATCGTATACAGAATCGGCTGTCATCTCGGTTTGCGACTCGGGAAAAGTAAGGGCCAGCGGATATGGCATGTTTTCCTTCAACGCGACCAGTTCGATCAATGCATTACTTTTTGTTTTAGGCTGTTGCTTCTTGCCCATGACAAAATTTTTGATAACAGGCCAGATATCGCTAAAACATTTTGTACACTCTTCTTGATATTTTTTAAGCTGGAAAGACTTAAGCGCGGCTCCTTTGGTGGAAAATACAGCGATATAATTTCCCGTTTCCACCCTGACATCCTTGGGTTGTCCTTCCTTTTTAACGGCAACTTTTTGAATAACGGGCTTGGTAGTTGCAGCTGCCACAACCGTTGGTTTATCCGGTTGTTTGACAACCTTATCAACATTTGCCTGTTCTGTTGCCTGAACCGGAACAGATTTTGGCGGTACTGGCGGCTTAGCGAAAAAAATCTGATATGCAAACAGTACAGCCAGTGACAGGACGACGGCCAGAATGGTCCTTTTATCCATTGATTACCTCTCTAAATTTTTACTTGACGGGATCGTAACCGCCAGGATGCAGGGGATGACAACGCAGAATCCTTTTTATGCCCATGAAAGAACCCTTGACCGGTCCATGCATTTTTATCGCTTCAATAGCATACTCGGAACATGAAGGATAAAAACGGCAACATGAAGCAAAAAAGAAAGGCGACAGGCAGGTTTGATACAAACGAATGATAAATATACTAATTAAAACAATATATAATAATAGAAATTAAATCAATAAAACAATTTTTATAGAACAGAACCTTAATTTAATAAAC
>CAYNWA010000002.1:166185-255826 GCA_964400795.1 uncultured Smithella sp.
TTTTTCAAAATTTTCCCGAGCATAAATTATATATTGTTTTTCTGCGTGAAGAGTTCCGTCAATTCGTCACATGCTTTTTTGTAATTAATGGATGGTATGTTTCTTTTGGCCATGATGACAACATCGTGTCTGTCGGGAAACAAATTTTTGTTGCGTCGAAAAAATTCCCTGATCAACCTTTTGATTTTATTTCTTTTTACCGCGTTTCCCGTTTTTTTTGTTACAGTGATTCCGAGCCTTTTAATACCATCAGGATTGACGTATGTTATGGTCGTAAAATGTTTGGAACTTCTCCACACCCCCTGATCATAAATTACTTTAAACCTGCTTTTGTTCGTTATCCTTTCTGTTTTCCGGTAAGATTGTTCTTTCATGCATAATGACCTGACCACCCTTAAACGGCAGCTAAGGTGCCGGATTTATACGGTTAAACGTTTTCTTCCCTTGGCTCTGCGACGGCTTAAAACCTGCCTTCCGGCTTTCGACGCCATTCTCACGAGAAAACCGTGAGTTTTCTTTCTTTTGGTATTTGTTTTGTTGGTCAAAGTCTTCTTCATAATCAAAACCCCTAAAAGTAATAGGGTATTGCGTAAATCATAATAGGATTTATTTGTCAAGATTTAAAGTGGCGCGGCTGAACGAAGGAAATTGATGGGATACGGCTTATTTATGGATTACAAAGGTTCTCTTAGCCATTGCCGGATAACGATAAAGCATTCCGGCAATGGCTGGTCATTGTCCAATCTACATAAGATTCTGCAATTTCATAAGCAGGGTCATGTCTCCTGTGAATTTGAGTTTCCCTTCCATGAACAATTTCATTCCATCGGTTACCCTGTTTAACATGGCCAGTCCGTCAACCATATCAAGATTGACGGTCACGGCTGGAGTTTCCACACCATTGAATACAACCCTGAGTGGAAGAACTTCTCCATCATTCTTTTTGAGGTTCATGTTTACCGTTCCGTTTGTTGACTGCAAAGCACTGTAACGTTTGCCATCTATAAAAGAAGATGGATCGCCGGTAAAATCATCAGCCATTTTATTAAATTTACCGGTCACGGCATCGCGCCAATCCTTCTCGGAAACATAGAGAGCAAAGACAGGCTTGTCGACCGTTCCACCGACAACTTCAAGATCCTTAGCGTTTTTGAATTTAATCCCATAAACTTTTCCTTCGACGTTGAATTGCATATTGAAATCATTTCCCCCTAAAAAAGAAAGATCAACGACGTTAAGAACATCTTTCATTTTATTGAACTGTTCCGGAACAAAATTGGTAAAAAAATCGTCGACACTAATGCCCTCCGGCGCCATCGGTATTATTGAACTCCACATAAGTACCCTCCTTTAAAAAATTTATTTGTCCACCCCACACATTGATTTACCAATTGGTAAGTAATATAAATAAATATTCTTGTCAACAATTATTTTAATTTTATAAGATATTGTTATAAATAGTGATATATAGATAAGATATATTATACTTAAATATTTAATTATTTTACCAATAGGTTAATTTTAAAAAGAAAAATATTAAGTCAAAAACTAAGGTGATAATATATTCCGGCAGGTAACTAGAGGATTAAAAAGGGAAAAAAATTTATTATTATCTATTTATCTTCACAAAAATCTTTACCAAATAAAATTTTCTTAAACCAGGGGAAAAAAAGTGTCATGCAACAATCTTTTACCCATATGCGATATTGATCTTCCAAAGGATTCATATTTAATGCCTGCGCCTGTAAAGATCGTGTTCCGATAAACGAGATCATGATATTATAAAAACAGTAGATGAACATTTCTATTTCACGATTCGAACCTTTCAACATCAACCCTTCTTCCATAACTCGCTTCATGGATGCCATATTCATAATCATGAACCGGTACCCGGGTATTTCATTGATGTTGCCTATACTCATTGCATTCAAAGCAGATATTCGCAACGCGTCCGGGGTGGTCATGGCATAATCCAGTACACGATCGACAAATATTGAAAATCCCTCCTCCAAAGAAGAGGCTTTAATTTCTTTAAACCAGGATTGTTGAACTGCGACGACTTCGTTATACATAATTTCAGCCATGGCATAAAAGAGTTCTTCCTTGGATCCGAAATAATAATGAATCATGGGATGTTCTACGCCGGCTTTTTGGGCTATCATGCGGGTGCTTGCTGTCTTAAAAGGATATAAACAGAACACTTCCCGCGCCGCTTTTAAAATTCTTTCCCTGGCATTTTTTTCGTTGTCGGCAGAACGTTTTTTTGTAGTTTTCCTTAATTTTTCCATAATTTATTATAGCAAAACCATGTGGTAAAAAAACCTTCTATATTTCCCGGCTCACAATGAAGCCATTTCAGTACATTTAACAACAATAATTTATAATCATATAAGTTATTGTTAATATGATTATATATTACACACATGACAATATGCAACATAAAAAATACATCTATTAAAAAGAGATTGACATGTATTACTTTTTTTAGTATTTACCAATCGGTAAATACTCTATCGTAAAGTTAGAATGGGCGGACCTTTGCGCGCATAAATTTCCTGTTGATTAACGTTTGATTATCGTGTGGAGTAATTTCGCTGTAAATTGCCGCGTCATCGGAAAATTTTTGGTTTTGAGAAAGATATCTTTTAAAGAGGTCGGTTATTAAAAAAGCTTTAAAAAGGAGGTAGGAATGTCAACGTTTAGTTTGGATGAAGATCAACGACAGATTAAAGAATCCATGGAAAGTTTCGCGGCCGATGAACTACGGCCGATTTCAAGGGATTGCGATGAGAAATTTAGTATTCCGTCGGAATTTCTTGAAAAGACATGGGGACTGGGACTTACAGCCAATATCATACCGGAAACGTATGGTGGATATGGGTTTAACAGATCTTGCCTGAATAATGTTATCATGGCAGAAGCACTTGCTTATGGCGATCTTTCATTGTCTCTCGCGGCAATGGCGCCAAATCTTTTTGTATTGCCCCTGCTGGAAATGGGAACAGATGAACAGAAGCAGAAGTATCTTCCAACCTTTTGCGGCGATAAATACAAGGTTGGAAGCCTGGCCATCATGGAACACTCCATTTCATTTGACCCGTTTGACGTAAAGACAAAAGCAGTCCTGAACAAGGATCATTATGTCATCAACGGAGAAAAGTGTCTCGTTCCCATGGCGGATACAGCAGAATATTTCCTTGTTATTGCTTCCACAGACAAAGGCGCCGGCGCTTTTATCGTTGATAAAAATGCGGCGGGAATGTCTCTGGTGGAAAAAGAGAAAAATATGGGACTGAATGCTCTTCCTCTTCACATGGTCGCTTTTAAAGATTGCAAGGTTCCTGTTGAGAATCGTCTCGGGGGGGACAAGGGCATTGATTACACCAGACTGTTGTGTTTGTCCCGTATCGGACTTTCTGCCACCATGGTGGGTGTTTCACAGGCCGTATTGGATTACGCTATTAAATATGCGAAAGAACGTGTCGCCTTCGGACATCCTATTGCCACACGTCAGTCCATTGCATTCATGCTGGCCGACGCAGCCATAGAAATTGAAGGCATAAGATCCATGACCTGGAAGGCGGCCTGGACAGCAGACCAGGGAGAAGCCATGAAAAACGAGCTTTTAAGGATTTCCTATCTCACCAAGACCTATGCGGCGGAGCAGGCGTTTAAGATTGCTGACTATGGCGTGTCGATATTGGGAGGTCACGGCCTTATCCGTGAACATAACATCGAGCTGTGGTTCAGAAATGCACGGGCATTTTCAATGTTAGAAGGTCTGGCAATGGCCTAAGCCTAAATGAATGAAGGAGGAGCAAAATGATAAGTTTTAAAGTATCTGATATGGAAAAACAGGTCGCCGATTTAATCCATGGTATGGCCAATGATATCATGAGGCCGATTGCACGATATTATGATGAACATGAACATCAAAGACCAACGGAACTGGAGCCTTTTCGCGCTATCATGCAGGTAGGAGGAATGGGATCAGGCAGAAAAAAGAAGGGCGGTGAAAAAAAGGAAATTAAAGTAACCGATGACAAGATTGGTGCCAATGTCATGGCTACCGTCGGAGCCGAAGAATTGGGCTGGGGTGATGTCGGATTAATGCTGGCCTTGCCAGGCTCCGGCCTGGGAAACGCGGCCATCGGTGCCGTTGCCACTGATGAACAGTATGAACGCTTCGGACAGAAGTATGCCGCCATGGCGATTACCGAACCGGGTTGCGGATCAGATGCCAGCGCCGTCAGTACGACAGCCGTCCTTGATGGTGATGAGTATATATTAAACGGTGAGAAGATATTTGTAACAGATGGTGATCGCTGTGAAGTCGTTGTTGTCTGGGCGACTCTGGACAAGAGCAAGGGCAGAGCAGCCATTAAATCCTTTATCGTGGAAAAAGGCACACCGGGTTTGACGGTGGGAAAACTGGAACATAAGTGCGGCATACGGGCTTCGGATACCGCCGTGCTGATCCTTCAGGATTGCAGAATACCCAAAACCAATATATTGGGCGATCCTGAAATAAAACCCGAAGGCGGCTTCAAGGGCGTTATGGCAACGTTTGATGCCTCACGACCATTGGTTGGCGCTCTGGCACTGGGTTGCGCAAGGGCTGCTTATGAATTCACCAAAGAAGCTCTGGCTAAAGAAGGCATAGAAATACGGTATGACAAACCCCTGACTAAATTAAGCGCCATTGAAAAGGATATGCTCTGGATGGAAGCCCAGCTGGAAATGATCCGCGTGATTACACAAAAGGCTGCATGGATGGCCGATAACGGCCGGCCGAACAATTTAGAGGCGTCCATGGCCAAAGCAAAAGGAGGCAAGGCCGGTAATCTGATTTGTCAGAAATGTGTTGAGTTGCTCGGACCCATCGGATATTCTCAAAAATATCTGCTGGAGAAATGGATGCGGGATAATAAGGTTAATGATATTTATGAAGGTACACAGCAGATCCAGATGCTGGTTATTGCAAGACGTATCCTGGACTATGGACGAGACATGCTTGCTTAAATAATAGAAAAATATTGTCTTTCCAAGGTGGCTTGCGTGTAGAACACACAAGCCACCTTTTTTTACACAATTTCTTTACCCTGCCTATTTCAGTATAAGCAAAGAGGCCATTGGTGTTCTTTTCACTTTTTCAATGAGGTAAAAATTAATTATCAACTGGATTTATGTCATGAAGTTATGCTATTTCTGCGCAAAATTAAATGTTTTTTGAATCAACATTGAAGGCTTTTTATGAAAAAACATATTTTAGTGATCGATGACGACGCCATTGCCTGTGAATTCCTGCAGGAAGCCCTTCGATTTGACGGCTATGATGTAATGGCTTGCACATCCGCTCTGGAAGCACTTCAACAGGATCTTACTTCATTCGATCTGATTATGTCTGATATTCGCATGCCTAAAATGGACGGATTGGAATTCTTAAGCCAGGTACAAAAAAATTTCCCGAATGTCCCGGTTATTATCATGACGGCGTATGGTGCCCTGGATACGACCATGGAAGCATTAAGTCTTGGCGCGTGGGATTATATCAGCAAGCCTTTTTCTCCGGAAGATTGTCGCGCTATTGTCAAGAAAGTGCTCGATGTAAGAGACTTACGCGAACGACGCTTGAAATTTGACTCACCTGAAGCAGGCACAGAAGCAAAACTAATCGGTACGTCGGCGGCCATGGTGGAATTCTACAAGCAGATAGCGCGCATTGCCGACGCGCCGGCCAGCGTTCTCATCGAAGGGGAAAGCGGAACAGGCAAGGAATTGACCGCCCGTTCCTTACACAACATGTCCTCACGCCGGAACAAGCCTTTTGTGGTCGTTCACTGTGGAGCCATTCCCGACAACTTACTGGAATCGGAACTTTTCGGTTACGAAAAAGGTTCTTTTACCGGTGCCAATCATCAACATGTCGGACTGCTGGAATCAGCGGAAGGCGGAACCGTATTTCTGGATGAAATAACCGAAATGTCCACGGCTCTGCAAGGGAAATTCTTACGTTTCATGCAGGATGGCGAAGTAAGAAGAATCGGCGGGCACGAAGTGCGCCACACCACGGTTCGTGTGTTAGCGGCAGCGAATAAAAATATCAATGAAGAAGTCAACGCCGGGCGTTTTCGCATGGATCTCTTATACAGATTTATCGTCCGTTTGCGTATTCCGCCACTGAGGGAACATAAAGAAGATATTCCTTTGCTTGTTGAATCGTTACTGAAAAAATTCGGTTATACTAATGTCCGTATTTCCATGGAAGCGATGGAATTACTCATGGCCTATGACTGGCCGGGCAACGTGCGGGAAATGGAAAATACGCTTCAGCAGACTTTGTTACTTTCACCTTTCGCGGTCATTCTCCCGGAAAATCTGCCGAAACGTTTTTCACAAAAAGAAGGCGCAAGGGAAGAAACAACATCCCAAGACATGTCACCGCTGGAAACAGTGGAACGGGACAAAATACTGCAGATACTTAAAGAGACTTCATGGAATCAATCCAAAGCAGCGCAACTTCTGGATATTGACCGCAAAACGTTACGGATGAAAATCCGACGCTACGGTTTGCAGGAAGAAAAAAATAACTCGAATGGAAAACCTGCGGCTAAACATTGAAAGCCGGACTTTTTAGAAAGAATACTTATTCCCGCTTCAATTTCATGTAGAAGACTTGTCATCATCTTTAAATATCGGCAAATAAAGAATAATGGAAGTTCCTTGACCGGGAGAACTCTTTATCTCCATTTTACCGCCATGGGTTTTTATGATGTCGCGAACAATTGCCAGTCCCAGTCCGCGCATGCCTTCATCCTGTCTTGTGCTGAAAAATGGTTCACACACTTTTTCAATCAAATCAGGAGTCATTCCCGTACCGTTATCTCTTATGGTTATTGTCACAACACCATCGGACAAAACGGTTTTTGCCGTTATCGTTATTTCTCCTACTTGCGGCATGGCTTCCAGCGCGTTTTGGATGACGTTCATTAGAGCGGTTTGAATACGGTAACGATCCACATAGAGACAGCCAGTCCCTTCACTGATATCGACCTTTATCCTGACTTTACTTTTACTGATGAAAGGTTCCACCAGAGGAAGTGTCTCACTGAGAATCTGTTGAACGGTCAACACTTCAAAACGCGGTTCGGGGAGGCGCGTTGCCCTGCGTACGTTTTGAATGATATTATCCAGGCGCTGCGTCTGCTGAACAATCAGATTCAGTTTATGTTCCACATCCTGAGGCCATCCTCCGCGTTCCAGAAGAAGTTTGGCCAGACCGCCTATGGAATGAAGGGGAGTTCCTAAATCATGGGCCAGGTTAGCTGTCAGTTGCCCCAGAGTGGTCAACTGCTTCAAATCGGCAACCTGTTTTTGCAACTGCACAACATTTAACGTTTCTTCACGGACACGATCTTCCAAATGTTTGTTGAGTTCCAGATTTCTTTTCATGACGTCCTGAATTTCATCAGCCATCTCGTTAAAGTGTTTGGAAATCTGCCCCCACTCATCACTATGAACAGTTGGAATCCGGTTTACATATTGGCCTTTCTGAAACTCATCGATGGTTTGAATAATCAGATTCAAAGGCTTGCCGATGATCCAGCGATAACTCAATCCCAATACCATAAGAATGAGAATCAATAATCCCGCACTGCTGAAAATCAGCAGAATTCGCGCTGTATTCATAATCTCCGTATTCGAACGGGAAAAGCCTATGGCGCCTATGACGATTTTTGATCCTTTTACATCTCCAGAAACGGGATAAAGTAGTCCCAGAGCGGGACCGCTTTCCGTATCAATCTTTTTATAAATTGGCTTATTCACGCTTACCGCGGAAGCGACAAGACTGTCAGGCCATTCGTACTGGACACGGCCTGCTCCTGCCACATAATCAACATTTTTATGTCTGGTATCAAAAATATCTATTCTTGCCAGACGCACATCACTCTGGATATGATCTTTAAGGGCTGAATCAAGAGCTCTCAGGCCGCGCCTTGTCGGAAAGTACTGATAAAAGGTACTGACTGTTTCCGCAACATCTTCCAGTCTTTTCACCTGCTGATCAACCAGTATCTTATCCAGAGCGGTCAGTTGAATGATTCCCCAGATAGCCATGGTCATAGCAAGGCCGGAAATAATAAGAATCATCATTCGTACCCGGACTGTCAGCTTATCGTTGAAATTGATCGCATTCAGGAAAAGTTTTTTAAACATATATAAAATATATCAAATAAATCAATAATTAACCAGAAAACAAAGAAGGGACAGGAGATACCTGTCCCTTCTTTTGAAAACCATGAAGTTCTTTCCGGCTTATTTGGCAGCAGGAGCTTCTTCAGCTTTTTCTTCACCTTTGGCTTTGGCTTTCGCTTTGGCTTTTCCTTTACCTTTGACTTTAGCTTTAGCCAAGGTCTTGTCTTTTGCATCGTCTTTCTTTGCGTCATCGTTTTTGACGTCGTCTTTCTTGACATCAGCCTTTGTAGCGGGTGCGGCGGCGGGTGCAGCAGCTTTCTCAACTGCTATGGCCGTCATGGAAAATGCGAAAACCAATGCAACAACTAACAATACTAAACGCTTCATCCTAAAATCCTCCTTCTTAATTTAACATTTTATTTTTATACCACCCTCATAAACGAGGGACTCCAACCAAACTGCAATTATTTTTTACCCGGAACCGGTCTCATGTCTGCCGGTTTAATTCCTTTATTTTTCAAAGTGACTTTGGATATTTTAGATGCGATCAGACTCCCATCTTTTTCAACATAATCTATTTTCACCATGTCACTTATAGCAATGTCGGCAGCCGGTCTTTCCAGAGCAAATTCCATCGTTTCGATATCGCCTTTCAAGGCGCGTTCAATTTTAATAAGTTCTCCTGAAATTTCGATAACCTTCCCTGTTGCATGCATTTTTGCGGCTTTGACAATATTTGTCTTCGCCTCATTAGCCTTTACGGAAGGAACAGGTTTCTCAACTGCAAAAACCAAACTTGAGAACAGAAAAAAAACAGCAACGATAATCAACAAAGACTTATTCATCATGACCTGCCTCAAAAAGATTTCTGCGACGCGTAACAGCAACTAATATGCCAGCAGAAACATATAATAAATTGATCTCTATATTATTGAAATTATAGATAAATTATTTTACGCTGCAAATATTCACAATTTTTTTATAGAGATTGAACAATAAGTCCCCAGCGATGGGGATTTACTCCCCTCCCTTATTGAAAGATTGACCATCCGTATCTTTTCATGTTACGCGCACAGATGCGCTTAAGTGAAAATTCATGAAAAAAGAAGAGAAACAAAACGATATTATTGTGGTCGGCGGCGGAGCCGCAGGCTTCATGGCGGCGGGACGTGCGGCCGAACTCGGTGCCAACGTGTTGCTTTTGGAAAAAACAGATGGCTGCGGCAAAAAAATTCTGGTTAGCGGCAAGACGCGATGTAACCTAACCAATTCGGCAGACTTAAAAAATTTCATTTCCATGTACGGTAACAACGGTCGTTTTCTTTTCAGCGCTTTTCATAATTTTTTCCGCCCGGAATTGCTTGATTTTTTTAATAACCATGGCCTGTCCACCAAGGTGGAACGGGGCGGAAGAATCTTTCCCGTTTCTGATAATGCAAATGATGTCCTCCGCGTTTTTAAAAAATATCTTTCCGTTAATCATGTTGAAGTAAAACTAAACACTAAAGTAAAGGACGTTATAACAAAAAACAATGCGGTATGCGGAATTATAACAGAACATACAAATTATCCCTGCAAATCCGTTATTCTGGCCACAGGAGGAGCATCCTGGCCTTCCACAGGTTCTACCGGTGACGGCTATAAAATGAGCGCCTCGCTTGGACACACGATAGTAAAACTAAAACCGGCCCTGGTGCCTTTGATTGTGTATGAGCAGAAACTTGCGCAATCGATGCAGGGAGTGAGTCTGCGCAATGTCCGTGCAACGGCTTTTCAGGGAGCAGCAGAATCCATCGACTCCAAACTAACCCCGGACTGTGTTTACGGACGTGGACAACAAAAACACCCCCATCCTCCCGTAATCGAAAGCCGTTTCGGAGAAATGCTTTTTACTCATTTCGGATTGGGCGGACCGATTATTTTGCTGATAAGTCTGGCCGTTGTTGAAGCACTGGGAAAAGGGCCCGTATCAATACTCATCGATTTAAAGCCGGCCTTGACCAGAGAGCAACTGCATAAGCGATTGCAAAGGGATATGGATAAATCCAGCAAAAGAAAAATTGCCGGTATCATAAAAGACTACCTGCCCCATAAGATGATTGAGCCGTTTATTGAACTGACCGGCATTGATCAGGAAAAGCTTGCTCACCAGATTACTGCCACTGAAAGAGGAAAAATTGTCGAACTTTTCAAAGCTCTGCGCTTCAACATCAAATCACCTCTGGCACTGGAAAAAGCAATCGTTACCGCGGGCGGTGTCTCACTTTCAGAAATAGATCAGCGCACAATGGCTTCCAAACGAATCAAAGGATTGTACTTTTGCGGAGAGGTGATGGATATTGACGCCGACACCGGCGGATTTAATCTACAAGCCGCTTTCTCCACCGGTTATCTGGCGGGCGAAAAAGCAGCTGAATATGCAGCAAGTTCAAATCAAAAATAATTCTGTTGAACGTTAGATGCCGACAGCCCCAGTCTTCGTGTCTTAATTATCCTTCATGTCATTTCGACCCGGCGCATGCCGGGGAGAAATTTTTCTTAATTATGATATCAAAGATTAAGATTCCTCGCGTACGCTCGGAATGACATCTGCCCTAATTGTGACTCGCCGGGATAGGTTGTGCCAAAAAAGTTATCTAAAGAAGAAACGTGGTATTACAGCTCCGGAACACCTGACGGTATGATACACGCAAAAATCAGTTTTTCACTACCCGTATTTCTAACCTGATGTTCTTCACCGAGCGGCATGAAAACAACATTTCCCGCCTGCAAAGGATTCCATTTGCCGTTACCGTATATTTCACCGGCGCCGGAATGAATAAACATTTCGTGCTCCCAGGGATGAGTGTGCTTTGGCGTATATCCTCCTGGAGCGACTTCAAAAACACGCATGCAAAAATTATTCGCGCTGTCAGCCTTACCCGCGACCACTCGTCCGGCAACTCCTTTCGCTGTACCGCCATTAAATTTAGTCGGTGAAACGGATGTATAATTTATTAATTTCATGGCCACCTCTTGTTTTAATCAGTTAAATGTGCAAATACTTCACTTAGCGTCGGATGCGGCATCACCCAGTTGCGCAGTTGCTTTTTGGTCATTTCATTCGAAACCGCCAGTGTCAGAGGCGAGATAAGTTCGGCGGCTTTTTCGCCTACGATTGTCGCACCGATAAACTTACCCTGATGAAAAATCGCTTTCACAAAACCCTGCCCCATCAATTCCGCACGGGCAATGATATTGGCACTGTATGGTGATTTGACAACTTCTACCGCCAGACCTTCATCTTCCGCGCGTTTTTGCGTATAACCCACACGTGCGATCTGCGGATGACTGTAAACAACGGAAGGAATAAAATTTTCGTTATAGGGAAAGTCTCCATTGCCAAAGATATTTTGTGCGGCATATTTTGCCTGTTGCATCGCCCGGTGCGCCAGCATCATGCCACCGGTTACGTCGCCAATCGCGTATATGCCGGGAACATTCGTCATCATATTTGAATCAACCTTGATTCCGGCTTTTGTATATTCGAGACCCAGCTTGTCCAACTCGTCCGTATTCAACAGAGGCTTTCTTCCGGTACAAAGAAGCGCACAGTCGACGCTGATTTCCAATTGTTTGCCGTCTTTTTGAGCAACCATAACAACCGAGTTGCCTGTATCTTTCAGGCTTTCCAGTTTTGTAGAAGTATGTATGGTAACACCTAGGCGGGCTAATTCCTGTTTAAATAAATCAGCACATTCCTGATCCTCAAGGGGAATAATCCTGTCCAGTATTTCCACGATGGTTACTTTCGAGCCCAGCTCGGCAAAGAAGGTGGCGAACTCAACACCGATCACACTGCCGCCGACAATGATGATGCTCGCCGGAAGCGTATTTAAATTCAAAATGCCGTCCGATGTTAGAATTCTTTCGGAAAGACTGATTCCCGGAAGCACCTGCGGCACGGAGCCCCAGGCAATCATTATATTTTGAGTTGATAAATTTTCGCTCTTGCCTGATGCATCGGTAAAACGAACTTCCGATGGAGAAATAATTTCGCCAACCCCCTGTTTGTTTTCCACTCCGGCATCGGTAAGCAGTTTTTGCGCGCCGAGAGCCGAGACCTTCACAATCTGCTGCTGATGTTTTTTAATGGCGGAAAAATCAACAGACGCCTCCGCAATATTTATTCCCATTCTCTTCAGTTTTTTCAAATCCGTGTAATACTTGCTACACGAAAGCAGCGCTTTGGTCGGAATACAGCCCCGGTGTGTGCAGGTGCCGCCCCAGCCGTTCTTTTCAATAATGAGAACTCTTTTTTTCTTGGCCGCGGCAACTTCCGCCGCCGCCAGTCCCCCCGGTCCCCCACCAATTATTATCAAATCATATTTTTCAGACATTAATTTATCTCACTAAGTTGTTTTGAGAAGGTGAAAATTCATTTTTTAAATTAATCATGGCCGATCTTCTTTTATTCTTCTATGGATTTATTCCACATTTTTTTAGTTCATCAATAAAATTATCATAATTCAATAATTGGCAATCTTGTAAGACTATTTTACCACTCTTTAACATCTTTTTATCATTTGTAACTAATACGAAGTCCTGATTTTGTTGACAAAGAACTATTATAGAGTAATCTTCTGATGAAATATTATTTCCAATAATAACAGATATTTCATTATTTTCTTTTTTTATGAATCTATTTTCCTTATCAGGTTTATTGACTATAGTAGATGGATTATTAATAATGTGTTTCAATATTTTTTTATACTTGTCAAAAACTTTTGGGAAAAATTGTTCTAATTCACCACGACCTTTTGTCAATTCAACAATTGAGTCATTGGTAATTTTATAATCAATCTCCTGATTATTATCCAATAAGTCAAATAGATATGGAGTATCTTTCCATATTTTTATAACAATGTTCGTATCTAGTATGTAAGTTTTCATTTACGATTGTTAGTATTGATCTCTATTGTATTAAGTATATTTTGGACTTTCTTTTGAAGACTATTAACGAAAATAAAAGTGACGGTTCTATTTATTTGCATTTTCATTACACCATCCATCATCCACTATCCACTATCCACTATCCACTATTCACCATTCACCATTCACCATTCACTATTCACTATTCACTATTCACCTTGCCCTCGCCGCATGATAGGAACTGCGAACGAGTGGTCCTGATTCCACGTACTGAAAGCCTTTCCGGTAAGCGATTTCCTTTAATTCGGCAAATTCATCAGGGTGATAGTATTTGGCCACCGGCCAGTGTCTTAGTGTCGGCTGTTGGTATTGCCCGATGGTGAGACGCTGGCAGGAAACCGACGCCAGATCATCAATCAGTTGCAGAATATCCTCGCGGCGCTCACCAAAACCGATCATAAAACCGCTTTTGGAAACTACGGATGACGAACTTATATTTTTGAGCAGTTGAAGCGAAACGTCATAATTGCCCTGCGGACGCAGTTTCGCGAACATTGTTTTCACAACTTCTATGTTGTGATTGATGACATCCGGCCCTGCTGCAATAACTTTTTGAAGCGCCTCAGGATTCCCCTGAAAATCGGGAATCAAAACTTCCACCTTGCAGCTTAAGTTTTCTTCCCGCAATCTGTTGACGTAATCGGCAAACACCTGCGCTCCGCCATCCGGCAAATCATCGCGGGTCACGGACGTCATCACCACGTATTCCAGTTCCATTTTTCTTACAGCATACACCAGATGATTGATTTCATTTTCATCAATGGCATGAGGCTGTCCATGTTGTACATTGCAGTAGAGACAGTCGCGTGTGCAGATATTACCCATAATAAGAAACGTCGCCGTGCCGCTGGCAAAGCATTCGGCCATGTTGGGACAGGCCGCTTCCTGACAAACGGTATGTAACTTTAGATTAGCCAGAGTTGATTTTATATTACGGCACTCTCTGGAGAAAGGAGGCCGGACTTTCAGCCAGTAAGGCTTGTGCAGGAGTTGTGGTTTATCACTCAATGGTGTCATAGGCATTATTACTCGCGGAAAAATTCCTGGATTTACCCTGAAGGGCACCATGGCCCGCCTACGCGGGAATGACAAATACCTAAGATTTCTTCCAGCAGACATCCGGTTTGCGCGCGGCCAGCACTTCATCCAGCCGGGTGACCAGCGTTGATACCGGCGCGTTTTTCACAGCTTCTGGATTTTCCTTGGCTTCCTGAGCGATGGCAATCATGGAATCACAGAAAATATCCAGAGTCTCTTTGCTTTCCGTTTCAGTGGGTTCGATCATGATGGCTTCATGCACAATGAGCGGAAAATAAATAGTCGGCGGATGGTACCCGTAATCAATCAGCCGTTTGGCTATATCGGTCGTGTGCACACCGCTTTCAGCAACCTGTCTGTTGCCGGAAAAAACGCATTCGTGCATGCAGATCCTATCATAGGGCAAATCAAAATAGGGTTTTAATCTCTCCTTGATGTAGTTCGCGTTGAGCACCGCCATTTCGGTGGCACGTTTCAAACCTTCAGCTCCCAGAGAGCGAATGTAGGTGTAGGCTTTCACAATCACATTGAAGTTTCCGTAAAAAGCGCGGACACGGCCAATGCTGTCGTGGAATTTTTCCGTCCAGGCATATTGGTTATCTTTTTTAACAATGCGAGGCACGGGAAGAAAATCAACCAGCGCTTTGCTCACCCCGACGGGGCCACTGCCAGGTCCGCCGCCGCCATGAGGAGTAGAAAAAGTTTTGTGCAGATTGAGCTGAATCACATCAAAGCCCAGATCGCCCGGCCTGGTTTTACCTAAAAAAGCGTTGGCATTGGCGCCGTCGCCATAAAGCAAACCGCCTTTCCCGTGAACGATTGCCGCAACCTTCTCGATATTACGCTCAAAAAGTCCCAGCGTATTGGGATTGGTCAGCATCAGCGCGGCCACGTCTTCCGTCATCAGAGATTCCAGATGCTCAATATCCACACCGCCTTCACTGTTGGATTTCAGTTCCATAATATCAAAGCCGCAAAGAGCACTCGACGCCGGATTGGTTCCGTGAGCGGCGTCCGGTATCAGAATGATTTTACGTTTCTGACCTTTCTTTTCAAAATATTTTTTAATCATCATGACGCCGGTGAATTCGCCGTGCGCGCCTGCCGCCGGCTGCAACGTAAAATCGGCCATGCCGAAAATTTCGCTCAATAATCTCTGCATTTCATAAATCAATTTCAGATTGCCCTGGGCAGATTCCTCATCAACATAGGGATGCAAACCGGTAAAGCCGGGCAAAGCGGCAACATTTTCGTTGACTTTGGGATTGTATTTCATTGTGCACGATCCCAAAGGATAAAAACCAAGATCAACGCCAAAATTACGACGTGACAAATTGGTATAATGACGAATCAGATCAATTTCCGCCACTTCCGGCAAATCAAGTTCATCACGCAGATATTTACTGCCGATTGTCTCCTCAATATTAACAACGGGAACATCGCTCACGGTTATATCCGCGGCAACGCGTCCGGATTTGCTTATTTCAAATATTAATTCCATGATTTTCCTCTATTATGCCCCCTCTCCTGCCCTCTCCCACCAGGGGCGATGAATTAACCACTATCTCAGAATAGAAACAACTTTATCCATATCTTCCTTGGAAATCATTTCCGTCGCGCAGAAGAGCAACGTATTTTCCAGTTCCGGATAATCCCTGTCCATCTCATAACCGCCAATGATTCCTTCCTGTTTCAGTTTTTCATTTACCTTTTTGGAATCGGGGCAACGTAAAACGAATTCGTTATAAACGGGCGCGGAAAATACCTCTTTCCAGCCCGGAAGTTCCAGCAATCTGTGTTTCAGGTATTGAGCTTTATACACGTTAAGTTCGGCAAGCCTTTTCAAATTCCTGCCCAAAGCGGCAAGATAAACACCCGCCGCCAGAGCGCAAAGCGCTTCGTTGGAACAAATATTGGAAGTGGCTTTTTCCCGGCGAATATGTTGCTCACGGGTTTGCAGGGTCAACACGAATCCGCGCCGGCCTTTCTTATCAACCGTTGCGCCGACAAGCCTGCCTGGTATCCGGCGCATATATTTTTCCTTGGCCGCAAAAATCCCAAGGTAAGGACCGCCGTAATTCAGAGCATTGCCGAAACTCTGGCCTTCACCCACTACAAAATCAGCTCCCTGGGCTCCCGCAGGCTTGAGAATGCCCAGAGAAGTGCCATCTGTAAAACCGGCTACAAGCAGCGCTCCTTTTTTATGAGCGACATCAACCGCAGGGGCGATATCTTCGATAACACCGAATAGATTCGGGCTTTGCACGATGACCGCGGCAACTTGATCATCAAGTTTTCTTTCCAACGCATCCAGGTCGATTTGACCGGACGGCGCGTAGGGCAGTTCAACGATCGTATAGCCGTTGGCCCAGCAGTATGTCCGTAAAACTTGTCTGTATTCGCGATGAACCGATCGGGCAACGATAATCTTATTGCGATTGGACATTTTCGCGCAGAGCACTGCGGCTTCGGCCATCGCTGAAGCTCCGTCATACATGGAAGCGTTGGCAATCTCCGTACCGGTGAGATGCGCAATCATGGTTTGATATTCATAAATCGCCTGAAGGACTCCCTGGCTGATTTCGGCCTGATAAGGTGTGTAGGCGGTGTAAAATTCCGCACGTCCCGTGATATGGCCAACCACCGCCGGAATGAAATGGTGATAAGCCCCCGCTCCGGTCAATGTAAATCGCGGCAACTTGTTTTTTCCGGCAAGACCGTTCATGACGGACAGCGTTTCCAGTTCGGATAACGCGTCGGGAATATCAGGAATTTGTTTTAATTTGAATTTTTCTGGAATATCGGTAAAAAGTTCTTCAAGACTTGAAATACCAATAACAGACTGCATTTGAGCAATATCATCGGAAGTGTGTGGGCAGTAATCCATGATTATTTTTTTCTTTCTTTTTTTATTGCGATTCTTTTTCCTCTTTAAGCATTTCTTCGTAACCAGCCGATGTCAGCAGCATATTGAGTTCATCCGGATTGAATAAGAGCATTTTCACAATCCAGCCTTCACCGAAAGCATCCTGATTGATCAGCTCCGGAGTTTCCTCCAATACTGAATTCACTTCAATGACTTCTCCTGTCACAGGGGAAAATACATCAGATACAGACTTGACGGATTCGACGACAGCCACTGTGGCATGCGGCACAACTTTTCTGCCGATTTCCGGCAAATCCACAAAAACAATATCCGTGAGCATTTCCTGCGCGTAATCGGTTATGCCGAGTAATGCTGTTCCGTCGCTGTAGTAAATGATCCATTCATGGTCACGGGAATAATATCTGTCATCCGGATTTGGCTTGGCCATAATGCCCCTCCTTTTATGTTATTTTAATCTCTTATAGAATGGTAACTTAACAACTTTTGCCGCAGTCATTGTCTCGCGAATAGTAATTTCTATTTGTGTATCTGGCGCGCTGCAATCAATGTCAACAAACGCCATACCGATTGCTTTATTTAATGTCGGCGAAAAGGTACCGGATGTTACGATACCGATTTCTTTTCCATCTTTTATAACCTTATAACCATGACGGGCAATACCTCGCCCGGTCATTTCCAATCCTACCAGCTTTTTTTTGATTCCGGAACTTTTTTTTGCTTTAAGCGGGGCAGCTCCGATGAATTCCTTGCTTGCGTCAACGATCCAGCCATAAGGCACTTCCAGCGGACTGATCGACTCGTCCATATCCTGACCATTGAGCATCATGCCTGACTCCAAACGTAACGTGTCACGCGCGCCCAACCCACATGGTTTCATTCCGAAAGCGGCTCCCTCTGCCATCAATTTATCCCAGATTTGACCGATTACATTACTTGAAGCGTATACTTCAAATCCGTCTTCCCCTGTATAGCCGCTTCGGGAAATGATTGCCTCAAATCCCGCGACGTGAGACTTGCAGAAATGATAGAAACGCAGATTTTTCAGATCAGCTTTCGTTAGTTTTTGCAAAATTTCTTCAGAGCGTGGCCCCTGCAAATCTACCTTGCCCGTTTCATCGCTGATATCTTTTAACTCGCAGTCAAATTTTCTATCTTCGCAAATCTTTTTTATCCATTGCCAGTCTCTATCCTTGGGTGTGGCGTTGGTCACCAGCATGTAGAAATTTTCATCCATTCTATAAACAGTCAGATCATCAATAATGCCGCCTTCCTCATTAAGGAGTGCGGATAATTTAACCTGTCCAACAGTTTGATCCGTCAGATTTCTGGTTAAAACCAATTGTAGGAGATCAAGCGCTTGCAGACCCCTGACTTCTATTTCTCCCATGTGGCAGATATCAAAAAGACCGGCGGCGTTTCGGGTTGTTTTGTGTTCATCAATGACATTGGTGTATTGCACCGGCATGGCCCACCCGCCGAAATCAATTATTTTGGCCTTCAGGGCAACATGCTTTTCATATAAGGGCGTCTTTTTCATGTTCATTTTTTATCCTGCTCGCGATGAACAAACTGGGAACACTGGATTTTCAGCATGAAACTTTCTTTTCCGGTGAAAAAATAATAGCGGAAAAATCTTCTAATTTCACCTGCAATGATAATTGTTGAAGAAGCTACTATAAGTAAAAATATATTTCAAGAATGAATCATTATTTGAACTGATTATTCTTTCAGAAGTTTTTCAAAAAACATTTGTTTGTTTTTGGGGTAATAAATATCGCCGTAATCAACAATCAGTTTGCCGTCCAGATGGTCAACTTCATGCTGGATAACACGGGCAATATAATCCAGATATTTTTTATTGACCTTCCCCCCCTTGGCATCCAGAGCACGCACCTTGATTTCCGAAAAGCGGCTGACCTCCACCTGAACATCGGGACACGAAAGACATCCTTCCGCCGCGGCTACTTTTTCGCCACGCTCTTGGGTAATCCTTGGATTAACTAGCACTTCTATATCATTAATATCCTTTATTTTCTTTTGACCATCCTCGGGAACTTTGGCACGGAAAACGATTACCCTTTTATTGATACCGATCTGCGGCGCGGCCAACCCCGAGGCGTCATCTCTTGCCATGAAAGAATCTATTAGCGTTTGAACAATTTCACGCCCTTCTTTATCCAAAGGCACAGGCAACTCAACGGATTTTTTCCTTAACACAGAGGTATCCTCTGCGTTTATTCCTTCTTGATTCCATAATGCCAAAACTCTTTTTGTGGACATAGACTTACTCAAAAATTATTTTGGTGCGTCCTTTATCATTTATTTTCTGTTATTTCAAGATATTGTCGCTTGCAATCAACACCTATATTTTGCTAAGTAACCCACAAGTACGCAAGTAAGTTTTTTAAATATATGAATATAATTAATCAAATCGTCACCAAATTTTCCCAACGGGAATTCGCCCGTTCGCTGAAATTTGAAGAAGGAAGCACGCCGGAATTGCCTTCCTGCAATGACGACAAACAGCGTCTTCTCTATCTTCACATTCCTTTTTGCGAAGAGCTCTGCCCTTACTGTTCTTTTCACCGGATCACTTTTGAAGAGTCCCTAACCAGAAAATATTTTCAGGCTCTGCGCCGGGAAATCAAAATTTATCACGAAAAAGGTTATAAATTCGAAGGGATTTACGTTGGCGGCGGCACACCGACCGTGCTGATCGATGAATTGGCCGACACGCTGGATCTGGCACGGGAACTTTTCCCCATCATAGACATATCCGTGGAAACCAATCCCAACCATTTAATATCGCGTAATATTGAAATTCTGCAAAAGCATGGCGTCAAGAGACTTTCCGTGGGAGTGCAGACTTTTAACGACGATATGCTTAAAAAAATCGGCCGTTACGACAAATACGGCTCCGGTCAGGAAATCGCCGAGCGGCTGAAAAACACTCAGGGATTTTTTCACACGTTAAACGCCGATATGATTTTTAATTTCCCCGGCCAAACCATCCAAATGCTGGAAGATGACCTGGCCATGATTCTTAAATTAAACATGGACCAGGTGACCTTCTATCCTTTGATGATTTCCTCCTTGACGCAGGAGATTATGAAAGAGACCGTGGGTAATGTTGATTTCAGCGGCGAAGAAAAATTTTATAAATTGATCGTCCGGCGTCTGGAAAAAAATTACGATTTTTCTTCGGCCTGGTGCTTCTCGCGCAAAGAGTCGCTGGTTGATGAATACGTTGTTGAATTCGAGGAATACGCCGGCCTGGGCAGCGGCGCCATCGGCTATCTTTACGGAACCTGTTATTCCAACACGTTTGACATTGAAGGATATATTGCTTCTCTGGAAAAAGGAAAACTACCGCTGCAGGCTTCCCGCACGTTCGGCCTTCACGATCAGATGAGCTACGATTTCATGATGAAACTTTTCAGCACCAGACTTGATATTGAAGCCATGCAGAAAAAATATGACGGCAAGTTTTTGAAAACCATGTGGAAAGAGATAGCCGCCTTTGAAATTGTTCGGGCTTACCGTTATTTTGATCATTATTTGCACCTGACACCGTATGGCCGTTATCTATGGGTGATTATGATGCGGGAGTTTTTTATCGCCGTGAATAATTTCCGCGACTACTGCCGCAAGCAGGTGAAGATAGGATAAACAAAATAATACACTACCTCTGTCATGCCGTTGAAGAACGGCATCCAGGAAAAAACAAACTGGATTCCGGCCTTCGCCGGAATGACGACAAAGGACTTTTATGGACGAACAACGAAAAGAAATGTTGAAGCAGTTACCGAAAATTGATGAAGTTCTGCTAATTCTAGAGAAGCAAAACATTTACGACCTGGCGCCGAAAGACGTCGTCAAGGAAACCTGCCGTAAGATTGTACAGGATCTACGCGATAAAATCGTCAACACCAAGAAGAAACTGCCTGCGGAATTCAGTCCCGATGCTAAAACAGTAGCCAAAGAGGTGGAAAAATCAATCAAAGGATTGTACCGTTACAGCCTGCGCCGTGTCGTCAATGCTACCGGTGTTATCCTGCACACCAACCTGGGACGCGCGCCGCTTTGTCCCGAAGCACTGGAAAGAATTATCGAAGTGGGCAAGGCCTACTCCAATCTGGAATTTGATTTAACCAAAGGCGAACGCGGCCAGCGCTACGACCATGTCAGCTCGCTGCTTTGCGCCCTAACAGGAGCCGAAGACGCACTGATCGTCAACAACAACGCCGCAGCGGTTTTACTGGTGCTAAATACGCTGGCCCAGAAAAAAGAAGCCATCGTATCCCGCGGCGAGCTTATTGAAATCGGCGGTGAATTCCGCATTCCGGAAATCATGCAGAAAAGCGCGACAAAACTTCGCGAAGTGGGAACGACCAACCGCACGCGCCTGAGCGATTACGAAAAAGCCGTCAACGACAAAACCGGTCTGATTATGAAAGTCCACACCAGCAATTACCGCATTGTGGGATTCACCGAAGAAGCAAGCATTGAATCGCTGGTTGAACTGGGAAAAAACAGGGGCATTCCGATCATGGATGATCTGGGCAGCGGTTGCCTGATCGACCTTGACCTCTATGGTCTGCAGCACGAACCGACGATTCGCGAAAGACTGGCCACCGGCGTTGATGTGGTCACCTTCAGTGGTGACAAACTGCTGGGCGGCCCACAGGCTGGCATCATTGTCGGTAAAAAGGACGTTCTTGCAAAAATCAAAAAGAATCCCTTGAACCGCGCCCTGCGTATCGACAAATTCACACTGGCCGCTCTGGAAGCCACACTGATGCTCTACTTGAATACCGCTACGGCACCCAAGAAATTAAGAGCGCTGAAAGCGTTAACCGAACCTGTTGAGGATGTTAGAAAACGCGCTGAGAAATTAATTGCGAAACTACAGAAAGAAAACTTCGCCTCGCTGAAATTTTCCATCCGCGAAGACTTCGCGGCAGCCGGAGGTGGTTCTTTGCCTACGCAGCAGATTCCGACTGTTTTGGTCGCTGTCCAAAACAAAAAAATGCCGGCGACAAAGATGGAAGAAAAACTGCGCCAGCTCGACGTGCCCATCATCGCCCGTGTGGATAAAGACGAAATCCTTTTCGATTTACGCACAGTCTCTGAGGATGAATTTGCTTTCATCGTCGAAGGTTTGAAACAGATAACGGCTAATTAAGAGCGCGGCGCGTTCGGCGAACGCGCCCTACAAAAACTATTTTGTCATTCCCGCGAAGGCGGGCCATGGTGCCCGCTAGGGTAAATCCAGAAATTGTGTTCAGCCAAGTCTTTTTGACTTGGCTGAACACAACACAGATAAACAGTCGAGTCCAAAAGACTCGACTGAACTTAAGTCATGCGTTTCATCTGTAAAATTCAATTTCAGGAGGGCGGCATGAAAAATTTTAAAAGCGCAAAAATAAATAGTTTAGTTTTTCAATTCCTTCTAACATTCGTTTTAATAATAATCACAGCACAAACAGGCAATTGTTTTGCCATGCGATCAAAAGGAACAAAAGACAGTATAGACAATTTAAGCTTTTCCCATGATGGGAAGAAAGTAATATTTGACCGCTGCCGTGAAGGCTGCCAGATACAGGTCTATAATCTGGAGACAGGCGAACTGGCCGCCTATCAATCGCCCGCCAACGAACGTTGGACAATGGCAAAGCAGTCTTATGATGGCAAAAAGATAGTATTATCCGTCATGCCTGTTATTGACGGACATGTTGATCTCTCCGAAATGCAGATCGCCGTCATGGATGCCGACGGGAAAAATTACAAAAAGATAACCAACGGCCCCGGCGCCAAGCTCTATCCCACCTTTTCGCATAACGGGAAAAAGGTTCTCTATGCCCGTGCGGCGTACATGAGAAAGAGCGGCAAAACACCCGCCGCGCAGTACGATGCATGGGAAGTTGATTTAACAACCGGCACGCAGAGGCAACTTACCTTTTTCAAATACTTTTATATGGGATATCTTACGTATTTGCCTGATGACGAACGATTTATCTATTATGGTGAAATGCCTGAGGCATTTCCCGGTCTTGATCTGCCGAAAGGTGATCCCAGAAAAGCGCAGGAAATGATCAGGCAGGAACAGATGAAGAGGAAGATTGGCATAGCGGGCATATTAGTCATGAAGAGAGGCGAAGACCTGCCGCAGGAACAATACCATTTTGGCAAGGGCTTTAACGCCGAACGGCCGCTTTTGAGCAAGGACGGCTCCAAGCTGATCGTTGAAAAAAGTGTATCAGCGGGTGAATTTTATCTCTATTCAGCGGATGGGAATCATCGGCTCGTGGGAGAAGGCGGTTCTGTTAATGCCGCGGCTATATCGCCGGATGGAGAACTGTTGGCGATGATAGCTTTCAGTTTACATGTTTTTACAGTTCGGGACGGCAAACGAAAAGTAATATTATATTTACCATCTGCACCTAAGACAATTGAAAATTGGGAGGTAGCATACCGAGGAAGTGAAAATCTATACAGGATGATACCAGCAAAACCATTGCGTATACTCAACAGATGATGGGTGAAAACGCTTTTGCAAACTTTCTTTAGAAATATTTATGATGATGTTTCATGGTAAAAAGAAAATGACAGACCTTAAAGGGGAGAATGAATATGTCAATTACAAAATGGACTGATCCAATCACGAAAATAGAATACAAAATCGGCACCATCGGCTGGGAAGCACCGCAAAAATTCTCACAAATTATTGATGCGCTAATTCCCACCTACGGTTTATGGGGCGGCCCCGGCTGGGCGGAATAAAAAAAGTGGAGCAATAAGTTGGTCGAACAGACAGAAAAAATCAAATTCAACGTAAACAAAAGCCAAAGCGGGCTGAGGCTGGATATTTTTTTAGCGCAGAGCGAGGCGGCGCTTTCCCGTTCGCAGGTCAAGTATGCCATCGAGGAAGGTGATGTGCTGGTCAACGACAAAGTTCCCAAAGTCAGCCAGCATCTCAAGGAAGGCGATGTGATTGTGCTGACCAAAAAGCCGCCAGTGGAGGCCAAAGCCGTCCCGCAGGAAATGCCTCTGGATATCGTTTACGAAGACGACGCCGTGATCGTCATCAACAAACCGGCGGGCATGGTGGTGCATCCGGCGCCGGGCAATCCCGAAAAAACGCTGGTCAACGCCCTGCTCTATCACTGCCATGATTTATCCGGCATCGGCGGGGTTCTGCGACCGGGTATTGTACACCGGCTGGACAAGGACACGTCCGGTTTGATCGTGGCGGCAAAATCCGATGAAGCGCATCGAAATCTTTCGGCGCAGTTTGAAAAACACGACGTGCACAAAAAATATCTGGCGCTGGTCTGGGGTGATGTCAAAGGCAGCCACGGAGAAATCGTGGCAGCCGTAGGCAGGCATCCGGTCAACCGCAAGAAGATGTCCACAAAAAGCAAACACGGCAGGGGCGCGCTCACGCTCTGGCAGGTGCGCGAACGCTATGGCGTGGTAACGCTGCTGGAAGTGGAAATCAAAACTGGCCGCACGCACCAGATCCGCGTGCATCTGTCCGACCGCGGCTATCCGGTGGTGGGCGACGCTGTTTACGGCAACACGTCCCGAATCAAAGCGATTGCCGATCCCGTGCTGAAAGCCAGGCTCAAGGAATTCAACCGGCAGGCGCTGCATGCGGTGCAGCTTTCCTTCATTCATCCGCAAAAAAACGAACGGATGGTCTTTACCGCGGACATGCCGCGGGACATGACTGATTTGTGCGCCCAGTTGCGCTTAAAAACTGCGCCGACAAAATAAGATTGTCATTCCGAAATCCCGATATAGAGGGATGAGGAATCTTGAAGTGATTATTAGCAAGACTTCTCTCCCCGATCAATCGGGGTTCGAAGTGACATAGGATGTCGCACGCACTGCGCTTTGAAATGACACAAAAACTAATTGCAGTAACAATTTTTAAATATTAATATATTTCGCAATACACTGATAAAAATTATCGCCAAGGCAGGGCGCAAATGTTTAATCTGAATAAAAGACATTCCATACAGTATTACGAATCTTCCTATTTGAGCGGATGCGATTTTCTAACTCACGCCTTCTGCACCAGACTCGGCGGTGTCTCGGATGAGGATTACAAATCGCTGAACATCAGCTTCAAGGAAGGCGATCTGGAAAGCAAGGTTTTGCAGAACTGGAATCGCCTGGCCATGGCGTTTGCCATACCGCTGGAAAATTTTCTTACCTTGAATCAGGTTCACGGTGACGATATTTTTGTCATCAAACCGTATGGCGATTATTTCCCCACCGACAAAGCTCTGGATTACGACGCCATTGTTACCACCCGTGAGAATCTGGCCATCTGCATCAAGACCGCGGATTGTGTGCCGGTGTTTATCGTTGACCGGGCAAAAAAAATCATCGCAGCGGTTCACGCCGGGTGGAAAGGCACCGCTCTGGAAATAACGGCCAAAGTCATTAATCTTTTATACGACAGATATGATTCGTCTCCGCGTGATATTCTTACAGCAATAGGACCTTCTATCGGTTTGTGCTGCTTCGAACTGGATGAAGAGCCGGCGGAAACTTTTCGCAAGCTGAATGATCATGAAGAATTTTTATTCGCCGGTAACACTCCGGGCAAATGGATAGTGGATTTGCCGGAAGCCAACCGGCGACAGATGATCAATTGCGGCATTCCAGAATCCAATATCGATCTCTCCCGTTTATGCACTTCATGCCGTCAGAATTTATTTTTCTCATATCGGGGTTCGGGCGGCATTACGGGCCGGCAGCTTAATTTTATCATGATGAAGGGAGAAGAGCCCTGCCGCGTGATGACCATCGGCGACGAATACCCGCGAATTCAATAAAAACATTGGTATTGACAGTAATTATTTTCAGTATTACTTAAAAGCCACCGCACTTTGAAAAAGGAGTAAGGTAAATGATTATCGTTACAGGAGGTGCCGGATTTATCGGCAGCGCTTTTGTCTGGAAACTCAACCAGGAAGGCATTGATAACATTATCATCGTTGACCGTCTGGGCACATCGGACAAATGGAAAAATCTGGTCAACCTTCGTTTTGTCAATTACATCCATAAAGACGACTTTCTGGAGATGATTGACACCGACATGGTGCCTTTCAAAATTGACGCCATAATCCACATGGGCGCCTGCTCTTCCACGACCGAACGCGATGCCGACTACCTTTGGCACAACAATTACGCGTATACAAAGATTCTAACCGAATGGGCGCTGGAGCATGACGTCCGTTTTATTTACGCCAGTTCAGCCGCGACATACGGAGACGGTTCCAAAGGTTTTTCAGACAACCATAAAAAAACCGATGACTTGAAGCCAATTAATATGTACGGTTATTCCAAGCAGGTGTTTGATCTGTGGGTGCTGCGGCAGAAGCTTGAAAACAGAATGGCGGGAATCAAATTTTTCAATGTCTTCGGCCCCAACGAATATCACAAGGGCGACATGTCCAGCGTCATCTTCAAGGCCTTTCATCAGATCAGGGAAACCGGCAAGGTCAGACTTTTCAAATCCTATAAAAAGGAATACAAAGACGGCGGCCAGATGCGCGATTTTGTCTACATTAAAGACTGCGTCAACGTTATGTGGTGGCTGTTTAATAATCCAAAGGCCAACGGCATTTTCAACCTGGGTACCGGCAAAGCCAGAACATGGAACGATTTAATCAAAGCCGTTTTTGCCGCGATGAAGAAAAAAACCAATATTGAGTACATTCCCATGCCGGAAACTCTGCGCAACCAGTACCAGTATTTTACTGAGGCGGAAATGACTAAACTGAAGAAGGCAGGCTGTCCGGTGAAGTTTTCCTCACTCGAAGATTCTGCACATGATTATGTAACAAAATATTTGCAGAAAACCGACCCGCACTTGGGGAATTAGAAATTATTTTCTTCCGAAAAATAATTTCGTGAATGAACTTATCCCGATTTATCGGAATTAGGAACTTAAAAGCTTCCTTATTGTCATTCCCGCGTAGGCGGGAATCCAGTATTTTCAATTTTTTTTTGGATTCCGGCTTTCGCCGGAATGACAAAAAAAATTGGGACTTTTACGGAGTCTTTAATGAAAAGAAAAATTGTTTGTATTATTCCCTCACGCTACGAATCCAGTCGGTTTCCCGGCAAGCCTCTGGCCGACCTTTGCGGTAAGCCGATGATTCAACACGTTTATCAACGTGTGGCCAAAGCCAAGGTAGTTCCCTACGTGGCGGTAGCCACCGACGATCAGAGAATATTTGACGCGGTAAAAAATTTCGGTGGTAACGCCGTCATGACGGCCGTCACACATCGCTCCGGTACCGACCGCATTGCCGAAGCGATAAAATCGCTTAATCTTTCCGCCGACGATATCGTTGTCAACATACAGGGTGACCAGCCTATTTTCGAACCGGCGCAGGTTGATGAAGTCATTCAGCCGTTGATGGATGATCCATCCATCAACATGTCCACACTGATTTATAAAATTGTTCTCGACGAGGAAATAACCCATCCGCACGCAGTCAAGGTTGTTCTCGATCATCAGAATTTCGCTCTTTACTTTTCGCGGGCAACCATTCCGTATGTCCGTGATAAAAATCTGAAAGCCGATTATTACAAACACCACGGCATATACGCCTACCGGCGCGATTTTCTCGATGTCTTCACCGGGCTTCCCGAAGGGAAGCTGGAAAAACTCGAAGCCCTCGAACAACTGCGCGCACTGGAATATGGCTATAAAATAAAAGTTGTAATTACACCCTACGATTCCGTGGAAGTGGACAACAAACAGGAACTGGAAAGAGTGCGGAAGATTCTTATTGCGCAAAGAAAAGAAACAAAATAATGACATTCCTGAAAACAAAACCTATAACAAAAATTGTATTAACATGTGCTCTTCTGATGTTGATTGGCACTTTTCCCGGCAATGCTGCTGAAATTGATGAAAGTCTCGCAAAATGCGCAAAAATCAAGAATGACGCCAAAAGATTAAAATGTTTCGACAAGCTGTCTAAAAAAGCGGCTGTAAAAGAAACAGTTGCAGCAGTCCCTTCAGAAAAACATGATATCCCCTCTGCTTCCGCTAAAAAAACTGCAAAAAAAGAAATTGCCGCAGAGCAAACGGCTGTTGCCGTTATGGAAAAACATTGGGATATGAACCGTGATCCCAAAAAGGAAAGAAATATTTTCGTGCTGTGGCCGTATCGCCCCTGTTATTTCCTGCCGCTGGCCTATAATTCAACACCCAATCAAGATGCCGCGCTGGATTTCGATCCTGATGCCAAAGCCAGACACAACGAGGTTAAATTTCAGTTAAGCTTTAAATTCAAGCTGTGGAGAGACATGATCAGAAACCAGGCCATAAAAGATATAATCGAGAAAAGCACCGGCGTCAGAGGAGTCGATCTCTGGCTCGCCTACACACAGCAATCCTTTTGGCAACTTTACAATAACGCATTTTCCTCGCCCTTTCGAGACACCAATTATGAACCGGAGATGTTGCTGAATTTCCGTCTGCAGCGTGAGATTCCGTACCTGATGGGAACAAAACTGCAATATGTCAATGTGGGATTCAACCACCAGTCGAACGGCCGCTCCGAACCGCTTTCACGAAGCTGGAACCGCATTGTTGCCAATGTCGGTTTGGAAAAGAATTTCGGTCCGGAGAAAAAAGACTCCTTCGGCCTGCAGTTAAGAACATGGTACCGCCTGCCCGAAGAGGATGAAGATGACGACAATCCCGACATGTCTAGATATATGGGATATGGCGAACTCATGGGAACTCTCTACTGGAAAGAGCAGCGGTTTTCTGTGATGCTCCGCAATAATTTGCGATCAGAAAATAAGGGCGCCGTACAGGTGGAATGGAGCATGCCCCTGCACACAATTAACGAAAATCTGGCGAGAAAGATAAGCCTTTATTTACAGTACTTCAATGGTTACGGAGAAAGCCTGCTCGACTATAACAAAAGCACCAACAGGATAAGCGCCGGTGTCATGCTGGCGGACTGGAACTGATATTCTTTATTGCATAATGCAACTGACTGATATATAAATACAAGCGTAATAAGCATCAAAAGATGTTTGGAAAGTTAACAACATTAAACGATTTCTTAAGCGCTAATATTTCATAAAAACAAGAAGCGGTTTAAAGAGGCTATTTAATGAGTTACGACTTTTCTATTGAGTTCAACGGCAAGTACATTCACATAATTCATGCTCCGGATTATGAAATTTGTCCGGAAAGCAATGAAAAAATGTGGAAGGAATTATCACAGGCATGTAAAGAGTACAAATGCTTAAAAGTTCTGGCCGAAGGTCCCTCTCAGAAAAGAAGAATTACTTCATTGGATGCATACCAATCAGGTTCACAGGCATCGGAATCCATTCCGGGACTAACGTTGGCCATCTGTATTTATAAATATACTCCCGATACAACCACCGACTTTTTTAAAAATGTCGCCTATAACCGGGGCGCCCGCATCGAATTTTTCAGCGACAAGAAAAAAGCCCTCGCTTGGCTCGGTTTTAAAGAAACCGAGTAAATCCCTGATCGAGGTATTACATAAATAACCAAAGTTCGAATATCAATTGTGAAGTGCTTAGATGGATACTGATCAAGAAAAGTATTTAATTGCTCAGATTAAAGAAGCTATCTCTCGTAGTAGAGGGTACGCAGACCATTTTTGTTGGCCTCTTGATCGCGATCTAGAGGAGTATGGTATTGCAAAAATATTATCCGATTCTCTTAACGACAAAGGGCAGTTGTTTTTTGATCGCAACAACCTAATAGAACGCGGTCGAGGCAATGATCCTCCGGATTGTGAAGCAATAGATTTATATGAGAGAAAAATTGGGATTGAAGTTACGGAGCTAGTTGATCCTATTGCAATAGAAAAACTAAAAAAACACGAAGTGTATGAATGGGCACAATGGGACAAAAACAAGATAGTCCGTGCCCTAAACGAAAGACTCAATGCTAAAGATAGGCCCGCTTATATCAAAGGAGGACCTTACGCTACCTATATCGTCATTATTCATACGGATGAACCGTATTTAAATGCAACGGACGTTAACAACCTATTGAAGGATGTTCTTTTTGAGAAAAGAAAGTTGGTTAATAGAGCATTCTTACTTCTTTCCTATGATCCAGATCCAAGAGTAAAAACATATCCATATATAGAACTGAAATTCAGCCCTTAACTAGTCCAGGTATCTAAACGCCAAAAGTGACCTTCTTCTGCGTATACAAATAAATACTTTAGGGCTGTTCAAAAATGCCCAGATGCAAGGCGCACGAAAAGCGCACCGCGAGGCGTGACGATTTATTCTTTATACCAACTTTGATTTCAAAGGATAACGCGGCGGCGAGGAGTCGGATCCACAGGCGTATATGACAATACGTCGAGGAAGCCGACGACGCTGCCAACAAAGTTAGCCAAAGAAATCAAAATTGGTATCAGTCTTTAAAGATGGCGCCTGTTGAGGAGGACGTAACCAACTTTGCATACCTCACCAGATATCCCTTGGTAATTCTCGGTTTGAATGGCTTCAAGGCTTTTTTACGTCTCGCCAGTTCCTGAGCGCTGACTTTCAGGTTCAGTTTCTTGGCCGGAATATCGATGGAAATAATATCGCCTTCCTTGACCAGAGCTATCGAGCCGCCTTCCGCGGCTTCGGGAGAGACGTGGCCGATGGCCGCGCCCTGCGTGCCGCCGCTGAAACGTCCGTCCGTCAAAAGAGCGACGGTTTTATCCAGCCCCATGCCGACAATGGCCGAGGTGGGTGAAAGCATTTCTCTCATACCCGGACCGCCCTTGGGTCCTTCGTAGCGTATAACCACAATGTCGCCGCCTTTGATTTTGCCGCCCAGAATCGCCTTGATGGCATCGTCTTCGCTGTCAAACACACGCGCTTTGCCGTCGTTCACCTGCATCGCCGGAGCAACCGCCGATTGTTTGACGACTGCTCCGTCCGGCGCGAGATTGCCGCGCAGAATAGCAATACCGCCCTGCTGCAAATAAGGATTTTTCAGAGGCCTAATCACATCGGTATTAAGAACTTTTGCATTCTTCAAATTGGCGCCGACGGTTTTTCCGGTCACTGTCATGACTTTTTCATCAATGACACCGAGCGCGCTGATAACTTTCATGACCGCCTGAATGCCGCCTGCCGCATCCAGATCTTCAACATGATGATGTCCCGCGGGACTGAGTTTGCAGAGATTGGGCGTTTTTTCGCTGATCCTATTAAAGAGATCCAAATCGAGTTTAATTCCCGCTTCATGGGCAACGGCGGGAATATGCAAAACGGTATTGGTGGAACAGCCAAGCGCCATATCCACGGCTATGGCGTTTTTAAAAGCGGCCAGTGTGGCAATATCGCGCGGCCGGATGTTGCGCTTGAGCAGATCCATGATTTTCATTCCGGCCTGTTTGGCCAGCCGGTGACGCGCGGCCAGTATCGCAGGAATGGTTCCGTTGCCGGGCAAACCAAGACCCAAAGCTTCGGTAACGCAATTCATGGAATTGGCGGTGAACATACCGGAGCAGGAACCGCAACCCGGACAGGCGCAGTCTTCCAGTTCTTTAAGTCGTGCAGCGGTCATCTTTTTTACTTTGACGGCGCCAACGCCTTCAAAAACACTGATGAGATCAACAGCCTTGTCCTGGAGTTTTCCGGCCAGCATCGGACCGCCGCTGATGAAAATGGAAGGAATGTTCAGACGCAGAGCGGCCATAAGCATCCCGGGAACAATTTTGTCACAATTGGTAACAAAAACCAGAGCGTCAAAAGGATGAGCCATGGCCATGATCTCGATGGAATCGGCAATTAGCTCGCGGCTGGCCAGCGAAAACTTCATGCCTTCGTGACCCATGGCGATGCCGTCACAAACGCCGATGACAGGAAATTCCACGGGTGTTCCTCCGGCCATGCGTATTCCCGCCTTGACATCCTGCGTGATGAGATCCAGATGAATGTGTCCGGGAATAATTTCATTGGCCGAATTGACCACGCCGATTAATGGTCTGGCAAGTTCTTCATCCGTGTAGCCCATCGCCTTGAACAGCGAACGATGCGGTGCCCGTTCGAAACCTTTTTTCATGAGATCGCTTCGCATTGTTTTCTCTCCCTTGATGAAATAATCTGTATCATTCCGAGGAATCCTGATAATCAGGATGACGAGGAATCTTATTCGACAAGAATAAAAAGATTTCTCCCTACGGTCGAAATGACAAATCTTAATTGTAAACGACTTCTTTAAAAGTTCCAGAGGCGAGGCGCGCAAGTCTTGAGGAATGAGGTGTATTTATACATACTCCGCAATGACGAAAGACGCCGCGCAACGCCGTAGATGGACTTTTTACAAAGCCTGATTATTTTTTCTTGCGTTTTTCCGGCCTCAACTCTCGCACGGCGGCTCCTGCCTTCCACATTTCAGAATTTCGCATCTCTTTGAGTTCCTTCTCCAGCTTGACCCGGTAATCGGGAGCACTGTTGGCCTTCAATACGATCGCCGTTTCCTTCCCGCTCGCGACCGACTTATAAAGCTGGGCAAACACGGGCGTAACCGCTTTGCGAAATTTATGACGCCAATCCAGAGCGCCGCGTTGAGCCGTGGTGGAGCAATTGGCGTACATCCAATCCATGCCGTTTTCCGCAACCAGACGGATCAGGCTCTGCGTCAGTTCCTCCACGGTTTCGTTGAAGGCTTCACTCGGCGTATGGCCGTGTTTGCGCAGTATGTTGTACTGGGCTTCCATGATTCCCGCCAGCGCGCCCATGAGCACGCCGCGTTCACCGGTCAAATCGCTGTAAACTTCCTTCTGGAAGGTTGTCGGAAATAAAAATCCGGACCCGATGGCAATACCCAGCGCCAGCGTTCGTTCCATAGCCCGTCCCGTATAATTCTGATGCACGGCAAAGCTGGAGTTGATACCGCTGCCATCCAGGAAATTTCGGCGGACGGATGTTCCAGAACCTTTGGGAGCCACCATAATAACATCCACAAACTTGGGGGGCACAACGCCCGTCTGCTTCTTGTAAACAATGGAGAAGCCATGCGAGAAATAAAGCGCATCTCCTTTGTTCAGATTGGCCTTGACCTTTGGCCAGAGAAGTTTCTGGGCGGCGTCGGAAACAAGGTACTGAATGATCGTACCTCGTTTAACAGCTTCTTCAATCGGGAAAAGTGTCTTGCCGGGCTTCCAACCGTCGGCAACGGCCTTTTTCCAGTAGCGCATATCTTCTTTGGCCTGACCGATAATGACGTTAATACCGTTATCTTTCATGTTCTTCGCCTGAGCCGGCCCCTGCACGCCGTAACCGATAACCGCTACCACTTCATTCTTTAAAACCTTCTGAGCTTTTTTCAGTGGAAATTCTTTCGCTGTAATGACATCTTCGAGAACGCCACCAAAATTAATTTTTGCCATGATAACCCCCTATTCTGAATTAATTAATTTTCTAAATTTAACGCGATAATGCCTGTTCTTGTTATATCAGCGATACCCAACGGTTCCAGACGCGCCAAAGCAAAACCAATCTGTGCTTGATCACCGATAATTTCCAAAATCACATAAGCATCCGCATTAGCTATTACTTTCCATTTATTCGTGTCAATTACTTTATTTATTTGTTCTTTCTTGTCTGCTGTCAAATTCAGACGTACCAGAATCAACTCGCGGTGAATTGATTCCACATTGGTCAAATCATCAACTTGAATAACATCCACAAGCCGCCTGAGTTGATTTTCAATACGCGTAACGGTCTCTTTGCTGCCGATAGTCGTCATAACGATTTTAGACACCTCATACTGCATGGTCGAATTCACGCAAAGGCTTTCAATATTATAACCCTTACCCCCCAATACGCCAGCAATTCTCGCCAGCACGTCAGGTTTGTTATGAACAAGCACTGAAATAATATGTTCCTTCTTTTCCATTCTTTGTTTCCTTCCTGTTAAAAATTTAATTGATCATTTCCCGGGATCCCAGCGACATGTTACTGATCGAATCGCCCGGATGTACCATGGGATAAACACATTCTTCACGCGACACGCGGAAATCCATCAGAACCGGCTTATCCATCTCAAGTCCCTGCTTCAAAACAGATTCCACCTCTTCCGGTTTCGTCGCGCGCAATCCTACAACGCCGAAAGCTTCGGCCAGTTTCACAAAATCGGGAGCGTAAGTCATATCCGTATGGGAATAACGTTTTTCATAGAACAATTCCTGCCATTGTCGCACCATGCCCAGATAGCCGTTGTTCAATAAGACAATTTTAACATTGATTTTATGCTGCGCGGCAGTGGCCAGTTCCTGAATATTCATCTGGATACTGCCGTCACCGGCAATATCCACAACATACTTATCCGGGAAAGCGCACTTGACACCTATGGCCGCAGGGAAACCGAATCCCATCGTTCCCAAACCGCCTGAAGAAACAAACGTGTTCGGCTTGTCAAAGGGAAAAAACTGCGCTGTCCACATCTGATTCTGTCCGACTTCCGTAGTAATAATCGCATCACCTTTCGTTAACTTATGCAGCGTCTCAATAACAAACTGCGGTTTGATGACCTGGCCGTTCTGGCAATAGGTCAACGGCACTTTTTCTTTCCATTCAGCAATCTGATTGAGCCATTCCTGCCGTTCTGAATCTTCATAAGCGTAATTGTGTTCATCAAAATATTTTGTAAGATCTTTCAACACGGCCTTTGTATCACCGATAATTGGCAGATCAACCGCCACATTTTTGTTGATGGACGAAGGATCGATATCAATATGGACAATTTTAGCTTTGGCAGCAAACGTATCAATGGTGCCGGTCACCCTGTCATCAAATCGTACTCCCACGGCAATGAGCAGATCACAGTGGCTGACTGCCATGTTCGCATAGTAGGTGCCGTGCATGCCCAGCATCCCCAGCCAAAGTGGATCACTGCCCGGAAAGGAACCCAATCCCATGAGTGTACCGGTAACCGGAATTTGATATTTTCTCGCCAAGGCGGTTAAAAGTTCAGATGCCTTCCCCAGAATAACACCGCCGCCGGTCATAATCAGAGGTCTTTGGGCTGAGTTTAGCATTTCCAATAAAATACCCATTTTTTTGAAAGCCGGTTTGTATGAAGGCTCCTGATTTCTGATTTTTATACTGGCTGGGTTATACTCCGTTGATGCCGCCATTACATTTTTTGGCAAATCAACCAGAACAGGTCCGGGCCTTCCCGAACGCGCAATATGAAAAGCCTCTTTGATGGTCTGAGCAAGGTCTTCAATATTACGCACCAGAAAATTATGCTTGGTGCATGGACGAGTTATCCCCGTAATATCGCATTCCTGAAAAGCGTCATTGCCGATAAGTCCGGTGGGGACCTGACCGGTAAAGACCACGAGAGGAATGGAATCCATGTTCGCTGTGGCAATGCCGGTAACGGTATTCGTCGCACCGGGACCCGAGGTCACCAGGCACACGCCTACTTTACCGGTAGCGCGGGCATAACCATCAGCAGCGTGCACAGCGCCCTGTTCATGCCGAACAAGAATATGCTTCATATTACTTTTATAAAGTTGATCGTAAATATCCAGAACGGCTCCTCCGGGATACCCGAAGATAATCTCCACCTTTTCCTCTTCGAGAACCTTAAGCAGTATTTCAGTTCCTTTCAGTTTCATTATCTTTCCCCTTCAAATTGCATTGATAACTAAGTGCTCATTATCGACCTTACCTCAGTAAGGCTAAATATAGTTCAATTTAAAAATCCTTCGACTCGTTGCACTCGCTCAGAACAATTCAACTAAGGCTTTTTTCTCGGCTTTGCCTCAAAAAGGCCAAGTCTCATTGAAATAAAAAGCCGCCAGTTTCTTCTGAAAAAAGCGGCTTCATGCCTGAAACAACAAAGCCGCGGGCTTTATTAGGAGCCTGCGGCTTGTATCTTTTGTTTTTATTTCCTAAAGATACAGAGCGGCAGACCCCGTACGTACGACTACTACGAGTACTAATACTTTATTCAGTATCAGGTTAATGCCGCTTTTCAAATCTTTAAGAAACATAACATTTCATTCCCTTGAATTAATTTATAAATTTAATAACGAAAAACAAAATGTTTGTCAACAATATTTTTAAAATACATTACCGATTGCTTCAATCCCTATTGTAGCTTCACATAATAATCAGTTCATCGAAAGAAACTTTTTATTTCATCAGCAAAGCTGCTGTTGGGTGAAGTTCCCAGCAAAAACGCCTCGGAAATTCCTCGCTCCGATACAGATTCTCCTGTTTTGGGATCAACTTTTTCAAACACAATACCATCCGGCACGGGGAATGATTCCACGGGCATTTTCTCGAGGGCCTTTTCCATAAAGTAAAGCCAGATAGGCGCCGCTGTTCTTCCTCCTGCCTCCTGATTTCCCAGGGAAGCTTCCTGGTCGAACCCGACCCACACGCCCGCAATCAAAGAAGGCGTAAATCCGATAAACCACGCATCGCGATTGTCATTGGTCGTTCCCGTTTTGGCGCCCACAGGTCTTGCTATGCTTCTGACCCTGGTGCCGGTACCGCTTTTCACAACATCCTGCATGACATAGGTCGTCAAAAAGGCGATTCGGGGATCGATAACCTGTTCCGATTTAACAATGGTTTCTTCAAAAACATTTCCGGTCCGGTCAACAATCTTTTTAATGAAATACGGGGTTACTTTCTGACCCTGGTTGGCCAGGACATCGTAGGCCTGAACCAATTCTTGCAGGGTAACACCCGATACTCCTAAAGCCAGAGATAATGTATTGACAAGCGGCGAGGTAATTCCCATGTTGATGGCATATGATACAGCGTAATCTATTCCAATTTCCTGTAAAATTTTAACGGTGACAACATTGCGGGACAATACAAGCGCTGTTCTCATGGTCGTCGGCCCCATAAATTTACCATCATAATTCTTCGGTCTCCAGACACCGTCTTTCTGAGACGGATCCTCCACAGCAATGGGAGAATCAACAAACACAGTTGCCGGGGTGAGTCCTTTATCAAAAGCCGCCGTGTAAATGATCGGCTTAAAAGCGGAACCCGGTTGCCTGCGGGACTGGGTTGTACGATTGAATTCGCTCTTATTGAAATCACGTCCGCCGACCATTGCCCGTATAGCGCCTGTTTTTACGTCCATGCAAAAAAGCGCTCCCTGAACAAGACCTTTTTCATATTTATTTCTTTCTTCGAGTTCCGTCAATCCCCGTTCCATGGCTTGGCCGGCGAATTTTTGCATGTTCAAATCCAGAGTGGTGTAGATGGAAAGACCTTCTTTATAAAGAACGTCCGCACCATATTTTTCCTGTACATAACGGCGAACGGTCTCCACAAAATAAGCGGCCATCTTATCCTTGGGTCTGATGGGTCTCAAATTGAGTGGAACGGTGAATGCTTTTTCCATTTCCTCCTTGGTAATGTATTTATCTTCCGTCATCCTTGTAAGAACATAAAGTTGTCTTTGCTTGGCCTTGTCATAATGAAGAAAAGGAGAGTAGTTGGTGGGAGCCTTGGGCATGCCGGCCAGAAGAGCCGCCTCATGCAATTTCAAATCCTTGGCGCTTTTTCCAAAATAGCCAAGAGATGCCGATTCTATTCCGTAGGTTCCGTGCCCCAAATAGATCTGATTTAAATATAAATTGAGTATTTCCTGCTTCGTCAGATACTTGTCAATTTTATAAGCAAGAATAGCTTCTTTGAATTTACGGGTATACTTTTTCTCCGGAGAAAGATACATCATCTTGGCCACCTGTTGGGTGATCGTACTTCCTCCCTGAATGATATGCCCTGCCTCGATATTTTTAAAAACCGCTCGAAAAATGCTTTGTATATCAAAACCCTTATGTTCGAAAAAGCGGGAATCCTCCGCGGCGACAAAAGCCTGAACAACCACCTTGGGAACTTCGGCCATCTTGACAAGCTTTCTGTCTTCCAGAAAAAATTCATCGATTAATTCGTTGTTATCATCATAAACACGGGATGAAATACTGGGACGATAATCTTTCAGAGCGTCAATACCGGGTAAATCCATGGTAAAAACATAATAACCCAACGCTCCGGCAACCGTCATAAACATGACACAGACGATTACGCCAAAAAAAATATAAAAAAGAGAAGAGAGTTTTTTTATTTCTCCCTCACGATAATTCTTGTTTTTCCTGACACGTAACGGCATAATTATTTACCAGTTTCTACTCATTATTTTCTGATTCCACTGCTTTCTTTTCGGCAAATTTGGAAACGAATATACTTATTTCATACAGCAACATTAAGGGAATTGCCATTAATATCTGACTGATTGCGTCCGGTGAAGGCGTCAGGACGGCGGCAATGATAAAAATAATCAAAACAGCGTATCTTCTTTGTCGGGAAAGCATTTTCGCATTGACTATTTTTAGTTTGGTCAGAAAAAAAATGAAAATTGGCAATTCAAAAGATAAACCGAATCCCAGTAAAAAAGTCACAAAAAGAGACAGATAATCCTTAAAAGACAGCATCGCCTGCAGATATTCGTTATTGAAGCTTACAAAAAAATTAAAGGCGGGAGGCAGAACCACAAAATACCCGAATAAAACGCCGCCTAGAAAAAGCGAGGTTGAAGAAACAACGAAAGGGAATACATATTTTTTTTCCTTCGGTAACAAACCGGGAGAAATAAATTTCCAGATCTGATAAAGAATATATGGGCTGGTGATGATCAAAGAAGCGAAAAACGCGATTTTCATGTAAGTAAAAAAAGCTTCCGTCAAACCAAGATAGATAAGATGGCTGCTCTTGGGTAAAACCTGAGTTAGCGGTCTAGTGATAATATCGAAAACAAAATCTTTATAGTAATAACAAACTCCAAAGCCAATGCCCAAAGCTATCAAGGAACGGGTAAGCCTTTTGCGGAGCTCTATCAAATGTTCGGTAAGGGACATTTTCTGATCTTCACTGTTTTCCTGATTTCCTTTATTTTCGTTATCTTCCATAGCACACTTTTTTATATTGGTTTTACAAGTCAGAAAATTTTACTCTTAGTTTTATGAATGGGTGGAGGAATTGTTGGATGATTCCGGCTTGTTTTCCTCAGTATCCGGCTTTTTCATTAAAAGAGAATTTTTCCATTCGTCATCATTCTGCTTTTTATCTTCCTTGATCGTTTCTTTTATATCATCAGTTATTCCATCTGTCGCCTTTTTGAATTCACTGAAACCTTTGCCCAACGTTTTGGCCAAGTCAGGCAGCTTTTTCGGACCGACAATGAGCAAAGCAATTATCGCAATGATTATAAGTTCTTGCATCCCTATGCCAAACATAGATGACTAATCCTCTATTCCTGTAATTAACGGATAGCTATATATTTATTACTATTTTTGTCAATGTTTTTTGTAATCTTCCTCTGTCGCGGTCAAGCTGAATTTGTTCAACATATTTTCTCTTCATATTTTTCTTCATGACTGGAAATATGGAAATATTTTGCTCTTTGAAGCTATTTGTGATACACAAAACACGTTTTCAATGTATCTTTCATCATATTACGAAGGTTTTTTGTGTCCAGAAAAACAGGTATTGTCAAAGACAGCAGGTATTTACAGCACTCGGCGGGATTCGCTCATCCGGAAAGCCCGGAAAGACTGGCCGCCATTTATGAAATGCTGGAAAATCCGCTAATGTCATGGAAATTCACGCCTATCGAAGCACGCGAAGCAACCCATCAAGAAATCGAAACCATCCATGCGCCTTCCTATATTGAATATGTTGCCAGCACGGCGGGGAAACATAGCGTTTATCTTGATCCGGATACATCCACATCCGCGGAAAGCTACGAAACGGCAAAACTCGCTGTTGGCGGTGTCTGCAACGCTATAGACAGCGTTATGGAAGGCAACGTGGATAACGCTTTCGCTTTTGTGCGTCCCCCCGGACATCATGCGGAGAGAGATACAGCCGCCGGTTTTTGTATTTTTAACAACATCGCCATCGGTGCAATGCATGCCATTACGAAATATAAATTACGAAGAATTCTCATCGTTGATTGGGATTTGCATCATGGCAACGGCACGCAACACAGTTTCTACGGTGACCAGCGTGTTTTGTATTTTTCCACGCATCAATACCCATATTATCCGGGAACGGGAAGTTTACAGGAAACAGGACGGGGACATGGCGAATATTATACAATCAATGTCCCTTTAAGCACAGGTGCGGGAGATGCCTCTTTCGTTAAAATATACCGCCAAATCCTGCAACCGGCAGCACTGGAGTTCAAACCCGAACTTATTTTGTTGTCCGCAGGTTTTGACACTTATTATCAGGATCCTCTGGGCGGAATGCAAGTTACACCCGAGGGATTTGCCGCCATGACACGTGTATTACTCAATATTGCCGAGACCTGTTGTCAGGGCCATTTCGTGGCCGTGCTCGAAGGCGGTTATCATATTGTCGGATTAACCAGGTCTGTAAAGGCCGTTCTTGAAGAGATGCTTGATGAGACACATTTTTCGGAAGAGCGACTTTCTTTGCTGGAAAAAGAAGCTGATGAAGGAACGAGTCAAATAATCAATAAAGTCATTTCCAGGATAAGTCCCTACTGGAAAGTATTTTAAGGAGCATAGGTTTTGAAAATAAGTTCGCGGGAAGTTGAGTATGTGGCGAATCTGGCCCGTCTCGAAATTACGGAAAAAGAAAAAGATAAATTTACCGTCCAGCTAAACGATATCCTGCTCTATATTGATAAACTAAACGAATTGGATACCACGGGTGTGGAACCGATGAGTCACGCGATTTCCGTAACCAATGCTTTCCGCGACGATAAGGTGATGGATTCGATTGGAACACAACAAACACTGGCTAATGCGCCGGACGCGCGCGGTGATTTCTTCCGTGTGCCGAAAGTCATCGATTGACGGCTTTGGAAAAATTCCCGAACGTTGAGATTGAGTTGTAATAAAAAATCTTACATATCCTCCGCTAGCGGAGGTGTCCGCCATAGCGGACGGAGGTGGATGTAAGAAATCATAAGTATTTCGGATAAAATATTACACTACATATTAATGCATCCACCCCCTTAATCCCCCGCCAGCGGGGGACATTTTTTTAAAGGAAGATTATGGAGTTATTTAAGTTAACCATTCATGAATTGCAGGAAAAAATAAAAAAAGGTGAAGTTTCCGCTACACAGATAACACAGTCCGTCTTTTCAAGAATCGACGCCGTGGAAGAACGGGTTCATTCCTTCATACGCCTCATGAAGGAAGACGCTTTGGCCGCCGCGAAAAAAGCGGATGACGATATCAAAAAAGGCGATATCAAACTGTTAACCGGCATTCCGATTGCGCTGAAGGATATTCTCTGCACCAAAGGTGTCACCACGACATGCGGTTCGCACATTCTTCACAATTTTATTCCCCCTTACAACGCCACTGTTGTGGAAAAACTGACGGCTGCCGGAGCAATATTTGTCGGCAAGGCCAACATGGACGAATTCGCCATGGGGTCTTCCACAGAAACCTCTTATTTCGGACCGACTCATAATCCCTGGGATTTGGAACGAATCCCCGGCGGGTCCAGCGGCGGGTCGGCAACAGCGGTTGCCGCCGATGAATGCATCGCTTCCATCGGTTCCGATACCGGCGGTTCCATACGCCAGCCCGCGGCGCTCTGCGGTATTGTAGGACTGAAGCCGACTTACGGCCGCGTATCGCGCTTTGGTCTGATCGCGTTTGCTTCGTCGCTTGACCAAATCGGTCCCTTTACCAAGGATGTGGAAGACTGCGCCATTATGATGAACGTTATTGCCGGCTATGATCCTAAAGAATCAACGTCTGTCAACGCGGAAGTTCCCGACTACCGGCAGTTTGTCGGACGTGACATCAAAGGTTGGAAAATAGGCATTCCCAAGGAATACTTTATTGAAGGCATTGACCCTGAAGTAACCGCTGCCATTAAAAAAGCAATTACTGTTATCGAACAAAGCGGTGGCCAGTGTGTGGATATAACGCTCCCGCACACGCAATACTGTGTGGCTGTTTATTATATTATCGCTCCAGCAGAAGCCAGCTCCAACCTGGCGCGTTACGACGGCGTCAAATACGGTTTCCGTGCCACCGATGTCCGCGAGCTTCTGGAAATGTACAAAGAGTCACGTAAGCAGGGATTCGGCGCGGAAGTTAAAAGAAGAATTATGATCGGCACCTATGCCTTATCCGCCGGTTATTACGACGCTTATTATAAGAAAGCTTCTCAGGTGCGGGCATTACTCAAACATGATTTTGATGAGGCTTTCAAAACTTGTGACGTTATCCTGACACCCACCACTCCGACACCTGCTTTTAAAATCGGTGAAAAAACAGACGATCCTTTGCAGATGTATCTTTCCGATGTTTTCACCATTTCGGCAAACCTGGCGGGCATATCGGGAATCTCGGTCCCCTGCGGATATAGTTCCAGCGGCCTGCCGATAGGAGTACAGTTTCTGGCCGGTAATTTTGAAGAAGGCAAGCTTATTCAAATCGCCTCTGCTTACGAGCAAAACGCCAAGATTGAAAAGAGGAGACCTGCGCTGTAATGGATTTTGAAACAGTCATCGGGCTGGAAGTTCACGCCCAAATGTTAACGGATACAAAAATATTCTGCAATTGCTCCACTAAATTCGGCGGAGATCCCAACAGCCATACCTGCCCGGTTTGCCTGGGCATGCCAGGCGTTTTGCCGGTACTGAATAAAAAAGTCGTCGAATACGCCATGAAGATGGCGCTGGCAACAAATTGCGAAATCAACAAATCCTGCGAGTTCGCCCGCAAAAATTATTTTTATCCCGATCTGCCCAAAGGTTATCAGATATCGCAATACGCCTATCCGCTGGCGGAACACGGTTATGTCTTGCTCGATACCAACGGCGAGCAGAAAAAAATCGGCATCACCCGGATTCACATGGAGGAAGACGCCGGAAAACTTCTGCACGATGAGCACAACCCCGTCAGTTATGTTGATCTGAACCGCACCGGTGTACCGCTGATTGAAATCGTCAGCGAACCGGATATGCGCTCGCCGGAGGAGGCGGCCGACTATCTCAAACGTTTGCATGAAATTCTGGTTTATCTGGAAATCTGCGACGGCAACATGGAGGAAGGCTCGTTCCGATGTGATGCCAATGTTTCCATCCGTCCCAAAGGTCAGAAGGAATACGGCACAAGAACGGAATTAAAGAACATGAACTCCTTCCGCAATGTGCAAAGAGCTTTGGAGTATGAAATCAAGCGCCAGCAGTATCTTGTAGAAAATGGCGGCACTGTGGTTCAGGAAACACGTCTCTGGGATGACGCGCAGGGCGCCACCAACTCGATGCGCAGCAAAGAAGAAGCGCACGACTATCGTTATTTCCCCGATCCCGACCTAGTTCCCATTATCGTTGATGACGAGTGGGTGAAAAATATTAGAAAAGATCTTCCCGAACTGCCGCTGGCCAAACGTGAAAGGTTCATCAAGGAATATCAGATTCCTGCCTACGACGCCGGTGTATTGACCGCCGACAAGGCGCTGGCGCTTTATTATGAAGAAGTGGTAAAAATCTGCGGTAAACCCAAAGTCGCCAGCAACTGGCTCATGGGAGACGTTATGCGTTTTCTCAATGAAGATAAACGCTCTATCCGTGAATGTCCCATCAAGGCCGAATCGCTGGCCGATATGATTCGATTGATTGAAGAAGGCGCCATCAGCGGAAAGATGGCCAAGGAAGTTGTGGAGGATATGTATAAGACCGGCAAATCGCCGCAGGATATCATCAAGGAAAAAGGCCTGGTGCAGATTACCGATAGAGATGCTCTGGTTAAAACAGCCAGCATAACCGTCGGTAAATATCCGCAGCAGCGTGATGATTATCGCGGTGGCAAGGAAAAACTTTTTGGTTTTTTTGTCGGTCAGGTTATGAAAGAGACCATGGGCAAAGCCAATCCGCAACTCGTCAATGAAATCCTGAAAGAAATTCTTGATAAGAAAGATGATTAAAACAATTTTCTGGAAAAATAATTCTGTTATTTTGATTGATCAGAACGCTCTGCCGCTAACAGAAAAATACGTCACGTGTAAATCATACAAAGAAGTTATTGCCTGTATTAAAGATTTAACTGTGCGTGGCGCTCCCGCCATCGGCGTTGCCGCCGCGATGGCCGCCGCTCTGGGAACATTAAATTTGCCCGCTTTACCACCGCAGGAATTCCGGAGGAAATTTTTCGCTATCTGTGACGAAATTGCCCGGTCGCGTCCCACGGCACGCAATCTCTTCTGGGCACTGGAGCGCATGAAGAAATGCTTCGATCACGGCAAGAATTTTAATCAACGCCATCTGGTAAAAATACTTGTCAATGAAGCAAAACGAGTTTGCGCGGAAGACATAGAAATAAACCGCCGGATGGGTCGATACGGCAGCCGTCTTATCAACAATCATGACAATATTCTCACTCACTGCAACGCCGGAGCACTGGCGACAGCAGGATACGGTACAGCGCTGGGTGTTATTCGCGCAGCCCGCGAGCAGGGCAAGAAACTGCATGTTTATGTGGATGAAACCAGACCCGTGTTGCAAGGTGCACGACTGACCACGTGGGAGCTGAAAAAAGAAAAAATCCCCTATACGCTGATCACAGATAATATGGCGGGATTTCTGATGCAACAGGGCAGGATTGACAAAATTATCGTGGGCGCGGATAGAATCGCCGCTAACGGAGATACAGCCAACAAAATCGGCACCTACTCTCTGGCGATTCTGGCAAAGGCGCACCGTATTCCATTGTATATTGCCGCCCCGCTTTCCACCATTGATGTCTCCCTGAAAACAGGCAAATCCATTCCCATAGAAGAAAGAAAAAACGAAGAAGTAACAAATTTTAAAGGTGTCCGCAGCGCGCCTGAGAAAACGAAAGTGTATAATCCGGCATTTGACGTCACTCCCGCGCAACTCATCACGGCCATCATCACGGAAAAAGGAATTCTCAGAAAGCCTTTTCGCAACTCCATCGCCCGATTACACACAGGATCAGGAAGCCCATGAAATTATTTCTTTTCGATTTCGACGGAGTGCTGGTTGACTCGCTGGATGTCTATGAAAAAACGGTGACCGATTGTCTGATCAAAATAGGTCAGCCGCTGACACGCGGCCGGGAGGAATTTCTGGAGTTATTTGAAGATAACTTTTATCAATCTCTTGAGAATAAAGGCGTTAATCTGGATGTTTTCATGAAAGCCGCCGAAGATATTCTCGCACGGATTGATTACAATAAAATGAAGCCCTTTACAGCCATGCGGCCAATTCTCGATGAACTCAAAAAAAATAATATTCTTATCGTGATATCCTCCAACGACAGCCCAACCATTCAAGAAGCTCTTCGCCTTTATCATTTCAATGGCATATTTCAGGAAATTCTCGGCTCCGATTTTAAATTCAGCAAAAAAGAAAAGATTCTTTATGCCGCGAAAAAATATTCAGCGGTGCTTGGCAATATTTATTATATCGGCGACACAACCGGTGATATCAAGGAAGGGAAGCAGGCCGGTGTAAAAACGGTCGGCGTTACGTGGGGTTGGCACAACAAAGAAAAAATCGCCGCGGCTCAACCGGATTATCTTTTTAACGAACCGCAGGAACTTTTAAATCTTATATAAGGATTGAATAAATTATGATTGACTTACTGGAATATATCAGCACCTGGTCTGTCCTGAAATGGATTGTGCTTGTTTTGATTGCCGGATTCATTGGACAGTTCGGTAGAATGGCGGCAGAGGTGATCGCTGAAAAAATCCGCGCAGGCCGTGGGAAAAAAGAATTTGCACCGGAAGGATTGATAAAAACACCGGCACAACAAGCATCACCGGATATACCGGCAAACACGCCAGAACAACCGTCAGCGCCGGATGAAAAGGCCGACAAAAAAATCCAGAAAGCCATGGATAAAGCCAGGAAAAAAGATGCCAAGAAAAAAATTGGTTTCATTATCGGTGCGTTGAAAAAGCGGTTATAGATTCCAAGTCATCAATAGAGACAGGCCGGACATATCTTAATGGAGTTTATCCAGCGCCTTTATATGTGTTTCCAGCAGACGGTTTTCGTCAAAATCTTTCAGTTGAAGATACTCCGGTGTAGTGCTTTTGAAAGCGCATTGAGGCGCAAGGCCGATGAGTTCCGATTCCATTATTTGAGCGCCAGCTTCGGCGGCAAGGTCTTTTACCCGGTCAAAAACCATCTTCAATGGAGTTTCTTTGCAATTGGTCAGATTAATTGACACCTGCGCCAAACCTCGGCTTTTCAACATTACCCCAATAGCCCGCACATGCTTCAAACCGCCGCTTTTCTCTCTTATGCGCGAAGCAATATGGTGTGCCAGAAGCAAATCATTGCAACCCAGATTTATATTATAAGCCACCAGCAAATCCCGGGCTCCCACGGCGGTGGCTCCCGAGCGGGCATTGAATGTGTTTTCTCCCACATCGGGAACACTTTCCGCACAGGACATCTTAGCAGCCAGACGTTCATAACCACCTCGACGGACATCCGGAAGTTCCATATGATGATCATTTTTCGTCGCAAACCCGTAGAAATATACAGGGACATGGAAATGGTCATGGAATTTCTGTCCGAACGCATGAGCCAAACCGATTGCGTCTTTCATTTTTGCCCTGCCCAAGGGGATAAATGGGACAACGTCAACGGCACCAAGACGCGGATGTACCCCTGACTGCTTTCGCATATCAATCAACTCGAGAGCCTTACCGCACGCCGCCAGGGCAGCTTCCAACAAATACTCCGGCTTACCCAGAAAAGTAAAAACGCTCCGGTTATGATCGGCATCGCTACTGAAATCAACCAGTCGTACGCCCGGAAAGGATTTGAACACCCGGGCAATCGCGGCAACTTTTTTGTGGTCCTGTCCTTCGCTGAAATTCGGCACGCATTCGATGATTTTCATTGTCAGGCCTGATAAATCTTTATTTCCGGCAGTTCCACACAGGTCAGTTTTCCTCCATAAACAGCTCCCGTATCAATCCCTATTTTATTTTTTTCAATCAAAGGACTCATCAATGGAGTATGACCGAAAATAACGGTTTTCCCGAAGTCTTTTTCATTTTCTATGAACTCATAGCGTATCCATAGAAGATCATCCAAGGTCTGTTCTTTAAGGGGAACCCCCGGCCTGATGCCCGCGTGAACAAATATATATCCGTCCGTTTCATAGTACGGCAGAAGCGATTCGTAAAATTTCCAGTGAGCCTCCGGGATTTTCCCTCTTCTTTTCTCGATATTATCCGAGAGAAATATTTCATATGAACTAAGAGTGCTTACGCCGCCGTTTCCCAGATACAGCTCTTCGTCAGAGCCTTCCAAGTATTGCATAAACATTTGCTCGTGATTACCCAGAAGACAAACAACATTATGATATTGACCTTGCAGATTGATGACATAATCCACCACTTCTTTACCCGATTTGCCGCGATCGATATAATCTCCGATGAAGACTAATGTATCTTTCTGTCTGTCGATGTCGAGCTTAGCCATCAGCTCCTCGAGCTTTTCCAGACAGCCGTGAATGTCTCCTATGGCAAATATCTTACCCATAAAATCCTTTTATCAAATGAACAACCCAATCGCAAGAAGCGGGGTATCCAAAGGAACTGCGCCCCAAGAGGTGGGGAATTAGACCCATGTTTATCCCACTCGGCTTCGCCTCGGGGATAATTTGACCATCAAATTTCAGTGTACTTTGTTTCTGAAATTTGGGTCTCATTAATCAAGAAGCGCCCTGGTAAAACTTCCGCTTTCGAAAACGCGCAAATCATCCAACCCTTCACCGACGCCTATATATCTTACGGGAAGAGCAAGCTCACTGGCAATTCTCACAATCACCCCGCCCTTGGACGTTCCATCAAGCTTGGTGAGGACAATACCGGTTGCGCCAATCTCTTCTTTAAACGTTTTTGCCTGAACGACGGCATTTTGACCCGTTGTGGCATCCAGAATCAACAATATTTCCGGCGATAATTCCGGCAACTCCTTGTTAATGATCCGTTTTACTTTTTTAAGTTCCTCCATCAGGTTAACACGCGTGTGCAATCGTCCGGCCGTATCCACAATAACAACCCCGGAAAAGCCGGCTTTAATTTTTGCCATGGCGTCGAAGACGACTGCCGCCGGATCGGCATTTGTTTTATGTTTTACAACCGGAGCGTCCACTCGCGAACCCCACACCTCCAACTGCTCGACTGCCGCAGCCCGGAAAGTATCCGCTGCAACCAGCATGACGTCATGACCTTCGCCTTTGAGCATACAGGCTAATTTACCGATAGTTGTCGTTTTGCCGCTGCCGTTAACGCCAATCGTCATGATGATAAAAGGTTTGCTCTGGGGAATGGTCAAAGGTTTATCTATTTTTTGCAAAATAGCATTCATTCTCTCCTGTATAACCTTTTTTATTTCATCCGCATTCTGCAGATCATTACGACTCACCTTCTTCTTGACATCATCAATTAAATCATACGTAAATTGAGGTCCCATATCCGCCGCAATCAGCAGTTCTTCCAATTTATCATAAAGATCTTTATCGATAACCTTTTTACTGAAAAGGTCATTTAAATCCATGGTAAGAACATCCCGGGTCTTGGACAATCCTGCTTTTATTTTTTCAAGAAAATTTAACTTTGCCATAGATACACCTTTCTTACGCTATAGTTGATTCATCACGGGTACGGATTTCTTAGCAATTTGCAGAGCATTGTACCCTCCGCTTCGCGGGATTGTTCAACTTACCAATTCCAATGCGCCTATAGTGACCTTTAGGTTATTCGCTTTTGCAACTGGAGTTTCACAATAGCCATTTTTAATGAAGAAGTAAAGAGGTGGTTTAGTTGAGATTAACGGAAACCAGTGATGATATCCCCTGCTTTTGCATGGTCACGCCGAAGAGCGTATCCGCGACTTCCATCGTACTCTTGTTATGGGTAATCATAACAACCTGAGATTGCTGGGCAACATCCTTTATCAGATGATTGAAGAGATTGGTATTGGCATCATCCAGGGCAGCGTCAACCTCGTCGAGAACCAGAAACGGCGACGGCCGAAACTTCAAAATGGCAAAAATAAGAGCGACCGCAACCAGCGATTTTTCACCGCCGGAAAGCAGATTAACATTTTGCTTTCTCTTGCCGGGAACCTGAATATCAATATCAACCCCGGTTTCCAGTAGGTCATTTTCATCCGTCAGCAGGAGTTCCCCGCGTCCGCCGGGAAATATCTGTGCGAATACTTCCTTGAAGCATGCATTGACGGCTTCAAAGGTATCAGCGAATCTGGCACGGGAGATTTTGTTAATACGTGCGATTGTCCTTTGCAGAACATTCAGAGAAGAATTTAAATCGGCTATTTGAGTCGACAGGAAATTATACCGTTTGTCCAGTTCTTCATATTCATCCAGGGCGAGCAGATTCACTTGCCCAAAGGCATCCATCATCTGCTTGTTTTTCTCCAGCAAGGCAATGAGTTCGGCCAGTTTTTCTTCGGTGACTTTTTCAAATCCTAAAGCCATACTTCCGAGATCAACATCGTGTTTTTCCTCAATTCCTTTTCTCAGGTTTTCTCTATTTAAACTCACTTCCCGGAACTGAATTTCAGTTTCATTAATCTGCTGGCGTAACGCATCAAGATTCTTTTTTATCTCCCTGATTTCATTTTCTTTTATCTTTAATTGCGCGTCTTCACGGTTTTGCGCGGCTTTCTTTTCCACTAAAAGCGTTTCTTGAGCCGAGAAACTGTTGTACAAATCTTTCAGAGAAATTTGTTCGTTTTCGATCGCCTGAGTCAATTCAATAATCTGTTTTTCGCAGGAGATGATTTCTTCATCTTTTGATTTATTTTCGTTTTCTATTGCAATGATATCATCCCGCAACCTTGATACCGTCCGTAAATCGGCCTCCTTTTTTTCTTCCAGAGAAGCCATTTCTATTTTTTTACCGGTCAAATACCGTTCCTGTTCGTCAATCCTGGTACGAGACTGCTCTTTCTTTAGATTAAAAATAGAAATAATTTCGTTGATTTCTTTTTCCTCATTATCCTTTTTTAAAACGTCGGCCATGAGATTGCGTAATTTTTCTTCAGCTTCAATTTTCTCGGCATTAAGGGTTTGCCGGTTGAATTCCAATACGGCAATCCTTTGTTTCAATCTGTTGGTTTCGTCTTCAAACCGTTCCAGATCTTTTTTTCTGCCGTTGATGGCTATTTCCAGCAAATGAATATCCGCTTTCATTTGACCGATTTCTTCATCCCAGCGGGCAATGGCCGACACCAGGGTTTTTTTCTGATTCGTTTTGATTTCCAGCTCAACCGTCAGGGCCGATACGTCGTTTTCCAATTCACCGATTTCTCTTTTGGTGGCCAGCAGGCTTTTTTCCACGACTGACCCGCTGCCGCCCGTTAATACGCCATTCGGGCTGATAATATCTCCTTCCGGCGTCACAAAAGTTCCCCTGAAACCATTTTTCTTCCAGAGAGAAATACCATTTTCAATGGTCGGTATCAGCAAAACATCGCCCAGTAAGCAATCGGCGATTTGCTGAAAATCTTCTTTGACGTTAACTTTTTCCAGCAGAGGTTGCGCCTCGTTGAGATGCTCCTGGCTGTAAGTTCTTGCATTATGATTTCTCAATTCCACCGAAACAAAACTGCCCCGGCCCAACTGGTAGTTCTTTAAATAATCAATCGCCCGAACACCGTCTTCCTGGCTCTTCACCACCACATACTGTAATTTTTCCCCTAAAACAGCTTCCACGGCTGCTTCGTATTCGCGGGGCACGCTGATATGGTCAGCCACTACGCCATAAAACTTATCGCTTTGCTCCTGATTTTCTATGATCGTCTTAACGCCTTCATTGCACCATTTATACGCTTCCTCAAACTCCCTGAGCGAAATTAACCGTGAAGATTTGATGCTCGTGTCTTCCTTGATTTTAGCAATATCTTCTTCATTCAACTGCAAGTCCGATTTCGAACATTCACGTTCGGATAAGGATTCTGTCATTTTTGCTTCCAGCTGCATTATCGCCGATTCATCTTTCTTTAATTCTTCATTGATCAATTGCAACCGGCCGGATACTTCCGCCATCATTTTTTTATCTTCGTCCAGCTCGCGAATTTCTCTTTCCTCACGTCTTTTCAAGTCTTCAACATTTTTGTTTAAGCTGGTAATCATATTGTTCAGCCTGGCTTTTTCCGTCACAATATCGATAAATAAAATCTTTTTTTCTTCCAGTTGGCTGGTCAATTCTTTATCGGCATTGACGAGTTCCTGCACTTTTTGCTGAACGTCTTCATGTTCTGTTTTAAGAGCAGCAATTCTGTTTTCCGCTTCCGTCGAGCTTTTCTGGAGCATTTCAATTTCAGAAACCAGATCGGCTTTCTTCATCTGCAACACCTGAATTTCGGCCATATCTTTCTGCTTGCGTTCAGACATGTCCAAAATTTGCTGGCGGGCAAATTCGATGCTTTTTTCTTTTATGCTGATAGCGTTTTTAATTTCATAGAGATCGTGCTGAATTTTGGCTGTCAACTCTTCATTTTCCAAAAGTTTCACTTTCATCTCATCCAGCGCTGATTCCTTTGCCTCCAGATTCGTGTGAACGAGAGCATCCTGATTATGCAATTGAGCGCGTTGGTCCTGCAGACTTGATTCCTTCTCGACGAATTCAACATAGCTTTGCAGGGCGACCGTTAATTCCGCTTCCTTGCTTTCCTGCCTGATTTTTTTGTATTGTTCCGCTCTTTTTGCCTGCCGTGAAATGGTATTGAGTTGGGTTTTTACTTCTTTGACAATGTCGTTGAGCCGCACCATATTTTGTTTCGTCGCTTCCATTTTGCGGACAGCGGCTTCCTTGCGACTTTTATATTTGGAAACACCCGCGGCATCTTCGATGAACAATCGTCTGTCTTCAGGCTTGGCTTCAACAAGATTTTGCACGTGCCCCTGTTCGACCAGAGAATAGGTTCGCGCGCCAACACCGGTCCCCATGAAAAATTCCTTAACATCCAGGAGTCGGCAAGGAACCTTGTTAATATAGTATTCACTCTCGCCGTCGAGAACCACTTTGCGGGAAATGGACACTTCATTCAGGTCTGAATACTCGCCGGGGAAATGGTGACCATTGGCAAACAACGTCATGGTAACTTCCGCCATACTGACCGGAGCGGAATCCTGGCTGCCGTTGAAAACAACATCTTCCATCTTCGTACCGCGCAGAGACTTGACTCTTTGTTCGCCCATTACCCAGCGGATGGCATCGACGATATTGGATTTTCCGCAACCGTTGGGACCGACTATTCCTGTGACGCCATTGGAGAAATCGAGGACAACCCTGTCGCGAAAAGACTTAAAACCGGATATTTCCAATTTTCTTAGATTCATAAAAAAACATCTTTATTAAACTGTTTAAATTTGAAGAATGCTAACAAAAGATTTAGCCTTTGTAAAGAAAAAATACAACAAAATGTGGTTTTGTAAAATTTCCACCACAATATGTAGTGTTTTGTTTTTTTTTAGCTTTTTCACTTCCAACTTAATAACACAATAAAATTAAGTAAAAAATCACAAAAAATATCTTCAGGCAATAGAAAAAGGCAGGGTCGTCATAACCCTGCCTGAAAAAACAACCAATGAATACTTTCACATGTTGAAAGGACTCGCTATTAATATCTACCTGCAATATAGTTACTTAATTGATTAATCAAAACATCTTTTTCGGAAATAGCTGACTTAACGGCGTCTCCTATGGAGATAAGACCCATAAATTTGGAACCTTCAAAAACCGGAAGGTGTCTTATATGCTTGCCCGTCATCAAGACCATGCAATCTTCAACGGACGAAGAAGGCTTTACCTTTACCATCTTATTGACAGGAGTCATAATTTCCTTGACAGTTGTTTTGGGAGACGTTTTTCCTTTCAAAACAATTTTTCTGGCATAATCGCGTTCCGTCATTATGCCAACAACTTTACCTTTTTTATCAACAACCATCAATGCCCCGATTTCCTTTTCTGCCATGAGTTTAAGGGCATCAAACACCGTAGCGTTCGGCTGAATTGTCCACATCTGCTTCGGTTTACTTTTCAAAATGTCACTCACTCTCTGCATAATCGAACACCTCCTCATTCAGTGTGCATTTTTTTAATCATCTTAAAAGAAAATTTAAAATATGGCAAGCATTTATATAACAGTGTTTATATCGTAGGATTTCTATTCATTGATTTATAAATTTCAAATTAAATATTTTCAATCAAAAATCATCTTATCCTAAAGTCTATATGGTCCGAATCTTTTACTGAAAATTGCGTCGGTTAATTTGAGAGGAAGCTTGGCAACCAATGGAAGCAGTGCGGAGTCCTGCCCCAGACGAATGAAATCTGGTGTTTTTTTCTGCACAAGTTTATCGACGAGTTTTTTCGCAAAAACGTCCGCCGGAGATAGCTTTTTCGGACAACTCAGATCAGCCACATGATTCACCAGTAACGGTTACTGTTCATATTCCCGTATTTAACATTTCAACGATACGAATAAAATCAACAGTCATTTGCTGTTCATATTGCGTATCAAGCGGCAAATCAAATCCTATTTGTTGATGTAATCCGATGGAATTTAGTTTGAAATCAGCAGGAACAGGTAAATTGTACTGTGCGAACATGTTGTGGATATTATCAAGGATGATGTATCCGGCAGAAAATGTGAAATATCCCGTAGTGCTATTAATATACCAAAATTGATCATTTAATGATAATTCCAATTTATATCCATTATTGAAACTCAGCACCATACCTTGATAGTGGGTGTAGATGCCACTCGCCGCAGTAATTGGTGATATGGTCATATCATCAATTTTGAACTCAATATATGTGTCTTTTGTAATAGGTATGGGGAATATATTATTTGCATAAGTATTGCCGGACAAATTATGAATCCCGACCAAAGATAAATTAAAGTGTGCACCGGGATATAGGCCGCTCGGATCTGCAATGGGATAGCGAATATTTGTTTTTATTAATTTTCCACCGACAATCTCATTTTGAGCAACGCCATGCTCAATGTTATGGTATGGACATATATTGGTGCCAAAGACAGGAGAGTCCATTTGAAACCAGTTGTAATCGCCTTTCGGTGCCGTATTGAGTTCTTCATTAAACTTCAATTTGCCGGGACTAAAAACCTTGCCGATAACAGCGCCTTCTTCACTGCCGAGTTTCCCCTGATAGGTTAACGTCAGTTTGATGGAATCCCATTGATCAACAGGAATCTGCGTGCCTTCGGGAAAAAGGAAGTTAAGGCCTTCTGATACCTGTCCGTAATCCAATGATCCTATAACAGCGTAATCTGACGCCCCGTACTTTGCTCTGAAAATTATTTCTTCATTATTGTTGTCTATATACTTTCCGGTCAACATCAGTTTGCCGTTAGTCATTGCTTCATTAAGGGTCGCGTTTTTTATGCTTAGCTTTACATAGCTGATTTTATTTTCTTTTATAACGGGAAGGCATTTTACTTCCATCTGCCCGCGGAAAAAATACTTCAGCAATTCAGAAGAATAACCAATGGCCAAAGGCAGAAGTTCTCTGGCATAAGCGTCGTGGACATTATCATCTAAAACGAGTTTAAAAGTAGCAATATTATCATTTGTAATTGACGATTCTTCATTGAGCAAACTTATTGCGCCAGATGGATTGCTGGAATCATTACGGCAAACATACTTTCTCGGATCTGTTGTTTCCATTTCATTATCAATACAAATACTGTAGTCTTGAGAATTGACTTTGGGAAATGGATAAACATGTTCTGTTGATGGGTTATTATTAAGTATAGTGCTATCACTTAAATAATTGGTGTTGGTAATTTCCGCCAGCCCCAGTGTTGTGCTGTTAGAAGGGTTTGTCCCGGTGTATTGATTGGTATCCCAAAAATCTGTCAGACGGGGATTAGTAAATGTTGGTGGAGTGGATTCAGCGGCAGATACGAGCTGAGAATTGGCTTTAATATAACGTTCAAAAGGATTGCCAAACCAGTCAATAGGATTTCCTGAACATTCATCATTGGTACAAAACCCATTAAAAATAAGATGTGATTGGAAATCGTTACGCACATGGGCAGGAACGGACATGTCCTGTAGAAGATGCAGAACCTGTCCTAAAGCTGTAAACATCTGGGCAAAGTTGTCTTCTCTTGTGGTTTGAGTCGTCGCTGTCAGGGCACTTAAATAAAGAGATCTGGCGTTAGCCCACATATTGGGTGATTTTTCGTTACCAGGATTATAGGGAATCGGTGTGCTTGTGGGGGCTGTAAAACCCGTTGCCCACGTAACAGTGGAGTAAAAGGGAGTATAGTCATGGCAATAGATATTTATCCACCAAGGAGAATCGCTCATTCCCGCAGTATTCCATAATTTTGTATTCATCGGATCATGAAAATGATTACTTGCTCTACACATGGGACTGTCTTCAGCAGTAGAACCATCTGTCAACCATTTTAAAATAGTATTTTCTCCATTATTTGGCAGTTTTGTTTCTAAACCATCTTTAAAATTTAGATTATTCTTAAGATAGTTGTGAACTTGAGAATTTTTAGCTGAATTTTCTGTAATCAATGGGTGTATTCTTTCATCATCATGAGCATAAATTTGACTACTGAAAGAAGTAAATATTATAAGTACAAATATCAGTATTCTTATTTTCATATCGGGGCTCCCTAATAAAGTGATTCTCTATTCTATCTTTGCTTTTGGCTTCTTTCTTCAGATGCTTTAAGCTCTTCCCATCTAATAGCATGATTCATTATTTGTTTCTCTTTTGAGGCCATTCCAAAATTCATCGAATAATTTATGAAAGATGTATGTTTATCATAACTATATTCCGGCTTAAATTTTTCCAGCTTAAACACGTAATGATTTTCCCATTTAAAATCGGTTCTCTTTTTCCAATCGGGGAAAATAAATTCGTTATTCCAGGCAACGTAACCTTTTTTGTAAACTGTAACGCGAGGTGCACTAACCATGGGGTTTGATACTCCTTCAATAGAAGCTTTGCCCTCTTTGTCTGTAACTACTTCCACAACCTTATAACTCTCCGTATAGCTCATCCCCGGCAATCCTTTTGCCTGTGTCCATTCCACAAGAATCACAGCACCCTCAATCGGCTGGCCGGTTTCCGCGTCAACAACAACGCCGGTAATCGTTCCTTCACAGCCAGTGACTATGAAAAGAGATAATAATATTGCTAAAAATATTTGTCTGACTTTCATGAAACTACCTCCTGAATAAGATGCAGAACCTGTCCTAAAGCTGTAAACATCTGGGCAAAGTTGTCTTCTCTTGTGGTTTGAGTCGTCGCTGTCAGGGCACTTAAATAAAGAGATCTGGCGTTAGCCCACATATTGGGTGATTTTTCGTTACCAGGATTATAGGGAATCGGTGTGCTTGTGGGGGCTGTAAAACCCGTTGCCCACGTAACAGTGGAGTAAAAGGGAGTATAGTCATGGCAATAGATATTTATCCACCAAGGAGAATCGCTCATTCCCGCAGTATTCCATAATTTTGTATTCATCGGATCATGAAAATGATTACTTGCTCTACACATAGGGGAGTCTTCTCGTTTTGAACCTTCACGTAACCAGTACAAAATAGTATTCCCATTATTAGATGGTGTTTGAGTTTCAACTCCATTCTTAAAATTTAGATTATTTTTAAGATATGCATCAAATTCTGGATTTTCAGCGGCCATTTTTGTAATTTCAGGGTGAATTAATCTGTCTTCATGGGCAAACAAATAGCTACAGTAAAATTGGACTAATATAAATCCTAATAGAAATAACCATTTTTTCATATCAAAACCCCTTCTATTGTTTTATTTCCTTTTTCTTTTGTATTTCACTTCTTTCTTCAGATGCTTTTAGTTGTTCCCATCTTATAGCATTGAACATTTGTTGTTTTTTCTCTGAGGCACCAACTAGAATTGCAGAACTAAGAAAGCTTGTATGTTTAACGAAGCTATACTCCGGCTTAAATTTTTCCAACTTAAACACATAATTATTTTCCCATTTAAAATCGGTTCTCTTTTTCCAATCGGGGAAAATAAATTCGTTATTCCAGGCAACGTAACCTTTTTTGTAAACTGTAACGCGAGGTGCACTAACCATGGGGTTTGATACTCCTTCAATAGAAGCTTTGCCCTCTTTGTCTGTAACTACTTCCACAACCTTATAACTCTCCGTATAGCTCATCCCCGGCAATCCTTTTGCCTGTGTCCATTCCACAAGAATCACAGCACCCTCAATCGGCTGGCCGGTTTCCGCGTCAACAACAACGCCGGTAATCGTTCCTTCACAGCCAGTGACTATGAAAAGAGATAATAATATTGCTAAAAATATTTGCTTGAGTTTCATGAAGTGACCTCCTGCATCATCTCTTTAAAATTCATAAATTTTCCATATACCATAGTTATCTTTAACAAAGATAAGCGGATATGAATACGTGCCTCCTGCTTCCGCACGCATAGCTCCGCAAGAAGCAACCGTTTCGTAATTCTTGGCAAGACGAATTGAACTAATACCGGAAAAAATTGCGTTTATTTTTGTTTGCCCAAGTGCCGTAAATATTTGCCTGAACTTTTCCTGATTCCCCGGCATAAAATAACTTAAAGCCGCATCCATGTTACCGGCCATAAGTGCCGACTTCATTCCTTCCCATTTGGCTTTCAATAACACTTCAAGTTGCGCCTTTGACAGAACAGTTACATTCGTACTGCTGGAGTAATTGTTACCGACGCTATCCATGACTGTTACTTGAGGATGATAAGTGCCTTCCACAGTGTAAGTATAATTTACATTATCAAATGATAAACCCGTGTAGTCTGTGATGCCATCACCATTAAAATCTATCTGATAGTTCAGAATTGTATTTGATAAGTTTTCTGAAACAACAAAAAAAACGGTAAGCGGCGCCGTACCCGATACCGGATAAGCGCTGAGGGTGATAAAGTTTTCAGGGATGGTTGCATTAACCGTAATGGATTTGGATGCCGAGGTGCCGTTGACATCCGTTGCCGTAACGGTGATGGTGTTTGCTCCTTCTGATAAAGGCACGTTGTTGACAACGAATTGATTGTTGTTCAGAGTGGCGGTCATGCCGTTGACTGTTACGCCGGTTTCCACATTGGCAGTGTTATTGATCGAACCGGTCACCATCACGCTGTTCCCGCTGATACTGGCGCCGTTGGCCGGCGAACTGATCGTGATATAAATGGCTCCATTTGTTTTGAAAGTCTTATCCGAAGAATAAGTTGTAGTGCCATTATCCGATGCCGCCACAACGCGAAAATGATAAGTTGTCGATGGCGTCAGATTCGTCAGCGTGAGACTGTGCGATGTTGCTTCAAGGACGTTTGAAACACCTGTTTCATAGGAGGTTGTTATCCCGTAGTCGACACGGCCTTGCGTTGGCTGATCCGTCGTCCAGTTTATTTTGGCCGAGTTTTCTGTAATATCCGTTACATTAATACTACTGATGACCGGTTGTATAGGTGCCAGAGATACGTTAATGATATTTGTTTCTCCTATGGCAACAGAACCGGCAAAGGAAAAGGGTAAATACCAGGGCTTGGTGATCGTTCCAGAATATGCGCCTCCGGCCACTTGGGCAGTAAATGCACCTGATGCATTGGTTGGTATTGCCTGAGTATTTCCCTGCGCATCGGTTATCGATACTAAAGCCGAAGGCAGCGGGAGGCCTGTTAAACCGTTAATCACTGTGCCGGTGAGAGTGCCCTTAACCGGCACAACAATATTGACGGTAATGTCATCGCTGGCGGTGCGGCCGTATTGATCGGTGGCAATAGCAAGAATCGTATTTTCCCCTTCCTCTAAAGTCAGTTTTGAGGAAAAGGTGTCTCCGCTCACCAGGGCGATAAGATCATTGACGGTCACGTTTGTGCTATTTTCAACCGTTCCCGAAACATCCACGGTTTTAGAGGAAATCTGAGCCTTGTCCTGTGGGGAGGTAATCTTTATTTTGGGCAGAGGCGCGGAAAGGGGCAAGGATATGATGGTCAGGCTGTCTGTTTCGTCATCGGCAACGATAGCCGTATTGCGATTGCTGTTTACGGCAACACTATGAGGATGACGGGTTAATGAATAGGTTTTTATGATTTCATTTGTGCTTAAATCCAGAAGAATTAGCTTTTTATCCTGATCACATAAAATCACTGCGCGGTTATCTATGGTGTTTATCGCCACATCCAGTGGACCTGTTCCCAGTGCTTTTGTAGTGAGGCGTTTTGTTAATAAGTCTACAACTGTTACGCTTTTGTCCTGGTAATTGGTAATAATTACGGTATTGGTCTCGGGATTGACATCAACGGCCTGCGGTTTTTTCTCCAAAACAATAGAGTCGCTGAGGCTATAATTGTTCATATCGATAATATTGAGGTTGGTTTTGTTTTTATTGAGAACAAGAGCAATGTTGCTTTCAGAATCGATTGCCACATCACCAGATTTTATGCCTACGTCCGTTTGGCCCACAACCGTTCGCGTGCTTATATCGACAAAGAATACTTCTGTGTCGGTGGCGCTGGTCACAGCGGCGATATGTGTTTCAGAATTGATGGCAATGTTTCTTGGCTTGGTGTCAATATCCAGAGTGGCAATGACATTGTTCGCATTTAAATCAATAAACGTCAGAAGGCGTTCGTTTTCATGGGCAATAACGGCGATATTTTCAATCGTATCAATGGCTACGCCTTCGGGTAATTTTTCCACAGACAATTCGGCTATGACACTTTCCGTATTGAGATCAACGATGGAAACAGAGTTGGTATTGGAATGGCCGTGGGTTATCACCGCTGTGTTAGTTGCCGGATTAACGGCAACCATGGCCGGACTATCTTCTATGGCGATAGTGGCTTGCTCATTAGCGGAATAAACGCTGGAATGTAGAATAAATAGGCTCAGAAAGATGAAGATTACTGAAAAGACTGGAAGAAACTTACTTCGGAAGAACATCGGTGTACGTCCAGGCATAAAAACACCTCCATAAGTTTTTATATATTTGAAAACAAATTGAAACCAGCCGCTTAAACGGCCAAAAAGCATTTAAGCAAAATACTTCAGAACACTGTTTGTAAAGCAAGTACCGCCTTGAGCATCTGCAAAAGAATCTTGTTTTCTTGGGACTATTGTTACTGAACGAAACAACATTTTAATACGTTACATGGAACATAATGTTGTTTCCGGTGAAGACTGGTATTTTGTTTATTAAATGAGAAAATGGATGTCAAGGTTTTTTTATTCATTATTTATATAACTTAAAAATAGATAACTATAATGATTCATTTTTAATCTTTAGATTTAAATCTCTTGTTTTCATTATATTTCATCACCCGCTTTATATCCCTCGTGAATGGCTTCCAGAATCCGGCGCGGACTCTTTGCATCGCCAACAACCCTGTAGGGAATAGCCAGTTCCTTCAGCGTATCCTCCAATGCGTTATCTGATCTGGCGCCCATCGCGGTTACAATCAAGGCTGCTTTTTCCTCTTTTTCTTCACCCATCTGTTGATAACGCACGATATCATCTTCGATAGCCAGTACTTTAGCGCCGAACAGCAGTCTGCAGCCACTCTCCTTGATCCGTTTGTGCAGCCAATAACCATGAGCCGTGAGTTTTCCCACCGGCGGAAATGCCTGCATCTCCAGAACAGTAACCGCAATGCCTTTGGCGAGTAGATAATCCGCGGTTTCCATTCCCACATATCCGGCGCCCAGAATCACAACCGGACTTTTGAGTTCAATCTTGCCCGTAAGCACATCGCGCGCATCTACTACTATTTTTGAATCCAGTCCGGAAACCGGAGCCGTCACCGGATAAGCGCCACAGGCCAGTATGACCGCATCAGGCCTTTCTTGTTTTATCGCATTTGCGTCAACTGTATGTTCATACTTTATATTAACGGATGCTTTACCCAAAGAACGCAAAGACCACGAAACCCAATCCATGAAGCTCTTTTTGTGCGGCGGACGGCTGGCTGATAAAAGTTGTCCCCCTGCCTGTTCCTGTTTTTCAAAAACGTCCACCTTGTGCCCTCTGGCGACCACCGCCATGGCAGCGGAAAGACCCGCCGGGCCTGCTCCAACAATCCAGACATGCTTTGGAGGATCAGCCTTGGGCGCCACTCCTTTATATTCGCGTCCGCACTCCGGATTGAAACTGCACGTTGCCGATTTCAGCTCGAAACTCAATCGTTCGATGCAACCCTGATTGCAGGCAACGCACCAGCGAATATCATCACGCTTTCCTTCACGGGCTTTATTGATAAAATCAGGATCGGTCAGATGCTGACGTCCGAAACTGATCAGGTCGGCATCACCTCTGGCGATGGCCTGATCGGCCAGCTCCGGATCATTGATACGACCGACACCGATAACGGGAACATTGACCACTTCTTTTACAGCGCGGGCACGGAACAAATTAAATCCGGGATCGGTATCCATGGAAGCAATGGAAAGACCACCGGGCGTGGAATAAACTCCCACGGAACAATGAATGGCATCAACCCCGGCCTCAACCAGTTTCGGCGCAAATTTCAGCATGAAAGACAAATCATAACCGCCGCGCACCAGTTCATCAGCCGATATACGAATCCATACAGGGAAATCACGCCCCACAACTTTTCGTACAGCTGCAATTATTTCCAGAACAAAGCGCATGCGGTTTTCATCGCTTCCGCCATATTGATCTTCGCGCTTGTTGGAAAAAGGAGAAAGAAACTGATTCAATAAATAACCATGAGCGCCGTGAAGCTCCACGGCATCAAAACCCGCCTGACGTGCCCGTCCGGCCGCCCGGGCGAAGGCGTCTATCACTTCGACAATACGTTCCTGAGACATCGCTTCGCAAGGCTGACCCAAGATAACACTGGGAATGGCCGAAGGCGCCTCCGGCATGGCACCGGCCGCCGCCTCAAACGTTTCACGTCCGGCATGATGCAGTTGCAGCGCAGCCTTGGCTCCATAGCGATGCAAGGCCTCCGGAATGCGCGCCAGTCCCGGAATAAATTCATCGCTCCACACACCAATTTCACTGGGAAAGCCCTTGCCGCGCGGTACAACAGCGCATACTTCCGTAATAATCAGACCGGTTCCTCCCTGCGCCCGGCGTGCCAAATACGCCAGCAGCCGATCGCTTATCGTACCGTCGCTATTACCGTAACCGGTACCCATGGGCGGCATCACCGCCCGGTTTTTCAAGGTCATTCCATTAATAGTGATGGGTGAAAAAAGATGCGGGAAATTCATTGATTCCTCCATTACAAAAATAATTTAAAGACAAAATTTTGATCGACACTCAATCATATTGTCATTTAAACAATATGACTGAATAATAAAGTACCACTAAATCTTTAAAGAGTCAGTTGATTTTTTAAATCAAGATGAGATTATTTTATTTTATTTTATGTTGCGTTCTATTTTCTCAATCAGCGTTTGGGTTTGATCCGGCAGGAGCGCAAACCCCATATCGTTTCTGTAAATGACATTCATTTTTTTATCGATGATCACATAGACGCGTTTGGAAAGCGGCAGCAGCCAGTGGTCGGCTTTGTACATTTTGGCGATTCTGCCTTTTTCATCCACCAGCAGGGTCATGTTTTTCAGGCCGTGCTTGGCGATAAACTTGCGGTGCGATTCGGCCGAGTCTCTCGACAGGCCGAGGATTTTGATATTTTTGGCGTTGTATTTTTCGATGTTTTGTTGAAACTCAACAAACTGGCGTATTCAAAGCTTGGTGTCGTCTTTGGGATAAAAGGCGAGCACGACGGCACGATACTTTTTGACGGCATCGCTGAGTTTCCAAGTTTTCCCGTCCTGATCGGCAAGTGTAAAATCGGGAGCTATCTGACCGGCGACGGAAGTTGTCGTTCTGACATCCGTTCCCGCGCAGGCAAATAGTACGAAAAGAAAAAACAAAATAAATAAAGACGAAATGCGTCGCATAAGACCTCCTGAGTAAAAGGTTGCGGCGGGCAGCTACTTGGGAAACGCCGCCCGCCGTTGATGCTGGAAAGGGTTAATCGTCGAACGCCATCTTGGTTTTCCAGACTTCCCAGACCTTGCCCACCAGATCGGGGCCGGGTTTGAGCGTCGGCTTGCCGGGTTTCCAACCGGAGGGCGTGGCTTCGGCGCCTTTGGTTTTGCGCACGTGCTGGAAGGCCTGAATCTGACGGATGCTTTCCATGACGTTGCGTCCGACCGGCGGTGTCAGCACTTCAAAGCCCTGAATGATGCCGTCCGGATCGATGATGAACCGGCCGCGGGCTTCCACGCCGGCATCCTGAAGATAAACGCCAAAGACGTCTCCGACCTTGCCGCCGCCGTCGGAGAGCATGGGGAAGGGGATGCCGCCTTTGACCATTTTGGAAAGTTCATGGTCATCCCACATTTTGTGGACAAAGACGCTGTCCACACTCATGGATAAAACTTCAACGCCGAGTTTTTTGAATTCGGGATATTTCTCGCCGACCGACGAGATTTCGGTTGCTCAGACGAAGGTGAAGTCGCCCGGATAAAAACACAGGACAACCCATTTCCCCAGATAATCGGAGAGTTTAACATTGATGAATTTCCCCTTGTGATACGCGGGCGCCGTGAAGTCGGGCGCTTTCTTTCCTACAGTAACCATGCTTTTGACCTCCTTGACAGGTACGGGTTGAGCGGTTTCTTTCTTCACGTCGGGTTTTTCGCCGACCGGTCCGCCGGTGGGTCTGGCGCAGCCGGCCTTGATTTCTTCAGCCATAGACGATGCCCTCCTTTGTTTTATTTTTGTCGCTTATTTATTTTTTTGATTTCTTCATTTTCGCGATTTCTTCCTCCACTTCTTCGGAGCCTTCGGCATAAAATTTTTCTTCATCCGGCGCCAGCTCGTGCAGCAGTCTTAAAAACTCCCCGGCGTGAACGCGTTCCTCGTCGGCAATGTCCCTGAGGACCTCGATGGCCAGTTTGTTGTCGGTTGACTCCGCGAGCTGCATGTAAAGTTGGATGGCTTCATATTCCGCTGCCACCATAAAGCGAATGGCTCTGATCAGTTCTTCTTTGGTCAGTTTCCTGTCCTTCTTCAACCCTGAAAAAGGTGTTCCAAATTCCGGCATGGTATCATCCTCCTTTCCTAATTAGGTTAATATTTTGGTATCATTCATTCTTTTGCTCTATGGCTTTTTGCAGGTCGGAAAGAAACGCGTCCTTATCCAGAGAAAAACGGGCAGCGACATCTCCAATAGTGTCGAAAAGGCAGGAGCAGCACAAACATACTCCCGCCTTTTCGTCATATTTTTTGATCGCTGTTTCTGTTGCCGGCCAGTTGGAAACAACATCCAAAAGGATGGTATCCTCCGCGATGGCCTTATTATCTTCAGATTTTAAGGACATTTATTTCTCCCTCGGATACGGCCAGGCCATAATGCCGCCTTCCATGACCTTGACGTTTTTCCAGCCGTTTCCTTCCAGTGCCAGCGCCGCCTCATAACCGCGTAGGGATATCTTGCAGTATAGAATAATTTCGCGGTTCTTGTCTTCGGGCAGTTCCTTGAGGCGCTTACGGATCGCGCCGAGCGGTATCAGCGTCTCACCGATGCCTAAACGCATCTCTTCGAATTCCTCCGGTCCGCGTGTATCTATCAGGAAAGGTTTCTCTCCGGCCCGTATTTTATCATAAACCTCTTTACAACTGATACCTTTCATTCTGCCTTTCATTTTGTTCTGCATAATATGTGCTGTGGCGATGAAGTGATCGATGGCTAGGGAAAAGGGCGGCGCATAGGGAAGATCGGCGTTGACAAGATCCTCCACGGTCATCTTGCCCTGGATGGCCATGGCCCACTGGGCAATCTGTTTGGCGACATTGCCGGGGCCGATACACTGCGCGCCAAGGACGCGGCCGGTTTTGGCATCAGCGGTTAATTTAGTTACCAGAAGCTTGCCTTCCATGAATCCCGGTTTGTCGGGACTGGTGTTGATGACCGTGATGATGTCGGAATAACCCAGACGCTTTGCCGCTGTTTCCGAAAGACCCGTGGAACCGGCTCCGTAATCAAAAACCTTGCAGATGCCGGTCTGAATTGTTCCCGGAAAGGTCACGCAATTTGTCGAGGCGGCGTTTTCACCTGCCACGCGTCCCTGAAGATTGGCCAAGTCGCCATAGGGCGCGTGGACTTTTTTGCCGGTGATGCGGTTGAGGGTTTCCACGCAGTCGCCCACGGCGTAAATGTCCGGGTCGGAGGTCTGCATGTATTCATTGACCTCGATACCGCCCAGGTCTCCGATTTTCAAACCGGCTTCTTTGGCCAGTGTGATGTTGGGACGGACACCGATGGCCACAACGGCCAGTTCGCAGGGAAGCTCCGTGCCGTTTTGCAGTTTGACCGCTGTGAGTTTTCCGTTTTCACCCAGGAAAGCGGCTATGCCGTTTTCGGTAATGACGTTGGCGCCCTTGCTCCGCACATGGTTTTCCACCAGCTTGGCCAGTTCCCAGTCCAAAAACGTCAGCAGTTGAGGAAGCAGTTCAATGACGGTGATTTCAATACCCGCCAGTTGCAGCGCTTCGCAGGTTTCTATACCGATGAGTCCGCCGCCGATGACCACGGCCTTTTTGATTTTACCTTCATCGCGGACGTTACGCAGAAAATCGGCGTCCTTCATGGATTGTAATGTGGTAATGCCCTGGAGATCCGTGCCCGGAACCGGCGGCATGCGCGGAACCGCACCGGTCGCGATAACAAGCTTGTCGTACGTTAACGTGTCGGTTTCTCCCGAAACGACATTTTTAAAAGACACCGAATGATTTTTTGTGTCAATGTTGGTGACCTCGGTATTGACGCGGGCGTCAATGTCCTTGGCGTTAAGATAAAACATCGGATTGCGCACGATCCCTGCAGGTGTGCAAAGAAGCGCATTGCGGTCGTTAAAAAAACCTCCGACATAATACGGATAGCCGCAGGACGCCATGGAGAGGTCGGCTTCCTTCTGGATAATGATGACTTCCGCGTCGTTGTCGATGCGTCGGGCTTTTGCCGCCGCCTTGGGACCGGCGGCCGAACCGCCGATGACGATGATTCTTTTTCTATTACCCATAAAATTCTCCTTAAAAACATATTGATATGTGTCGCTCAATCTTTACTGATCTCTTCTGTCTCTTTCTCTCCATTCACTGGTAGGTTCTGATCTTTTTCAACTTCATCCCCGAGGAAAGGCTCAATCGGTTCAAAATCGGCAATCCAAAGAGGATGACGGTGCCGCGCATAATCCAAACGAACTTTTCCCGTAAATATTCCGCGGATCATAGGCCAGTTAGGTCGCAAAGCGATCGCCGCCATGTGCGCCAGGAAAATCAGAAAAAACAAAACGAAAAAAATATTATGAATCCAGCTCGCCCACAACAAGATGGCATGGGACATATCGGGCGCATAAATATTCTTGTAGGTTTTGACCAGGCCGGACAGAATAAGCATCAAGATGATAAAAGCCATCCCTGCATAAGCGAGACGTTGTTCCGGCAGATATTTTTTCATGGGTGGCTCCTTTCCGAAACCCAATAAGCTTCTAATAACGGCAATGGATTCGGAAAAATCATGCTTCTGGGGAAGCAATCCTTTTTCACCGCGCAAACCATGATAGAAAACATGAAACAATGCGGTCGCTGTAAAAATCAGCGCTGCTCCGTAATGAAGATAGAGTGACGTAATAAAATCGGCAGACCAGCCAAGCCCTGGAAAATGAACGATGTAGTAGCGTTTGCCCACCGGTAGCTCAAATATTCCGGTGAGAAGAAGAACAAGGCCGGAAAGGGCAATCGCCCAATGTTCGATTAATTCCAAAGCGCTGTGGCGGACAATCAGATTTTTTTCAAATAATATTTTTTCAGTCATGGTCCTATTCCCCCTTTCCCGCTTCATCTCTTCTCTTGAACAACCAATTAAACGCACCAGCCACACCAGCGGCAGCGATTCCCAATACAGGAGCAGCCAGTACTGTCCTGGCTAAGCAATCCGTTCCTTCCATTCTTCTCTGAACATCAACTTTCATATCGGGCTGACCGGGTTTCTTTATCATGGTTTTATTGATTTCTTCAAACGGAACCGGTGAAACGTAAATCGTCGCAGTGCCTCCATTTTGAGTTTTGCCGTAGATGAAGCCATTCATTTTTCTCGCACGGGATTCGGCTATTTTTTCGATAGCGTTCCGGGAACCGATCAACAATGCTTCCCGGGGACAGGCTTCGATACAACCGGGCAATTTCCCGTCAGCCAATCTTTCCACACATAAATCGCACTTGTACATCACGCCATTACCCATCAGCCCCGGCAACACATTCAGGTAGATACCGACACCGGATTGACGTTGCGGAATTTCCCAGGGACAAACGTCGCGACATTTCGCGCCACCGAAACAAAGATCCTGATCAATGACCACGGCTCCGTTTTTGTTCTTATGATTGGCGGAAAACGGGCAGATCGTCGCGCAAGCGGGATTATCGCAATGCATGCAGCGACGCGGCACAAAGACCGTTTTTTGCTGACTGCCTAAATTAACTTCGGCTTTGTGCACGTAAATAAAATTATAAGGGGTAAGGCGATTGAATACATCCTGCTTTTTGGACCAGTCTTCAATGGTTTTGCGTGGCCATGGTTCGGGAATGGGTTCCGTTACCGGTGGTATTTTATCTTTGTTGATTGTTTTACATGCGCTGACGCATGCTGGTATATTTCTGCCGGTGCAACCATCGCAGAGGCTTAAATCAATGAGCGTTGATAATTTTTTGTCGCTTTTGGCCAATGCTTTTTTCGGCAAACCAAAACCGGAAAGAGCTGCTGCTCCGGCTGTCAGCTTTAAAAAAGATCGGCGACCGATATGAAAGTTATGTTCAGTGCTCATCTTAGATCTCCTTTACAACCGTTTCTTGATAAAGAAGTTAATTCGTCTTTTTATTTTTAACAAGCAATATCTTAATCCTCAACACAAATGGTTTTATTTTTCATGGCGGCGAATGTCATGACAGCAAGCATGACACTTACAGCGGAAAGAAATGCGCTTTGTTCCCACCAGGCAACGGAAAGCAAAATAAGACTTACGGAAATGACCGGGAAAAATAAGAGTTTGGGAATATTTTTCAATTCTCTTTGAATTTCTTTAGGAAGCTTGATCGTTTTTGTTGCATACGCAATAAGGATAGCCAGAAAAGTGCTGGTCTCCGACAGCATAGAACTCTCCGCAGCATTGAAATTCCAAATGATTTCCGTACGTTTCCACGCAATCCTTGCGCCTGTCAGTCCCATCACCACAGCAAAAATTGAAACGGGAAAGTTCTTTAATCGGTCGTTCATAAAAGTTGCTCCTTATTCCCTGGGAACATAACCACTGACAACCGTTTTTACATTGATCTAAGTCAATTTTTTATAAATTATTTTTTACGAAATTCCTCCATCAAATTTTCCGGTACCTGTACGGCGACAACTTCGCCCGTGGCGCAAACCTGTCCTCCGGCAATCAGCCTCGATTCTATAACCACTTTTCGCCTTCTGATTTCCTTGACTTTACCACGTATTTCTATCGGCCCGTTTAAGGGTGTAGGCAACAAATAATTGACATGTAACGATGCTGTCAGAAAGCGAATCGGCGGAAGAGTATTCATCTCGCGGTTTTCCGCCCGGTATTTAGCCGCCGCGGCTGTGCCGGTGGAATGACAATCAATCAGTGAGGCGATGAGTCCACCGTAAGCCATGCCGGGTATGGCCATGTAACACGATTTAGGCTGATGAATGCAGACGGATTCCTCTCCGTCCCAGTAGCTTTTAATCTGCAGGCCGTGCTCGTTGAGCCTTCCGCAGCCGTAACAGTGACTTAGATCGTCGGGGTAGTAATCCTGAAATGCTTTTGGGGACATATTTACTCCTTAATAAAATTATGCGAAAATCAATTTTGTTCCGGCCATGTTCAGAATAAATTGGTCCGGCATTTGCTTCTCCATTTCCATGATCGCTTTCCGGCCGGTGCAGTGCGTCGGAATCATATATGCCGGATTGATTTTCTTGAATTCCTGCGTTGTGCGGTCGATGATCGGTTCGAAAAACGGCCCCGAAAGATGGAATCCGCCCATGACGGCATGAACCTTTTCGATGCCTGTCACCTTCATCGCGTAATGTATGGTGTTGATGATTCCCGCGTGCGCGCAACCGGAAAGGATAATCAACCCTTTGTCTTTCAAATTCATGACGATCGAGGTGTCGTCTTCGATGGCATCCCAAACTTCCTTTCCGTCTTGCTGGCAATGAGGCAGCGGCCATCCCTTTTCAAAATCCGTTGTACGGGGAATTTCGCCCAAGAACAAAATCGTATCTTCCAACAAAAGATATGGTTTTTCGGTTTCCGCCACAGCTAATCCTGCAACCTTAACCATTTCCCGCGTCAATTCCGGAAAGTTGATTTTTAATTCCTCTCCGAATTTAAGATAACGCGGCGACTTAAAGGCTGAAGGATGCACGGCAAAAGGTATATTTTTTTTGCCGGTCATGGCGACGAGTTTTGTCATGCCACCTGTGTGATCACTGTGTCCGTGGGATAAGGCCGCGGCTTCCACGTCTGTCATATCGACGCCCAGGGTTGCCGCGTTCTGCGCCGCGCCGTTTTCGGAAAATCCGAAATCGAAAAGCAGTGTATGCGACTTTCCATCCGTGGTGGTTTTCACGAGCGCCGAAAAACCGTGCTCGGCCAACACAGAAGCCCGGATTTCTCCATCTTTTAAAGGATTGGCGCGCGTAACGATGGCGTTACTGTCCATCGCGGTAATATCAATATAGTTGTCCTGTAATGTCAGGATTTCAACCCGATCAACTGCTTTTAACGCTGTTGCCATGATACCAATCCTCCCTTGATTTAGTGATCGCAGAGATTTTCGCCTGATTGCAGTGTCCCTGCAAAATAATCAGTAATCAGTTTCTCCGGCGTTTCCGAAGGAGCACCGACAACGACCTGAATGCCCTGTTGGGCAAACAATTGCTGTGCGCGCTGTCCCATACCACCGGCAATAATCATGTTGGCTCCTTGTTTGGCGAGCCACGGCGGCAAAAGTCCCGGTTCATGCGGCGGCGCGGCCAGTTCTTCTATTTTGGTAATTTTTTTTGTCCCTGGATCCACGTCTACGAGAGCAAAACTAGAGCAGTGACCGAAATGCGCGGTCAATTTGCCTTGGGCTAACGGTATTGCAATCTTCATCTCATTTTCTCCTTATGAATTTAATTTTTTTGTTTTATCCAAGCCTGCTGTAATCTGATCGATGATGTCCCTCATGATTTCCCCCGTTGGTGTTTTGGAGGAATGGTAAATGAACACCTTCCCGGAATCGCCGGATTGGGCAATCGTCGCATCCATCGGAATTGCCCCCAGGAAAGGCACTTTCATATCTGAGGCAATTATTTTTCCACCACCCGCGGGTAGAATCTGGGTGATTTCTCCGCATTTCGGACAAACGAATCCGCTCATGTTTTCAATAACACCCAAAACCGGCACATCAAGCCTTCGGCAAAAGCTAATGGATTTGCGGACGTCAACTGCAGCCACCTTCTGTGGTGTTGTGACAATCACCGCGCCGTCGAGAGGCTGAATCAACTGACAAAGCGACAAAGGCTCATCACCCGTGCCCGGAGGAGCGTCAACAATCAGATAATCCAGGTCACCCCAGTTCACGTCGGTTAAGAACTGCTTGATGACGCCCATTTTCATCGGCCCCCGCCAGATGACTGCGTCATCTTGATTTTGCAATAAAAATCCTATAGACATCACTTTCAGTCCGCCATATTCAACTGGGGAAATCTCTCCTTCATTGCCCTTGAGGGTTTCATTTTCCAGTCCCAGCATGGTGGGAACACTTGGACCGTGAATATCCACGTCGAGAAGTCCCACACGCAGTCCATTGAGCGCTAATTCCGTAGCCAAATTAACCGCAACGGTGCTTTTACCGACACCACCTTTTCCTGAAAGCACGACAATTTTATAGTTTATGCGGCAAAGCCTAGCTTGTAATCTGCGTCGGTCGGCGTATTCTTCTTTGCTTTCATCTTTTTTCTGTTTTTGAGCCGAGCAGCTGGAATCGCTGCACGTATCACATGTTTTCTTGTTTTCCACTCTTGTTATCCTCCTTTTTACTTTTCTTTGACAGATAATCTTCACAGGCAGCTTTCAAAGTGTTTGTTGCCAGAAGCGCGCAGTGCTCGTGATCTTCGGGTAACCCCTCAAGCGCCTTGAGCACATCGTGCTGGCTGATTTGTTTGGCCTTGGCAACTGTCTTCCCTTCAGCCATACAGGTTGCCATCGAACCGCCGGCAATTGAAGGAGCACAACCGTCCGTGATAAAAGACACCTTTTTTATTTTATCATTCTGTACCTTGAGCCAGAACTCCATCGTCGTGCCGCAGGGACCGGTTATTTTTGCGTGCCCGTTGAAATCTTCAAGCTCACCCATATTATGCGGGTTGCTGGCATGCTTGTTTGCCGTAGAATAAAATTCTTCAAGATTTATCAATTCGCTCATATTAATTATTTGACCTCCTGAAGATGTAACTTATCCCAAAGTTGCCGGATATCGTCGGCGCCGGGCGCGTCGATTTCCACAACAGCCTTTTCCTGAATCTGCGCGCGCGTAACGGCGCTATCATAACGAATTCGTCCGGCAATCACTGCGCCTGAATTTCTGGCTTTATCTTCAATACGCGCAGTCATGTCGGGATTAATATCCCATTTATTCACGCAAATAGCAGCAGGAATTTGAAAATGACGAGTCAGAGCAAGGACTCTTTCCAGGTCATGCTCCCCCGATACGGTGGGTTCTGTTATAATTAAGACCTGTGAAGCTCCAGTGACCGAAGCAATAACGGGACATCCGATACCCGGAGGTCCGTCAACAATAATCAATGCGGAATTTTCTTTTTCTGCAATTGAGCGCGCCTCACGACGCACGGTGGAAACCAGTTTGCCGGAATTTTCCGCAGCCGCATTCAGCCGCGCGTGCACCATCGGGCCGCAACGTGTATCCGAAACAAACCAACGACCGCAAACACATTCCGGAAAGTCAATCGCTTTTTCAGGGCAGAAACGGACGCAAACACCGCAACCTTCACAGGATATCGGATCAATAGAGAATAAAAGTTCACCGGCGTGGGTTTGTCGTTTTCGGACCGCGTCAAAACGGCAAAAGTCCTCACAAATACCGCAGCCGATACAATTGTTCTGGCGGATAATAGCCTCATGACCGCTGCGAAATTCGTTCTGTTCTTTTATTTGAGGTTTGAGCACAAGATGAAGATCGGCCGCGTCCACATCGCAATCGCAGATGACCGAATGTCCGGCCAGCACCGCCAACGAAGCTGTGACGCTGGTTTTTCCCGTTCCTCCCTTGCCGCTGATGATCACAAGTTCTTTCAAAATTTATTTCTCCCAGTGCTGCTGTGTGTTTTCATCTATAAAAATATTTTTTGTTTCCGTTTTTTCAGACTTGTTTTCCGGAAAATAGTTCCCCCATATCGGATCATTGCCATATTGTCGCCACCACCATCTGTTATAATCTTCCCACCAATCAAGAATTCCGAATTCTTCTTTCATCAATAAAGCAAAGGCTTTGTTAATTTCTTGCATTTTCGCATGCGCTTCTTCGAATTTATTGATGTCAGGATGCCATATTTTAGCCATATCCCGGTATCTTTTCTTAACATCATCGGCATTGCACGGTTTTGCAATCCCCAATAAATGCTTTGCTTTGTCAACTTCGTAATTTCTATTCATTTTGTCATTTTTAATTTTACTATTTATTTCGTGCCGGTGATGACATATAAAGCCGCCTCGCTGGGATTATTACTCTTTAAAATACGATCCCCTTTCACTCCCAGAATATATTCCGTTTGCACAGTATAAAATTCTTTAACGGCATCTTCAATACTTATTAAACTCCTATGCTTAATCAAATTGACGTACGAATCCGGTTCGCGGAGTCGATCCTTGAAAAAATCAGAATCGGGATTCAGCAACATCAGGATGATTCTGCCGTTGGGCCTCAATACCTTAAGAGTCTGTTGCAATGCTTTTTGATAATTTCCTATAAATTGAAGCGACGCAACGTAGATAACACCATCAAAAGAAGATTCCGCAAACGGCATACTTTCAGCGCTTCCCGCGAATTTTCTGATAGAGTCCGGCGCGCATTTAAGCGCTTCGGCAGAAACATCCAAACCAGTTACATTAAACCCATGTTCGCTTAATTTGCCTTCAATAATCGCCGGACCGCACCCGACGCTCAAAATATCGCGACAACCTTGTAAACGCTCAATGAGATATTCCGTCTCGAATTGGAAAATATTTTGCCAGAACCTTTCCTGACATATTTCCACATACCTTTTTACATCTTCTGCAGCGTTCATCTTATGTGATCAGCCTCCTGCGGCCTATCAGTACGTCTTGCGTGGGGCTATGGTGTTCTTCCACATTGAGTCCCAGTTCGATCAATACATTTTTTGCATCTGTTACTGTACCCGAATTTACTTCATGTTTTCGTCCTTCAAGAGAATGAATTCTATCTAATATTGCCAAGCCGTCAGCATTGAAATCACTCAACACGATTTTCCCCTGAGGGGATAATATTCTGACCAGTTCAGAGCATGCCTTGCGGACGGAGGAAAGATGATGAATCATATTCACGGCAAAAATAACATCAAAGAAACCGTCATTACAGGGTATACCTTCAACATCGGCAATGCCGAAAGTAACTTGTTGCTGTAAGTTGTAATACATCAGATTGAGAAGAGCGTATTTTTGTTCTTCAGCGGATATGTCGAATGAAAAAAAATGATAACCGGCACGCGCCAACGCGAGGGTGAAGTATCCCTTGCCCGTGCCTGTTTCCAGAATATTTCCGGCGATGGGTTGCGCTTTTTCGATAATGAAAGATCGCTCTTTTTCAATATCGTAACCGAATTTTCTGTAAAGCGCGACTCGCTCTAAAAAGCGCTGATGATTTTCATTCAATTCTTTTTCCATTATAAAAAATACCTTGTCCTTGATCAGTATATTTTTGTGTAGTAATTTCTTTTTTTTGTAACGACACAGTTAACTTTATCGGCCTTTACCAGCATTTCCATTCGTTTAATCACTTCATTGACATGCATTTCCAACCCACTGGCAATGTCCACGATCGTACACGGCCTTCTGGCCAACAAAGCAATAATATCGTCATCTGTAACTGCGCGCATTTCCGGAACAGGTGTTTCTGACTGATTAAGGCTGCTGATAATCTCGACCTCTACGGGAAAAATATTTTTCAGCGCAATCAACTGCTCGGTCGTGAGGGGAAACGCGGTTTCTTCCGCCGGAGGTCGATAAACTGTATTCAGTTGAACCTTTGCCGGATGAATCATTTTAACAATGGAAGCAATTTTCTCAACTTCGGACTGAATCCCTGTGACACCGCCGAGCAACAAAACTTCCAGCCATACTTGCCCCTTAAAATTTCTGGAGAAATCGATCAATCCATTAACCATTTGATCAAAAGAAAGAGAGCCATGCGGTCGGTTGACATATTGAAATAGCTGCTCATCACCAACATCAAGGGAAGGAATGACCAGGTCCGCACACATCAAGGCCTTGCGAACTTCCGGCAAATGAAGCAGTGATCCGTTTGTCAGGACGGTGACAGGAATATTGGTTATGGTCTTGATTTTCCCAATTAAGTCCCCGATGCCCGCATGCAGAGTCGGTTCTCCGGAACCGGCAAGACTGATATAATCGCATAGAATTCCCGAATCCAGTTTATCCTCGAGTTCCTTCATGACGTCATCTATCGGAACATAGTCGCGTCTTTCTGTCGTTTTGTTTGTCGTCTGTCCCAACTGACAGTAGATGCAATCGTAAGTGCAGGTTTTAAAAGGCACCAAATCAATCCCGAGCGATCGTCCCAGACGTCGAGACGGCACCGGTCCGTAAATATATTTATAAACTTCAGTACTCATTTTAATCTCCACAAGGGGATTGCCCGCATTTTCTGTCCGCACCACAACATGTCCTGCCGGTTTCTTCAAAGGAACAGCTTTTTGCCGAATCGCGCATACTTACGCCTGTACCTGATGATTTCATGATAAAACCGCTGCCACCGCTTACTCTTCTTTGCACCTCACCACCACACTCCGGACATTCCTTAACAGGAGTATCTTTCATACTTTGGTGTCTTTCAAATTTCAGACCGCACTTGTTACATTCGTATTCATATGTCGGCATGTTTAAATCACCTCGTTTTTATTTTATAATTTTTTCAATCAATTGTTTAAACAGTTGACGGTATTCCGGCAGGGCATCCACCATCAGAATGCCTCTGGAATATGCTTCGGCAATTCGCCGGTCATCCGGTATTTCGATAAAGATGGGAATTTTTTCTTTTTCACAAAAATCATGTACACGATTATCTCCGCTGCCCATTCTGTTGACGATAACGGCAAAAGGAATATGCAATTCACGAATCATATCCACGGCCAGAGTTAAATCGTGTAAACCAAAAGGGGTCGGTTCTGTAACGAGCAAAACAAAGTCCGTGTCGCGGATGGTGGCAATTACCGGGCAGGATGTTCCCGGCGGCGCGTCGAGTATGACTGTCTGGTTATGAGGCAGAATATTTTTTAAAGCGCGGACGAGTGGCGGAGCTAGCGCCACTCCTACATCAAGCCTGCCCGTTAAGAGGTTGATGTTGTCCGCGCCAGATTTTTCAATCACGCCTATACGACGGTTTTGTTCCGAGATAGCCATCGTCGGACAAACTCGCATACAACCACCGCAACCGTGACACATTTCCGGAAAAATTAACGGGGTCGTGCCAAACGTAACAATGGCGGAATACTGACAAATTCTCGCACATTCGCCACAAGCGTTGCAAAGGGATTCATCGACCTGAGGAATCGGAATTGAAATCATTTCCTCGTTAAATTTTTCACCGTTAAGAAACAGATGCGCATTGGGTTCTTCTACGTCACAGTCGGCCAGGATTACATTCCCAGTGAGCACACGCGCCAGATTTACGGCTACGGTGGTCTTGCCTGTTCCGCCTTTACCGGAGGCAACTGCTATTTTCATCGCACCCCTCCTTGAGAAACCACAGACACTTTTTCTCCCGTAGTATTCTTTATCCACAATAGTGGAAAAACAATATCGCTGGTACAGCAGGGAACCCATACAGCTAAAAATAAAAATACGGCGACTAAAATGGCCGTTACAACATCCAACGTTGTACCCATAGCCATCATAATGTGAAACAGTGAGGCCCACGTACTTAAAAAGACATGAGAGGCGTGAGAAAATTTTGTAGTTGGATAAAGATAACCGGTGGCTATTCCGGCAAAAGCCAATGGATTAATTAACCACCATTTTTCAATGAATCCGAGGTGCATGCCCCGGTGAGGCAGCTCGAGCAGCCATTCCCCGGCAAAAGGAATGAGCGAATCACTGAGTGTTGCGATACCGATGGATCCCATGTAGCCAATCATAATCGTATTCCAGAATTTTCCGTTAGAGTGCAACCTGTACATAGCGGTTGTGACCAGCGCGCTCACCAGCACGTGCAAAGGATGAAGCGTCCAGAATAAACCTGAAGAAATTTCACTTGATACCTTAAATTGAATAAAAGCAGCCATAATGATAATACCCGTCACGGTACCGAAAGCCGTAAAGGGAGCGTGAATTTTAAGTTCGGCTGCTATGACACTCGCTTTCATGATTAACCTTTTGCTTCCACATAGTTGCCCTGAGAACGGTGCGCCAACACATAAGTTCCCAGGCAAAATCCCGAATGACGGCTGATGACCGGACATTTGGTTTTGAAAAGAAAAAATATTTCACGCGGTTCATCGGAAAGACTTTCAAAATTCCCCTGTCCCTTGGCAATGACCATATCGGCCTCATTAAAAATATGGCGAAATTCGATACTGCAATCCTCCAGAATGGTTCCCGGTGCATCAGAACCGTTATCGATAACGTCAACTATGTTATCAAGTCCCGCTGCCTTTGCGTCTGAGCGGGTTGCGTCATTAATTACGGGGGTCCCACGAACAGCCAGCGTGACACGGGCTCCCGTCAACTGTTCGATAAGTAAACCATCAAAAAATATTTCGCCGGCATTATCAGCGAGATACAAAATAGTTTTTGCTCTCGAGACGGCTTTCTTGAAAGCTTCAACATGGCCAAATATGGGTTGCATCGAAGCGTTTTGCAGTTCCTCGTAAATTTCTCCGTAATCAATTTTGTTTTTTGCTCCCAAATCGATGATATTGCCGGTAATAGCATAGCGCACCGCCATGACTAAAGGATCGGCTGACGATGCAATATATTTGCGGATTGCGGGAATCAGCGCTGCCGCCATTTCATTTTGTACATCTTTAGACGCACGATAAGGATCATCGGTTGACAAAAGGTCACGGAGACGACGATGAATCATCTGTGAAGCGGCTGGCGGCGTTTGGTTCAAATCAACATCGCCCAGCCATTGCAGAACGTTGTGCATGATACTTTTTCTGCTTTCATCCGACAACACCGACATTTTGACCGCATCCGCGGCTTGACGGACAAAACAGGGAATGCAATCCAGAGACATTTTCATGATTTATATCCTCTCTTACCTTTTTTTCTAGCGGTGTGTTCGTCGACCTCATCCTGCCAGCCGTTTTTCTTAACGTCATGAAGATCAAACTTGGTCGTGTAAGGTTTAATGTCCAGAAGCGGCGTTCCGTCAAGAATATCTACGCCATCCAGATGCAGAATATTGTATTCAATGCCAAGCAATTCCACAACGCTCAAGCCGATGGGATTGGGACGACAGGGTGCGCGTGTCGCAAAAACACCGTGATCAACTTCCTGTAAATAGGGTTTGACAACCAATGTGACCTGTCGCGCCTTATGAAAATGATAAATCAGGTAAATATGCGAGAATTCATTGAGGTCACGCAGACCATCTAAAAATTCGGGGAACAATTCCACGTAACCCTTGCTGCCCTTGGCGTAAACAGGCTGAATAGGCGTTTTCTCCTCTTCTTTGTGTTCACTATGGATGAAGCCGATAGCCCGATACAAAATTTCGCATTTGTTCATACCCAGTGTCCTTCAACATCTGCCGATTTAGCTTCATTCAACTTTCCGGCAAGATAAAGCTCCAACGCTTCCTTCACCGTGGTGGCAGAGGTATTGAAGATTTTGATACCTGCGGATTCCAATACGCGAAATGCCTTTGGCCCGCAGTGTCCGGTGACAAGCGCCTTTGCGCCTTGCCGGACAATATTTTGCGCGGATTGAATCCCCGCCCCCTGCGCCGCGTTCAGGTTCTGTGCATTGTCCATGATTTCAAAGGTTTTAGTTTCCAAGTCATAAATAAGAAATTTCGGAGCGCGCCCAAAACGGCTGTCCAACGGAGCGTTCAAATCATCACCTGATGTTGTCATTGCAATTTTCATTTTTTTGTCCTCTTCAATCGTATATTTTTTTTATTTCTTCTGGCTCCTGCAAAAGATATGCAGCCACTTCACTCATATGACTATCCTTCCAAAAGGGAAGTCGCGCATGCGCCTCCATATATTTTTGAGGAATGGGATGGGTTCCTATCACTACGGATATTCCGTAGATAGTTTCGATAAATTTCTTGAAGTATCGAATGTTCGGACACGGCGGATAACCGACGACCAAGCCCGTTGCAAGATGAATGATTTCAGCCCCGTTTTTTTTCATTTCTGCCGGCACATACTCGATGTTTCCACCGGGACAACCGCCGCAATTCGAATAGCCGACAACCTCCACCAATGCTTCGGCTGGATATTGAGCAAAGGCGCCAGCACGTTCCCGTAACGCCCTGAAACATTTTCCCCCACCACAATTTTTATAACGTGCACAAATGATAATGCCAATTTTGATCATAATAAGAGTCCTCTTCTACAACTTACTAAAATCGGTATTTCCTATTGGAACAGTATTGTTGTCCCATCTTCCACTAAATATTTTTTTGCGGCGATAGCGTGAAAAGCTTGAGAACCACGCCATCACCGCGTTGCACAGATAAGCTCCATGCAGGCTTCGCAGAAGAGGCTATTTTTTCTGCGCTTTTGCACTCAATTCTTCCAGACGTTTTTTAATGGCATCCAGTTCTGTCTGTAATATTTCAGCCTGATTGTTAAGCGCCTGTTTCTCTGTTTCCGGATCGGCATTGGGATACGACGGTGCAGCCATACCGCCAAACCAGAATCGTCCCGGCACACCTGTGGCAAAGAAACGGTTGCGGTAGCCGAAACCTCCGCCGCGTCCTCCTCGGCCCCCGAAACCAGTTCCTCTTCCCAAACCCATACCGAAGCCGCGTCCTCCAACGTTATTCATATAGCCGGGCACTCCAAAACCGGCGCAATACCCGGCTCCCCGTCCAGTCATCGGTCCCATTCCCATGGGGCCCGTTGCATCTCCTCTTGGCATAACCATAATCTTCCTTTCCAAGATTGTTTATTCTCTAATTAAAGTGGATCCGCATTGCGGACACTTTTTCTGCATACAGGGGACACCTCGTTCATGCGGTTCGCGATGACCGCATTTCGTACACACACAATCGCCGCCGACACCAGCGGCACGCGCTCCACCCATACGGCCAGCACCCTGTCCCCGGCCCTGTCCCATTCCTTGGCCGCCCGTACCTTGGCCGCCACTCATCCCTCTGCCACGACGATTGTTACTATTCATAAAAAATCTCCTTTATAACTTTTAAACTTCTTTAAAAAACAAAGACAGCCGCTGCCAGCACTGTTGTATATTTACCGCTTTTTAGCACGCTCGATTGCGTCGTATTACGTGTGCCGACTATTTTACGGCTAATCTTGAACAACTTCTTTTTTTCATCCCAACTTTCATCGACATTGAAATCAATGCCCAAAGTGGAAGCCAACATAGCCGCCGCCAAATCCTCCGCGTAATCTCCTGTTTGTCTTTCCGTATAACCGAAGGCGTGATGTTCGCTGATGTAGCCATAAGTTCTCTTATCAACGGGAATCGCACAACCAACAGACGCGGAAATCAAACGGTGCGGTTCGTTGCTGCAGCAACGACTCATCACGCAAAAGGTAATGGCGCCCGGTAAAAGTTTTTTCAAACCTTCCGTTCTGGAAATAATCTTGCAGTGAGGAGGTAAAATACTCGATACCTGCACAAGATTACATTTTTCAATACCGGCATCACGTAACGCCAATTCGAAAGAATGAAGCTGTTCTTTATGCGTGCCTACGCCTTTGGTGAAAAAAAGTTTTTGAGGGATGTACTGATTCAATATATTTTCCTCCTTTTAAAATGTCACTTATGCGGCAATTTCACGGGAAAAAGCGTAAAGTCGCCGATAAAAAATTAGCCCATCAGAACCTTTTTTAATAAAAAAATCCTGAGGACTCCTGCCCGTAAACAGGCGTCACAGATCCGGAAAAAGTCGTTAAAATCGTCAAATATCCTAATAAGCCAAACAGCAGTAATGGTAGCTTATATAATTTCAACATTGGGAAACTGACTTCGCCAAGAAAATACAGCCACATCCGGCGGCGCTTTTCCCACCATGCTGAAGGCACCTCATAGTTAATCAAAAAAGTCAGAATTAACAGTGCCGAAAACGCCAGACAGAAAGGACAATAAACGTCGTTTTGCACTTGAAAAGCATACAGGTGAATTTCAACTCCCAATCCTGCAGCCAACAGTGCCCGCACAAAAGAAAACTGATTAAATACTGCAAATGCGATGACGACCGACATATAAAAGATTCCTACCCATTTAAGATCGATCCCGAAAATGTCGCCCTTAAGATAACTGCAAGTTGTATCGCAGTAATCATAATAAGCCATCAGCCCCATACCGATCAACGAAAGAGCAATCGTCATGACGTTGCGATATTTTTTTATGCTTTCTAATATCTTCAGCATTAAACATGCTCCTTAGAATATTTGTGGCAATTTGTGTCACCATCTTTTTATCTCCAGGGACAACGCGTTCCGCGTATTCTGTTGCGGCCGGCTCCAGCCCGGCGACCCCGACAGCCCGGAAGAGAAAAAAGAGCTTGCTCCAAACGGTTGTTTTGATAAGCAGCCCAAACATCCTCCACTGGACCCCGAACAAAAGCAAATACGCGCATACCCACAGAACTAAGTAAACTTTCAAGAGGCCTGGAAATGGCTCCGCAAATTAAAACATCAATGTGCTGCTCTTTCATTTCGCTGACCCGTCCCTGAACATCGGTAGCAATCAACTTGATGGTTGTTCTCTTGTATCCGCTTGTTCCGTCGGGTTCAAAAATCAACAATTGTTCCGCCGAATCAAAAACAGTGGAGATACAATCTTTCCATATTGACAGAGCAATCTTCATATTGTTTGAACCTTTCCAATCTGCCTGAAAATGTCATTACTTTTCACGTTAGTAGTAAATTGCAAGGAAAGTGCCAATCGATACTTTTCAGATATTAATCAATAATTACAATTTGTTAATCAATGCATGAATCTTTATAGCCATTATAAATTGTCGTAAATATGCAACTATTAATGCGACAAGGTTGCAATAAAGCGACAAGGCAAGAGGTTTTATTTTTGTGTGAAGAAAATTAGAGAAATGAATGATTCGGTTTTTGAGGCGTTTGATTCGCTTCCGGACCGGTCTCAGGTTTCCTTCATTTTTCCGCGCAATGAATGCAGATAGCCACTGGTGATTTCGACGTTAACGAGTTGACCGACTAACTCCGATCCGCCTTTAAAATTGACGATTTTCCAGGAGCGTGCCCGCCCCATCATGTCCTGTCCGGAATTTTTACTGCGACCTTCCACAAGAACCTCCTGAACACTTCCTTCCAGTGCCGTATGTTTTTCCTGCGTATGAATGTTTTGCAAGGCCTGCAAGTCTTTGAGCCTTTGTTTTTTTTCGTCTTCGGGAACGTTGTCCTCCAATTTTTGGGCGGCCGTTCCCGCGCGCGCGGAGTATTTAAAAGAAAAGAGTAAATCAAACCGGATCTTTTCCATTAGATCAATAGTGGCCTGGTAATCTTCTTGTGTTTCACCGGGAAAACCGACAATGATGTCGGACGTAATGCTGATGTTCGGACAAACACGTCGCAAATTTTCAACTTTTGCCAGAAAGTCCTCAGCGGTATAGCCCCGGTTCATCAGTTTTAAAATACGATTGGATCCCGATTGAACGGCCATGTGAATGTGTTCGCATAATTTTGGCACCCCGGCAAAGCCGTCAATCAAATCGTCGGACAAATCCTTGGGATGCGATGTCGTAAAGCGGATTCTTTCCAGACCATCAATGTCATTTATTTTTTTGATGACTGAAACAAAATTGCATGGCTCATTCAAATTCCGTCCGTACGAGTTCACGTTTTGTCCCAGAAGCGTAACTTCTTTTACGCCGTGCTGAACCAGTTTTTTGATTTCATCAACGATGCCCTCCGGTGCCCGGCTCATTTCCGGTCCACGAAGATAGGGCACCACGCAATATGCGCAATAGTTGTCACAACCCTGCATGATGGATACGAAAGCGCTGATTGATCCTTGAGGGGAAGGGGCAAAGATATTGAGTGAAGTGATGTTCGGAGAAAAATCAGTGCGTGTGATTTTCTTGCGCTCTTGTTGACAGGCGGCTACCATCTCCGGCAAACGATGAATATTATGCGTGCCGAATACCAGATCAACATCGCGCACCCGGCTGTAAACTTTCCTGCCCAGATGCTGTGCCAGACAGCCGCCAAAACCGACGATCAAATCAGGATTTTTCTGTTTTAATCTGATGAAGCGTCCCAGTTCACTGAAAGCCTTTTGTTCCGCCTTTTCCCGAATGGAGCAGCCATTGATCAGTATCAAGTCCGCTTTTCGCACATCATCGGTCAGCGTGTAGCCCATGCCCGCCAGCAAAACGACCATTTGCTCGGAATCATGCACGTTCATCTGACAGCCGAACGTTTCAATATATAAATGCTTATCTTTCATTGATCTCCCGTCATCTCACATTGTGTGGTCATTATTATTTCAACCTCTGTTAGTCAACCGATTTTTCAGGATAGACTGTAATGTGCTCATCATGAGTATATGATGAATTTGATATTTTATCTCTTTGATATTTTGTGCTAAGTGGGAAAAAAGAAAGTTCAACATTTTTGGTAAGAGCAATGAACAATCATCAAAAATGACATTTTAAGCGACGGAGGGATATTTTCATGGCTAAAGTCACCGACGAAATAAAGGAAAGTTTAAAAGCGACAAAGATCGCATACCTCGCAACGGCAACAAAAGACGGCGGTCCCAATGTTGTGCCGATTGCCGCGGTCAAATTTCTGGATGATGAAACGCTGCTTATTTCCGACCAGTATTTCGGCAAAACGTTAAATAATCTGAAAGAAAATCCTAAAATCGCGCTGACCTGGTGGGGCGAGAAAGATGGTTTTCAGATTAAGGCTGATATTACGATTCACACGGAGGGTGATATCTTCAGAGAAGATGTCCAATGGGTGAAAAGTATCAAAGACACGTTGAATCCGAAATCGGCCATTGTGGCAAAAATCACCGCCGTTTATGCGGTTAAAAGTGGAGCTGATGCCGGCAAGCAGATTGTTTAAAAAAATTGGGTAACAATAATGCCTATCCGACAATGAACAATGGAGATCTTCAAAATGGGCGACAATCAAATAAAGAATGAAGAACAAATCAAACAGAAAATGATTGATCTGCTTATGGAAAAAATAACAGGCGGTCTTTCTGAAAAAGTTATTGATTACGGAAACGATCCGAGAAATTGTGGAACGCTTGAAAAACCGGACGGCTACGCCAAAATAAAAGGACCGTGCGGGGATACCATGGAAATGTTTCTCAAAATCAGAAACGACAAGATTTTTGATATTTCCTATACGACTGACGGATGCATGACCTCTCATGCCGCGGGATCGGCAGCTACCGTAATGGCGATGGGCAAGCCTGTCAGAGAATGCATAAAAATCAACCAGAGCTCCATTCTGGAACATTTGGGCGGCATGCCCAAAGATTCAGAGCATTGCGCCCTGCTTGCCGCTAAAACCTTTCACAAAGCTTTGCGCGGCTACGCGATAGGCAAGAAAAAATAAGTATACCACATATAAATCTTTAAAGTATTAGCTTTAATAATCCTCCTATTATTAAAGCTGTTGTAATCATTATTGCGGACGATTTGAGCATGTTCATCAGTCCAAGCTCTCTCAAGAGAACAACAAACGTGGCAATGCAAGGAAAAAACATGGCTAGGACCACGCATCCTACTACCATTTGTCCAGATGAAAGTGCCAGCGGTGCCAGCATACCGACAGCAACATCCTTGCGCAAAAAACCAATGATCAAAGCGGTCACCGCTTCTTTAGGAAGTCCAAGAATACCGTTTACAACCGGTGCCGTAAAATTTGCAATAATTTCAAAAATACCCATATAAAACAAGACATTAATAACAATGATGGCACCGAGAATCATGGGTACGGCCTCTCTTCAAAAACCATACGTTCTCATCCATAATTTTTTTAGTGTTGCTTTCCACGGTGGCAGACGATAAGGGGGTATTTCAATCAGCAACTCCGGGGTAAATCCTTTTACTGCTTGACGCAATATGATACCCAGGACAATCCAAACTACAAAAAGTGTCCCGTAAACTATAGCCACATATTTCCATCCATGTGGACCCAGCAGTCCTAATATCATCGCCTGCAGGGCAGCACAGGGCACAGCAATCGAGATTAGAGTAGCAGTGATGAAACGCTCTCTTTTACTTTCCAAAATTCTTGTTGCTAGAATTGCCGGAACATTACATCCAAATCCGAGCAAAGTTGGGATAATAGCGTAACCATGCAAACCTAACCGATGCATAATTGTATCTAAAAGTGTGGCCAGACGCGGCAAATAACCAGTATCTTCAAGAAGGCCGAGAACCAGATAAAAAGAGATTATATAGGGTAGAACCATTGCAAAGGGAACATAGAGACCGCTGGAGATCAAACCAAAGGATTGAACAAAATCAATATTACCTTCAATCAACGTACCAATTAGAATACCATGAAGAAAACCATCACCCCCAAGTAAAGTGCTTAAGCCAGCCAATACAGGTTTCCAGAAATTGTTGAACAAAGGCTCAAATACATAACCAATCAAACTCTCACCAATAAAACGAATCACCAGAAAAGCAAGAATAAGAACAGTTAGAGCGATAATCCCGCCAGAAAAGGAGTTAACACTCGCATCTGCCAAACGTTCAAGCCATGTATGATGACGATGCGTGACTATCTGAACCTTTTCTATAATATCACCAACAGCGGCCCAGCGTTCATTATGACTACGCATCGGCATCTCTGGCGAAGCAGCGTTTGGCAGATTACCTACCAGTGCCTTGATTCCCTCACCTGTTATCGCTGCGGTCGGGATGATTGGAACACCCAATATCTTTCGTAGCTTTTCTAAATCAATGTTTATTCCCTGGTGCCGAGTGTCATCCCACATGTTTAAAGCAATAATTAACGGAATGTTTCTTTCAAGCAATTGTAAAGTCAAATACAGATTTCTTTCCAGATTTGTAGCATTAACAACATTTATGACCACATTTCCAGATTCCAGCATACGTAAAGCAACTTCTTCCGCTTCACTAGTCGGTTCCAAGGTATAGGTGCCGGGAACATCGATAATATCGACCTGGTTTTCACCAAACTTCATAGAACCTTTAGTGTAATTTACTGTTGAACCAGGATAATTGGATGTAATGACATGAATACCGGTTAACCGTGAGAAAATTACACTCTTCCCCACGTTGGGATTGCCCATCAACAATATCCTCATCGGCCAGAATCCTTAACTGCAACCAGTATTCTCTTGGCCATACCGAAACCGATGGCTACTTGAGTTCTGTTGATCTCGATGGTTACAGGACCGCCCATAACACCGGAATTAAGTTTTTTAATAATGCTTCCCGGTCTGATTCCCAACGCTTCCAACCGGCTAACCATGCCATGTCCACCATCAATTTGAATTATTTCTCCGCTTCCCCCGGACTTTAAATCTTTAAGAACCTTTGTTTCCATATGCATCCTTAATTAAGTGAAATTTCCCTGCTGCAAACCGCGGGGGCATTTTGTAAAGCTTTCGTTAAATTTTATTGTAATGAACCTCCGTCCAGCAAGCTGAGGCGGAATTATCAAGCTAAATGTAATAAAATTAAACCTTTTTTTGTTTGCACTTAAGGCAATAACCTTCTATCTTCAACTGTACTGAAGTGACATTAAATTTTTTTTCTCTTTCAATTTCGTCTAAAGCCTTAGCAATAAACGGACTGTCAAAATCGATGACCTGACCACACCCCAGGCAAACCAAATGATGATGTTCTGATGCACCTTTCATTTCGTAATAGGAATGAGTATTGTCCAAGCTACTTTCCGCAACGAGACCGAGTTCTTTGAATAATTTCAAATTACGGTACACGGTTGCCAGGCTGATGCGCGGCTCCCTTTTCTTTGCACGCTGGTAAAGCTCATCGGCATTCAAATGCCGGCCAGATTCACTGATGAGTTTTAGAAGTAAACTACGCTGAGTAGTTACAGGTCGGCCTGTTATTTGATGAATATCTTTGAGAATGATTTTCATTATCATCTATTTTACAATAGATTTTAGCTTTGTCAATAATTAAAATTTCATAATTAAAGTTTCTTTAATGAAGTTTTGCATTTTTTTTAACGCAATGGCGCCGTTTTTTATGAAAATTGGCAATGATTAACTTTTGTGGGCAATGTTACACTTTCGGGGAATTTCCTCTCAATAATTTGCATCTTTTGAAGTTGTGGTATATTAATAAACAATAATGTAAATAATTAGGAAAGAATGACGAAACAGAAACATGATTCCCTGCAAATATGGTTTGAACGTCACGTGAACGGGTATCGTAATGCCGACGGCGTATTGCCTGCCGCACTGGAACTGAAATATCGTCACAGCCGGCGCGTGGCTGATAATGCTCGCTTAATCGCTCACATGCTGGGGTGGGAACAGGCAGAAATTTCAACAGCTGAACGCTGTGGACTTATACACGACATCGGACGTTTTTCCCAGCATCTCTGTTACGGTTCTTTTCATGACGCGGACACCGTGGATCACGGCAGGGCAGGTCGTTTGCTTCTGGACGAAGAAGGAGTGCCTTCGCTTCTTGGAGATGATGAGTGGCAAAAAATATCCTGTGCTGTTGAATATCACAACAAACAAGTTTCCGATATTCCCCATGACCTTCCCCATCAAGCGGTTTTGCTGTTGAACCTGATTCGGGACGCAGATAAGCTGGACATTATGGATTTGGTGATAAATTCGGTAAGCGATAATGGATTTAAAGAACTTCCTGACATGCTCCCTCATATTACCCCCGGTCGTGAACTGACATCGGAAGTAATCGAAGAAATTTTGAAAACAAAGACGGTTTCTGTCGTCAAATTGCGCACGGTAACGGACTTTCTGATGATGATGGTTTCATGGTTCTACGACTTCAATTATGCTCCATCCCTGATTCTTGCCGGTGATCGTCGCATTTTAGAACGCATTGAAAAGGAGTTGCCGGAGCATGAATACATCCGTGATTTGCTCAGCGATGTAAAAATACTTTTTAAAAATAATGCTGAAAAAATTGAAAGCAACAGAAAGGGAAAATAAAACGATGCATAACGGCCGGCAACATCAAAAGAGCTCAGTCATAAAAGTGATTTGTGACAATTATACCACCCGTGATGATTTGGAAACCTCCTGGGGTTTTTCTTGCCTGATCCGGTATCAGGGTCAAACGATTCTCTTTGATACCGGAAATGACAGCGTTGTTTTAGAACACAACATGGCCAAGCTAGACATTGATCCGGCCGGCCTTGACCTTCTGATGATTTCACACCAGCACTGGGACCACACCGGAGGTATTTATGCCATTCTTAGTGCCAACCGCAACCTCCGGGTTTGTGTCCCGAGTTCGTTTTCTGCTCACTTCAAATCGGATATGAAGCGGTACGGAGCTAAAATCATAGAAGTCAAAAAGGCGCGCGAAATCCTGCCCGGTTTTTTCACGACAGGGGAATTGGAAGGCATTCTGCCTGAGCAGGCGGCGCTTTTCAGAACTTCTGCAGGTACGGTGGTTATTACCGGCTGCGCCCATCCGGGAATTGTCAGCATCGTTGAAACTGCCAAAAAAATCCTGCCAGAAAATAAGATTGCGCTTGTCATGGGCGGTTTTCACTTACTTCACGATTCGGATGATGATATTCTGCAAATAATAGCACGATTTAAAGATTCAGGTGTCCGCTATGCCGCGGCGTCCCACTGCAGCGGGCAGAAAGCACGAAATCTTTTTGCCCGTGAATATGGAGATCATTTTATTTATCTTGGCACAGGCAGTGAGATTATCCTTGAAAATCTCAAGTGATGTTAAGAAGATCGCGACCGCGATCAGCAACCCTTCGTTCCTCAGGTAAAGCCACCCCCGGAAACTCCCGCGGACGATGAAGCCTTGGCGGAAAAGACGGATAGCAGTTTTTCCGTATTCTGACTGCCGCAATTCGGACAACGTTGCTTTTCATTCGCTGCTGAGATCACAACAAGTTGTTCAAAAGTCTTGCCGCAATCTTTGCATTGATATTCGTAAAAAGGCATTTTAAACTCCTTAAACTATTCGTGTGCAATTTATACACCGTCTTAGAAAATAGCAACTGTTTTGCCGAAAAATTTATTGGTAAGACTCAAATTTCAGGAGTGAGCGAACTGAAATTTGTTAGTCAAACAATCCCGACGAAGTCGGAGGATATAATACCCCACAGTTTGCTGCGAAATTAGGGTCCAGTCCCGATAGAAATCAGGATTGCCCTAGGGGTTCATACCCGTGATATTGTGTTATTATAATCAGATATAGTGTTTCTTTAATAAAGATCTTGTCATTTTTCCCTTATTCAACATTTCCTTCCGTTTCTGCCACCTCTTCGGCCTTTACCTCTGCCATGCCTCTGACCATAACCTGAATTGGCGTGACTTCCAAAAAAGTTAAAAAACTGTTCCAAAAATCCGTTACCATTGTTAAGTTGTCTGAACCCAGGCTGTCCGCTAAGTTTCCAGGGAGACCTTGCGGTTGCAGAAGTAGAAATACTTGGAGGAGGCGGCATGGAGAATTGCCGCGAAAACGATCTGTCGCCCTCATTTTTTATATAAATGGCACCATTGGGACATTCACTCATACAAGCGCAACATCCGACGCAAATATCCGCATTTATTTTAGCAACTCCATCAAGGGTTATCGCTCCTGCAGGACAAGCTTGGATGCATAGGCCACAGCCAATACAGTTGTCTTCATCTATTTTAGCAATCATCTTATTGCTCCTTTCCCTAATTTTAAAATAACAAAAAAGCAGTTAGTCTCT
>CAYNWA010000003.1:0-45488 GCA_964400795.1 uncultured Smithella sp.
TGTTTTTATACAATCTTTAACCATTTCCAGCACACATTTTTTGCCATTACACCCGCAATGACAAATATCCATTACGACAAAGTCTCTGCGCGGGAATGACAAAGGTTTTTTTAATGAATGAAAGATTTCTCGTCATTGTCGGTTGTGAAATAAACAAAAAACACTTCTGGATTCCCGATCGGAGTCGGGAATGACACAGTTTTATATTGTGACCAACAGGAACTTGCACTTTTTTCTTCCCTGTCTGATTTGCCTAAACAAACTCAGACGTTTTGATCTGTACTACAATGCTGCTGAAACTTTTAAATAATTTGATTCGATAAGACGCTCTTTTAATAAATGAATTTTACTCTCTCGTCAATTACTCATTCGAGTGATGTTATCGTGTTTAGTGTAAAACTTTTTACAAATTACGGGTGATGAGTTCAGTTTCGCGCTGGCATAATTCCGGCGAGTCAGCCATTTCAATCATGGCAATGGGATAAGGAAGGTTGGCATCAGAGGGGATGGATTCAATATACTTTTTACGGAAGGCAGCCGTTTGCATACGGCATTTGCGGCAATGGTGTTTATAGGCTGAATGTTCAATGACTTTTCTCCAGAGAGTTTCAACGGTATTCGAGCGGACATTTCCAAATGTCAAGGGAGTGAAATCGCAGGGCGTAAATTCACCGTCGGCTGTAACATGAAACTGAAGATGGCCGGCGATGCAGCCAATAAGAATGGCTATGCCGGATCGGGTATTGGTCCAGGATTGCGTCACGATTCTGAGGCGACCGTTATAACGTCGGTTAAGTTCTTTTGCTTCTTTACATATGGCCAGATGGCTTTCCCCCGTCAGGATAATTCCTTCATCTTGAATCATTCGTCCCGTGGGGATGGCGTCAAACACACTGATTTCATGAACACCCCATTCCGCGGCAAGGGCAGTGATTTTGCTCAAGGTCTTTTTCTTTACAGATTCATTTGTTGCGTAGGTCGAAAGACAGACAGCCAGTCCCGCTTTGATGGCGTTTTGGACACCTTCCCGAACGGCCTGAAATGAACCCTGCAATCCACGCAAACGATCATGCTCTACGGGATCGTGTGAATCGAGGCTGATGAAAACAGCGGTAAGCCCGGCTTCTTTCAAGGCAAGAGCCTTTTTTTCGCTAAGGGCCAAAGCATTCGTGAAGATCAAAGCAACGGTGTTCAACCGCGCCACCATCGCTACCAGTTCTTCAATGTCTGGCCGCATAAGAGGCTCGCCGCCGGTGAAGGTAATATTGGAAACTCCCAGGTTCACACTCTCGTTGATGACTTTTTCTATCTCCGCCCGGGACATGTCCGGACCGGCCTTGTGAGGAGAGGCCGCGCTGCAATGGACGCATTCCAACTGGCAACGGCTGGTTACGGCCACGGTGACAGCCAGCGGGCGGGCCTCTTTAAATAACCAGTTTCGAATCAGTGTCTCCATATGATGTACGTGTGCCTGACTGGGAATAGGCGGCAGGTAAAGAGAATAAATATTGCCGTCTTCTCTTTTCATAACAGGCCTCAGGCGTTTGCTGCCGTAGTATGCAAAATACATTTTGAGCAGAGGTCCGAAAATAAATGCTTTTGAGCCGTGAAACTTTGTTATGAGTTTGCCATCGACATTTTCAACCTCAAAGGAAAAGTCTTTCATTTGAGGAATATTGGGGAATGTGTAATTGATGCGCATAGCTTAATTTGTATTCCTGTCCTGATTTTTGTAACGAAACAACCGGCACCGGATTTTTCAAGGATGTTGTATATAGGAATGCCTGTGTTATATGTCAAGAAAATCTTGTCCTTCCATAAAAGGTCTGCATCAATAATTTAAGGCAGGATTCATTTTTAATAACGCTACTTAAATAGGTATGCATTTTTCAGACAAAAAAATAATGACTTTATGGTAATAATTCGGATATTCTCAATTAAATACAAGGCCTTAAAGCGTTTATGAATCCTTGATCAAAGATTTTTATCTTTTCCCTTGTTTAATCATAATTATGTTATAATGAATGTGGAGATTAAGCAATTATGTTAATGCAGCGATGATCTCTGACGATGTGCAAAGATTTTTTGCCAAAGTTTTTATAAAGGAGGTGTCTTTATGGAAACAAGAAGAGAGAAAAAGAACATCATTTTAAAGCTACCCAAAAGCCAATGGGTCAACCGGAAAATAAAACAGGTAAATGAAAAAGTAAGGACCACTATTGAAAAAATTAAACACGGCTAAAAAAAGGCTTGTCTTTTCGCTATCTAATTTTTCACAATAACTAAAATGATAAAACCGGATGAAAGGAGGAAATTATTTTATGCCGATATTTATGATGTTCGGAAAATATAACCGTGAAGCTTTAAAAAATGTTTCTGCGCAGCGCACGAAAAAAGTGGCCAAAATCATAGAGAAAAACGGCGGTAAGGTGATTTCCATGTATGCCGTGATGGGAGAGCATGATCTCGTCTTCACCCTGGATTTTCCGGACGCGGAAAAAGCAATCTCCGCCTCTGTCGGATTAAACATGCTGACAGGCATTTCCTTTTCCACATCACCCGTTGTCGATGTGGAAAAGTTTGATCGTCTGGTATCGAAAATAGAAAAAATTTAAGTAGAGCCCCCTCCGGCAGAAGCCGAAGGCTCCCATTAATAACGCGACCTCCCGCGGCCTTCGGCGCGAACCCCCGGCCGGAGTAGGGAGATTGCAAGTCGCGGGATTTGAGACCGTACAATTCGAGTGACATGACTTATTACGTTCACAGCAGGGCTGCCGGCATTTAATTTAATCTTAATTTATCGTAATAAGCAAACATGAAGGGGAGAAAAATGAACTATAAAAGATATGTTGTGCGTATTTCCGAAAACGCTTTAATGTCACTTGTTTTAAGTTCTTTGGAGGCTTATTCGGTCAAGAAAAAAGATATCAAGGAGAAAGGGAGGCCAAAATCCAGAATTGAGGTTTACGGAAGTCTTTTTGGACATGAAATCATCATGAAAAACAAGGCAATCCTTTATCAAGTTGAGATGGCAAATACGGACACAACCGCTGAGCAGAGAAGAAGTTCTGTCGATGTCAATCGAGAGGCGATATCTTTGAAAACGGATATCGTAACATCATTTTGGCCTCATCTTATCTATCTCGGCGATTTTCATTCACATCCTTTTAAGAATACCAAGGAAGTGCTGGACAACAAAATGTACTTCATGTCCGAAAATGACCGTGAATGGTTAAATGATAATTTCTGGAAACAAAAAGGATATCGAGTCGGACTGGTGATAACCATTGCCGCAATGGAAAAAGCAGGAAGAAAAGCAAGCGCCTGTGTGGCCAGCAATTGCGTGGAAGCAACGCTGGGTAATTACCGCATGTGGCTGGCAGCATATTGCGCCTATTCACAAAAAGGCGAATACAAATATACAAATGACAATGACGTCTGTGTTACGCTCGATTGTCCGGCTTTAACCGGTCTTCGATGGGAACATGCGGATTTTGGCCGATTCAAGAATGGACAGTATAAACCTTTATAATATCATAAATGATCAAATGGAAATTTGATGGTTGCCCATGGCTTACTCTCTGAGAATTTTAGATACTGAACGGCTCATGCCAGAAAAAACATAAACGCATAACTGTTGAGAACATACGGAATGGCATCTTTTAAAATGACAATAGCCTATTATAGACAATTTGGACAATTATAGTTTTTGCCCTATATATAAACAGGTAATACCGAAAGTGAGCGGACAAACCTTAACCTCGGATATGCCATTGTTCCTCATGATGGCGGCAAATTCATCCGGTGTCGGGAAATTCATGATGGAATCGGCAAGATAATAATACGCGGCGGCGTTTTTGGAAAATATTTTGGCCAGCAGCGGCAGTAAAAAGTTTAAATAAATATAATAAAGCATTTTGAAGAAGCGGTTTTGAATAAATGTCATCTCCAGAATCATGATTTGCCCGCCTGACACAGTGACGCGAAGCATTTCCCTGAGGGCGCGATCCTTTTGAGGAATATTTCTGATGCCAAAAGCCATGGCGGTCACGTCAAAGGAATTTTCACAAAAAGGCAGGTCTAAAGCGTTTCCCTGAAGAAAATTTATTCTGTCCGAAAGATTTTTTTTCTCCGCCTTTTCTTTAGCTGCCTGCACCATCGGATAGATAAAATCAATCCCTGTCACCGATACCTTGTCGTGTTTCAGGGATGCACCGATGGATAAATCACCAGTGCCGCAGGCAATATCAAGAAAATTTTTAGTCTTGGGGAAAACCATTTTTTGGATGGCAAATCGCCGCCAGGAGAGATCGCGACGCATACTTAAAAAGTGATTTAAAAAATCGTATCTGCCGGTAATGGTCGAAAATATTTCTTTGACCATACCGATACGCTCTTCATCGCTGACTTTTTTTACGGGGGGGTACTTATTGATTTTCATTTTCTGAAAAAAATATTATTTGTTCGAATGAGAACTGAATGGGCATGAACGTCAAGTCCTTCAATATGAGCAAATCGGGCGGTCGAGTCGCTCAGTTTATTAAAAGCTTTTTGCGAAAAGGAAAGAACGCTCAGTCGCTTGTAAAAATCATAGACTCCCAACGGAGACGAGAAACGGGCCGTACCTCCAGTGGGCAAAATGTGATTTGTGCCGGCTGTGTAATCTCCCAATGCCTCCGGCGTAAATGATCCCAGAAACACAGAACCGGCATTTCTTACTTTAGCCAATATTTTCTTCGGATTTTTTACCATTAATTCCAAATGCTCAGGCGCAAAGTCATTGGCGATATCCACGGCTTCTGCAATGCTTCTTGTAATAATCATCGCGCAGTATCTGGCCAGGGATTTTTTTATGATCTTTTTTCGAGCAGAATCTTTTATCTGCATGGAAATTTCCCGTGAGACCTCTTGCGCTAATTTCTCTGATGTCGTTAAAAGTAACGCCGCCGCCATTTCATCGTGTTCCACCTGAGCCAGCATATCCGCCGCCGCAAATGATGCTTTTGCCGTGGAATCGGCAATAACGACGACCTCGCTGGGTCCGGCAATCATGTCAATCGCTACTTGTCCGAAAACCAACTTTTTTGCTGCTGCAACATAAGCGTTGCCCGGTCCAACGATTTTATCTACCCTGGGAATTGACTTCGTGCCATACGCCAGAGCGGCCACCGCCTGAGCCCCGCCGATTTTAAAAATTCGTTTTATACCGATGATTTCGGCGGCTGCAGCGATGAGGGGATTTAGCTTGCCACCTGTTGCCGGACTGACCAGAATGATTTCTTCCACGCCGGCTAGCTGAGCCGGAATGGCCGCCATCAGGATTGTCGAAGGATACGATGCCTTACCACCGGGAGCATAAATACCCACTCGCGCAAGAGGCAAAACACGCTGCCCTAACGCCACACCACTTTCTTCTTGAATCATATAGCCCTGCGCGATCTGATTGCGATGATAGTTTTTAATTCGTCGTTCAGCAAGCTTTATAACCCGCAAATCATCTTTTTTTAAACGAGAAAGGCACCACTTTTTTTCCGCGCCCGACACTTCCACTGTCGCCGCAGTTATTTTATAACCATCGAACTTCTGTGTATATTTAAATAAAGCTTTATCGCCATGGAATTCGACGTCTTTTACAATCTTGGCTACGGATGATAAAAGCTCCGGTGAAAATGTGCCCCCTCTCTGACGCAACTGATGGAAAAATTTTTCAAAGCCGGCAGCGCTGGATTTTATAATTTTCATTATTTTATCCTTTTGATATCCGCTCCAAGGGCGGAAAATTTCTTTTCGATTGTCTCATAACCGCGGTCAATATGATAGACGCGGGAAATTTCTGTTGTGCCTTCCGCCGCCAATCCCGCCAGAACCAATGATGCTGATGCCCGCAAATCCGTGGCCATGGTTTGCGCACCGCGCAGTTTGGAAACGCCGCGAACAATAGCGTTGCCTCCCTGAATGATAATATCTGCGCCCATACGCAAAAGTTCGCTAACATGCATAAAACGATTTTCAAAGACGGTTTCGGAAATCACACTCAATCCGTTGCCGATGCTCATATAAGCCATCATCTGCGCCTGCAAATCGGTAGGGAATCCGGGATAAGGAACCGTTTTAACATCAACGCTGTTGATTTTTTTACTGGCCGTTACCTTCAGTCCATTTTTAACGGGGGTAATCTTCATTCCCGTATCACGCAATTTATTGATTAAGGCTTCCAGATGATGAGGGTTGCATCCCAGAACATTGATCTCGCCGCCGGTCATCCCGACCGCAATCATAAAAGTTCCTGCTTCAATCCGGTCAGGAATGATCGAGGCTTTGGCGGGTTTCAAAGATGTAACACCTTCAATGGTGATGACATCGGTTCCTGCGCCGCTTATTTTTGCTCCCATTCCTTTCAATACGTCCGCCAGATTGACAACTTCAGGTTCGCGAGCCGCATTATTTAAAATCGTGGTACCCTGGGCCAGAGTGGCCGCCATCATGATGTTTTCGGTTCCGGTGACCGTGGTCAGGTCGAAATAAATTTCCGCTCCTTTTAATTTTTTGGCTTTGGCTTCGATGTAGCCGTTCTTGAGCTCAACATGAGCGCCCATATCTTCCAGCGCTTTGAGATGGAGGTTGACTGGGCGTGCCCCAATGGCACAACCTCCGGGCAGAGATACTCGCGCCACTCCCGCGCGTGCCACCAATGGCCCGAGAACCAGGATCGATGCACGCATTGTTTTGACCAAATCATAGGACGCCCTATAATGAGTGATTTTATCAAAATTTATTTTTACGGTTTCATTCCCTTCAATTTCGGCGCCCATGCTCATCAGAAGTTTTTTGATGGTTTGAATGTCGACCAGGTCGGGAATATTATGAAATGTGTTGGTTCCCGCAGTTAACAAGGCGGATGCCAAAATCGGCAGAGCCGCGTTTTTTGCGCCGCTGATCTGAACGTTACCATGAAGAGGTTTTCCTCCCTTAATGACTATTTTATCCACTTACGTTCTCCTTGCTCTTACTACACGCGGAAATCCGGCGTAATCCCTGCGCATGGCGATGCTGTCATAGAAGCCGGATTTATCCATCAGTCCACGCACGGATTGCTCCTGTTTAGCTCCAATTTCCAACAAAAGCCACCCCTTTTTTTTCAGATAATCGGGTGCCTGATTTATCAACTTTTCGTAAATTTCCAGTCCGTTTTTACCGGCCAAAAGAGCAATCCGGGGTTCATAATCCTTCACACCGGAGGGAAGTTCTTTATATTCTTCCTGAGCAATATATGGCGGATTACTGACGATGATATCAAAAACGCCTTCCACCGCCGCAAATATATTACCCTGCCGGAAATCAATTTTATTGTCCAGATCCAAAGCGTGGGCATTTTTTCTGGCCAGCGCTAAAGCCGATGTAGAAATATCCGTGGCTGTAATCTTACCATTAGGAACTTCTTTGGCCAGCGCCAAGGCAATAGCACCGCTGCCCGTGCCAATGTCCAGAATTTTTATTTTTGTAGCATTAATGCTGCGGCAAATATCCAGAGCTTCTTCAACTATAATTTCCGTATCAGGACGGGGGATTAGAACATCTCTACTGACCTCCAGAGAAAATGTCCAGAATGCCTTGCGGCCGGTCATGTAGGCTACCGGCTCCCAGCGTAATCTTCTGGCAATGAGATCTCTATATCCGGCAATCTGTTGTTTATCCAAGACCATTTCCGGATTTTTAAAAAAATCAAGACGCTCGCGCCCCAGATAAAAAGCGAGCAATACTTCGGCGTCAAGCCGGGCGGAAGGAATCTCTGCCGCTTCCAGAACTTTTGTGGATTCGTTAAGAATATCGTGAACAGTCATGATGTTGTTTCCAAGCCGTCATTTCTTTGGCGGCTAAGCCCGGCGCATAACCTGAATATCCTTCATACCCTAAAGGGCACTATAGGGGCACCATGGGGTCATACGTGAGGAGCTTCGTAGACTCGAGATGTACAAGTTATTTGAAAATAAAGTGTTGCAAAAAAAATGTCAAGTGTTTATAAAGTTAACACATTAATATTCTATAAGATTTTGACATACTGGGGAACAATCATGAAACCGGGCGCCTCTTTAATGGAACGATTTGACGGCTGGTTTGTCAAGCCGATAGAGAAATTAAAGGAACTTCCGGAAGGTGACGGAGGCTTCCTGGTTTTGTCCGCCGCGCTTTTCCTTTGCGAAAGATATTATCGAGCTCTGACAGACACCCTTTACGGGAAACGGGACGATGAAACATTTAAGATTGCAGCGGCAAAAGATTTAGGGCTAAGTTTGGAAGACTTTAATTGTTTCTGGATTGTTTACCGCAACGGCGTGCAGCATCAGGGAACGCCCAGAAAATATATCGATAAGAAAAAGGAGTTAAAATATTTTTTTCATATTGATGACGAATTCAGCGGCATCCCGGAAATGCATAAAATAAATGCTTACAAACGGGAAATAAGGTTAAACGTCTGGAAATTTGCCGATCTGATTATCAACAAGTTTAAGAACAATCCCGAGGTTTTTCGAAAAGCCATTTCGCACACATTTCCTGAAGTTAAGTAAATCATCCAATAAAAAACTTCTTTGAAAAACGTGCCGATGAAATTATGTATAGTTTCTTTTGATACTATCCTCGGAACTGTACATACTGTGTAACCATCGAACGTTCTTATTTTAAAGATTCGGCCTGGTAATGAGCGGCCAGGGCGTCAATCATGACGCCGATGTTGCCGTTGATGAAACTATCCAGATCGTAGCGGGTCAGATTGATGCGGTGGTCGGTTATTCTTCCCTGAGGAAAATTATACGTGCGGATGCGCTCGGAACGGTCGCCGCTGCCCACCTGACTTTTCCGGGCCTGAGCCTGCTCGGCGTTTTGCCTCTGCACCTCGGCATCCAGAAGCCGCGCCCGTAAGACTTTTATCGCCTTGTTCTTATTTTTGAGCTGGGATTTTTCATCCTGACAGGTCACGACCAGTCCCGTCGGCAGATGGGTGATACGGACGGCGGAATCCGTCGTGTTGACGCTCTGACCGCCATGACCGGTGGAACGATAAACGTCAATGCGCAAATCATTCGGATCAATGTTCACATCCACTTCTTCCGCCTCCGGCATAATGGCTACGGTCACCGCCGAGGTATGGATGCGTCCCTGCGCTTCCGTTACGGGAACACGCTGAACCCGATGGACACCGCTTTCATACTTCAGGCGGCTGTATGCGCCATTGCCTTCTATTTGGGCAATGATTTCCTTGAACCCGCCAACGCCGGAAGAGGAACTGCTGATCACTTCCACTTTCCAGCCCTGAGCTTCAGCGTACTTGGCATACATCCGGAATAAATCACCGACAAAAAGACCGGCTTCATCTCCCCCTGTGCCCGCCCGGACTTCCAGAAAAACATTTTTGCTGTCGTTGGGATCTTTGGGCAGCAGCAGTATTTTCAACCTGTCTTCCAAATCGGTTTGCTTTTGCTTCAACTGCGGCATTTCCTCTTTGACAATTGATTTCAACTCGTCGTCATTGCCCGTCAATACGCCCTGATATTCTTCGATCTGATTTCTGACCTGATTGTATTCACGAATGGTTTCCACCAGGTCTCTTAAATCAGAGTGCTCCTTGGCATATTTCTGATACATACCCTGCTTGGAAACAATTTTAGGATCGCTGAGTTGACCTTCCAGTTCCCTATAACGCAGTTCTATATCTTTTAGTTTGTCCAGTATAATATCCATATTCCTTAAATAATAATGTTAAGATAATTGAATTGAAGAAACCTTGATAAGTTTCCTTCTTAAAGTTTAGAAGGACACCTACAGATGGTGATGCCGGACAGCTTTGGGAAAAACTGCGGGTTGGCAAAGGTATCTATAATGCATAAAGCCGCCTGTTCGCGGCTTTAAGTAACAAATATCATCGTATGAATTCGAAATTACCAAATTAAGATGAATCTTTTTCATTAGGATATATTCTTTTTTTTCTAAAATGAGATCCTGCTGATGATTATTTTGCTGTTTTCTTGACGGCTGTCTTTTTTGACGGAGCGGCATCCGCTTTGATTTCGTATTTCTTTTTAAATCTCTCTACACGACCGGCCGTGTCAACAATCTTCTGTTTTCCGGTCATAAAGGGATGGCAATTTGAACAAATTTCCGTCTTGATGTCTTTTTTGGTTGAACGGGTGTGTATCACGTTGCCGCAAACACAGGTGATGGTTGTTTCCTTATAGTCCGGATGAATTCCCTCTTTCATTGCTTTTTCACTTCCTCCCTGAATTTTATCTATAATTAATTATTAAAGTTTTTTGCTTTTTTCAAAAGCGCTTGATTGCATTACAATATATGCGGTAAAAATTCAAGCAAAAACAAACAAAGGGTGTTTGGGGGGATTATGAATTCATTGAATCCAGAAATTCTTGATTTGTTTCAGTTTTTTTGATTTTACCGATGATAAATTCCATAGCATCCACCGGATTCATTTCCTGTAGCAACCGGCGCAGAATCCAGACCCGGTTAAGATTATTCTTGGGAATCAACAATTCTTCTTTTCTGGTTCCGGAACGGATCAAATCAAAAGCAGGGAAAATTCTGCGATCGGAAATACGGCGGTCCAGATGAAGTTCCATGTTGCCCGTGCCCTTGAATTCTTCAAAAATGACTTCATCCATCCGGCTGCCGGTATCAATCAGAGCGGTGGAAATAATGGTCAGACTGCCGCCGTTTTCAATATTTCTGGCCGCACCGAAGAATCTTTTTGGTTTATGCAAGGCATTGGAATCAACGCCACCGGAAAGAACTTTTCCGCTGGGCGGAACAACCGTGTTATATGCCCGCGCCAGGCGGGTGATGCTGTCCAGTAATATCACCACATCTTTTTTATGTTCGACAAGACGTTTGGCTTTCTCAATGACCATTTCCGCCACCTGAACGTGACATGTTGCGGGTTCATCGAAAGTGGAGGAGATAACTTCACCGGAAACACTGCGCTGCATGTCTGTGACTTCTTCGGGACGTTCGTCAATCAAAAGCACCATTAAAACCACTTCGGGATGATTGGCGGAGATACTGTGGGCAATATCCTGCAAAAGAACTGTTTTACCGGTTCGCGGCGGAGAAACAATCAATCCACGTTGTCCTTTGCCAATGGGCGCAAATAAATCCAGAGTCCTGGTGGAATAATTTTTCGGATCATGTTCCAGATTCAATTTTTCCAGAGGATAAAGAGGGGTCAAATTATCAAAAAGTATTTTATCACGGGCCTGTTCCGGACTTTCAAAATTTACCGTGTCCACTTTCAAGAGAGCAAAATATTTTTCACCTTCTTTCGGGGGCCGGACTTCACCGGAAATCGTATCTCCGGTTTTTAAATTGAATCGCCTGATTTGAGATGGGGAAATATAAATATCGTCCGGACTGGGCAGATAGTTGTAATCAATGGCTCGTAAAAAACCGAATCCGTCAGGCAAAATTTCCAGTATTCCCGAACCGGAAATAACGCCGTTTTGCTCTGCCTGCGTCTGCAAAATGGCAAAAATCAATTCCTGACGCCGCATGCCACTGGCTCCGGGAACGTCCAGCTTTTTGCCCAGGTCATTGAGTTCGCTGATAGGCAATCGTTTAATGTCTTCGATATTCATAAATATTCCTTTGTATTTAGTTATGGTTAGTTGATGTGAAAATTGTTATAATTATTCAGTATTTGCCTTTTTTTACTGCATTATTTTAAAAGAAACAAAATAAAGATAGTTAAGATTTTAATAACTACAGATTAAGTCTCGGGTTGTGTTTTTGAATATTTGAAACGCTCCAAAAGGTAGGGCTTCAATAGCCTTCTTAAAAGTGTGAATGACCTTATCTTATTATGATTGGACTGTCAAGAATTTTTATTTTGTTGTTAAAATGTTCATTTTACGGGATTTACGCCTTCATTTAAGAAAAATTAATGATCAGATTCACAACATCTTTTTTGCCTCTTCCACAAGCATCACAGGAATATCGTCCTTTATTTCAAATAGCAGCTTACAATGATCACAAATTATACCCTTTTTCTGCTCATCAAGGCGAACCTTTCCTTTACACCGGGGACAGATTAAAATTTCCAAGAGTTTTTTATTTAAAGTCATTTATCTCTCCTTAACAATTCGTTCACAACGGCAAAAACCTGTTCGGGTGATATATCCTCCAGACATTTTGTTGTCGAACATTTTGTTAAAAAACAGGGGCTGCAGGTGATCTCTGTCCGGATTATTTTATGACCGGCTCCATAGGGGCCGGTTCTTGCCGGATCGGTCGGGCCAAAGAGAGCAACAACCGGGGTTTTCACCGCCGCAGCCAAATGCATGGGACCGGAATCTGTGGTGATCACCGCTTTAGCTTTTTGGTAAATATAAGCTAAACTAAGCAGGGTTGTTAACCCTCCTAAATTGATTCCCCGGGTCGTCATTAACGAAGTGATTTTTTCAATAGCCGCTTTTTCACTGCCGGTAAAAACGATTTTTATTTGGAGCTCGCTATTGATTAAATCCGCCAGACGGGCGAACTTGGCATCGTTCCACAGTTTTGTTTCCCATAAAGCCACCGGATTAATGGCGATAAATTTCTTGTCTTCCAGGTTGAATTCTCGCATTAGACGCAGTCCCATCTCTTCTGCCTGCTTATTCGAGGGAATTGTAAATTCAGCCTTGTTTATCGATGCCCCGAGATAACGGGGAAAATCCAGATAACGATCAATTGCATGCTTGTTCATGTCTTCAGCAATTTTTTCATTAAGAAATAAACCGCTTAGTTCCTGCCAGGAATCATAACCAAGTTTTCTTTTCCCGCGGCTCAAAAATACAATGATTGCACTCTTGAAAAGTCCATGAAAATCAACAATCAGATCATACTGGCGCTGCCGTAAATTTTTAATAAAAGCCATTATCTCCTGCAGAGGCTTTTTGAGTTTACCGCCTTGAAATTCTTTGATCCAGCTCTTGCGTCGTGAAATTAGAACGGAGTCGAGAAAAGGATGATTTTTGACCAGATCCGCGGCATCCTCCTCCACAACCCAGGTGATATGGGCATCAGGATAAAGCCGGCGGATTTCGGCCAGGGACGGCAGGGTATGAATTACATCGCCTATGGCGCTCAGTTTTACGATGAGGATGTGCACATTTTTCCCCTTAATATCCATTTTACAGCTTCCAGAATATCCGTTGCAATGAAATCCGGTTTGTTTTCCGGCGTCGCCTTATCCGGACCGTCATCCTGAAGCAACTCTTTTCCATAGCCTGTCTTCACCAGAATTCCCCTGACCCCCGCTTTTTTTGCCGCTTCCATATCTCGAAATCTGTCGCCCACAAAATAAGATTTCTTTAAATCAATATTCAACTCCTGCTCGGCTTGCAGCAACATGCCCGGGGCCGGTTTGCGACAGTCGCAAATCTGTCGATAACGTTCCACCCCTTCTGTTGGATGATGCGGACAAAAATAGAATTTATCGATATATGCGCCCTGTTGACGTAACATTTTTTGCAGACAGTCATTCGTTTCCCTTACGAATTCTTCCGTGAATAATCCTTTGGCGACACCGGCCTGATTGGAAACAACGACGGCTTTCATTGCGCTGGCGTTGATCAGCCGGATGGCTTTATAAGCACCGGGAATGACTTTCAGTTTATCCAGACTGTCCAGATAGCCTACCTCTTCATTGATCACCCCATCCCTGTCCAGAAAAACCGCTGAAATTTTTTTCATGGATGCTCATCCCGGCTGACTTGAAATAAATTTTTTGCTACGTTGAAAACATCATCAACAGAAATTTCTTTCATACAACGGAAATCTGTCGGACATGTTTTTTTCAGGCAGGGGCTACAGGATATTTCCTTACGGACGACGACAGACCTCTTGCCGACGGGGGATGTGGTTACAGGGTTGGTTGAACCGAAAATTGCAACCGTGGGAATATTCAAAGCGCCTGCTATGTGCATTAACCCGGAATCATTACTGATAAAAAGGCGACATTGTGAAATGAGATAAATCGCTTCACGCAAATTTGTTTCTCCCGCCAGATTAACCAGTTTAGAGTTAGACAAATTTTTAACTTGATTGGCCGTTTCCGTATCGCCCTTTCCGCCCAGGATGATGCCCTGTGTGGAAAACTTTTCGTTAAGTTGATCGGCCACCTGGGAAAATCTTTCTGGAAACCATCTTTTGGCGGCCCCGTAAGTCGCTCCCGGCGCAATGCCGATTAAATCTTTCCTGAACTCAGGCAAATATTTATCCCAAACATCTCTTGCCTCCGAAATGTTTATTCTTGTCTCTAGATTCATTTCCCGATGAACAGAAACACAACCCAAAGCCTTGACCATTTCCAGATAATAATCCACCTGATGAATTTTTTTTATTTCTTCCGTTCGCCGGACTCGATGCGTCAGCAGAAGACCCCGGCCATCGGAATCGTAACCGGCGCGAAGCGGTATGCCCGCGGCCAGAGCGATGATGGCGGCTTCGATGGCATTTTGCAGGAGGATTGCCAGATCAAATTTTTCTTTTTTAAGTCGCCGCGCCAGGTGTAAAACTCCGGTGGGAGAGTCAAACTTCTTTTCATAAATAATGATTTCGTCAGCATCGGAAAAAAGTCTGTAAATATCGGCCACCAGAGGTTTTACCAGGATGACCAGATGAGCTTTCGGGTAAGTGGCGCGGATGGACGCCACGGCCGGCAGTGTCATAATGGCATCGCCGATCCAGTTGGTGCCTCGAATCAAAATTTTGTTTATACCTTCCCGGGGTATTTTATTTGCCGATCCGAACGCCAATTTAATTTCCCCTTAATTTGTTCTGACAGTTTTTTACTTTTTCCATGATAAAATTTTCAAAGGATTGCGTGGACGTTTTTATTTCCATTTTTATGCGTAAAATAAAAATCATTTTTAAAAATTCCGGATGATTCTGAAGGCGCATGGCATCTTTCTGGGTCGTCATAAGGTAATCAGCGCCACTTTTTAGCAAATCCTTTTTTATTTTTTCAATTTCTTTCGCGCTGTACGGATGATGATCCGGGAAAATTTCAAAGGAAAGTATTTTTGCTCCGGCGGCAAGCAAAGCCTTTTTAAATGAATCCGGATTGGCTATGCCACAAAACGCGTAAACCTTTTTATCCCGTAATTCGGAAATCGGTTTTTGAATACTTTCATCACCGCTGATAACATCTTCGGCATGATGAATGCTTCTGAAAATTGGAATTTTGTGCGTCTTAATCACTTCTTCTATTTTTGTATCTAACTTTGTTTCTTCGTCAGCGCGTGTGAACAGAATGGCGGTGGCGCGTCTGAGTTCTTCCACCGGTTCACGTAATTTGCCCCGTGGCAGGACATGATAATTTCCCTTCAGACCGTCGCTGTCCAAAAGCACCAGATTGAGATCTCTGAAGATCTGCCGGTGCTGCATGGCGTCGTCACAAATGATAACATTCGCCCCGAATTTTTCTATAGCCATCATGCCTGTGACTTTTCTTTCAGCTCCGGTAATCACCGGAATACCTTGAAGAACAGAGGCCATGAGAAACGGTTCATCACCTGCTGTTTCACTATCAAGCAATGTTGTCTTGCCGTCTGATACAATATTCACAGGATCTTTGCTGCGGCCGCCGTAACCACGACTGATAATGGCCGGCCGCAAACCGTTCTCCTTCAGCATTCGGGCCAGCATGATGACGCAGGGAGTCTTGCCCGTGCCGCCAACGGTGATGTTGCCGACGCTGATGACCGGACAGGAAAGTTTGACCTCTTTGAAAATATTGTGATCGTAAAGCCGGTTGCGGAGAGCGACAATCCCCGAATAAAAAAAGGACAAAACGTGCGCGATGATTTTTAAGGGGATATTTCCGTCATCATCCCAGATCCTTTGCCATTTGACCATTTTTCTCGTCACTTCCTTCATCCTTGAACTGCAAATTATACAAACGGAAATATTCGCCCTGTCTCTTCATCAGCGTTTCATGATCGCCTTGTTCGACAATCTCTCCGTTAACTAATACAATAATTCTATCGGCGTTACGTATCGTAGAAAGCCGATGCGCTATGACAAGAGTCGTGCGGCCTTTCATGAGATTGTTTAACGCTTCCTGAACTTCCAATTCCGCTTCCGTATCCAGAGAGGAGGTCGCTTCATCGAGAATCAAAATGGGAGCGTCTTTCAATATCGCGCGGGCAATGGAAAGACGCTGCTTCTCCCCTCCAGAAATTTTGGTGCCCAACTCGCCGATATTCGTGTCATAGCCTTTAGGCATTTTCATGATGAAATCATGGGCGTTGGCCGCTTTCGCAGCGCTGATAATATCTGACTCGCTTTTTTCAAAACTGCCGTAGGCGATATTATTGCGTACGGTATCATTAAAAAGGATTGTTTGCTGCGTTACTATAGCAATCTGTCTGCGTAGTGATTGCAGAGAAACATTTCGAATGTCCTGTCCGTCCATCAGAATTCGGCCCTCGCTGACATCATAGAATCGTGGTATCAGATTGACCAGCGACGTTTTTCCTCCTCCGCTCATGCCCACAAAGGCAACAACCTCGCCCGATTTTATCGAAAGCCGTATGTTTTTTAACACCGATGTTTTTTCATAACGGAACGTGATATTTTCAATATCAATACCTTGTTGGATGGGTAAAAGCTCTTTTGCGTCAGGCTTATCTTCAATATCCGGAATAAGATCAATAATGCTGAAAACCCTTTCCGCGCCGGCAATGCCCTGATTAATGGTATTATTGACATTGGTCAGCCTTTTAATCGGCTCATAAAGCATCAGTACTGCGGTTAAAAAAGAAAAAAATGTACCGGGAGTTGATTTGCCTTCCAAAACATTATAGCCGCCATAAAAAATGACGGCGGCAATACCGACACCGCCCAAAAATTCCATCAGCGGATGAGAAAGAGCTTTGACGGTTGCCGTCTTCATGCTTAATTTAAAAAAACGTTCGTTTTCACCGGCAAATCTTTTGTTTTCATACGATTCCATGTTAAACGCTTTTACAATGCGGGTTCCGGAAATGGTTTCCTGCAAAAGAGAACTTAGCTTGGCCATTGTTACTTGCGTTGATGTGGTCACTTTGCGAATTTTCTTTCCGAACTGGGAAATAGGATAAATGGTAAGCGGAAAAATAATCATCGCAATGAAGGCCAGTTTCCAATCCGTGTAGAAAACAACACAGACCAGAGCAACAATTGTAAAAGAATCCTTGACCATACTGGTCACGACATCCGACACCGCGTTTTGAATGGATGCAACGTCGTTGGTAATGCGCGACATGAGCAGTCCTGTCGGATGATGTGTAAAGAAAGACAGCGATTGCTTCTGGATCTGTTCGTATAGTCGGTTGCGCAAATCGGTAACGATGCGCAATCCTATAAAATTCATTAAAACAGTTTGAACATAAGTGCAGATTCCCTTTAACAAAAAAATCAACACAACAACAATGGGAAGCCATTTCAACGAAGCAGGATTCTTGGCCAGAAAAATATCGTCTAAAACCGGTTTGACCAGTACGGCCTGTGACGATGTTAATGCTCCGGCGGCAACCATACACACCATGGAAAAGAAAAAGCGCATATAGTAAGGACGGCCAAGGTTCAAAAGACGTTTAAATATATTCATAGTTCACTGGTTCCCTTTATAACATATCCAATGCCAGTTTGGCAGTTCTAATCGCCGCTCCGGGTTCGCCCAGTTTGGCGCTGATAATTTCCAATTCTTTGATCATTTTCCGTTTTGTTTCCTCACTTTTCAAAATAGCAAGAGCTTCTCTGGCAATCCGTTCACCATTGGCATCGCCTTGAACCAGTTCCGGAACAATCGTTTTTCCGGCAATAATATTGGCAAGTCCGATATGCTTTACGTCGACAATTAATCGACCCACAACATAAGAAAGCAGCGAAACTTTATAAACGATAATCATGGGTACTTTAAGCAATGCGACTTCCAGCGTCGCTGTTCCCGAGGCGACTAATGCAAAATCCGCACAGGAAACTGCATCGTATGTTTGACCGGATATTATTTTTATTTCAATATTAAATCTGCCAATAATTTCATTAACAGTTTTTTCGTCAAGAGTATCGGCCAGCGGTAAAACAAATTGTATATCCGGAAATTCTTTTTTTAGTATTTCAGACGCCCGCAACAGCTCCGGTAGCAATTTTCTGATTTCCGCAATTCTACTCCCGGGCAAGATGCCTATGGTAAGCTTATCTTGCGCCAAATCAAATTTTTTTCTCAAATCCTGTTTTGAAGAACCTGCTTTGACCATATCCAGTAATGGATGACCTACATAATTTACCGTAAAACCCTCCCGGCGATAAGTTTCCACTTCAAAAGGCAGGATAACCGCCATTTTGTTCACCGTTTTTTTAATTTTTCCAATTCGACCTTTACGCCATGCCCAAACCTGCGGACTAATGTAATATAAAACTTTAATCCCTTTTTTGCTGGCAGCCTTGGCTAGAGGTAAATTAAAATCAGGATAATCGATTAAGATAACCAGATCAGGACGGCGTTCATCCATCGATTTTTTCATCTTTCCCATTGTTTTAAAAATATTTCGTAATTTTGAGACGGCCTCGGTCAAACCGACAACGGCCATTTCGGAGGCATCGGCAAGTAGCTCAACGCCTTCTTCACGCAATTTTTTTCCGCCGATGCCATAAAAACGCAATGCGGGATTGATGTTCAACATCTCTCTGACAAGACTGGCTCCGTGCATATCGCCGGACGCTTCGCCGGCAATAATCATGATGGTTTTATTTTTATTTGAATTTGTCATTGCCCGGATCGGATTCTTTCAAAAGACGCCGTTAATCACGTCGGCAATCAGCCTGATTTCTTCCCGGCTTAATTCCGGAAACATCGGCAGAGAAAGAACTTCCTGAGAACACATCTCGCTTTGCGGCAATTTCTCCGAGTAATCATATAATTTCAGAAAAACGTCCTGTTGGTGCAGAGGCACCGGATAATACACAGCAGATGCGATATCCTTTTTTTGAAGAGTTTCAGCCAAAACATCACGATTTTTCGCCCGAATTGTAAATTGATGATAAACATGTTCGCAACCAGAAGCGACAACGGGCAAAGTTATATTCTTATTTTTAATTGCCTCACAGTAGGCCGCAGCGTTATTGCGGCGTGCGGCATTGAACTGATCTATTCTTTTGAGCTTGACACGGATGATCGCTGCCTGAATTTCGTCGAGGCGGCTATTGTAACCTGCTTCCTGATGGTAGTAGCGCCGGGAGCTGCCGTGATTGCGCAATATTCTTATTTTTCCGGCGATGTCTTCGCTTTTCGTGATTACCATACCGCCATCTCCGTAACCGGCCAGATTTTTACTTGGGAAAAAACTAAAACAACCGGCATCTCCCATGGAACCAACTTTCCTGCCTTGATAGACAGCTCCGAATGCCTGGGCACAATCCTCAATGACTTTCAGATTATGCTTCCGGGCTATTTCCATGAGGGGATCCATATCAGCCGGATGACCGAATAAATGCACCGGAATAATCGCCTTTGTTTTGGACGTTATTCGAGCGGCTATCTGGCTGTAGTCCATATTATAAGTATCGGGACGAATATCCACAAATACGGGTTTTGCTTTCAGAAGCGCGATAACTTCCGCCGTGGCAATAAAGGTAAAAGGCGTTGTAATGACCTCATCCCCCTCCTTGATGTCGCAGGCGCGCAGAGCCAGTAATAACGCATCCGTGCCGTTGGCAACGCCGACGGCGAAAGGCAAACCATGATAGGCGGCAACTTCTTCTTCCAACGCACTGACATTAGGTCCAAGAATAAAACGGGTTTCTTCCAGAACGTCAGCGACCGCTGCATCAATTTCTTTTTTGAGATTATGGTATTGCCTTTTCAAATCAACCATCTGAATCATTGTATCATATCCTCGGTAATCTTTATTTTTCTTAATATGTCATCCGCCAGTGCCAGAGATTTACGAGCATCTTCGCCGGACACAACCGGCTGGGATCGATGAATAACGGCTTCAAGAAAGGAACGAATTTCCTCTTCGAGAGGATCATGGCTGCCTACTTCAATATTGTTCTGAACGATTTGCGAACCCGTCTCATTTTTTATTTTACTCAACGATAAAATTTCCCTTTTCTGACAATCAACAGAATGATACCCCTCGGGGCTGAAAACACGTATTTTTTGCATGGTTTTGGCGCTGATGCGACTGGCGGTAATGTTCGCCGTGCATCCGTTGGCAAAGGAAACACGCGCATTGGCAATGTCGATTTTATCGGAAAGGATAGGGACGCCCACGGCATCCACAGTGGTAACGGGAGAATTGACAAATTTTACGATAATGTCCAGATCATGAATCATTAAATCTAAAATGACATCAACATCCGTGCCGCGCTCAAAAAACGGATGCAATCTATGAGATTCAATAAAAAGAGGTTTTTGGATAACCTTTTCCACAGCCATGATAGCGGGGTTGAATCTTTCGACAAAACCGACTTGCAACACAAGCTTCTTTTTTTCAGCAAGACGGATCAAAGCATCCGCTTCCTCCAAGGTTGCACAAATGGGTTTTTCGATCAGAACATCCACGCCCGCCGCCAGGAAATCCCTGGCAATGTTATAATGATCACTGGTGGGAACGGCAATGCTCACCGCATCCACCTTGCCAATCATCGCACGATAATCTTCAAAATAAGAACATTGATACAGGGTTGCCGCTTTTTGGGCACGATCAGGAAACATATCCGCCACGGCAATGATTTCACTGGATTCTATTTTCTGATATTTCTGTAAATGATAATTGCCTAAATGGCCGATTCCGATGACACCGACTTTTATTTTCTTCTTTTTCATATCCTGATCAATTAGCGGCAAATGCCTCTTTCTGCTTCTTTAATAAATTTTATGAAATGTTTTGCTTCCGGCACATCTTCCGCTTTGGGCTCCGCTTTTTTTATCGCGTCTTTCAGACGCAGCTTTGAACGAAAAACAATTCGGTAGACTTCACTGATGGATTTAATCGTCTTGTCAGAGAACCCCCTTCTTTTCAATCCGATCAAATTCAAACCAAAAAGTTTGGCGTGGTTTCCCTGAGCGATGGTATATGGAGGGACGTCTTTAACCGCGGCGGAGCACCCTCCGATCATGCAGTGTGCGCCAACACGGCAGAATTGATGCACGCCTGTCAGGCCGCTGATGATAGCATAGTCTTCAACAAGCACATGCCCCGCCAGGGTCGCTGCATTGGCCATGACAATATGACTACCCAGTTTACAATTGTGAGCAACGTGGGCATACGCCATAATCAGGTTGTGATCACCGATCATGGTTACGCCAATATCTGCCGTGGTTGAGCGGTGAATCGTAACAAATTCTCTGATCGTATTGAAATTACCGATAATCACCCTGGTCTTTTCTCCTCCGAATTTCAAATCCTGAGGTGGCGCGCCGATTGAACAAAACTGAAAGACATGACAGTTTTCACCAATATGCGTAAAATTATCTATAACCGTATGCGAACCGATGACGGTATTTTTACCGATCTTAACGTCAGAGCCTATGATGACATATGGACCGATTTCAACGCCTTCTTCCAATTGCGCATCAGAAGCAATAATCGCTGTGGGATGAATTTTCATTTATTGAACCTTTTTCTGAAATTTTTTCTCCAGGTCATCGACTTTGTTCACAAGATCCCGCAACGTGGACCTCATCTCGGGAAGCTTTGACCGGCAAGCCTCCACCTGCAACCACTCCTTATAAGGCATTTGCATCGCTCCGGCGACGACCTCACCCGGTTTGATATCTTTGTGAATACCCGATCCGGCTGCAATCATCACATGATCTCCAATATTAATATGGCCGACCATCCCCGCCTGTCCGCCCACCATGACGCTTTTCCCCAGCTTCGTGCTTCCGGAAATGCCCACCTGGGCAACAATAACCGAATTTTCACCGATAACAACATTATGAGCTATCTGAACGAGATTATCTATTTTAACGTTTCGCTGAATCCATGTTTTTCCCAGCGTAGCTCTATCAATTGTTGTGTTGGCGCCAATCTCCGCATCGTCATCAATTTGTACAAAACCGACTTGTGGAATTTTAATGTTTTCCCTGCCGGAAGAGGCAAAGCCAAATCCATCGGCACCGACAATCACTCCGGAATGCAGAATCACCCGATCACCGATAGTGCAGGAGTGATAAACCGTAACATTGGCATATAGCGTTGAATTTTGTCCGATCGAGACGTTCCTGCCGATGAAAACACCGGGATAAACAACCGATCCACGGCCGATTTTTGCCCCTTTGGAAATAAACGCTCGGGGGAAAATTGTGGCTTCAGGAGATATCTCGGCTCCGTCTTCAATATAAGCATCAGGGCTGATACCGCGATGGCCATGGTCTAAAGGATAAAACAGCGTCAGTAATTTCGCCAATGCAACGTAAGGATCGGAAACAACGATTACATTTTTCCCTTCAGGTACTGTCTGCCGGGAAACAAGAATGGCCGACGCTTTTGTGTTTTTTAATTTTTTTAAATATTTCTTATTGGCAAGGAAGGTAAGATCACCTTGATTCGCCTCTTCAATGGATCGTATATTTTCGACAATAATATCATCCGACCCGATGACGGCGCCGCCAAGAAATACGGCTATCTCCGCGAGCGTCATTTTCATTGAGCAAATGTTTCCCTGTTACTTGGATTTATTGAATTCCTCGATCACCCTCTTGCTGAAATCATTCTCTTTCGCATAATAAGGAACGGGCATCGTTGCCACATCAATCACGAGGGTATATTTCTCTTTTTCAGCAATGGAACGGACAATCTTAATTATTCCGGGCATCAATTTTTGAGTCATTTCTTGATCACGTTTTTTCAGCTCTTCGTTGGTATCGTTGACCAGCAACTGATAATCTCTCATTTTCTTTTGATACGCCGTTTCCTTTTCATTTCGTGAACTCTGCGTCATGATGGAACCTTGTTTTTCCAGATCATCTTTCATTTTTTTCAGCTCTCTTTCCGCCGCTTTTATTTCCTGAGTTCCTTTTTCGTAAAATTTCTTAAAATCTTCCGCTGCCTTTTTGCCCGCGCTGGAATCCTGCATGATTTCCTGTAAATTAATAAAACCAATTTTATCCGCAGCCAGAGAACTTACACTCCAGATAAAAACAAACAATGTAATCATCGTCATCAGATAAACATTTTTTTTCATTTACAATTCTCCTCTTTTATAGTGCATTATTTTTTCTGTTTACATTGGCATTCCAATGGTAAATTCCCAACGTCCGTCAGAATCATCTTTTAAATCCCCTCGGTCAATGATGCGGCCATATTCCAGTCTTAAAGGTCCGATCGGTGAATACCAGCGAATGCCGGCTCCATAAGATTGCCGTAAGTCACCAAGATCATACTTCTTGTTCCAAGAGTTCCCGGCGTCATAGAAAACGACCAGCTTCATGCCCGAATCCTTAATAAAGGGGAAAATCAGTTCGACATTAAAGACCACCATATTGGTCCCGCCCACAACATCAGAAGTTCCCCCGTCGGTAGGGCCGACATAACGAAACCCACGCAGAGAATTTATGCCGCCAAGAACATATCTATTAGATAAGGGAATGACTTCTTCCATTTCGCCATGGATTTTTACTTCATCATGTCCCTGAATGTATCCGATTCTTCCTTTGACTGCAAAAACAACGTCCAGGGGAAGCGGGAAGTAATTGAATAAACTTGCCCCGTACTGGGTGTAGTATGCATCGCCCCCTAACGTACCGCCCGCATTCGTAACAGACAGATTTGCTTTGGTGCCTTTAGAAGGGAAGATATAATCGTCCGTTGTATCGCGAATCAAAGATAAGGTTACGGCGCTGGTAGATGTTTTTCCCTCCTGGTCTTGAATATAATCAGAAGCGGCCGATGAAATATCCCTGATGTCGTCGACATAAAATTTATAGCCCAGATAGCCAACGACTCTTTCGAATAAAGGATAGCCTAAAGTAAGGCCTGCTCCTTGCGAATCCAACGTGTAATAATCGTATTCTTTTTCATAATTCCAGACATCTGCCTTACACCAGAGCGGCAAATTAAAAAGCCACGGTTCTGTGAATGACAGGTCATAATTATTGATTGTGGAACCCAACGATGCTTTCAAACTTAAAATCTGGCCAAAGCCCAAGAAGTTCATCTGAGTAATCTGCGCCATGCCGACGAATTTATCGGAAGCGCTATAGCCGGCGCCAATCATAAACATACCGGTGCTTCGTTCTTTGACCCGAATATTGACATCCATTGTATTTTTATCAGGTCCTTTCTCTGTTTGAAAATCAACCTCCTCAAAATACCGTAACCTGTTGAGCTTGGCATAACTGCTTCTCAATTTGCTGCTGGAATAGAGGTCGCTTTCTGCCACGTCCAATTGACGCCGGATAACCTTGTCCCGGGTTATGTTATTGCCGATAATATTAATATGATTGATATAAACGGGATCACCTTTATCGATTTGAAAATTCACGTCAACGAGCTGCTCTTCTTCCCGGGTGTTTATCTTGGGATTAATACTGGCGTTGGCGTAACCTTCATCATTACAGGCTTGCGTCAGAAGATCCAAATCTTTTATAATCGCTTCCCTGTTGTAATTATCACCTTTTTTAACTTTCAACGATTTTAACAGCTCTTCTCTTGGTTTTTCCAACAAATCTCCGGAAATTTCCAGTTGGTCTACCTTGAATTTTTTCCCTTCTTTAATGTTTATTTTTATATGAATTCCTTTTTTATCGGTCGTTATTTCCGGTTCGCCGACCTGAGAATTAATAAAACCATTATTGAGATAATAAGCGTTTATTTTTCCAATGTCCTGTTTCAGTTGGTCTCGCTTTAACAAACCGGAATCGGTAATGAAAGAAAAGATTCCTTTCTCGGACGTGCTCATTATTTTTTTCAATTCCTTTGACTTGAATGCTTCATTTCCTTCAAAGGCAATCGACCGGACATAAAGCTTTTTATTTTCTTTGATATCCAAAATAACACGAAAATCTTTGTCTCCGTCGGGTTCAACCTTGTCCATGATTTCCGCATTATAATAACCCTTATTGTCATACAGTGCTTTTATCTTTGCAATGTCGGTTTTAATTTGTTCATGATTAAGGTTTTGTCTTTTTTTAATCGTTAAAGCTTCCTGAATTTCATCTTTGCTTAACGCTTTATTGCCGGTAATGCTGATTTCGGAAATAAGCCCCTTTTCCCGTACAATAAATGTAACAATTTTACCTTCGGGCGAAGATGCCGTCTCGACGGTGACATCCAGGAAAAAGCCCATTTTAAAGATGGTTTTAATATCCTCGGCTACATCAGATTCGGAAAAAATTCCGCCTCGCTTACTTTTTATTTTCGTAACGATTGCTGAGGAATTTATCTTCTGGTTGCCTTGAATTTCAACCCTGGCTATCTTCTGTACCAAACCCACACTGCCAAGAATGCCTACTTTTAACTGCTCAATAATAGAACCAAGATTAACGACCCCTCTTCCATGAGCTGAAGCCGGGGGCAAAATACTTTTCTTTTTCACGTCAATTATTTTAGTATCAACGTTTAAAGATTTACCAAACTGAGTAAGAGTGCCCATAATAACAAAATCCGCACCATTTGATTTTCCATGATCAATGGCGGTATTTTCATTAATTTTGCCATCTTTCTTGAGAAATTCATCGGCAGGAATGATCTGAACCGATTTTTCTTTCCGCAACTCATCCGACAAATTTTTGTAGAAAGATTCACGGATAGCAGATTTATCCTGGTTGCTGTATACCTCAAAAGGCATCACCATAAGCTTTTTAGTTTCTTCCGAATCAGCCCGTGGAACAAACACAATGATGAAAAATAAAAAAATCAAAGATATTTTACATGTTATTTTCTTAATATTCATAAATTTCTCCATCGCGCAGAAAAATGTTTTTGGACATTCTTTCCGCCAGTAATTTGTTGTGAGTCACTGTCACAAGGGTTATTTTTTTCTCCACATTTAAATTGACCAGTATATCTTCTATCTTCTTTCCTGTTTCCGTGTCAAGATTTCCTGTCGGTTCGTCAACAAGCAATATTTCCGGCTCCATGATCAAAGCCCGGGCAATTGCGACCCTCTGTTGTTCGCCTCCTGAAAGCTCTCCCGGTTTGTGCCTGATTCTGTTCTCTAATCCAACTTCTTTAAGTATTTTGCAAGCTTTTTCTCCGGCTTGCTTTTTCTTCAGTCCCCCGATTAATGCCGGCATCATGGTATTTTCCAAAGCGTTAAATTCCGGTAGTAGATTATTAAACTGGAAAACAAACCCGATGTGCCCGTTCCGAAAAGACGCTCTCTTTCTTTCCTCCCATTCAAAAACATTCACCCCATCGATCAGGATACACCCTCCGGTCGGGTGATCCAGCATGCCCATGATATGAATAAGCGTGCTTTTTCCCGCCCCGGAAGCACCCAGAACAGCAAGAGATTCTCCCTTTTCTATTTTCAGGTTTAACCCTCTTAAGACCTCTATGTTGTTTTCTTCTTTGAAAAACGTTTTTGATAAATTTTCCAGTATAATCATAGTTTTATAAACAATCTATTGTTTTCATTCATATCGTAAGGCTTCAGCGGGGTCTGTTCTGGAAGCTTTCAACGATGGGTAAATGGTTGATAAAAGGCAAATCAGCAACGTTCCCATAACAATGATGAGGACATCGCCGTAGTTCACTTTAGACGGAAGCTCGCTTAAATAGTAAACATCTCCCGGTAAAAATTTAAAATGAAAAACCTTTTCGACAAACTGCGATACCTGTTGCAGGTTCAACGCTATCGAAATCCCGGCGATAGAGCCTAATAATGTTCCGATGACCCCGATAATCATGCCCTGATAAATGAATATTTTCATAACGCTTTTGGAAGTGGCGCCCATGGATTTCAAGATCGCAATGTCCTTGTTTTTTTCCATAACAATCATGATCAGCGCGCTGATGATATTGAAGGCTGCCACAAGAACAATCAAGCTTAAGATAATAAACATGACCCTTTTTTCCAGTTTTAAAGCAGAAAAAAGATTTTTATTCATTTGCATCCAGTTTTGCGTCCAGAAAGGGAACCCCAGTTTGCTTTGAATATTTTTGGCTATGACATCGGCTTTGTAAATATTATGAACTTTGATATCGATTCCTGTAACCGTATCTCCCATCTGTAAAAACTTTTGAGCGTTTTCTAAAGACAAATAAGCCAGGGTGGAATCATATTCGTAGAATCCGGACTCAAAAATACCGACAACAACAAATTTACCCATACGGGGAACCGTGCCCATGGGAGTGGCAATGCTCACCGGAGAAATGATGGTTATCGTATCATAAAGGAAAATTCCCATATTTCTGGCCATTTCCTTGCCGATCACGATTCCCGCCAAGGATGCGCCATCATTCTTATAATTTGCAGAAACGTCCTGCGGAATTTTGTCTAGATATTCCAGACTACCTTCGTTGACTTTTCCCAGATTGATCACTTTAAATGCGCTTTGCGTATCCAGGGCGCGAATGACGACGCCGGCCACTCCGTTGCCGTTGCGAATCATCGCCTGAGAGTAAATAAAAGGCGTGGATGCGACAACGCCTTCGATGCCGGCAATTTTTTCGCGTACCTGCTGATAATTTTTCATGGGAGCGGTCATATCGGTCGTTAATTCAATATGAGCCTTGATTCCCAGAATTTTTGTGCGCAAATCTTCTTCAAATCCGTTCATGACTGCCAGCACGATAATCAAAGCCGCTACGCCCAGAAAAATACCAAAGACGGATATGAATGTAATCACGGAAACGAATACCTGTTTGCGTTTCGCCCTCAAATAACGTCTGCTGATAAAAAGTTCGTACGACATTACAATATTATATCCTGCTTACTCGGGAAAAATACGGATATCACGGGTATGAACCCCAGGGCAAGCCCTGGACCCTAATTCCGCAGCAAGCTGCGGGGTATAATTCAACTTACAGATACCACTGCGCTTCGCTTGTTCTTTGCGAGTGTCATTACCTCCGCTGTGCGGGATTGTTCGACTTACAAATTTCAATTCACGTATAGTGCCCCTATAGTGCCCTTTAGGGTTAGGGTATTCGTTTTTGAAATTTGAGTCTCACAATGAAATTTTTTTCAATCTACATTCTAATCCTGCTTCGTTCTTAAAAGCGGGAATAAAATGACATCTCTGATGGAAGCGGAATCGGTAAAAAGCATTACCAGACGGTCAATGCCGATGCCTTCACCGGCGGTAGGCGGCATGGCGTATTCCAGAGCGCTGACATAATCTTCATCCATGTCATGAGCCTCATCATCGCCGGCTTCCCGTTCATGCAACTGCTGCAGAAATCTCTCCTTCTGATCAGAAGGATCGTTCAACTCCGAAAACGCGTTGGCAATCTCCCGGCCATAAATATACAGCTCAAACCGGTCGGTAAGGTCCGGATCATTTTTTGACCTTCTGGAAAGAGGAGATATGACCACCGGATAATGCGTCACAAATGTCGGTTGAATCAGTTTCTTCTCCACCACCTCATCGAAAATGGCCATTAAAATTTTTCCTAATGGATCATTATCATTCACCTTGCAACCGATCTTGCGGGCAAAGGACAAAGCCTGCGTCTGATTTTCCAATTCAGCCGGGGCCATTTTGGCTATCTGCACCAGGGCGTCCTTGACAGAAATGCGTTTCCAGGGAGGCGTCAAATCTATTTCGGTATTCTGATAATTAAATTTCAGTCCGCCAAATAAATTTTTAGCAAGGTATACGAATAAATCCTCCGTCAGAGACATTAAATCTTCATACGTGCTGTAGGACTGGTAAAACTCCATCATGGTAAATTCCGGATTATGAAAAGTGGAAATTCCTTCATTACGGAAATTCCGGTTGATCTCATAAACCCTTTCCAGTCCGCCGGTGACCAGTCTTTTTAAATAAAGTTCCGGAGCGATCCGCAGATAGAAATCCGTATCCAGAGCGTTATGATGGGTTTTGAACGGCCGGGCAGCCGCTCCTCCCGCCCGGGGCTGCATCATCGGAGTTTCCACTTCCAGAAAATCGCGTTCATCCATGAACGTCCTGATTAACTTGATAATACGACTGCGCCGATGAAATATTTCTTTGACTTTGGGATTGGCTATCAAATCCAGATATCGTTGACGGTATCGGGTTTCGACATCGGTCAGACCATGCCATTTTTCCGGAAGAGGTCGTATGGATTTGGAAAGCAGAGCCAGCTTTTGCGCTTCTATGGTCAGTTCATTGGTTTTTGTGCGAAACAATTTACCGGATATATAGATGATATCGCCGATATCGAGTTTCTTAAAAATAAAATAGTCTTCAGCACTTAAGACATTCTTGCCGATATAGCCCTGAATCTGGCCCTTGTAATCCTGAATCTTGATGAAAGCCGCCTTCCCGAAATTGCGCACAGCCATCAAACGACCGGCAACGGAAAAGGTATTCTGTAATTTAGCCAGCGTGTCGCTGTCAGAAGCACCGAATTTATCCAATATTTCTACTGACGTATGTTGAGGTTTGATATCGTTGGGATATAAATCAATACCCGCCGATTTCAGATCCGCTATTTTTTCCCGGCGGATATTCAAAAGTTCATTATCTTCCATAGTTTCTCCACTTTTACAAAGATTGTTTAACTATATTTTTTTAAGCAAATAGTCAAGTATAACGATTAATATTATGAAATTATGATTTGACTGAGAAAAGCGATTAGAAGGGTCTTAAATTAAACAAAAAAATCGAATTGATTTTGATTTGTTTGTGTTATTCCACATTTCCTCAAATTTGTTGATTATTGTTCAAAATGTTGTATGTATTAACTCAATTTTTATAAATAGAGGAACCTTAAAATGACCCAGAATCCACTACATTTACTCATGAACCCGCAATCCATCGCGGTTGTTGGAGCAAACAATAACCCTACGAAAATGGGCACGGTCCAGGCCTTGAGTATTTTGAAAGATGGATATCAGGGGAAGGTTTTTCTTATCCATCCCGCAGAAAAAAAAGTTTTGGGATTGAAGGCGTACGCCTCACCGGAGGATTTACCGGAAGTTCCCGATCTGGCCATTCTGATCGTTCCGATTAAATCAATTATTCCGCTTATCGAAAGTTTCGGTAAAATTGGAACGAAAAGAGCTATTATTGTCACGGCCGGCTTCAGGGAAACAGGTTCTTCCGGTCAAGCTATTGAAAATGAACTAAACGATGTGGCAAGGCGCTACTCATTGCGTTTTGTCGGACCGAATTGTCTGGGCGTTATCAATTCTCAGATTTCCCTGAATACGACCGTTCTTACCGTTGAGCATAAACCGGGTTTGCTTGGTTTTGCATCGCAAAGCGGCACTTATGTAACGCAGTCCCTTCAGGTGTTAAGAAAAAGAGGCTTTCGTTTCAGCAAAGCAATCAGTCTGGGCAATGAAGCCAACATCAATATGGTTGACGCCCTGGAATATCTGGGAGAAGACGAACAAACCAAGGCGATTATTCTTTATATAGAAGGAATTCGTGACGGAAAAAGATTTGTTGAAGTCGCCCGTAAAATTACGCCGCGTAAACCGGTTCTTGCCCAATACGTCGGCGGTTCCGCTTCCGGCGCCCGCGCAGGAATGAGCCATACGGGAGCCATGGCTGGGCCTGATTTCCTCTACGATGGAATTTTTAAACAGGCGGGCATCATCCGGGTACATTCCGTTGAAGATCTATACGCCAACGGATGGACACTGGCCACTCAGCCGCCGCTGAAAGGAACCCGTATCGGGATTATGACCAACTCCGGCGGCCCTTCGACGACTATTGCCTATCTCTGCGATTCGGTCGGTCTGCAAGTCCCGCGCTTTTCCGACAGATTACAAAAGGAAATTAGAAGCCATATAGAACCACACGCCTCCGCTGCCAATCCCGTTGATTTGACATTTGACGTGGGCATCCAGAAACTTGCCATAACCCTTCCGGAAATGATGATGAAGAGCGGTGAAATAGATGCGCTTGTTCTTCATGGCGTCATGATGACCGGTTATCTGCGGGAACTTTATCCGCACTTCAAGGAACTTGCCGGCAATATTTCTCTGGAAGAATTTTTAAAGTACGCTCAACCCGTCGTCAACGAGGCTTTTGAATTGCCACACAAATACAACATTCCTTTTCTGATATCCTCGTTTTTTGACGACGAAGATTGCTATACAAAAGGCTACATGGACAACAACATCCCGGTTTTCAGGTTTCCCGAAAAAACAGCCTTGGCGCTGGGTTCTCTTTATCGTTATAAGCAGATCAGGGAGCGCGCACCGCATAAAGATGTCATTTTGCCGAAAATCAAAAAGGCGGCCAAGGAGATTATCCTCAAGGCGCTGGACAACAAACAAAAAGCGCTGGATGAATACGAAGCAAAACAATTGTTGGCCTGCTACGGCGTGCCGGTAACGAAGGAAGCGCGGACGTCAAAGGTTGAAGACGCGATGAGAGCCGCTAAGAAAATCGGCTATCCGGTGGCGCTCAAAGCCTGCTCCTGGAAAATCATGCACAAAAGCGGCAAGGGACTTATTGCTTTGAATGTGGAAAATGAAATCCAACTGAAAAAAGAATTCAAAAATATTCAGAAGAACGCAGGCAGGAAGATTACGGTGCTTGTTCAGGAAATGCTCAAAGGAAGCCGGGAATTTCTGGCCGGCATGACGCGCTTTGCCGGATTCGGTCCCTGTGTTGTCTTCGGTATGGGTGGAGTACTTACGGAAGTTTTCAAAGACACGACACTGCGTCTAGCGCCGATTGCCGATACAGATGCGCGAGAGATGTTCGCGGAAATCCGCTCCAGCAAACTGCTGGATAAATACCGGGGCATGCCTGCGGTCAAGAAAGACAAGCTCTCCCGGATTATTCAGGCGTTGGGAAACATTGCCCTGCTGCATCCGGAAATTGCAGAAATCGATCTCAATCCGATTATCATTGACGGCGCCGAACCGGTGGTTGCCGACGCACTGATTGTACTGGAAGATAAGTAATATTTGATGGTTCTTAATGAAGGATAATTATCGGGGAAATTTCATGACTCAGCAATCCGATAGCGGCATATTACTCATCGTCATATCAGCAACGCCGCAACAAATACGCCGACCATCGTGAAAGCGACCGCCAGCTTAACAACAATGGCGACGATTAGTCCAAACCATGTTGCGGTACCAGTCTTACCTGCACGGAGCAGATCTCTATGTGCAACTAGTTCGCCAATGATAGCGCCTACAAACGGCATGAACAGAAGACCCCACATGCCACTGAAAATGCCAGCGATGGTACCGATGGCTGCACCTATGATACCCGACTTGCTTGCCCCCGCTTTTTGGGCAGACAAGGCCGCAGCGACATAGTCGATAATCACAGCAACGGCCGTCAAGATAGCCATCACAATAATCGTAAATACACTGATGAACTGAAAATTATTAATCCAAGCTGCCAAAAGCATGCCGATAAAAATTAGAGGCACACCGGGCAAAGCCGGCAGGATGGCACCGATAAAACCGACTAAAATCAGCAAAACAGCTATAATCCACAAAATTATAGTCATCATTGTTCCATGGCGAACGTTTTTATTTATGTAACCACATTTTCGCTTTTCAATGTAACATAAAATTATAGGTGAAGTTCTCTTCGAAACAGCTTAGCGCCTCTTGGTCGGTTTTTTGAACATATCCCCCAGCGTGCCCATCGCTTTCGGTGATTTGGAAAGGTAGTTGCGGAAATCGTCTTCATCGCCCGACGCCGCGGAAGTGTTCTTGTCGCTGCCGGCCAGATCCAGGGAAATTTTTCTGTTCTCGCGATCGATTTTTTCAATCTTCACTTCCAGTTCTTCACCCGCTTTGATGGCATCGCTGGCGTGTTTGATTTTTTTGCCGCGCGCCAGTTTGGAAATATGCAAAAGCCCCTCGACGCCGTCTTCCATCTTGATGAAAGCGCCGAAGTTTGTCAAATTGGAGACATTGCCCTTTAGCACGCTTCCTTCGGGGTACTTCCTGACAAATTCATCCCAGGGATTGGGCAGCGTTGCTTTGGCGGATAGGGTGATGCGATTAGCTTCCCAGTCTAGGTTGATGATTACGGCTTCAATCTTGTCGCCCGGCGAGTAGAGCACTTTGGGATCTTCAACCCGTCCCCAGCCCATTTCGGAAACAGGCAGCAATCCCTGAATCCCACCCAAATCGACGAAAGCGCCGAATTTCTGAACGCTCGTCACCACGCCGCTCACCGTCATTCCCTGTTGCAGAGAATTTTTCAGCGCGGCGATTTTTTCTTTTTCAAGTTTTTCTAAAATTGGTCGGCGTGACAGGATTATATTTCGTCCTTTTTCCGAATACTCGGAAACGATGAATTCAAATTTCTTGCCGACGTAGGCGGCAACGTCATCTATCTTTTTTATGTCCATCTGCGAGTAGGGGCAGAAGCCGCTGACATTTTGATTGATCTTTACGGAAAAGCCGCCTTTGATTTCCTTCTCGACGGTCGCTTCCAGGGGAATTTGCGTCTGGAAGGCTTTCAATAGAAAATCGTCAACGCTTTTGCTGGAAAGCAACTTGGTGGTGAAAAGTTTTTCTCCGTGGCGCGAAGATACAAAATAGGCTGTAATGGAATCACCTTCCTTGGCCGTCAGGTTGCTGTTTTCGTCGAGAAATTCCTTCTTATCAAGATACCCTTCGCTTTTGGCGCCGAGATCGATAAAGACCCACTCCGCTGTGATATTGACAATCATTGCATCAATTCTTTCACCGGCGGAAAAACGCCTGGGCTTAAGGTTTGTTTCATCCAGCAATTCCGAAAAACTTTTTTCTTCCATTGGTATTCCTCTTGTCATTTTATAATCACGGGTATGAACCCCAGGGCAAGCCCTGGACCCTAATTCCGCAGCAAGCTGCGGGGTATCATACCCTCCGCTGTGCGGGATTGTTCGACTTACAAATTTCAATGCACTTCGTTTTTGAAATTTGAGTCTCACAATCAAGTATGAAAACGCAACTTGCCTGACGCGGCACTGCGATAACATAAAATAAATATTTTGTCCCTATTTTTGTTTTTAACGCTAATGTACCCTCAAATCCCGCTGTGCTTCGCACAGGGGATAGTTTCCATTCCTATAAATCGGGAATGGATAGTTCCGCAATCGCTTCGAGCTGCGCTACGCTTGCTCTTAGCGTGCGTCACTACGCCTTACGCTTTAATGAGCCTTGATTTTACGAAACGTAGTGCTCGGAAAATCTTAGAGCGAATTATCCCGCCACCTTCAGATGGCATGGACAAACTTCATCGCGACTTGTCGGGATTCGTTTTCAGCTTGACTCACTAAAAACCTCTGGATATTTGAACAAATATGTATTATGAAATGCAGTGATAACATCTAAGAGGTTAAAATACTTATGCGTTTTGAAATTTCCCGCGGTGGCAGCGGACTCACTTATGAAATACGGAATATTGTATTGATCGCCAACAAGCTGAAAGAATACGGTGTTAACATCATCTGGGAAAATATCGGCGATCCGGTGCAGAAGGGAGAAAAAATTCCCGACTGGATGAAGGAAGTGCTCTTTGAAATCATCAAGGATGATGCGTCTTTTGCTTATTCGCCGACAAAAGGTGTAAACGCCACCAGAGAGTTTCTTGCCGACCGTCTCAACAGCCGTGGCGGGGTGCGGATTACACCGGAAGATATCATATTTTTCAACGGTCTGGGCGACGCTATCGCCCGCGCTTACAGCTCCATCCAGGTTGATGCCCGCATGATCATGCCGGAACCGACCTATTCCACGCATTTCATGGCGGAAGTTCTGCACGCGTCTTTTCCGCCGAATACCTACCGGTTGAATCCATACAACGGATGGCATCCGGATATGCGGGAACTGGAGCAGAAAGTGAGAAGCCACAAAGCCATCGTCGGCATCCTGGTGATCAATCCCGATAATCCCACCGGTTTTGTTTATCCGGAGGAAACACTGCGGAATGTCGTACGAATCGCAAAAGAAAACGATCTTTTCGTTGTCTTTGACGAAACCTACATTAATATCGTTTTTAACGGCAAAAAGACTGTGCCGCTTTCGGACATTGTTGGTGATCTTCCGGCCATCAGCATGAAAGGCATTTCCAAGGAACTGCCCTGGCCCGGCTCGCGGTGCGGCTGGATGGAAGTGTATAATGCCGGCAAAGATCCGATTTTCGATCGCTTTATCAATACCATCCTCCATCAGAAAATGTCGGAGGTTTGTTCGACAACATTGCCGCAACTGGCGATTCCGAAAATCGTGACGCATCCGGAGTATGATAAATACCTCCAGGAACGCAGAAGGCATTATGAAAAGCTTTCGGATATCGCATACAACATTTTGAAGGATGTTCCCTGTTTGATGGTCAATAAAACCGACGGCGCTTTTTATATGACCATTGTCTTTAACGAATCCGGCCTGAACAGCAATCAAAAGCTTCATATTAAAAACAGGGAGGTCCGGGAGTTTGTCGAAAATCTCGTGAAGGAGCCTATTGAGCACGACAAACGTTTCGTCTATTATCTGCTGGCTTCCACCGGCATCTGCGTGGTGCCTTTGACGTCTTTCTTTACTCCACTGCTCGGTTTCCGCATGACGCTTCTGGATAAAGATGTGGATGAATTCGAACATACGGTAAGAACCATCGCCGAAAAATTCACCGAATATATTGATTCTTCAAGCAAAGGAATGCAAACGGCCATCAAATTGTCTTAATGAGCGTAGACGGGACAAGCCTTTTGATTTTATCCGGAAGATTTGTGATGACGGGCATTACAATGTATCCGTGATTTGCGATTCAGGTGCATCCGATGATGCTTTCGTTTCTGTTGTTTATTTCAGGCATTGCCATGATCGTACTGGGGTCGAGTTGGATTGTGGAAAATGGAACAATGCTTGCGCGGCGGCTGGGGATGAACGATCTTCTCATGCTGATTGTGGCGGGCGTTCTTCTGCAGATGTTTGTCACCACCGGAAGGAAATTTGTTCGTCTGGAGGCGCTGGTGATGATTGCCATCTCTGCGCTTTTTCTTGCCGCGCAGTTCAGGGGTTTCAGCATATCTCTGTCCTAATCAAGTTTCAGGCTGACGTCCGATTCGAAAAATGTCAAAACACCCTATCATTCGCGATGAATAAGCCGCAATCCGCTAAAAATCGTGATCGTTGAGCAGACCCGCTTGAAAAGTAAGCGGTTTGAATCATTCCACCTCATTCAGAGCCAGGTCCTGATAGGCATGGAAAAACCTGTGGCAGAACGCATTCCATCGCCGAGTTTCAGAAAGTCCCGATATAGTTAAAAGGTCGTGTGTTGTTCTTTTTGCCATATAATCGATTCTGCTGATCTGAAGGGCAACCAGCGGGAATTAGCCGATTACCGGACTATTGTTTCACGTTTTTTTAATTGCTCAACGGTGTTTTGATAATTTTTAGAAACTATCCCGGCAGAAGTGCGAAACCTGTGCATCAACATATGTATAATATTGACCAGGTCATTGTATCACGTGTTAAATCCAAATGGACATCAAAACAAGGAGCAGAAGGTTTTAAAACCTTCTGCTCCTTGTTTGTGAGTAATTTTATTTTTAGTTATTATCCCGACGCCGTTTGTTTTACGACAGCGCTACACGCCTGAAATAATTCGCCCAGCACGCTTCAATTCACTTTGTTTTTGAAGCGAGGGTCTCATGATCAGCGAGGGTTATTAATATCTGCGGCCGCCACGGTTGAATCCTCCCCCGCCGCGATTACCGCCTCCCCGATGGCCGCCGCTGAACTCTTTCTTCGGTCGGGCTTCGTTGACGACTATTGATTTGCCATCAAGGGTTCCGCCGTTGAATTTTTTAATCGCTTCCGCAGCGCCTTCTTCTGTTTTCATTTCAACAAAACCGAAACCTTTGGACTGACCTGTAAACTTGTCTTTAATGATTGAAGCCGTTGCAACTTCCCCCGCTTCGCTAAAGTTGGATTTAAGATCTTCATCCGTAATCTTGTAAGACAGGTTGCCGACATACAAATTTTTATTCATTTTAATCCCCTTTCGTTTAGTAACATCTTATTGAATCTTCATTCCCCGATGGGGCCCCACAAAGCATCAAAATCACCCCCATCCGTCTCCTGGTTGAGAAGGAAGGAAAAAGTGAGGGGCTTGTATGCCTTACCTCTAAAGAAAAAACCATCAGGATTTAAAAGAATCCCCGATGGTTACAGCCCGTTTATAAAAATATATCCGGTATTTTCTTTTTTTGCACCTGTTCATACTAAAGGTTTTTAGTCAAGTAATATTTCCCTTTTTTTCTTGTGCCGTAAAAATTATTTGATAAGCCTATGGCGCATCTTGAAAATTGCCAGGGGAAACATAATGAGACAGAAAACAATTAAATAGAGGAATCCAGCCAGCGCTTCCGCGTTAAACATGCCCAGGCTCAAAGCCCTGACCAAATTGACTAGATGGGTCAGTGGAAGAGTTAAGGCAAAATACTGAGCCCACAAGGGTAAACCACTTATTGGGAAAAACGTCCCGCTGAAAAGAAACATGGGGGTGATGAACAAAAATACCGGCAGATTAAATAACTCGATTCTCTCCACGATGGCGGTGAAGACCATTGCCACCGAACCGAAGGCGATACCGCCCAGAAAGGCGACAAAAATGATCAGTAATCCCGCTGGATAGCTGATTAGTCCGAAAAAACTGATGATGATCAGCATGATGATGGTTCCGATAACCGATTTGGTGGCTCCCCAGACAATTTCACCAGTCACGATTTCTTCGGCAGTCAGTGGCGTGGCCATCATGGCATCAAACGTTTTCTGATAATACATCCGCACAAATGAACCGTACGTATTTTCAAAAAAGGCGTTGTTCATGATATTGATCGCGACAAGGGAGGGTGCGATAAAAAGGACATAGGAGATTTCGCGGGAAGCGTAAGTAATTGAGCCGATCATTCCGCTGAATCCGATGCCGAACGCCAGAAGGTAAAAAAACGGTTCCAGCAGCGGCGGCAGAAAATTGATTTTCCAGCTTTCCTTGTAAACCGTGAGATTGCGCTGCCAGACGCGGATGAATCGGGTATAAATTCTAAAGTTCATTCCCGCAGCTCCCTTCCGGTCAGTTTCAGAAAAACATCTTCCAGCGTGGCCGGGCGCAGCATACAGCTTTTATCGATAAAGTGGTCGCAAAATTCCTGGTAGAATTCGTGTCCGTTGGAGGCGTGAATAATCAGACGATGGCCCAGGTCCTCCAGCCGATCATGCTTATCGCGGGCAAACGCGCGTATATTTTCATCCGGTTCGGCAATTTCAATGATATGCCCGCTCGTGTACTCGCTGATTAAGGATTGCGGGGAGCCCTGTGCCAGGATTCTTCCGTGATCCATGATGACCAGTTCATCGCAGAGACGCGCAGCCTCATCCATGTAATGCGTGGTTAGCAGGATTGTCATGCCCTGTTTTTTCAGGCTTTCCAAACGCTCCCATACCTGATGCCGCGACTGAGGATCAAGACCCGTCGTCGGTTCATCCAGGATGATGAGATCTGGCTGATTAATCAGGGCGCGGGCAATCACCAGCCTGCGTACCATCCCTCCGGAGAGTTCGGTGACACGCGCGTTACGGCGCTGTTCCAGGGCGAAAAATTTCAGCAACGCCGTCGCACGGTCAAGGGCTGTTTTCTTTTCGATATTGAAATAGCGGGCGAAAACTTCAAAATTCTGCATCACCGTCAAATCAGGATCAAGCGTGTTGTCCTGCTGGCAGACACCGATACGGGCTTTGATTTTCCGGTATTGTTTTTTGATGTCCAGTGCGAAAACAAAAATATCACCGGACGTAAGCGGTGAAAATCCGTAAATCATTCTGATGGTGGACGTCTTGCCGGCGCCGTTCGGTCCCAGAATGCCGAAACATACTCCCGGAGCCACATGGAAGGAAATATCATCAACGGCCTTAAACGTGCCGAAAACTTTTTTCAGATTGCGGGCGGCGATCACCGGCTGTATGTTATTGTTTTCGGACATGGCGTTCTCACCTTCATTATCATATTTCTATGTTAATCGTCTGAACCTTGTCAACCAAAAGAAACCTCTGAAAATTATTCCCATAAATATTTCTTGACATCCTCCGCCTTCTGCCAGTTCGTTGACATAAAGCTTCTAATAGAGTCAAAACTTGAATCCAATGCTTTGCAATTCTTTCAAGAAGACGTTTTGACGAATTTCTATCATAAATGGTTTATGTGCAGTAAAAAGGCCTACTCCCTGCCCGGGAGAAGGCCTTTTACGCATCACAACAAATGATTTTTTTACTGTATTTTATATTCCAGATTGCCGTTCCAATTGCTTCCAGCGTAAAGGGCAATACGGATATAATAGGCGCCTGTTTGCGGTGCTCTAAATGATAAGCTGCCGTTATTGCCGTCACCGGCGCTATCGTTGTCCCATACGACGGGATCACCATTTATGGTGCTGTTTTTATCCACCTGTGATTTCTTATAGATGTACAGTGCAGGGTCACCCTGACCTTCTGTTTCGAAGGAATAACTGACACCCTGCGCCAGGTTTGCAAGAAACCATCGGGCGTTGTCATGGGTTGTAATTCCCAGATTCTGAGATTTCTGGAGTACATTAGTTGGCGTGATGACAATAGCCGTTCCCGCTGTTTTGCCGTTCCCACTTTTCAGAACCGGGGATATAGTGGATGTCCTGGGCATATTCTGGCAGGAAACCGTAAGGACAAATGCAATGGTTGCAACAATTGAGTATGCTATAATTTTTTTAAAAGTCATTTTTCTCTCCTTGTAATGTTTCGATGGGATATTATTTATATGTGATGCGCTAAATAATGTTAAAATGCTATTCAATGCAATAGAAAAAGTCAATCATGACATTTGTTGCTTTGTAAACATTGCGTTCTTTTTCTCATCAAGCCAGAAGAAAGGTTCAGAAAAATGGGTTCAGGTCGTGCACGAGAAGTTTTCCGAGAGAAGAAAACTGGATTGCCCGGTCTCCCAGGCATTCGCCGGTCAAGAGACGGGCAATAATAGATAGAACAAGGCCGACAGACAGAGTGAATGGCCGAAAGAAGAAGAGAGAAAATCATTTGAGAAACGCAACCCACTTGATCAGTTGGAGGACAGAAAGAGAATTTATAGGGTTTTATCCTTGAAATAATAAGAAAAAGAATTACTTGGTGAAGTAAAGATTTGTTATTCCCGTCTGGTTTTATGTTTTTCCCAGGTTGAGCTCTGGCCTACATTCCTGCATGACGCACAATTGTCACCAGTTTACGTTTTGTGACATATTCCTGTGAAACACGATACTTGATGGACCATCTGAAACAAACGAAACCAGGGAAGATAAAATAATTTCGTGCCATGGTATCTTCTCTTTTTATGTTTGACGAAATTCTATGCTTCTATTATAGTCATTACAAATTTAATCCACTGATGATGTTTTAGCTGAATCTGAAATTAATATTTGGAGGACAGATCATGAGTAAATCAATGGACAAAGGGAAAAAAGATGCCAAGAAAAAACCCGCAAAATCCGTTAAAGAAAAAAAAGAGGCCAAGAAGTTGAAAAAGGCGGCTAAAGCGGCCTTCTAATCAGGCAAATAACCAGTGGTATTTTTTACGGCGATTTTCACGAAATATTTATATCCTGTTTTGATCAGGACATAATGTTTGTGTGCTCATTCTCCGGAATCGTTACCATACCTTAATAGTGCGACATAAAAAAAGGATTTCTCCATGAAAGTTAAATTTCTCGGAGCCGCCAGAGAAGTCACCGGCTCCTGTTTTATTATCGAAACCGATCAGGCACGATTCGCCGTCGACTGCGGGATGCATCAGGGCGGTGCGGATGTTGAGACACGTAACTGGGACATTGAAGCCTACGACCCGTCTCATATCGATTTCTTTCTGATCACACATGCTCACATTGATCATTCGGGATTATTACCCCGCATGGTGCAGAACGGATTCAAGGGGCCTGTTTACGCAACGGAGCCGACGGGGGAACTGATCAAAATACTGCTTCTGGACAGTGCCCATATCCAGGAAACGGATGCGAAATCGAAGACGAGAAGAATGCAGCGTTACGGCAGAACGGAGAAAAGCGAGCCACTTTATTCCACTCCTGACGCCGAAGCCGTGTTCCCCTTGATCAAAAAAATAACCTACAATCAGAATTTTACGCCTGCCGCCGGCATCAAAATCAATTTTCAGGACGCTGGCCATATTTTGGGGGCGGCCATCCTGGAATTGTTTATTGAGGAAAACGGCACGTCCACAAAACTTGTTTTCTCCGGCGATATCGGCCGCCGTCATCAGTTGCTCATGGAGGATCCCGTTACGATCAGTGACGCGGACTGCCTTTTTATGGAATCCACTTACGGTGATCGCGATCATAAAGGCGAAGAGGACAGTCTCAATGAAATGGCCGAGGCCATTCAGTACAGTTATTCCAGAGGTGAAAAGATCATCATTCCCGCTTTTGCCGTTGAGAGAACGCAGGAGATGCTTTATTCTCTTTATCTGCTGGACATCAAGGGAAAACTGCCCAAGGATATGCCGGTGTATCTCGACAGTCCGCTGGCGATCAAGGCCACGGAGATATTTCGACGGCACCACACATACCTGGATGCCGACACGCAAAACATACTGAAAAAAGGGGAAGATCCTCTGGATCTGCCGCAGTTGCAGTTTTCGTCATCGACCGAGCAATCGATGAGAATCAACGAAATGAAAGGGTCGGCCATCGTGATTTCCGCCTCCGGCATGTGCAACGCCGGACGGATCAGACACCATCTGAGGCATAATTTGTGGCGGCCCGGCGCAAGCCTTGTGTTCGTCGGTTTCCAGGCGCAGGGAACACCCGGCCGGAAAATCATTGAAGGCGCGAAAAAAATCCGTATTTTTAACGAGGAGATCGCCGTCAAAGCCAGGATATGGACCATTGGCGGTTTTTCCGCGCACGCCGGGCAACGTCAGCTTCTGGACTGGCTGGGACATTTTCGGAATAAAAAAATGCCGGTGTATTTAGTCCATGGTGAAGCCGGCGCACAGGATACCTTGGCTGCATTAATCCGGGAAAAACTGGGATTTGATGTTGCCATTCCCGAATATCTGGAAGAAATTACCGTTAAAGGCGGAGCAAAACCGGAAGTATTAAAACGGGCACCGGCTGTACCGCAGCCGGTTGAGCTGGCTCCATTACTTGCTGATTTGCAGACGAAACTTGATTACCTCAATAGCCAACTGGGCAATATTCAGGAGTTGCCCGCGTCGCGTCAGGTTGAGTTTCTTGAGCTGCTCAAACAGGCCAGTATGAATATTGACGAAATAAAAATCAGAGGCAACCCTGCACGGAAATAACGCCGGAACTGCTAAAAAAAGTCAAGTTTAATCCATGATCTTGTAGTTAAAAGAAGCGATGATATGCAGCCGCGAAAGTTTATAAACTGCCGGCAGAGGCTCGTAAGGCGCCGCCTGCTGGACAACGTTTAAAGATCCCTCGTCAAGATCCATGGATCCCGATGAGGATAAGAGCGTTACACCGGCAAGGTTGCCGTCAGCGTCAATGGACATTCGGACAACAACGCCTCCCTCTTCATTTTTGGCAAAAGCTTTCTGAGGATATTTCCAAAGCCCAAGTATCTTCTTTTTGATTTTCATCAAATAAGTAACATACTTGATATCGGTACTGCTCCAATCAATCGTTTCTTCACGCCATCCTTCATCGTTCAGCAGCGAACCCTTCTCTTTTTTTGTTTGAACCGGTTTTATTTTTTCCTTTGTTTCATTTTCATTTTTAGGAGCCGGCTTTTCTTCCAAATCCAACTCCTTGATGCTTACCGAAAGCACGTCCAGCGGTGTGATATTTTCACGCAAATCAATCATCCCGGCAACCGCAAGTAGCGTTAAATGGATTACAATGGATATGATTATCGGCCATAATATGGCTTTTCTGCTCATAGGTTACGTTTCCCGGAACATAAAATTTCTTCAAGCAGTTGAACTTGTATGACAACCATATACGGCATTGGTCGCAAAATCAACAACATGAATTCAAGAATGAAAAGATTTTTCCCGGAATCGAAAGAAAAAGATTAATAATATGTGCAAAAAAAACAGGCAGGTCTGAAACCTGCCCGTTTCTGAAAAAATATATTGGAGATTTATTCGATATTAGCGCTGACAACGGAGGCTATCTGCATCATATCAATGGTTTGTCCTTCTTTCAATTTCGTGAAGTCTACAACCTTGCCACTCGAGGTTTTAACCTTGGTATTGTTAATAATCTTGATTAACTTGGCGTCAATGACAATGTTCTTTCCCGCGTTTTCGGGTTTGCCGTTAACTTTTGTGGTCTGCAGCTTGTTGGCCTTGATGTAATCCCACAGCTTCTTGGTTATTTCTGTGCGGGGAAGCGCTTTAGCGCCCAGCAATTCTGCCAGATCCGCCTTCAATTTCACCGGTTTGCTTAACCCTTTTTTTTCTACCATAATAATTGCCTCCGTCCTTTAAATTTTTGTTGATGATTTGATAAGATATTATTCGCAAGGAAGTATAAGAACTTTCTCGTTTGTATGTCAAGAAAATATTGCTAACAATAATCACAGAAACCTATTCTATTTATTGTAAGGAAGCAGAGCGTGTAAATCAAGTCAAACATGTGACGTGCACATCGCAAAATAGTTTTTAAAAGGCATTTTCGGTATAAAAACATCACAAAACGTCTCTTTTTAACCAATATTAATTGACATACAAAATTGTTCTATTTATAGTTCAATAAATAGAATCAATAAGGTTGTTTTAATTTTGAACAAAGAGGAGAAATCGGATGATTCAGGAACCGGGATTTGACAACGAAAAATACATTCAGGAACAGACAACAGAAATTCTTAAAAGAGTTGATCGTTTCAACAACAAGTTATACCTCGAGTTCGGCGGTAAGCTTTTATATGACTATCATGCCGCCCGCGTCCTGCCCGGCTACGACCCCAATGTAAAGATGCGTCTCATCCAGGAATTAAAAGACAAGGCCGATATTATCCTTTGTATTTACGCCGGCGATATTGAAAGGAAAAAAATTCGCGCGGATTTCGGAATAACCTACGATGCAGATGCCTTGAAGTTGATTGATAACCTACGGACATGGGGAATCAATATTCTGGGAGTGGTGATCACGCGCTTCGATCACCAACCTGCCGCAATCATTTTTAAGAACAAGCTGGAAAGGCGTGACATTTCTGTTTACACACACCGGTTCACCAAAGGCTATCCTACGGATGTGGATACGATTGTCAGTGACGATGGTTATGGGGCAAACACCTACATCAAAACCAACAAACCTCTTGTCATCGTGACGGGACCGGGACCGGGCAGCGGGAAAATGGCTACCTGCCTTTCTCAGCTGTACCATGATTACAGAAACGGCATTAATTCCGGGTACGCTAAATTTGAAACTTTTCCCATTTGGAACATTTCCCTAAAACATCCGGTCAATGTCGCTTACGAAGCGGCTACTGCCGACATACGCGATTTCAACCTTATTGATCCTTTTCATTTGGATGCCTACGGAGAGAAAGCCGTCAATTACAATCGTGATGTCGAGGTGTTTCCTGTTTTAAAGAGAATTCTGGGAAAAATTACCGGCAAGAAATCTTTTTATCAGTCTCCCACGGATATGGGCGTTAATCGAGCCGGTTTTGCCATAATCAATGATGACGTAACGCAAAAAGCAGCCAAGATGGAAATCATCCGCCGTTACTTCCGCTACCGCTGTGAATACGCGATGGGTTTTACCGACAGAGAAACCGTGCAGCGGGTCGAATTATTTCTGAAGGATTTCAATCTTATTCCCGAAGAGCGTTCGGTGGTTACTCCGGCACGGGAGGCCGCCTTTACACCTCCTCAGGAAGAAAGAGATTACGAAAGAGGCAACGAAGGCATTTTTTGTGGTGCAGCCCTGGAACTAAAAGACGGTACGGTCATCACCGGCAGCAATTCTTCCATGATGCATGCCGCAACCAGCATGGTTCTTCATGCCGTCAAACATCTGGCGGAAATTCCCGACAAAATAAAACTTTTGCCACCCCAGATTACCAATTCAGTCAAAAATCTGAAGACAGAAATTCTGGATGAAAAATCGGTGAGCCTTGATTTGGAGGAAGCGCTTATCGCGATCAGCATCAGCGCAACAAACAATCCGGCCGCTCAACTGGCGCTGGAAAAACTGAGGGACCTTCGTGATTGCGAAGCTCATATGACCCATATTCCCACACCGGGCGATGAAGCCGGATTAAGGAGGCTTGGCATTAATCTGACAACCGACCCGAACTTCTCAACCAATGATTTATTCATAACATGAAATAATAAATCGTAACTGACCGGCATCAGTTTTTTCCATTAT